>DMDA01000066.1:0-1847 GCA_003451595.1 Chloroflexota bacterium | reverse complement strand
GCAGCGGACGCAGCGCGCCGGTCTGGGAGATGATCGAGCGCGACTATGCATTGCAGCCCATCAAGCCGACCTTAGACGGCGAGCCGAACTACGAGGATCATCCGATTAACCCCTGGCCAACATGGAGCCTGGCCAACGGCTACTATCGCGACCACGATGTGCGTCAGCAGACCTACCGTTCAGTCTTTGCCGGGGGCTGCGGCGTGACTTACGGACATCACGCCATCTGGCAATTCTGCGGCGCCCACTATTCGCCGATCAACCACGCCGATCGCCTCTGGACCGAGGCACTGGATCGTCCAGGAGCGATGCAGATCGGCTATTTGCGTCGGCTTATGGAGTCGCGACCTTATTTCAGCCGTATTCCCGACCAGAGCATTCTGGTCGACAACCCAACCGAACGCGGCAGCCACATGCGTGCCACGCGCGATATAGAGGGTCGCTACGCCCTGATCTACACGCCGCTGGTGCAACCGATCACGGTAACATTGGACTGGGTGGCCGACGCACAGGCGCGCGCCTGGTGGTACAATCCGCGCACCGGCGGCGCCTCCCTCATCGGCGGCTTCGCAGCATGCGGAACAGCAACTTTCTCCCCACCTTTCGACGGCCCTGATTGGGTGCTCGTGCTCGACGCAGTGAGTGCAGAATTTGGGCGACCGGGAGAAGGATAGAACATGGAGGACGCAGAAGGAACGGACTGATGCAGGTGAAAATACCTGCGGATATCCACAATTTACACTTTCGCATTCTCGAGGTGAATTCTGAGCATGAAAGCAGCGATTCAAACAGGCGTTCGACAATTTGAAGTGCGCGAGGTTCCCGATCCCATCCTGCCCGACGATGGCGTGATCCTGCGTGTGACAGCGTGTGGCGTCTGCGGTTCTGATCTACGGCGCTGGCGTGAAGGATTGCCGCCCGGCGTGGATGGCATTATTCCTGGTCACGAGATTGCCGGCGAAGTGATTGCGGTTGGCGGCGGAGTCTCGCACCTCGCGGTCGGCGATCGGCTAGCGTTAGCTCCGGACATCCACTGCGGTCGCTGTTGGTATTGTCAACGCGGCTTGTTCAACCTCTGTGATCATACGCGTCTGCTCGGCATCACACCCGGCTATCCTGGCGGCTTTGCCGAAAAGTTGGCGGTCACTGGCGAAGTGTTGGCAAACGGCATTGCTCATCCCATTCCGGCTGGCTTGCCCGATGAGATTGCGGCGCTGGCGGAGCCATGCTCGTCCGTGCTTGCTTCGCATCTTAAAACCAACACCAGCCTGAATGACGTCGTGGTTGTGATCGGCGCGGGGCCGATCGGCGCGCTGCTGGTCATGATCGCAAAAGTGCGTGGCGCGCGGGCGTTGATCGTGGTGCGCAGCGAGCGTCGCCGTGAGCTGATCGCCCGCTTCGAGCCGGACGCCATCATCGACAGCAGCCGCGAGGACATGGTGGCGCGCGTGCGTGAGCTGACGCACGGCCTGGGCGCCGACATCGCCATCTGCGCCAATCCCGATGCATCGACACAGGCGGCGGCGGTGCAGATGGTGCGCAAGGGCGGCAAAGTGGTGCTCTTTGGCGGCTTGCCCAAAGCGAATCCCACGACCACGCTTGACGGTAATCGCATTCACTACGGTGAGATCGAAGTCTTGGGCGCCTTTTCCTATCACCCGACTGCGCATGCTATGGCGCTCGATCTCTTTGCGCGCGGTGCGATCCCGATTGACAGGCTCATCACTCATCGCTTTTCGCTCGACGAGATCGATGCCGCTTTTGCCACCGCCAACAGCGGTGAGGGACTGAAGGTGATCGTGACGCCATAAAAACGTTGCAAAGGGGCGATGCGCAACGGGCAACGG
>DMDA01000044.1:113637-113929 GCA_003451595.1 Chloroflexota bacterium | reverse complement strand
AGATGTGTATAAGAGACAGGTCAAGGTCCTGATCCAGGTAAAGCGTGGCGGTGACAAACCCCAGACCGGTGGGAAGTGTGTCGGTCACAACGGTGTTCGTATATGTTACGTTGCCAAAGAGGTCGGCGCGCACGGTGAAAGTCACCAGGTCGCCGATCGCGGCGTTGGTTGGCGCCGCCATCTTGGTGAAGGCGTTGTTCGGCGTGTCATAAGCGGTGAAGGATTCGCTTTGCAAACAGCCGCCGTTGGCGCACGCTGTGGTTGCCGTAACGACGGTGCGGTAATCTTCGCC
>DMDA01000044.1:112767-113394 GCA_003451595.1 Chloroflexota bacterium | reverse complement strand
GCCGACTACCCACGTCACGCTGCTGGTGGTCGTCACCGGCGCGGCGCCGCCCGGCGCGCCGACGCCCGCGTAGAGCATCTCCCAGCCGTTGCCGACCGTAGCCGTCACCACCAGGTTGTTGGTCGGCGAGTCACCGGTGTTGGTGACCGTCACCGTCCACGTGTAGACCTGGCCAGCGACCACGGTGCGCGTCACCGGCGCCAGACCGACAGCAATGTTGGACTTCTGCACGGTGATGTCGGTGACGCTGGATGGAACATCCGCACGCGGGTTGCCGCACGAATCTTCGTAGCCGATCTGCGCCGTTCCTGTGATGAGACCCGCAGCAGCGCAGACACCGACGGCGTTGATGACATTGAAGCGCAACGTGTTGGTCGTGACCTCCTGGTCGATCACGGGATAGAACCAGGTGATCGCACCCGTTGCACCGATGGATGGTGAGATGGTCGGCGTCGGATAGATGCCAGCCGCCAGGCCGTTGTAGGCAAGACCGGGCGGCAGGGTGTAGGTAATCACAACATTTTCGGCGCGTGCGCCGTTGTTGGGGAAGTTCACGACGATCGGACCGCCGCTGCACTGATCGATCGTGACGGCGGGCGTGGCGAGCGAGAGCGAGGGGCTGGTGCT
>DMDA01000044.1:111111-112544 GCA_003451595.1 Chloroflexota bacterium | reverse complement strand
TGCCAGCGTAGCAGCGGCGGTGAACCGCTCTGGCTGGTTGTCAGCGGCGACAGTGAGGTCAGCGCAAACGATGGCGGCAGTTGATCCTCGACAAAGAGATGCGTGACCTGCTGCTGTCCCCGATTGCGCACCGTCACCTGGTAGACGACCGTATCGCCGGCGCTCGCATAGACGTTATTGCCTTTGTAGCTGCCGCCGACAGTGACATTGCGCATCAACTTGGTCACTTCCAACTCTGGCTCGGTCACAGTGAGCGATACGGCGTTCTCGTTGGCGCTCAACGGCGCCTGGCAGGCGTCCACGGCGGTAGCTTTCGACTGCACTTGCGCCTGGTCAGCCGAGGAACAGTCAGATTGCACCCGGAAGCCAATGCGGATGATGTCGCCAGCGGCGCGCTCATCGAGGATGGCGCGCAATGGGTCATTCGGCGGCAGATCGTCCGAGTTCCACACCATCGTCTGTGTGTATCCGTCAGTGATGAACACCGGCGTGAACGCGCTCGTCGCCGTAATGACCGCACCGGCGCGATTCGTCACGGTCAGGCGCAAGGTCTCAGTGAGGATGGTCGCATAGCGCACGGTCTCGGTGACGACAAAGTTGTATTCAGTGGCGCTGGCGGACGCGTTCTGCACGATCAGCTCGACCGGTCCGCTCTCGCACATCGGCAAGACAGCCACCTGGCGGTTACTGGAGAGCAACGCCGAGGGCGAACGCAGCAGACTGATCGACTGCGGCCCCACGGCTGAGCAGGTTCCGCTCAAACAACTGGCATTGGCGAACGCCTGCATGTTCAAGCCGTCACACGCGATCACGTCGGCGTACACGTCGATGCGGATTTGCTGACCCACGCTCAGACGCGGCACCAACCACTGGACATCGTTGCCATCGCCCACTCCGGTCGTGGTGACAACGCCGGTGGCCCCGCTGATCACCGAGTAACTGAACGCCAACCCACTGCCCAGGGTATTGGTGATGAGCGCGTTGACCGCATCGCCGTCGCCAGTGTTGATCACATAGACCGTCCACACGGCGCTCTTGTCGACAATTTCATATTGCGCCGGCGTCAGGAAAAGATAGAGTTCGGGTTTCGTCGGGATGAAGCTATTGGTGGCGCTGGCAGCATGCGGAGCTTCACAACGATCTTGAAAGGAAGTCTGCGCCACGAGATTGCCCGTCGCCGCACAGGGGCGCAAGACCTGCACATTGATGGAGCCGTTTGCAGTGATCGGCAGCGCTGCGTCCCAGGTCCAGGTGATCTGGTTGCCGTTGGAGATGACAGTGCTCGGCGGATTGGTCGCAAAAAAGCCGCCATAGCCGGCGATGGTGTAGACATCGTTGGCGCCCAATGTCAGCGTCACAACCAGGTTGTCCGCCAGCGCATTGGTGGAGCCGCCCGTGACATTGACGGTGACGATCTCCGGTTCACACGCGTT
>DMDA01000044.1:110206-110783 GCA_003451595.1 Chloroflexota bacterium | reverse complement strand
AGCGCGCAGGTCAGCGGATGCGCACCACTGCAGGCGCCCTGGCTAGGCGCGGCGCTGACCAACGTAAAGCTGAAGGGCAGCGCGTCCACCACCACGACGTTGCTGGCGGTGTAGGAGCCGCCATTGGTTACGACGACGGTGTACGTGACATTGTCGCCGGCGTTCACTTCGAGCGCGGCGCCGACCTTGCTGATGCTCAGATCGGTCGCCGTCAGGGGAGTGGTGGCTGTCACCAGCGTGCGCACCAGGGCTTGATTACGCGCCATTGCATTGTCCAACCCGTCGTGCGTGACATACGCCACGTTGATGATGTCGGCGGCCTGTGTGGTGGCGACGGTGGCCTCAATCGTGATGATGGCGCTTGCACCTGCAGCGAGGCTGCCCAGGGCACAAGCAACGTCCGTCGGACAGCTACCCTGACTGGCGCTGACGTTCACATTGGTCAATCCTTGCGGAAGTGTGTCGCTCACCACGACATTGTTGGCAGCGGCGGCGCCATTGTTGGTCACGATCAGCGTATAGGTCACGTTGTCGCCCGCATTCACCGCTGTCGGCGTGCTTGTCTTCGTGATCTCGA
>DMDA01000044.1:106352-109956 GCA_003451595.1 Chloroflexota bacterium | reverse complement strand
GGTGGCGTCGATGCCGTTGAGGGTGACGCTCAGGGTGCCGGTCTGATAGGTGAGCGGCGCGGCCAGGCCAGTGAAGCCTGTCGCGGTGCCAAGCGTCTCCGTGAAAATCAGCGAATTCATGCCAACCGGCAGGCTGACATAGAAATCATTAGTGTAGAGAAAGCCGGTTTCACCGCAGACTTCGCGGTCGCCGGAGACGGTCTTCGTGCCGATCAGCGGTGCATCCACATCTTCAATATAGGTATAGCCGAGCGACTCACTGGACAGTGGCCCACATTGTGGACAGGTGGGCGCGGTCGCCGTGACGACATTCGCTTGCTGGGTGAACGCCTGACACGCTGCGTCGTCGCGCACGGTCACGGCAATCTCCATGCTGGTGCTCAGGTTGCCGCTGCCGGGCGTATCAATGTTCCAATAGACGTGCTGTCCGCTGATGGTGACCGACCCGGTCACAGCGTTGACGGCGTCAATCCGGAAGACCGCCGGCACCAGGTCCGTAACAAAGATTGTGTCGGTGATATTTTGAAGATTGGTGGCGTCCACATAGACGACATAGGTGAAGGCGCCGCGTGAACGCACGGCGTAAGGTGCATATTGTGTGACGCTCAATCCCGGGCGATCAGCGGCGTATGTGACCGCAGGCGCCGAGACGGACGCGCCGTTGAAAGGCACATCACAGGCATTCTGATAGGTGGGGCGGAAGCTCAGCGTGCTCGCGCCAGAAGAACACGCCGTCGGGCCGGTGAGATCAAACGTCAGGGTGGTCGGCTGATCTTTGTACATCACGCCTGCCGGCGCGCCGCCAACATAGGTAAAGACGCCGCCAGCATAACTCCAACCGGCACTGACATTGGTGACGCTGAAGCCTTGTGTATTCGCCACAATCTGCACGTTCTTCGCCGCCTCGCTTGCCGTTGCCGTGATGACGACTGTTTGCGTCATCGGCGTGCAGAAGGGGAAGTTGATGGTGTTGGGTGACACCTGCAGCGTCACATTGGGGTTCACCAGGTTGAAGCGCACATCCACCTGGCTGGACGCAGGGCTGGTGAGCGTAGCCGTGCTATCGGCGTTGCCGATCGACCACCAGACTTTGGCGGTGTTGGTCAGGTTGGTGCACGAATTGACGGTGCCGGTGACGTAATAGGTGGCGGCGGCGCCTGCCTCCAGCGTAATCGGTGTGGTCGGCAGTTGGCTCACATCTGTGTTGACATAGCCAGCGCCAAAGATATCCGCCACCTGCGCATGATAGACCGTGCCCAGGCCTGTGTTGCGCAGCGTCACCGTCCAGCTCAGCACATCGCCCAGCCAGGCCGAGCGAATGTTGGGCGATTTCTGCACCGTCAGGTTGCCGCGCACGGTCTGGACGTTCTGGATTTGACCGACTGCACAATAAGTGGCGCCGCTGAATAGCCGGACTTCCAGCGCCTGTGCCGATGCAGCATCTCCATCTGTCGCCAGCTTGAAGGTGAAGGTCATGATCTCGCCCGGATCGAGCGTCGTTGCTGTGATATCGCCGGTCACCGTGATGCGGGCAATGGCGTTTGGAATCCCAGTGCCTGTATCGCTGTAGGTTAGGGTTCCACTGATATTGCTCTCCACAGAGGCGGAATCGCCGAGGTAGTAGAACCCAACGTTTGGATCAATTTGCAGGACGACGTTGGTGGTCGTCAAGCCGCTGGTGTTGCGCACCGTGACCGTGTAGACATCGCCGTAGATATTGCCGCGACTGACCGGATACGGCGGAACCTCAAGCGTCATCACATTGCCAGAAGCAGCGCACTGATCCCCGCTCTCTTGTTGCAGGGGTCTGAACAAGATCGACTCGAAATCCGTCCCGCTACTGTTGCGCGCCATGGCGAGCGGCTCCTCGCTGGCGGCGTACCAGTCGGGCAGTAGCGACGAACCGAGCAACTCGAATTCCTGGACAGTTGGCGCGTCAGCAGCCTCGACGCCCGTGGTGTCCAGAATGCGCCAGTTGGCAGGGAGAGAAATGCGGGACATTGCGCCAGTATCGGCGACAACCGAGGCGGCCATCTCTGGAGCTGACGTTGTGTCGAACCACGCCGGCGCCAGGGCATCGCCGAGCAGGTCGGCGGGCGCGGCCGCAGTCTCCAGGCGCGCCAAATCGTCGTACCACGCCGGCGCCAGGGTGTCGCCCAGCAGATCGGCGGGCGCGGCCGCAGTCTCCAGGCGCGCCAAATCGCCGTACCATGCTGGCGCCAACGCATCACCCAGCAGAGCAGTGGACGCGACCGCAGTCTCTGGACGCGAAAAATCGCCGTTCTTCGGCGCGGCGGCAAGCGGACGAGCATTCGCGTCGGCGCCGGGCGCGCTGGCGGTTTCCGGGCGCGCCGGCAGAGCGGTATAGGTGCGAAGTTCATCGGGGAACGCAAAACTGGGCGTCACGCTGTAGACCGGCGTATAGATCGGCGACACCATCGACAGCAGCATGGAAAACAGCATGAGCAAGTTCGCCAGTTTACGAACCTGCTCACTCGGACTTTGCCAGCTATCGATGCGGACTGCAGGGTAGCCGATCCTCAATGACAAAGCGGTGTCTGCGTTCATGGTTGCACCTTTCACACCCTATTCAACGGGTCGCAACATCTGCAGGTAGCTATTCAGCTGTTCTTCTGTTAACGCACCCACGTGGCGAGCAACGATGCGTGCGCTGTTGTCAAGAAAATAGGTGGTCGGATAACCCTGGACGGCATAGGCGCCAGCCGTGACGCTATCACGATCCAGCAAGATGGGGTAGTCAATCGCATGCTCAGCGATGTATGGCGTCACAACACCGACATCTTCCGCCACATTGACGCCAACAAACTGTATCTCCTCACCCCACTGGCGATGCGCTGCAACTAACACCGGCGTCTGACGCAAGCAATAGGGGCACCAGGTCGTCCAAAAGATCAAGACGGTCGGACCACCCAAAAGATTATGCAAGGTATACTGAGAATCGTTGCTGCCAACTGTCGGTAACGCAAAGTCCGGGGCGATCTGGCCGATCTCTGTGCCGCGCGGTGCGTCAGGATCAAGCATGGCCGCAGCGTCCATGACGGCAGCCGGCGTAGCAGTTGCTGCAGCGCCCTGCGTCGGCGCGGTGGCGACAGGTACACTGGGGGACGCCTGCGGTGACGCTACCGCTGTTCCCAGGATGGCATTGGCGACCGGGCCAAAGCTGATCTGCGCCTCCCGCTGCCATGCTTTAATCAGGTTAGCAGCAGGGAGGCCGGTGGCAGCTATCTGTGCGCGAAGATAGGCATCGGCGGCGACGAGGCGCGCGAAGTAGGTGTTAAACGCCGTCTCCGCAATGTTCGCCGCCGCCAGCGCATTCAGCAATGCGCTGTGCGCATGTCCGTAACGCGCCAATATGGCGTCCAACGCTGTTGCCGCCTTCTCGGGATCAAGAGGTGCACCACTGCGTTGGAGCACCAGCTCAGTGTTGATCCACTGTTCGAGCACACTGTCCGGCGACGCTGGCGGCTGTCCGGTTAACCCGGCCATGACGCGCTCAATGGCAAGCGTTGTCTCCAACTCCTGACGCAGCAGGGCGATGCCGCCCACAACGGCGACAATGTCGTCAGTGGCGGCGGCGTCAGTG
>DMDA01000044.1:104783-106152 GCA_003451595.1 Chloroflexota bacterium | reverse complement strand
TCTCCACCCGTAGTCAACAAAACACAATTCAAGGCAGTTGCCTGGCTAATGAGCAAGTTGCATGAACGCTGTTGGGGTGGCGACAACCTAGCAGCCCTGTTCCCATGTGCGCAACATGAACAGGGCTGCGATAAAACCTAGCCAGGCGCGCCCACTAGAAACTGCGCAGGCGCACCNNTGGCGGCGGCGTCAGTGGCGGCGACGTCAGTGGCGGCGACGTCAGTGGCGGCCGACGCAATCGCTGGTGTGGGTGTATGAGGGACAGGCAGCGGAAGCGATGCAGCTTCATGGGCAGGGGTGACAAGCACGGGCGCTACAGATGTCGCTGCCACATAACCAGCCTGCACTGCGGCCGGCGAGGAGCGTCCATCCGCACTGCTGCGCACAAGCCACAGGAAGGCTGCGACCAGCCCGATCGCAACTAGCGGAATCGTGAACGCCAGCCAACGCTGTGATCGACTTGGGGATTTGTTCATCTTCTCCACCCGTAGTCAACAAAACGCAATTCAAGGCAGTTGCCTGGCTAATGAGCAAGTTGCATGAACGTTGTTGGGGTGGCGACAACCTGGCAGCCCTGTTCCCATGTGCGCAACATGAACAGGGCTGCGATAAAACCTAGCCAGGCGCGCCTACTAGAAACTGCGCAGGCGCACCAAAACTATAGCAAAATTTGCCTGACGACTTGAGGGCGTATTGATGTATTTCCGCGTCATGAAAGGCGGAAATCGTAAGATTATCGAGGGAAAGTTGAGGCTACGGAGGGGATTGCCTCGATAACAGGCGACGACGCGCCCATGCAGGAGACCCTACGCGCGTCGTCGCACTGCTGCTGATGCACTCACCCAAAGCGCCCGGTGATGTAATCTTCCGTGCGCTTGTCTTTCGGGCGTGTGAAAATCTGGTCAGACTCGCCATATTCAACCAGGAAGCCGGTGCGCGAGTTATCGACCATGAAGAAGGCAGTGTAGTCGGCGACGCGGGCAGCCTGTTGCATATTATGCGTAACGATGATGATTGTGTACTGTTCCACCAAATCTCGCATCAATTCCTCAATGCGCAAAGTGGCAATTGGATCAAGCGCCGATGCTGGCTCGTCCATCAAGATGATCTCTGGACGCACAGCGATGGCGCGCGCAATGCATAAACGTTGCTGTTGACCACCCGACAGGCTGTAAGCGCTTTGCTTCAGCTTGTCCTTGACCTCATCCCACAAGGCAGCGCCGCGCAGGGACTGCTCCACCAATTCATCCATGTTGCCTTTGAAACCATTGATCTTGGCGCCCCAGGCAATGTTTTCATAGATGCTCTTTGGGAAAGGATTTGGCTTCTGAAACACCATCCCAATCCGTTTGCGCACTTCAACCGGATC
>DMDA01000044.1:103290-104548 GCA_003451595.1 Chloroflexota bacterium | reverse complement strand
TGCCCATGCCATTGGGAATCGTTACGCTTTGAGAGTTGAAAATCAAGAGAAATGCTCATACGCCCTCACCAACGTTGCTGGAAACGACCTCGCAAGTAAATTGCCAGTGAATTCATCGCTAACAGAATGACCAACAGCACAACGATGCCAGCCGCCGCCAGATCATGAAAGTCTTGCTGTGGCAGCGAGATCCAGTTAAAGATTTGGATTGGCAGCACCGTGAAAATATCGAAGGGGCCTCGCGGGTCAAAGGCAATAAATGTCAAAGCCCCGATGGTGATCAGTGGCGCTGTCTCGCCGATGGCGCGCGATAGCGCCAGAATGGTGCCGGTCAAAATGCCGCCCAGAGACATCGGCAACACGTGCGCCCAGACCACTTGCCAGCGGGTGGCGCCCAATCCATAGGCGGCCTCACGAATCGAACTGGGCACAGCACGGATCGCTTCGCGTCCGGCTACAATCACCACCGGCATCACCAACAACGCCATTGTCAGCGCACCTGCCATCAGGCTGCGTCCCAGCCCAAGTTGTCGTACAAAAAGACCAAGCCCAAGCAGACCATAGATGATCGAGGGCACGCCTGCCAGATTGGCAATGTTGATCTCAATCAGTTGCGTGAACCAGTTCTTGCGGGCATATTCCTCAAGGTAGATGGCGGCGCCGATCCCCACCGGAAATGAAAAGAGCGCAGTCAAGAATAACAACCAGGCAGTCCCAAACAACGCCGAGCGCAGACCAGCCCGTTCAGGAAAGCGGGAAGGAAACTCTGTGAACAATTCTGAACGCAGCCACGGAATAGCATTGATAACAACATCCACCAACAACACAATCAGAAAGATCATACCGACCAGAATGGCGCTGATGGCGAGAATCTCAAAGATGCGTCCAGTGGTGTGTCGACGCTTCAATTGCTGACGTGCGCTGATATCAAAGCCTTGGTCGCTGTTGGTTTGATCGACAAATGTTCGAACATCGGTTGTCATTCATACACCTCACGATAGCGGCGCGTGATCCAATGGCTGACCAGATTCAAGGCGAAAGTCATGACAAACAGCAACATACCCACAGCAAAGATTGTCTTGTACGCCAGACTTTGGTGGGGCGTATCGCCCAGGCTGACCTGCACAATGTACGCAGTCATTGTCTCAATTGATTCAAGTGGGTTGAAGGTGATCTTCGGTTGCTGACCGGCGGCAATCGCCACAATCATTGTCTCGCCGATGGCACGTGAAATCGCCAGGATGAAAGCGGCGGAGAT
>DMDA01000044.1:101458-103100 GCA_003451595.1 Chloroflexota bacterium | reverse complement strand
GTGCATCCTCGGAAATGGAGGCGACCGTTGGCAAAATCATGATGCCCATCACCAACGAGGCGCTCAGCGCGTTGAACGTCTGCGTTCCCGGAAAAATCTGCTTCAGGAGCGGCGTGACAAATGTCAGCGCAAAATAACCATACACCACGGTCGGGATGCCAGCCAGTATCTCCAAAATCGGTTTCAGAGAACGACGCACGCGCGGCGAGGCGTACTCGCTCAGATAGATTGCTGCCAACAATCCCAGCGGCAGGGAAACCGCCATCGCGCCAACCGCAACCAACACCGTGCCGACCACCAGCGGCCAGACGCCGAATCGCTGGGATGCAAAGAGCGGCGTCCATCGTGTATCCCCAAAAAATTCCAACGGCGAAACCTGCTGAAAGAACAAAATAGTCTCTTGCAACAAGACGAGAATAATCCCGATGGTCGTGCCGATGGAGACTACGGCGCACACCAGCAAGATGAACTGGATCATTTGCTCACCCAGCGCACGCCGACGCCTGGACGCACCCAGATCATTGTTCCGCTGCGGCATTTGCGACTGAAAATCTGTCACCGCCATGTAGAACCTACACCTTCTTCATCTGTTGATTGATAGCAAAGTTGGAGGCTGCGATGATTTTACACCATCGCAACCTCCAACTGTTTGTGCAACTCACAATCTTCACTGATGAATTGCACCGTTACATCGGATGACGTTACTCAGCGCTCAGCAAATCAAGCAGCGATACGCCCACCTGTGAGCCGCCGCCAGCGTAGATCGAACCCACGACGCGATTGTCATAACGATTCTGCGCAGCCTGATAGATTTCGTCGGTCAGCGGCACATAGCCCACCTCAGCACTCAGCTTGCTGCCGTTCGCCATGTAGAAATCGATGAACGCGTCCAGGATGGGCTTCTCATCCACACGCGCCCGGTTCACATAGATGAAAATCGGGCGAGACAGCGGCTGGTAGGTGCCGTCAGCGACCGTGTTGATGTCCGGCAACACACAATTGCCAACATTATTGTCTACCGCAACGAGTTTCAGTTTGTCCATATTCTGCTCGTAGTACGCCAGACCAAAAAAGCCGAGCGCATTTTCATCGCCAGCGATGCCCTGCACCAACACATTGTCATCTTCGCTAGGCAGAAAATCGCCACGGCTGGCGCCTTCCTCACCAACAATCGCCTGCGTGAAGTAGTCATAGGTGCCCGAATCGACGCCGGCGCCGTACAGATTCAGCGGGCGATCCGGGAAGCCCTCGCGCACCTGATTCCAATTCATGATGACGCCTTCAGCTTCAGGCTCCCAAATCTTCTTCAACTCTTCGACCGTCAGACATTCCACCCAGTCATTTGCCGGGTTCACCATCACGGCCATCCCATCAAAAGCCACCGGCAATTCAATGTACTCAATGCCGTTCGCTTTGCACTCCTCAAATTCGGATTCCTTGATCGGGCGCGATGCATTCGAGATATCCGTCTCACCCGCACAGAATTTCTTGAAGCCACCGCCCGTACCCGAAATACCGACCGGTACACGTACGTCTGGATTCTCGCGCTGGAACTCCTCAGCCACCGCCGATGTGATCGGCGCCACCGTGCTGGAGCCGTCAATGATGATCGTGTCAGCGCCACCATCCGGTGCAGCGGCTG
>DMDA01000044.1:100103-101225 GCA_003451595.1 Chloroflexota bacterium | reverse complement strand
GCTGCTGCAGTGCATGCACTCAGCAGCATCGACAATAGAACTAGCATTCCAACTACAGTTCGCATCTTTCATTCCCTTTCATACTTGCATGCTTGATATGCTACTGCGTTTGTTGACCCCAAATCGATTAGATGGCTTCTGATTATTCTCACCCGCTATAACCATAGGGCAACAGAGTTAAGAATCAGGAGCATCGCCGTTAAGGTGTCTTTATTGGTTTGTTAATGGCAGGTGAACAAGCGGCAATGAAAAGGAGAAAGTGCTGCCCACATTTTCAGTGCTTTCGACCCAAATGTGGCCGTTGTGGGCTTGTACAGTGTGTTTGGCGATGGCAAGACCGAGACCCGTGCCGCCGCCGCTGCGTGCACGATCGGCTTTGTAGAAACGCTCGAAGATGCGCGGCACATCCTCGGCAGGGATGCCAATGCCGGTGTCGGCAACAGAAATCACAACCGCATCGGGGCTGGCGTCCGGCGCCAGACGGGCGCTGACGGTGACAAAACCGCCGGGTGGGGTAAATTTGATGGCATTGTGCACCAGGTTCAAGATCACCGTGCGCACGCGGTCGGCATCGACCATCACCTCGGGCAGGTTGGCGGGCAGGACGACGTTGAGTGTCAGACCAGCACGGCCTGCCTGGGCGCGCAACCGCTCAATGACTGGCTCGATCAACTTGTCGACAGAGGTTGGAAATAGACGCAGTGGCGCCTGTCCTGATTCGATGCGCGAGAGTTCGAGCAACTCTTGCACCATTTGCGTCATCTCGTCAACCTCGACCTCCATGCGCTCCAGAAAACGGACAGCTGCAGGCGGGTCTTCGATGGCGCCATCGCGCAGCGTATCGACCAGCGCTTTGATTGAGGCCAGGGGTGTGCGCAATTCGTGCGAAAGATTGCTCACAAAGTCACGACGCACAGTCTCCAGCCGGTGCAGGTGGCTCAGGTCTTGCAGCAGCACCAGGTAGCCATTGGCAGCGCCAAGCAAAAAAGGGGTCACGATGACGCGCACATAGGCATCGTTGGCAAGTTCCAGTGTGGCGGATTGCTCGCAGCCTTCCTTAATGCACGCCAACCACACTTCAGCGACGCGATAATCCCGCACAACCTGGACGAAGGTCTTGTT
>DMDA01000044.1:93460-99879 GCA_003451595.1 Chloroflexota bacterium | reverse complement strand
ATCACACCGTCGTCCATGACGTGGAGCACGGTGTGCAACCGGTCGCGTTCCCGATTGCGCTTGCGGCTCTGGCGTTGCAAACGCTCGGCCATGCGATTGACCGCGTGGCTCAGGGCGCCGATGTCACCGGGACCGCGCGCCGGCACGCGCGCATCCAGGTCGCCGCTGGCAATCTGCTCGATCACGGCCGTGATCTGCCGCACGCGCCAGGAACTCACGTCGAGCGCGGCCATCAGCAGCAACGTCGCGGCCACGATGGCAACCACTGCCGCCAGTCCTATCTCCATGGGCGTGCGCGGCGCTGCGGCGATAAACCAAATCAGGGCAGCGATAATCAGGCACATCCCAGCAAAGACGCCTGCGACATAACGCCAGCGATCGCGCACGGTTGCGCGGAGACTCCCCCAGGTGATCGGCTTCACGACGGATAGCGCTCCTGCAGCGGCAGGTGCAGGCCGCTCAACGTCTGCGGGGGCGTCCGCCACAGCCGGCATAGACGCGTGGCCTGTACTCCTGGCGGTGAGTTGACCCGTGTTATCTTGTTGCGACGGAAGGGAAACAGTGCTTTGCTGCATGGCTGTGCAATTCGGTGTAAGGCAACATCAAATGTAGGCACAGCGTAACGTCTCAACATTAACAACTCTTCAAACCTGTGTAAAAATTGATTGCAACACGGGCATGCTTCACCTTCGGGGCAAGCGTCTGTAGCGCTCCCCTTGCTTGGAACAGCCCGTGCATCATCCCTCAAAACGGTAGC
This sequence comes from Chloroflexota bacterium, assembly GCA_003451595.1. Lineage (GTDB taxonomy): Bacteria > Chloroflexota > Anaerolineae > Caldilineales > Caldilineaceae > Caldilinea. The sequence continues at coordinate 99,122 of DMDA01000044.1, read as the reverse complement.
CGATCCCGCGCACCGTGACAATGCGCTGCGGGTCGGAAGGGTCAGATTCAATCTTTTCGCGCAGCCAGCGCACATGGACATCGACGGTGCGGCTGCCGCCGTCGAACTCCCACCCCCACACCCGTTCCAGGATCAGATCGCGGCTAAGCACAATACCCCGGTTGCGCGCCAGGAACACCAACAGGTCGAACTCCTTTGGCTTCAGGTGATGGACATTTCCCTGCACAGAGACTTCGCGACGGCTCAGGTCGATGGTCAGATCGCCAAAGACCATGCGTTCAGTGACAGCAACCAGCTGCGTCGCGCTGGCGGTTGCTTCTTCGCGGTCGATGCGCACGCGTCGCAGATTGGCTTTGACGCGCGCGATCAGTTCACGCATGCTGAACGGCTTGGTCAGATAATCGTCGGCGCCGACCTCCAACCCCACGACCTTGTCAACCTCCTCGGTGCGCGCCGTGAGCATGATGATCGGCACATTCATTTCCTTGCGCAAAATCCGGCAGACCTCAAAGCCATCCAGCCCGGGCAGCATGATATCAAGCACGATCAAGTCCGGCGTCTGCTGGCGCGCAGCGTCGAGCGCCTTACGTCCATCGCTCGCCGTGAGCACCTCGTAGCCCTGTTTGCGCAGCGAATAGTCGAGGGTCTCGATCAGCGCTGGTTCGTCTTCCACAATCAGTACTTTGGCGTTGGTCATGCCGCTTCCCTTTCCGCATCTTGGCGCCCGGCCAGGCAACAGGTGACTGTGCATCTGACCGCCATTGTGCGGAGAACGGCATAAATGTCAACTGTTGGCGCAGCTTGCGCTATCTTCCCCGCGTGGCACGCACACCCATCACACCACGTCCGAGCACAGCCAGCAGCACGATCGCGCCGCCAAGCAACGCCATCGGGCCAGGCGTTTCACCAACGAAAAGGAAGACGAGAATCGGATTGAGGATCGGTTCGAGACAGGCGATGAGGATCGCCTCGATGGCGGAAAGGGAGCGAATGGCGGTGACGTAAAGCAAAAAAGGCAGCCCAAGCTGGAAGACGCCCAGGAAACCGACAATCGCCCAGTCCAGCGGTTGAACTTGCGCCGTGAACAGAAAGGGCAGCCCTACCGCCGCCGCCAGCAGATTGCCCAACAGCACGGTTTCCAGCGATGAAGTGTCCTTTTGTTTGCGCATGAAGAGCGTCATCCATGCCATCGCCACACCGGCGAGCACCGCCAGCACATTGCCCAGCATTCCCGCTGGCGTCAGGGCATCGCCAAAGAAGAGCAACATCCCGGCCAGAATGGCGACAATGGCGACGTAGTCCATCGTCCGTAGCCGCTCCCCCAGAAACCAGAAGCTGAAGATCGCCACCCAGATTGGCGCCGTATATTGCAGCAAGATCGCGTTCGCTGCCGAGGTGAGCACGGTAGCTTGCACAAAGAAGACCACCATGAAGAAGTAGGCGATCGCGCCGCCCACCTGTGGCGCCGACCATGTAAATCTTGGGCGACGCAAGAAAAGCCAGAGCACCATCGCAGCAATTGCGCTGCGTCCACCAACGATAGCCAGCGCGCTCAGGCTCGACTGCTTGATGAGTACGCCAGAGGTGCTCCACAAGAGGACGCACACCACCAGCAGCAACACCGCCCGGCGGTGCGCCGCATCCCCCTGGACGTCGCTGCCGATGGGCGGCGCCGCAGGCAACGAAAGTTCCTTCGCTTTACGCATGGTGTTGATTCCTTTTTGCCTCATAGGGAAACTGCGTGCATCGTCACTTGATCTACCGCCGATCTGCTGCAGCGGCGCCAGACGCGCAGAGAAACGCGTGACAGACCTCGCGGTCTGTCCGTGTGTCTCCGCGCGTCTGGCGCCGCTGCATCAAAAGCACTGTGCAACGCGTCTCTCAGCGTATGTAGGGTAGAAACGCCACGATGATCTGCGCCAGGAGAATCTTGGCAATCGTCGCCATCGGGAAGGCGAGTGCATAGCCATGATTGGGTAGATCGTTGCGCGCTTGGGTCAGGGCAGAAGCCTGCACGGCCGGCTGCGTATGCACGGCCGAGACGATGCCCGTCAGCACGCCAAAAGGCAGCTTGAACAGGCGGTAACCGATCCAGAGCACCAGTAGCGGCGTCAGCAGGGAGATGACTGCACCAGCCAACAGGATGGTCATGCCGCCCTCCTGGCTGAGGGTGGTCAGGAAGGTGTAGCCAGAGCGGATGCCGATGCCGGCAAGCAGGATCGTCAGCCCAAGCTGGCGCATGGTCAGATTGGCGCTGTAGGGGATGCTCCAGACAACTGGCCCAGTGCGACGCAGGGCGCTCAGCACCAACGCCACGATCAGCGGGCCACCCGCCTCGCCCAGCTTGAACTCAATGCCGCCGGGCAGAGAAATAGGAATCATGCCGAGGAGCAAACCAAGTGAGATGCCCAGCCCCAACGCCCCAAAGTTGATTTCGCTCAATCGCTTGTAGGAGTCGCCAAAATATTCGCTAAGTGGGCGCACCTGACCGCGCGGCGCCACAAACCGCACACGGTCACCCAGTTCCAGCACCAGGTCGCCAAATGCCAACAGTTCAATATCGCCGCGCCGCACGCGCGTCACGATGGCGCCAAAGCGATGCGGCAGGTCGAGATCCGCCAGCCTGCGCCCCACCAGGTCCGGGTTGGAAACAAAGACGCGGCGAAAATCATAGGCGCTGCGATCCAGATCAAGCTGTTCAGCGGCCAGCACGCCCAACTCCTTCACCACAGGATCGACATCTTCAGGCGTGCCGATGACGCTTATCAGGTCGCCCGGTTGCAACACCGTGTCACCAGTGGCAAGCTCGATCACGGCGCCGCGCTGCAAACGACCAAAGACAACGCGCCAGCGCCGTGCTTTGCTCAGATCGCGAATCGGCACACCCACTATGTCGGCGTTGGTGATGCGCACGGTGCGATTGTAAATTTCCTGTTCAACGGGGAACATGTCGCGCACGGCTTGCGCATCGCGCTTGTAATCGATGCGCCAGACGCGCTGCATCAGCAAAATAATCAAGATCGGCCCGATCACGCCCATCGGATAGGCCACCGAATAGCCGACAACCGGCTCGGTGCCAACGGCTTTACCGGCAAGATGCAGCGGGCTGTTGGCGACGTAACTTAGGACTTGCGCCAACGCCGGGGTATTGGTCAGCGCGCCGGTATAGACGCCAGCCGCCACGGTCGACTTGAGATTCAGCAGCGCGGCCTCTATGGCCACAATCAGCGCGGCCACGAGGAGCACGCCTGCCACCATCAGGTTATCGCGTAACCCACTGCGCGAAAACGAAGCAAAGAAGCCCGGCCCACTCGCCAGCCCGACCGAGTAGATAAAGAGCACCAGGCCAAGCGAGATCATCTCCGGCGGCAACGTCAGGCGCGCATCAAGCGCACCGATGGCCAGCCCCACAAACAGTACGGCGGCAATCCCCAGTCCGGCGCCCTTGATGCGGATTTCGCCAATATAGTAACCAAGCGTTGCAACGAGGAAAAGCAGCAGGAGTGGATGCGCCACCAGCAGATCAATGAGGATGTTCATGTGTCAACCATTCAGACAAGAAGGCGAGTTCGCGCCCTCAAGAATTAGTGATTTCTAGCAATCTAGAGGTCAGTAGACCACGTCGGAAACACGAGGTGAACCACGACACCGGGAGCATCGCTGCGATTGGCAATCGAGCAATCGCCGCCACACTCCCAGAGGATCGAGGCCACGATCGGCAATCCCAGCCCCATTCCATGCACCTCGCCGGTGAAGTAACGTTCACCCTGATAGTAAGGCAGCCAGACGCGCTTGAGCTGGTCGGGCGAGAGATGGATGCCGTCATCCTGGATGTCCAGCCGGAATCGCTCGTTGGCAAACCGCCCGGTGATCTGCACCTGTGGGGTGTGCGTGGGATGAAACTTTCCAGCATTCTCCAGCAGCTCGAACAAGATCGATTCCATTGCGCGCGGTGAGATATTCAAACAAAGCCCCGGTGGGGCCTGAATGTCACTAACCACGTGCGTCATCTGCAAATTTGCTATCGTCTCTGCGATGAGTCGTGGCAGTTCATCCACGCAGAAGCGTTCGCCCATCCGCATCACCAGCGATGGCGCGGTTGCGTACTGCAGCACATCATTGATCGCCGCTGCTAACCGTTGCGCGCCATTCGCCGCCATCTCCACCAGATCGACGATCTCGCGGGTGGAAAGGGTGTCCAGCGGGTTCAGCGTCAACAGTTCCATACTGCCCAGCATCATATGCATAGGCGTGTTGAGCTTGTGCATCACCATGGTGTGGAACGACCACATGTCGCGCAGGCTGGTCTTGGCCGCTGTGACATCGCGCAAACGCACCAGCCGACCATTCTCGTCGTTGCGTAAGCGCCCATAGATTGTCATCTCGATCCAGTTGACAGGCGAAGTCGGTGATTCCGGGGCAATCAGGTACAGCTGCACATCCTGGTGGTCACTCTGCACATGCGGCCACTGGCTCCAGAGTTCCTTTGGCTCGCAGGAAAAGCTCCGCTGCACGGTTGCGATCAGCGAAGGGTGTTCAGTGCGGCAGTCGTTCCCATCCAGCCCTAGCAATATCTGTGCGCGAGGATTAGCATAGATAATGGCGTCGCCATCAATCAGCAGATAGCCATCCTCGGCATTTTCCACCACCCACTCGAAGCGCGCACGTTCCTCGACTAGGCGCCGGTAGCGGTTGAGACGCGTGATGGTGCGCACGCGCGCGCGCAATTCGGCGGAATCGAACGGTTTGGAGACAAAGTCATCGGCGCCGCTCTCGATGCCCTGCAACCGTGACATGCGATCATCCAACGCCGTCACCATGATGACCGGAATGTGCGCCAGCTCAGGCGTGGCGCGCAGCCGCCGACACACCTCGAACCCATCAATCCCTGGCATCATGACGTCGAGCAAGATCAGGTCCGGGCGCACCCTGGCTGCCATTTCAAGCGCCTGCAAACCGTCATTAGCAAAATAAAGGTCGTAGGCATCGGCAAAGAGCAACGCTTGCAAGGTTTCACGTCCTGCAGGCGCATCATCGACGACGAGAATAGTGGATTTACTGAGTGGCTCCGCTGACGCCAGTTGCCGTGAATTGCTCATTGTACGCTGCCTGAATCACCGTTGCTGTGCACAACCGGCACATGTACGCTGTCCACCATCTGGCCGCTGCCTGGCGCCAGGCTGTTCGCTGCGCTGGCTTCCGGCAACGGCGCCACAATATTAGGTAATGATACTACAAAGCGGCTGCCTTGTCCCACGACGCTATGCACCGAAATCGTGCCTCGATGTAATTCGGCCAACCGCCTGGCAATGACAAGCCCCAGGCCAGTGCCGCCATAACGTCGATTCAGCCGACCGTCCAGTTGCACAAAGGGTTGGAAGAGGCGCGGCAGATCATCGGCGGCAATCCCAATGCCTGTATCCCAAACGATAAAGTTGACCACGTCGCCTGCCACCGTCAACTCGATCTCCAACCCGATCTCACCGTTGGAATCGGTGAATTTGACGGCGTTACTGAGCAGGTTGACTAGAATCTGTCTTAAGCGCAGGCTGTCGGCCCAGATTGTCGTCAGGCGTGGATCGCATCGATAGTGGACGCGAATGCCTTTGCGGCTGGCTTCGGCGCGGATGGTGTCGAGGCTGCTCTGGCTCAACTCGTCGAT
>DMDA01000044.1:92513-93217 GCA_003451595.1 Chloroflexota bacterium | reverse complement strand
CCAGCGCATCGGTCAGGCCGATGATGGCGTTGAGCGGGGTGCGCAGCTCGTGGCTCACGCTAGCCAGAAATTCGTTGCGCCCCTGCAAAGCCCGGTTGAGTTCGCGGTTGCTCTGCATCAGCTCGGCGGTGCGCGCAGCAACATGCTCCGCCAACTTTGCCCGCTCCTCCTCAATGGCGGCTGCCTGCGCCTGCAGCGAGCTGTGCGCAGCGTCCAACTCACGATGGCTGGTGGCCAGTTGCGCCGCCAGGGCGCGATCTCGGCGTGAGATATGCTCGAGGTGAGCTGCGATCACGCCGATCACCAGCACGCTCGTCAGCAGAAAGCCCGCCAACAACACAATGTGCACTGGCAACAGGAACGAGGCCCCTGTGGCAACGCCGGGGGCGTCTACACCCAGCACCAGCAGCAATCCCGTGTATAGGATGCCCAGCCCGCCAAACACCACTGCCCCGCGGCGTCTGAGTAGCAGCGTGGCAATGACCGCCGCCAACATGACGCCACAACTGATGACGTCAAAGGAGACGTCGCGGACAGGCGCCAACAGCACCACGCCCAGCAACATCATACTAGGGATCGCCCAGGTCGCTACTAACCAGCGTTGGCGGCGCACCAATGTCATGATCAGCGAAAAGCCTATGCCCCATGCCAGGGAGATCATGGCCAGGCGGACGCCATCCTGTGGCTCGATGATCAGCAAGATC
>DMDA01000044.1:91415-92268 GCA_003451595.1 Chloroflexota bacterium | reverse complement strand
CTGGAGACGCCAGCGCACGTGGATGGACCTTCATGGCCTCCCGGTCGGCAATATTTTACTGTTATGTCTACCATCGTCATCAGACATTACGCCTTCCGAGAGAGTGCAATCAGTATCACGCAAAGATCAAGAAACCAATCAGGAACGTGCACCGGCTCACAAACTTCCATCATTGTAGGGTAGTGATGCAGCTAAAGTCAAAGGGTAGAGTCACGCACCCAGTCACCCATTTCCTGATAGACAACACAAATAGACTTTGCTCATCTTCCCAGAAGCTCAGAGCTTCCGGGAAGATATCGGATGTACGATGTTGGATTGTGCTATCTATGAGAAGTGCGCAGATTCTGAAAAGGAGTTTCACGCGCACTTCCATAGGCGGGCGCTTACCGAAATCAAGGTTTCCTGAAGGGCGCATCAACGCCAGCGCGCCTTGCAGGGCGGCCAGGTTTCATGCAGCCTCTACGATCGCCACATCGAACCGCGCCAGCGTCACCTCGCCTGACGTCGACACACCGCGCAGCACATCGCGCCCGGAGACCGGCAACTTCACGGTTGTCGTGTCGGGGCCGTGGTTGAGCACAAACCACAGATCGCGGCCATCCACTGTACGGCGCCGCACTACTTCGACGCCCGGCGGCGCGCTCACTGCCGGCGTGACGCCCGCCGCAAGACAAATGCGACCGAGCAGTGCGCCCATCGCCTCATCGGCCAGCCGGGTGCCAATATAATACGCGCGTCCCCGCCCAAAAGTGTGCTCGGTAATCGCCGGGCGTCCAGCAAAAAAGTTGCCGGTGAACGTTGCCAGCGCCGTGGCGCCCTCCAGATCGATCACATCTGCCCACAAGTCGCAAGC
>DMDA01000044.1:87103-91201 GCA_003451595.1 Chloroflexota bacterium | reverse complement strand
CTGAAGAAACCGATGACGACGGTTCCACCCGCTGCCACATATGCTTCGAGCCGGGTGGCGGTAGCGTCATCGACCAGATAGAGAGTGGGGATCACCAACAGCCGATAGGGTGCGAACTCACTGTCGGTGAACACAAAATCAGTGGTCAGGTTGGCGGCAAAGAGCGGCCCATAGAAGGCTGCCAGGCGGTCGTAAAATGTGACGGCTATCGAGGGTTTCGAGTCCTGTTCGAGCGCCCACCAGCTCTGCCAGTCAACCAGGATGCCCACTTCGGCGACGACGCGACTCTGCGCCAACGGGCCAAGCTCCTGTAGCTCATTGCCCAACGCCGACACCTCGCGCCAGACGCGTGAATGTTCCACGCCAACATGCGGCACCAGCGCGCCGTGGAACTTCTCAGCGCCGGCTTTGGCAGCCCGCCATTGAAAAAACATGACGGTATTGGCGCCGCGCGCCACCGCCTGCATACTCCACAAACGCATCTGGCCTGGCTGCTTGAGCACGTTGCGCGGCCGCCAGTTCACGGCACTTGGCGTCTGCTCCATCAACATCCATGGCCGACCATCGCCCAGGGATCGGGTGAGATCGCACTGAGCAGCATTCTGGACGGCGGCAAAGGCGTCCGCCGGATCGGGATAGGTGTCAAGCGAGACGACATCTTCATGATGCGCCCATTTGCGATAGTCCGCCGGTTTGAAGAAGCCCATGAAGTTAGTCGTCACCGGGATATGCGGGGTGAAGCGGCGCAAAATCGCCACCTCCATATCATGCAACGCGATCAGGCTATCCGATGAGAAGCGGCGCCAGTCAAGCTGCTGCGTCGGGTTGGCGAAGGTCGGGGCGCGACGCGGTGGGTTGATCTCCTCCCACTGGCCGTAACGCTGACTCCAAAACGCCGTGCCCCACGCCTGGTTGAGCGCATCGAGCGTGCCATAGCGAGCTTGCAGCCAGGTGCGAAAAGCAGCCGCCGAGACATCACAGAAGCACTCGTTGACGTGACAACCGTATTCGTTGTTCACGTGCCAGACTGCCAGCGCCGGGTGATCCTGGTAGCGGGCAGCCAGCTGCGCGACCAGCGCCGACGCCGCCTGTTTGTACGCCTCGCTGTGCAGACAATACGCCTGGCGCCCTCCTGGCCAAAGCGTGACGCCATCGGCAGTGACGGGCAAACTCTCCGGGTGGCGGTGCGCCAGCCAGGGCGGTGGCGAGGCAGTCGCCGTCGCCAGGCAGACATGGACACCATGTTCGTACAGCAGTTCCAGCACGCGGTCAAGCCAGCCAAACTCATAGTGACCGGGCTGCGGCTCCAACCATGCCCAAGAAAAAATCCCCACCGACACCAGATTGACGCCCGCCGCCTGCATCAGGCGCACATCCTCGCGCCACACTTCTTCCGGCCACTGCTCCGGGTTGTAGTCGCCGCCGTACCAGATGCGCGGCTGGTCAAGGAAATGGCTGAGAGTCATGGTGAAAATCCTTTCGATTGGTGGTCAAGCGTTACAAAGCAGAAAACGTAGAAATCAAAGTTGCCACGGCAAGTGATCCAGGTCGACATTACCGCCCGACAGAATCACCCCCACGCGTAGTCCGCGCAGGTCGATCTTGCCCTCCCACAACACCGCCACCGGCACCGCGCCCGACGGTTCCACGACCAGCTTGGCACGCTCCCACACAAAGCGCATCGCATCAATAATGGCCGTCTCGCTTACGGTGACGATCTGCTCGACGTGCTGGCGAATGATCGGAAAGGTAAGCGTGCCCAACGAGGTGAGCAACCCATCCGCGATGGTCTGTGGCGCCACCGAAGGCACGATCTGCCCCGCCGCCAGCGAACGAAAGGCATCGTCGGCGCCTGCCGGCTCGCCGGCAATGACACGCACGCGCGGAGAGTACGCCTTCGTCGCCAGCGCCGTCCCGCTCAGCAGGCCGCCGCCTCCCACCGGCGCGAGGATCACATCCAGGTCAGGCACATCCGCCAGCAATTCGAGCGCCGCCGTGCCTTGCCCTGCGATCACGCGCTCATCGTTGTAGGGATGCACCACCTCGGCGCCCGTTTCCGCCACGACCTGCGCCAGCGTAGCCTCGCGCGCCGCCTGTGTCGGTGCACACAACGTGATCACCCCGCCGTAGCCCGCAACCGCAGCCTGCTTTACCGCCGGGGCGTTTTCCGGCATGACAATGTACGCAGGGATGCCGCGCAGGCGCGCCGCCAATGCCAACGCCTGCGCGTGGTTGCCGGAAGAGTGCGTCGCCACCCCGCGCGCGGCTTGCGCTGCAGTCAATGAGAAGACAGCGTTGCACGCGCCGCGAAACTTGAACGCGCCCACCTTCTGCAGATTCTCACATTTCAGAAAGACTTGCGCCCCGACGCGCGCATCGAGACTCTGGCACGTCAGCACCGGTGTACGATGCGCATAGGGACGAATGCGTGCGGCGGCGGCCTGAATCTCGGCAAGAGTAAGCGTCATGACTTCCTCCGGTTCATGAAAATGCCATCGTCATGGGAAGTTTACCCGCAGTGATGCCCGAAACCCAAAGCACCTCTGACTGCGCACCATCAGCCTGGAAGCACACCCGCAGACAGCAGCCTGGTTCGCTCGCCTACGACAATGCGTGCTATACTGATCGCCTTGAGGAAGCGCCAGGCGGCGCAATGGTGGTGCTCGACGCATAGCGCAGTCGAGTCGGGAAAGGTCGAACGCACAGTGTTGGATACGTTGTTGGATACGTTACGGTATCGCTGGAACACCCTCAGCCAGGGACAAAAAATCTTCATCAGCGGCTTTGGTGTACTGGTGCTGATCGGGCTGGTGACCATCCTGGGCAGCGGCAACTCTCGCTATACGAATCCAGCCTGGCTGCTGGCAACGGCGGCGATTCTGTTGCTGGCGCTGCCGGTGCATGAATTCGCGCACGCCTTCACTGCTGTGCAACTGGGTGACCCGACGCCGCGCTACCAGGGTCGCTACACCCTCAACCCACTGCGCCACCTCGATCCGATCGGCGCGCTGCTGATTGTGCTTGTCGGCTTTGGTTGGGCCAAGCCGGTGCAATGGAATCCGCGCAACATCGACATCGATCGACGCTGGGGCGCCATCTTGGTGGCTGCAGCCGGGCCAGCAAGCAACCTGGTGTTGGCAGTGCTCAGTCTGGTTGTATGGCGCCTGCTTGGTGAAACCGGCTTTCTGGCTGCGTTCTTGCTGTTTTTTACCAACATCAACGTCCTGCTCTTTGTCTTTAATTTGATCCCGATCCCACCGCTGGATGGCTCGCACATTCTCTTTGCGCTGCTACCCGATAGCTATCGGCAGGTGCAATTCTTTTTGATGCAATACGGCATGTTGCTGATGTTTGTTGTCATTCTGCTGGCGCCCCGGTTGATTTTGGGACCGACAGAAGCGATTATGTCGTTGTTGATCCGGTTCGTGGGGGGCTGATGGTGGGCGTAGCCAGATCGCCTGCGGCGCGCGCTCGCCCTGCCGGCTGGTGGCGCAAGATACGCTACCGCCTCAGTCAATTTGGGACCGGCTTGCTGGCTGGCGTACAAGAAGTCGACGAGACGCCAGCAGTGACGCTGTTGTCAGCGGACGCGCTGGCGCTCTTTCGCCGGATGCCGCGCGATGCGCGGCGGCACAGTCTGCGCGTGCTCCAAACGATGGAGGCGGCAGCGCCCGTGCCGGCTGAGCTGGCGGTGGCGGCGCTCTTGCATGATGTCGGCAAGGTGGCGGCGCGCGAGGCTGGCGCGTATCTGGGGCTATGGCTGCGCGGGCCGATGGTGCTGGCCGAGGCGATAGCGCCGAAGCTGCTGACGCAGCTGGCGACAGCACAGCCGTCGCGCAGCCTGCGCTATGCAATCTACGTGCAGCTACACCACCCTGAGATCGGCGCGGCATGGGCGCGGGCGGTCGGCGCCAGCGACCTGACTTGCTGGTTGATTGCGGAGCACCAAAACAAAGCGCGACGCGCCGACACGCCAGAAGCCGACACGCCGGAAGCGGTGCTGCTGGCGCGCCTGCAAGCTGCGGACGACCAGAGTTGAGCGGGTGTCAGGCGTTACTCGTCATCCGTCAGCAATGGCGTGACGAGTAACGCCTGACG
>DMDA01000044.1:86516-86932 GCA_003451595.1 Chloroflexota bacterium | reverse complement strand
CGCCTGACGTTTCACAAATCAGGCAGTAAGTCAAAGAAGACGGGAGACTTGATGGCAAATCCACGCATCACCTTGATCGGGTTGGGGTTGACAGGCAGCAGCCTGGGACTGGCGCTCATGCAGAGCGGTTCACCACTGGAGATCGTCGGTCATGACAAGGAGCCGACGATTGCGCAGGAGGCGCGCAAACGCAACGCCGTGCACCGCGTGGAGTGGAATCTCTACAAAGCATGCGAGGGCGCATCGATGATCGTGCTGGCGATTCCGCTGAGTGAAGTCGGGGCTACGCTGGAACTGTTACGCGACGACATCCCGCCCACAACGATGGTGCTGGTGCTCAATGGCGTCTTTGGGCCGGTGCTCAGGTTATTGGCGACAACACTGCCCGCCCACACCAACGCCGTCGTCGGCCACGC
>DMDA01000044.1:68454-86284 GCA_003451595.1 Chloroflexota bacterium | reverse complement strand
CAGCTAGCCAGCAACTTTGCCGAGAGCGCTGGCGCGCAGCCGCTCTTCGTCGATCCTGACGAACATGACGGCATTGCTGCTGAAGTAGATGCGCTGCCGCGCCTGTTGGGTGCAGCGCTCTTTCACATGGCCTCCAGCGCGCCTGGCTGGCGTGAGGCGCAACGCATCGCTGGCGTCGCCTTTGCGCGCATGACGCAGACCGACCGCAGCGCGGCGGGCCTCTACGCGGAACTGACGACAAACCGCGCCAATGTCTTACAACGTCTGGATCAACTGACGGCGGAATTAGCGGCGTGGCGTCAATGGCTGGCGAGCGAAGCACCAGACGATGCGGCGCACCCCTTGCACGTGGCGCTGACCGACATGGAGAATGGCCGGCTCAACTGGGAAGGTCACGCACGTGCGGGCAACTGGGAGCCAGCCAACGACCAACCGTCGCAAGCAGAGGACGGCGGCATGTTGCGTCAGCTATTTCTGGGGGGCTGGTTTGGCAAAAAGCCGGGCGACAGCGAAAAGCGGTAGGTGCGACAGCACTGCAACAGAACAAAGACGGGCCACGCGTGAAGTGCATCATCCAGATTCCCTGCTATAACGAAGCCAGGACGCTGCCAGAGACAGTGGCAGCGCTGCCGCGCACGTTGCCCGGCATCGACACGGTGGAATATCTGGTGATCGATGACGGCAGCAGCGACGGCACAAGCACTGTAGCGCAGTCGGTGGGTGTGCACCACGTCGTGCGCCACCCGCGTAATTTGGGGCTGGCGCGGGCATTCACGACCGGCCTCGACAGTAGCTTACGTCTGGGCGCCGACATCATCGTCAACACTGACGCTGATAACCAGTATGTCGCCGACGACATTGCGCGACTGGTGGCGCCGATTGTCGCAGGCGAAGCGGAACTGGTGATCGGCGACCGCGGCGTCGGGCAGATCGAGCACTTCTCACCGCTCAAGCGCACGCTGCAAAGGTTGGGCAGTTGGGTCATCTCACAGGCGGCGGGCATGAAGGTGCCAGACGCCACAAGCGGCTTTCGCGCGCTGACGCGGGAAGCGGCGCTGCACACGCTGGTGCTCAGTTCCTACTCCTACACGTTGGAGACATTGATCCAGGCCGGGGCGCAGCGGCGTGCCATCCGCTACGTGCCGGTGCGCACCAACCTGCCCACGCGTCCGTCACGGCTGATGAACAACCTGCCGCACTATCTGGCGAACTCAACGACCACCATCGTGCGTGCGTACACCTTCTATCGTCCCTTGCGCGTCTTCACCACCATCGGCGTGGTGGCGCTGGTGGCTGGCGCCGCCATCGGCATACGCTTCTTGATTGCCTACTTTAGCGGCGCAGGGAGCGGGCACATCCAATCGCTGATTCTCTCCGCCGTACTGCTGATCGCCGGTTTCCAGACGCTGCTGATCGGGCTGGTGGCGGATCTGATTGGGGCGAATCGGAAGTTGATGGAGGAGGTGTTGGTGCGACTCCGCCAAGTCGAACTAAGGGCGCATACAGATCCAGAGTCGCTCACCACCAGTTCTGACCACAAAGAATGAGAATTTCATTTGTACTTTCTTCATTGCGACTCTCTGGCGGCGTCATATTGGTCGTAGAGCTTGCCAATCACATAGTGGCACATGGACACACCGTGACCCTGATAACGCCTCGCGACAGCATTGACGCTGAAATTAGTCAAAAACTAAAGCCTGCCGTCACCATTGTTGAGAGCAGTGCAGCCTTACCGGCAAAGGGCTCCAACCCGCTGCAGCTGGCGCGGTTGGTCATATCGCTGATGCATGCGACTCCACCAAGCGATGCCATCGTTGCCACACATACACCGACCACACTGCCTGTCTTGTTGACTTCAACCTTTCGACGAAAGGCACGGCTGTGGCTCTTCATGGACTACCCAGAGATGTTCCGAACGCGCCCGGTGGAAAAGATGCTGTTCTGGTGCGCTCCCAGTAGGTTTCCAGCCATCGTCACCATTTCCAAGCCGCTTGCTGACGAAGTCCGCCCACGTTCCAAAGGGAGCGTGACAGTTATGCGTCCTGGTCTCGGGCTAAACGCTTTCGTCCCAATGACCTTCTCCAAACCCGATCTGAATAGCTGGCGCATTTTGTATATCGGAGACGAACGTCCACGCAAGGGGCTGCGCGAATTTGTACAAGCGATGCAACAGATCCAGACCTACGAGCCGCGTGCAGTGGCAGTGATTGTCTGCAAGAGTACATGTAACATTGAAGAAAAAATCAACTATGAACTACATATTCGCCCAAACGATGAAGCTTTGGCAACACTCTATCGTGACTGCGATATCTTTGTCTCGACATCTTGGGGTGAAGGGCTAGGGTATCCAGCATTGCAAGCTATGGCTTTTGGCAAGCCGGTTGTCGTAACCGATTCAGGTGGCGTGCACGATTATGCAGTGCATGGCGTCAACGCATTGATTGTACCGGCAAAGAATCCAGAGGCAGTCGCGAATGCGGTAAGGAAGCTATTGAAAGATAGAGGACTGCGGACAAAGCTACAACTACAGGGACAGGTGACTGCAGCGGCTTACAGTTGGGACACTGCGGCGCTTACCTTTCTTGACACAGTGGAGAGACTCATGCAAGCAGGGCGGTCATAATCGATGACAACCTTGCGCCAATTACCTGTTCTGAACATTCCATCTCGAAGGTATGATAGGCGCCATCCGCCAACGAAGCACAAAGCGCTGGGTTCTCGTGCAGATGCAGAATTGCCGAAGCCAACTGCTCTGGGTCTCCAGCAGGCGTCAGCAACGCTGAGATTCCATGTGCGAGCAAGGCACGATTCGCTGGAGAATCCGCTGCGATAATGGCGCGGCGAGAAGCCATCATTTGATAAATTTTTCCGGGCACCACACGTTGCGACTTGCCGCTGCTGCCAAAGTGCCCACCCAGGCAAATGTGTGCGTTAGCGATCTCCTCGGCCAAGAACGCAAGTGGGACAGGAGGCAAGAATTCCACATTCTTGAGGTGCAACTCTGCGGCTAGCCCCTTCATTGCATCAAAAAGTGGACCGTCGCCAATGAGCCGGAAGTGAACCGGTTTAGCGCGCAAGTGAGCTGCGGCACGCAGGATGACATCGACGCCGTGCAGGGGTAAGAAAGTACTATAATGCAGCACAACTGTCGTGTCGTGCTTTGATGGCGCTGGACGCGGATAAAAAATCTCTTCGTTGCAGCCGACTGGAATCCAGGAAATACGCCGTGCATCTAGACCAAAAGTATCAACAAAATAGGCGACATGTTGCGGCGTATCAAGCAGTAGATGATGGACCGATCGACAGATGTGTGCGTCAAACTGATAGATCGCTCGTCCCAAAAGTGACGTAGGTGCAACCACTTGGCGGTCAAAGCAAAGGGTGTCATAGTTTGACACAAATGCATCGAAGAGAAGCGGCGCCTGAGTGAACATTCTAACAGCAGGCGCTAAGAGATAACCGTAGAAGCCAACCATTACCAGATCGTAGCGATGCCTTAGCAAGCGGCTCGCAAGCATCGGGAGCAGGTGTGCTGTCGTCCGGCTGATCGAACGCACCTGCTGTGACACACCGATTACATCGAGCGCAGTTCCCTGCCGTCGGAGAGCGCGCGTCAAAACATCGTTGCGCGTATAGGTGAGTTCGCGCCCAGCCACGAACAAAATGTGTGGGTGTGCAGTGTGCCCCAAAGCACTGGTTCTAGCAATCATGCGTTATCATTTTGCACATCTTGTCATCGCGTGCGCTGTCGTTCTGTAATGGATGCAGTATACTGAGTTCAGTTTTGTCGGTTAGATTGTGATATGAGCCGATCTGAAATGTGGATTTCATCCTTATACGCTGTTGTACTGAATTGGAATCTAGCGCCCGATACTATCATGTGTATCAAATCACTGGAAGCAGCCGGGCTGCCACTGGCGCAACTGATTCTCGTTGACAATGGCTCAACCGACGGTTCGCTCGACCAACTGGTGCAGGCGTTTGATCATCGCATCAAGTATGCACCATTAGCAGAAAATCTCGGATTTGCGGGCGGTACAAACCGTGGCATTAGGTACGCTTTACAGGCTGGCGCAGAGTGGGTGCTACTCATCAACAACGACACCTACGTTGCATCAACGTTCTTCAGAGAATTGGCGACCGCAGTACAGGAACAACCGCACTGGAGCATCATATCACCAATGATCTTGTATGCTGACGAACCAGACACTATCTGGTCAGTGGGAGAGCGGCGGATTGGCCCAACACTATTAACGCATGCAAGACTGCGTAATCATCGTGCGCCAGAGCAGTTCCCACCTTATCTTGCCGCTGACAGCGTCAATGCCTGCGCTATGCTCGTACACCGCAAAGTTTTTTCACGCATCGGTGGATTCGACGAGGCATATTTTATGTACGCGGAAGATGTCGACTTCTGCTGGAGAGCGCAACAGGCAGGCTTTCAAATGGGAATTGCCACTCGGGCGCGGATGTGGCACAAAGTTTCACGTAGCACCGGGATTTATCATCCACAGAGCCGCTATTGGCGAATTCGCAATCAAATTCGCTTTTATCGGCTACAGGGAACCCTTCGACATATCTGGTATCTGTTCTTATTCACAACACTCCGCACCTTATTATTAACTGCGAAAGACATCATGGCTGGGCGTGCAATCCTGATCCGCACGAATTGGCGCGCCTGGCGAGATGGTTGGTGCGGACACACAACCGCTTTAAGCCGCACCTAAATGAAGCTAATAGCCATTTTCTCACCCTATCCCAGGTGGACATTGCGATGGAATTAACCAATTGCAATCTTTGTGGCAGCAATGCTATTGAGGATGAGCGAGTGATCCCAGACTACCTGCTGGAGCGAAAACAGATCGTCGCGCGCTTGGTACGCTGTCGGGCGTGTGGCCTCGTCTATCAAAGCCCGCGTCCGACCCTGGCCGAGATGAGCGAACACTATCCTCCTGAATATGAACCATACACTGATCCGACAGCGGGCTACGAACCCAGTTCGCTCCTGAAACGTGCATATGCGTACGGAACCCAGAAACGCACGCGCTATGTCACGCGGCGCAAACATGGAGGACGTCTGCTTGACATCGGCTGTGCGTCCGGGACATTCTTATTGGGCATGCAAGCACAGCGAGGTTGGCAAGTGCAGGGCGTCGAGCCGAGTGCGCAGATTGCGGAGTATGCGCGTTCTGTGCACAACCTCGATGTTTTCCCAGGTACACTAGAAGAAGCCAACTTTCCTGATGGCAGCTTTGATTGCGTGACAATGTGGGACGTGCTGGAGCACGTGCACGATCCGTTGGGCACGCTGCGCGAAATCAGCCGCGTGCTGAAAGACGACGGCATCTTGGTGATCCGTGTACCAAACTTGGCGAGTTGGGATGCAACGCTCTTTGGCGATGCCTGGGCAGGTCTGGATGCGCCGCGTCATCTTTTTGTATTTCGACCGGAAACATTGAAAGCGATGTTGGCGCAGACGAATTTCCAGATGATCGACTTAAGTTGTGGAATTGGCGGCTACGTAACATTTGTCTTGAGCGTACGTTTTTGGATGACGGCGCATCGATGGCCTGAAAAAATCAAACAACGCGTTGCGAGACTGCTCTATCATCCAGCGTCGCGCTTGATTAGTGCTCCATTCTTCTGGGTGCCAAGTGCACTCAAACGCGGCCCGTTGATGGTAGTCACAGCGCAAAAGCGGCCTTGAAGGGATACAGTCACAAAATGATCGAGATTCGACATCGCTCCGTTACAAATGGCGGATCAATTCAGCAGGCATACAACGATTTTTTTCGTAAGCGGAAGATCAGTATGCGCGATTCTTTCTATCTTTGGCTACTGGAAGTTGCGCAGGCCCGCACAGGTCAATTGCTGGTCGATGTGGCGTGCGGCAACGGACGTTTGGTGCAACTGGCTGCGGAGCGTGGCATTCGTGCTATTGGGTTGGATCTGGCAATAGAAGGCATCGTCGAAGCCGCCCAGTCAAGCAAAACGGCGCAGTGGATAGTTGGAAACGGTCAATATCTTCCCATGCCGGCTCATTGCGCCGATGTCGTAATGAGCATCGGCAGTTTGGAGCACTACGCTAATCCGGCAGAAGGCGCCGCCCAATTAGCGCGGATAGCAAAGCCTGACGGCATAGTCTGTGTCTTGCTACCTAATGCCTTTGGCGCGCTTGGCAACATTCGACATGTCTTGCATCACGGTGAAGTTTTCGACGACGAACAGCCAATTCAGCGATACGCCACACGCCGTACTTGGGAAATCATGTTGAACAATGGCGGTCTGTATATTGAGCGGACGGTGCCCTTCGGCGAGTTCAACCGCCCACGCACCCGTAAAGATATGATTTGGACAGCGATGCGTCCGCAGAAGTTTGTTAAGGGAGCGATTGGAAAGGCTGTGCCAATCAATTTAGCAAATCATTTTATCTTTCTCTGCCGGCCTGCAGATGTTATGTCACCGCAGCATTACCCGATGCTGCCTTACTGACGGAAGACAACGTGTTGCGATCCCTGCGCGTCCGATTACTGGCGCTCTTTAGCATTGTAGTGACCTTCGCCATACTGATCTACATAATCTATCAGGGGCGCGATACGCTGTTGACCTACGACTGGCAAATCGACTGGTGCGCAGTGGCGCTCGCCTTTGGTGTCCTGATCGCGACATTTGCAATTGTTGCGTTCACGTGGGTGGCCGAGATGCGCGCGGTTGGCAGTACATTACCCATGTCCGTGCATCTTGATTACTATGTTGCCTCGCATCTCTTTCGGCGGCTACCAGGCACGATCTGGTACATTGCGGGGCGTAGCTATCTTTACCGACAACAAGGTGAATCAGCGCGTTTGGTGGCGGTGGTGAGCAGTCTAGAGTTGGTGCTGCTAACAGTGGGCGCTGCGTTGGTAACAGTCATGTTATGGGTCGCAGGCTTTCAACCAGTGCCAGGCGGATATCTCTGGGTACTAATTGCCACAGTAGGCATTGGTGCACTGCTAATCCAGCCAAGATCAAGCCGATGGCTGCTAAAACGGATTGGCAAAGTAGACGCACCGCAACTGCGCTATAGCCAGCTAATCTGTTGGCTCTTCTCCTATGTTGTTGCCTGGATCGGAAGCGGCCTGATCTTCTACTTGCTGGCGTATGCATTTACCGGTCTGGGTAGCGAACATCTGCCTTATACAATAGGTGCGTGGGCGCTTGTTGGCGCACTTTCGACGCTGGTCTTTTTCCTACCGAGCAACTTCGGATTTACCGAAATCGGTCTAACGCTGCTAATGACCGCAGTTATGCCGATGTCGGTTGCTGTCGTTCTGGCATTGACTGTGCGCGTCACATTAACCGCGTTCGACCTGCTGGCAGTCGGTCTATGGTTCGGCGGCGAGGCGATCTGGCGGAGGGTGAATCCCGACGCCAATCTGCCTTTCCCCCCCGTCAATAAGGATTGATGCCACCACAGTTTACAGTCCTTACCACGTTTTTCCAGAGTGAACGACAAGATACTACTAACGGTGTATTGCATCGAATCGATGACTTAAGTACTTTGAGAGTGCAGTTGTATCTGCCTAATCGAACCCTGCAAGGCTGGCTATCTCCCAATCTTGTAGACTCGATCAGCGGAAAGGCTACTACTAAAAAGTTTCAGATGCAGTAACAAACGGAGACTTCAGATGATGCGAAACACACTTCAGGTACTCGGTCGCTTGACCCTCATCCTAGCCATCGTGTTGGCGGGTGGATTTGCCCTGGCGGCTCAGCCGGCAGCAGCACAGACGCAATTCCCTGGCTACACAGCAGGCGTCCAAATTGCCAATCTCACTTCGACTTCGGCAGTCGTAACCCTCACTGCCTACAATAACTCAGACGGCAACCAGAACGGTTCGCCGCTGAATGACACGATCCCTGGAAACAGCTCGAAGACCTATTTCCCGATCAGCAATGTTTCGGCTGGCTTCAGCGGTTCCATTGTAGTTGGCTCTGACAAAAATGTAGCCGGCATTGTCAACATTCTCTCTTCAGATTTCAAGGCTGGTGGATCTTATGTTGGGCGATCACAAGGCAGCACCAAGGTGCTACTGCCACTGTTGAACAAGAACAATGGTGGTTTCACAACCTGGTACAGTATCCAAAATGCTGGTACACAGAACGCAACAGTCAATGTGGCATATAGCAATGGCGTGACTGCTGGCCCGTTCACCATCAAACCTGGCGCGGCACGGGTCGTGTACCAGTCCCAGGAAGCCCATCCGAATGCAGTCTTTGCCGGTACAATCACCAGCGATCAGCCCGTAGTAGCAGCGGTGATCCAGGAAAGCAACAAGATTATCTTTGCGTACACTGGATTCCGTGACACCGACGCCTCGACCAATCCGGTCTTCCCGCTGGTGAACGCTAACAACGCAAACTACATCACAGGCATCCAAATCCAGAATGCTGGCACCACTGCCACCGATGTCACGCTGGGTTACACTCCAACTCCTGGCAACGGCACCGCTTGCACGGAGACACAGACAATTCAACCGGGCGCCTCAGCTACGTTTGCGCTTGCAGCATTCCACCCGTCGGCTACCCCTCCGGGCACCAGCACCTGCGTGAAGGGCGCCAAGTTTGTTGGGTCAGCACAGGTTACGGCGAATTCGGCCAACCAACCGTTGGTAGGGATTGGCAATCAGCTCCTTCCGAACGTAAATGGTGAGGCCTATGTCTCCTTCAACACTGTGAACGATGCCGGAGAAACGGTTGTGATGCCGTTGATCATGGACCGCAACAGTGGCTACTTCACAGGGTTCAACGTGCAGAATGTTGGCACCAATAGTGTGACAGTAAACTGCACCTTCCAGAACAACGCCCGCACCGTGACCAAGACTCTGGCGCCCGGCGAGGCACTAAACGACATTCAACTCAATCAATTGGCCAACGGCTATGTCGGCTCAGCGATCTGCAATGGCGGCGCTGGAGCAAAGTTGGTTGCGGTGGTAAACCAGCTGAAGCAAGGAACAAATGACAACTTCCTGGTCTATGAAGGTGTCAAGCAGTAGCCTCTCTTCCTGACAATTTAGTTCTAAGGAGAGGGAGATTGCAATCTCCCTCTCCTTTTGTGATTTGTATCGAAGGGATTACCCCCAGGCAGCTAGTGACCCAAATCAGGATAAGCAGAGAACTAGCTGAACATAGACTTACAGATGACTTGCTCACGTTGACCATAGCGCTTGACGCAAGCTACCGACAGTGTCTGGAATGTTCATGTTTAATTTTTTGAGATGAAAGCAATGATGAAGCAATTACGTGCTCGCTTTTCAAGAATCACTTTGATTGCAGTTTCGGCAGGAGTATTGGCGGCGATGACGGCTTGCGGTGGCGGGGATACCCCCACGGCGACACCTATGCCCCCAACCGTCGTCCCGACAACGGCGTCTACTGCGACAAAGGTGCAGCCAACACCTGTTATAGCAACGGTTACCCCCAAAGCGCCTCCAACAGCCGAACCCAGTCAGGCCGAATCGCCGCTGGCGGCGCCGGACTCCCCCCTTGCCCCGCCCTCACCACTCATGCCACCTGCTCCAGCACCAACGCCGGTCACAGCAGCCGATACAGGTGGGCTAATCGGACAAATCATTGTGACACGCCCAACAGGAGATGTAGCTGTCGCTGGTTTGGTGATTGGTCTTGCCGAAGTGATCCTGGGAGATGACGGTTTGCCTAAGGCAAGTGGTTATGAGGCATCTGCGGCGCCCAAAACCACAACCGATGATTATGGACGCTTTGTTTTCAACAACTTGAAACCTGGGCGATACACTCTGATCTTGGATGCAGTAGTCACTCAGTATCAATTGGACAATGTTGAAACTGGAGACACCATTGTGATCGAAGTCAAGCCCAATGCAGTACTCGATCTCGGTGAACTACGCTACCCCAAACTGCCCATTCCAGGCTTTCAGTAGAGTTACTGCAAACCGGACACAGTTGCGACCTGCACTACAGGATTATCCTCAGGTAGGATGCAACTGTGTCAGTTTGTGTGAGTTGCAATAACCTAAAGATGCCCCAGTTCATGTCCCGCCAGATGGTCTACTGCAGATCAAGTATTGGTGACATGTACGAAAATACAGATGAACACACATACACCCAAAACCATCCTCGTCGTCGATGACGAGCCGCGCATGGTGCGCTTTGTGAAAATGAATCTTGACCTCGAAGGCTATCTCACGCTCGAGGCCAACAACGGCATGCAGGCGCTGGAAAAAGTGCGCGACCATCAGCCTGATCTGGTGCTGCTCGATGTGGAGATGCCGGGCATGGATGGTTTTGAGACGTTGCGCCGCATCCGCGCCATCAGCGACGCCCCGGTCATCATGCTCACGGTGCGCGCTGATGAGGATGACCGCATCAAAGGGCTTGACCTCGGCGCCGATGACTATGTGACCAAGCCCTTCAGCCCGCGCGAACTGTCCAGCCGGATTCGCGCGGTGCTGCGCCGCTTCGAGCCGCAAGGACGTCCTGACGATCAGATCGTCACGATTGACGACCGTCTACAAGTCGATCTGCAGCGACGCCAGGTCATCGTGGAAGGTGAACGGCTCAGCCTGCGCCCGACGGAGTATCGCCTGCTCTATCACCTCATCCAGAACGCTGGCTGGGTGATGCCGCACGAAACATTGCTCACCAAAGTCTGGGGGCATGAATACGTCAACGACAATCACCTTCTCCGCCTGTATATTACCTACCTGCGCCAGAAGATTGAGCCAGATCCCAGCCAGCCACGCTATATCTTTACAGAACGTGGGTTAGGCTATCGCTTCGTCGACTTCAAAGAGCGCCACAAGCTAGATAACTCACTTTGAGTACGAATCTTGTTTTCCCTAAACACTTGCTTTTGCCGCCTTTACTTACACTGTGAGCTTACACTGGAGTCAAGTATGCCTTTTGCAATTACTCTGTCAGTGACAGAATGTCTGAGGGGACACTCCAATGCAAGCTAATCATCTGATTGTGATTTTGACTAGTGTATCGTTGGTGACCCTATTGCTGGTGATGCCAGGATTGGCGCTGATCAAATTGACCGGTGTTTGGAGTGATTGGCTACCATTGCAGTCAGTCATACTGGCGCTAGGCATTGGACTATCATTCTATCCCGTCATATTCTATTTTCTCCGTCTAGTCGCACCAGGGTTTCACATTCAAGGGTGGATGGGTTGGACGCTGTTGTTACTCTCAAGTGGAATTGCTGCAACCAAAGTCCGTCACTGGCGTATACCATTCCGCCGAATTGATGTGATGCTGATCGCAACAATTGCGGTGTTGACCTTTATCTCGCGTATTTGGCTTGTCTATGAACAACCATTCCCTGCCTGGACAGATTCCTTACATCACACTCTCTTGACCAAACTAACCGCTGAACAAGGTCAACTCCCATACAATCTGCAGCCATATCTTGATATACCTTTAGACATGTATCATCTTGGTCTTTATGCCTTATCGGGAATGGTAGTTCAAATGTTGGGCATTCCCGCCCACACAGCATTGATTTGGACTATCCAATCTCTTAACGCCCTATCTATTGCCGGCGTCTTTCTTATACTTGACCGGTATGTCGGGCGCACGGGGGCCATCACCGGAATGCTCGTTGTAGGATTGCTTAGCCATCAGCCTGCGTTCTATGCTAACTGGGGACGAGACACCCAATTGGCGGCGCAGACGTTGATGCTAATTGCCTGGATCATGGTCTTTGACACAATTGAGCAATCACGTCTAACCGATCTAGCAACCCAGCGAAGACAGTCGATTGCACAGGCAATTTTCGCCGGTGTGGCATCCGCAGCGGTGTTTCTTTACCACTTTAGGGGATCAATATTTTACATAGCGTTCTTGTTACCGGGCATTCTTTACTTATGGTGGAGCGCACGGCGCATACACAATCTGCCTTCAACAATATTTTCGACAATGCTCATCGGCGCCGTCGCCTTAATGATTATCTTGCCTGCAGTATTGCCTGCAGTAAAAACCTGGGTTGAACTCAATCGGGCAGCAATAGCAACGCCAGTCGTTGATGTGGCAGAAACACAACAAAACCAAAGCGGCTTCTTCGCCTTCGATCTTAGTCATTTTTCAAGCCTTGCAGCTCGTCCCTGGCTATTGACAATCACCACACTAAGCGCCCTCTATGGCTTGAAGCAAAAAGAGCGTATTGTCTGGCTTTCTGCTGTATGGTTCATACTGCTGATGGTAATCGGCAACCTTTATCTCTTGAAAATACCCGTGTTGTCAGTGACAAACATGGGAGCAATACTTATTATGCTTTATATGCCAATTTCACTTATGATTGGTGCTGCGATTCAACACATTACGGTCACTATCCCGCGCCGTTGGAGACGCCAATTCAGCAAGGGAAGTGCACTGGTGACTGTGCTTCTTGCGATAATATTCATGTGGGTGAGAGCACATGATTATGAAGCATTTCGATTTTTTGTCACTGACGCTGACGTAAAAGCTGCCGAATGGCTGGCAGACAACGCTGCTGCTGACGATCGAGTCGTTATTAACACTACATTTTGGTTGCCAACCACGCCACATGGCACTGATGCTGGCTACTGGATTCCCTATCTATCACATCATCAGACAAACACCGGTGTAATGATTTCCAGCTTAGGTGGTGTAAGTCTATTAAAAGACATTATTGCCGACTCCAAACTTGCGAAGAGAGCAGAACATGATTCAGAAGCATTAAGTATGCTCTATCAACGCGGATACCGGTTTATATACATTGGTGCTCGTGGAAGTTATGAGGGGGGGGGGTTTGATGCAGAAACCCTTCAAAGCACCGGGCAAGCCGATATAGCATACGATGAAGACGGCGTCAAAATTCTAAAGATACGCAGCCCTTAACTTGCCAACTGTGGCTACAATTGAATGCATGCTGTCGCCACAAACGTCGTTTGAGGCAACATAACAGACACATTGCCTTATCGACACTACAAATAAGAAAAAATCAGGGGGCTACCGACATTTCATACCTGCAGATCTATCTATACCCTATTTCCCCATCAGCACTATAGTTGCACACGCCACCGGAGGTCAATCGATGAGTGCTCGAACAAAACTGCTTGCAGCAACCTCTGTCGCCACCCTGTGTATCACACAGGTGATCTTTTGGCTATTAGCTTTTGCTTCATCGGGGCAGCCTCTTCTCCCCAGCGCTAAAGCAAATAGTTCACAGTTGTTCAGTCGACAGTCTGCTGCCACAGCACAGGCAGACACATTCCAACAATTTCTCCCTCTCATACAGCAACCTTCACCTCCCTTAACCGTTAGCCTCAGTTCAGATTTTGGGAACATGATCACAGAGCCTGATGTAGTTGAACAGGACTTTATCCTGGCAGCAGAACTCGGGACAGAGTGGATGCGAGTTGAACTGCCATGGCTAAGAATCGAACAATCTCCCGGAGTGTATAACTGGGAACGTTATGACGCTGCGTTTGATCGGTTACGAGCGCTAAACCTCAAGGCGCTGGTTTTAGTCCATAGCATTCCAGAATGGGCCTCAGATGAGAGTTGCGGGCCAATCACTGACTGGGGGGCCTTTGAGGTGTTTCTTAATGCTGCAATGGATCGCTATCAGGATGTTGGGAAGGCATGGGAATTCATCAACGAACCTGATGGCAAAGCACCAAATCAATTAGGACCAACCATCGGTTGTTGGGCACCATATCCAGATCGATATGCTGAGCAATTGGCTCTGTTTTATGCTCTTGTAAAGAGGCGGTTACCCGACGCACTAGTATTCTTTGGAGGATTGGCCTACGACAGTTGGGAGTTTTTCGATCGGGACTTCTTGACCAATACACTCGAAAGCGGCGCTGGTAACTATTTCGACGGTATCAGTCTGCATTATTACCCGATCAATCCACAAGATTTTCCAACTGTCAGTGACAAAATCAACGAGATTCGCAAGACGCTAGAACACTATCTTTTTTGGAATAAACGAATCTGGTTGACTGAAACATCCATGTGGACTAACGGCCCACAAGGACTAGCCGCACAAAAGAATTACATTGTACAAGAGCAAACACGGGCTTTTTGTGCAAAGGTCGACAATATCTTCTGGTTTGCCATCCGCCAGGAAGCCCCTGACCCACCATTACATCGATGGTTAATCAACCTCCAACACCAGCCAGACCAGGGTTACTTCACCTATAAGTCATACGCGGAACAAGTAAAAGAAATGGCATGCATTGGGCAGATGACCGGTGCACCAGCAAATGTAGAAGGTTATCGCTTCAATGATCAACAGGGAAGCACCCTCTACATTGTTTGGAGCAATCTGGGCGCTCAAGAAGTCAGTTTCATTGCGGCTCGCGAGGTGCTGGTGCTGGATAGGGATGGCGCAAACCCTCAGCGCATTCCCGCCACCAATGGCGTGGCCACAGTAAATGTTGACCTTCAGCCACAATATGTGAGAATCGATCCCTAATAAACTACATCGTTCCCCACCATAGGACGTTATGCGTAAGCTGGAGCGATTTTCTACCGCTATATAACCTTCCCGGAAGTTCTAGGCTTCCGGGAAGATGGACAATCTGCATAACTGCTACCCAGTCACAAGTTCGTTGATTTTTGCCCCCGTGCCGTTTGAACCCTAGGCGCCACCTGTGATAATATCCTCGCTTGGCGCGTCGTCAGCGCCACCAAATTCATCACGTCGCCTGACGGGTGAGCAGGGTGCCGCCGCATGATTGCGGATGGTCAGCTTACGCGGATGAAGGAGACGGAAGTTCAACCCAAAAGGAGATTGTATGGCTAACGTCACAATGAAACAACTCTTGGAGGCGGGCGTTCACTTCGGACATCGCACGCGCCGTTGGAACCCCAAGATGCGCCCGTACATCTTTACGGAGCGCAGCGGCATCCACATCATCGATCTACAGCAGACAGTGCAGGCCCTCGCCCGCGCCACCGCCACTGTACGCGACACCGTGGCCAAGGGCGGCACCGTTCTCTTTGTGGGCACCAAACGTCAGGCGCAGGCCACCATCGAAGCAGAAGCCCTGCGCTGTGGGATGCCATACATCAACCAGCGCTGGCTGGGCGGCACGCTGACCAACTGGGTGACCATTCGCCAGCGTATCCAATATCTGCTCCAGCTTGAACGGCGCATGGACGCTGGCGAATTTCGCAATCTGCCCAAGAAAGAGCGTCTGTCGCTCCAACGCGAAGTCGAAAAACTTAACCGCCGTATCGGTGGCTTGAAGACGATGCGCAGCCTGCCCGACATGCTCTTCATCGTTGACACAAACGTCGAGGAACTGGCAGTCAGCGAAGCCAACAAGATGCATATCCCGATCATCGGCATGGTGGACACCAACTCCAATCCGGAGCTGATTTCGCACGTCATTCCTACCAACGATGACGCAATTCGTGCGATTAAGCTGATTGTCGGCGCCATCGCCGACGCCGCCGAAGAAGGTATGCGCATTCGCGAGGTCGAAATGGCGGAGACCGGTCAGGTCAGCCGCGAAGATCTGGCGGAGATGGAGCAATATCTGGGGCCGAGCGTGCTTGCCAAGCTGCAAAGCCTTGACGAAGAAGATTTCGAGGCGTTCGAAGACGACGGCGCAGACGAAATCGACGAAGAGCTGGATGAAGAAGTAGCCGAAGAAGAATAAAAAAAGGAACCAACAATGGCTGAGATTACCGCCGAAATGGTGAAACTGCTGCGCGAGGCAACCAATGCCGGCGTGCTTGACTGCAAGAAAGCGCTGACCGAGACGAATGGCGACTTCGAAGCCGCCGTCGAAATCCTGCGCAAGAAAGGGTTGGCGACTGCAGCCAAGAAAGCCAGCCGCGACGCCAACGAAGGGCTGATCGGAACCTACGTCCACCCGGGCAGCAAGGTGGCCTCGATTGTGGAAGTCAACTGCGAAACCGACTTCGTGGCGCGCACCGACGAATTCCAGCAACTGGCGCGTGACCTGGCCATGCACGTCACCGCCGCCCGCCCGCTGTGGGTGGCGCGCGAGGACGTCCCCGCCGATGCCATTGCCAAAGAACGCGAGATCTACGCCGAGCAGATGGCAAACAGTGGCAAGCCCGCCCAGGTGATCGAACGCATCGTCGATGGCAAGCTCGACAAGTGGTTCAGCGAAGTGTGTCTGCTGGAACAACCCTTTGTCAAAGACCCCGATGTCACTATCAAGGACTTGCTGACCAGCCGCATCGCCTCGTTGGGCGAGAATATCAGAGTCAAACGCTTCAGCCGGCTCGAAGTCGGCGCCGAATGAGCTTTGTGCCCAGCCGTTGGCAACGGCTGGGCATTTCTTTGCCAACACCACAACACAAGGAGCAGCTATGGCGGAAATCAAATATCGGCGCATCTTGCTCAAGTTGGGCGGCGAGGCATTGGCCGGTGAAGGTGGCTTTGGCATCAACCCGCGTCAGGCGGAATTTGTAGCGCGCACGGTCAGCAACGTCGTCAACCAGGGCGTCCAGGTTGCCATCGTGATCGGCGGCGGCAACCTCTGGCGCGGCAAACAGGATGGCCTCGACCACGGCATGGAGCGCGTCACAGCGGACCACATGGGCATGTTGGCAACTGTGATGAACTCATTGGCGCTGCAAGACGCGCTCGAACGCATGGGCATCCCCACCCGCGTGATGACCGGCATCGAGGTGCGCGCCGTCGCCGAACCCTACATCCAGCGCCGCGCAGTGCGCCATCTGGAAAAAGGCCGCGTAATCATCTTTGGCGCTGGCACCGGCAACCCTTACTTCACAACCGACACCGCCGCCTCACTGCGCGCCATGGAGATCGACGCCGAAGTGCTGATCAAAGCCACCAAAGTCGACGCTGTCTATGACAGCGACCCCAAGAAGAATCGCGACGCCAGACGCTTCGAGCACTTGACCTACATCCAGGCGCTGAACATGCGTTTGGGCGTGATGGATAGCACAGCCATGGCGATGTGCATGGACAACGACCTCCCGATCTGTGTCGTCAATCTCTGGCAGGAAGGCGCGCTAGAGCGCGTCGTCCAGGGCGAACCGGTAGGCACGATCATTACAGGCTGACCGCAGCCCCGCCTTGACAAGCTCTCTGCTGAGTTGCGGGGCCTTGGTGCAGCACCTCCGCAACTCGCAACTCACCCCGCTTGATTTCCACATCCGGCAGAATTTGTTACAATAGCTGGACTGTCATTCTATTTTTACCAGTTTGGCTCATAACATAATTAGTTGACCAGTCAACCAGCCTCCATAGAAGGAGTAAGCAAATGATCAACGAAGTCATTGCCGACGCCAAAGACCGCATGGACAAAGCGCTCGAGGCGCTGCGTCACGATTTGATGACGATCCGCACCGGCCGCGCCACGCCGGCGCTTGTGGAGCACCTGATGATTGACTACTACGGCACACCGACGCCGTTGCAGCAGCTCGCCACCATCAGCATACCCGAAGCACAACAGATTTTGATCCGCCCATACACGCGCGGTGACATCCAGGCCATCGAAAAAGCCATCGCCAAGTCCGATCTTGGCCTGACGCCCACCAATGATGGACAGGTGATCCGGCTAACTATCCCTGCGCTCAATGAAGAACGCCGCCGCGAGTTGACCAAAGTCGTCAACAAGCGCGGCGAAGAAGCGCGCGTCGCCGTGCGCAATATCCGGCGCGATGCCAACAAGGATTTGACCGACCTGAAAAAGGAAAGCCTGATCTCCGAGGATGATCAGAAACGCGCCGAAGAGAAAATTCAAGAATTGACAGACCTGCACATCAAAAAAGTGGACGAGATTGTCAAGGAAAAAGACGCCGAGATTATGACCGTCTGACCAAACCGTCTGAC
>DMDA01000044.1:60659-68281 GCA_003451595.1 Chloroflexota bacterium | reverse complement strand
GTCTGACCAAACCGTCTGACCAAGGAGACTCCTGGCAGTGACCACTCAGCAGGCAGATTCCACTGCGCAAAGCGCCGATCTACCAGCCGCAATCACGGCTGTGCCCTACCACATTGGCATCATCATGGATGGCAATGGCCGTTGGGCGCAGGCGCGTGGCATGCCGCGCCTTGCCGGGCATCAGGCCGGCGTCGACAATATCCGACGCATCCTCGAACATTGTGTGCGGCGCGGCGTCAAAGTGCTCACCATCTATGCCTTCTCGACGGAAAACTGGCGCCGTCCACCGGATGAGGTCAGCGGCCTGATGCGTCTGCTCGGTCTGACGATTCAGCGCCAGTTGAACGAACTCAATCGCAACGGTGTACGCATCTTGCACAGCGGGCGCATGGAAGGCATCAACAAGCACCTGCAAAAACAGATTATGCACGCGCTCGAAGTCACCAAGAACAACGACCGCATCATTCTCAATGTCGCCTTCAACTATGGCGGACGCGCCGAGATTCTCGACGCCGTCCGCCA
The DNA here is from genome assembly GCA_003451595.1 of Chloroflexota bacterium. Taxonomy (GTDB): domain Bacteria; phylum Chloroflexota; class Anaerolineae; order Caldilineales; family Caldilineaceae; genus Caldilinea. The sequence continues at coordinate 67,759 of DMDA01000044.1, read as the reverse complement.
CATTATCCAGGATGGCATCCCCCCAGAAGCATTGACCGAGGAGACGTTGAGCAGCTACATGTACATCGGTGAACTGCCCGACCCTGACCTGATCATCCGCACCGGCGGTGAGTGGCGGCTCAGTAACTTCCTGATCTGGCAGGCCGCCTACGCTGAGTATTACACCACACCCACCTTCTGGCCGGACTTTGACGAAGCTGAACTCGATAAGGCGCTCATAGAGTACAGCCACCGCGAACGGCGCTTCGGGCGCGTGCTCAATCCATGACGCCTGCTACAATCCAGTACAACTGCTAGAAGCGCCGTTACCGAGAGAAACCTTTTGCGAACCCGCATTATTGCCGCCGCTATCGCAATCCCCGTCGTCCTGATCCCGATCTATCTGGGCGGTTTTTGGGGCCTCGTGCTCGGAGTCATCGTCACGGTCGTGGGCGCGCTGGAAATGTATCACATGTTCGATCGCGGCGGCTATCACCCGGCGCGCGTGATTGGGCTACCCTGGGCGGTGCTGCTCTTCCTCTCCGGCTGGGACCCGGTGCAGGTGCAAAAGTCGTCGATTGCTATCACGGGGTGGCTGACGGCGCCCACGGTGCGGCTGATTGAATTGATTTCATTCCCCACCAGCAGCGTGCTTGTCGGCGGCTTTCTTGTGATCCTCACCTATAGCCTCTTCGTCCATGACAACCCGGTCAACACCTGGGTCTCCACAAGCGTGGTTGCAATCTATCTGGGCCTCATGCTCGGCCAGATTGTCTCGCTGCGCTTTTTCGACAATGGGTTTGCCTACGTCGCCTTTGGCTTGCTAGTGACCTGGGCCAACGACTCGGCAGCTTTCTTCGTAGGGGTGACCTTCGGCAAGCACAAAATCATCCCCCGCCTCAGCCCCAAAAAGTCGTGGGAGGGCACCATCGGAGGGTGGATCGCGGCAGCGGCGGCCGGAGCGTTTCTTGCCGCCGTGCTGCCGGTGCGCAACGGCCCGCTCTTTGGCGCCTTCATCGGCTTCATCGCCGGCGTGCTCGCCTTCTTCGGCGACCTGTCAATCAGCATGATCAAGCGACAGTTCGGCGTCAAGGACAGCGGCACCTTCTTCCGCGGTCACGGCGGCATGCTCGACCGACTGGATAGCCTACTCTTCACGCTGCCCTTCATCCACCAATCCATGCTCTTCTACGAACGCTTTTTCCAGTAACGCAGAAGCGTCCAGCCGCTGAGCATGATGCGTGCTCCGTGTTGCCACGCACCGCTACATCTCAACGCCTTCATGCGGATGCGTGTGACTAGCAAACGCCTACAAATCTTCGTGCAGCTGGGCGCGCAACTGCGCCAGGTTCACATCCGGCGTGGCTTTGTCGTTGAAAACCGCGCTGCCGACGACGATCACGTTGGCGCCAGAATCGACGACATCGACAATGTTGGCGACGTGGATGCCGCCGTCCACCTGCAAATCACCCAGCGGGCACAGTTCATCCATTAACCGCCGCATGCGCCGAATCTTGGCAGTCATCGTCTCGATGAAACGTTGCGCGCCAAAGCCTGGGTTGACCGTCATCACCAACACTTGGTCGACAACAGCCAGCACTTCGTGAATCGCCTCCACCGAAGTCGCCGGATTGATCGCCACCCCTACCTTGCAACCAAGCGCCGTGATCAGTTGCAATGTCCGGTGCAGATGCACCGTCGCCTCAGCGTGCACGGTAATGATGTCGGCGCCAGCGTCGGCAAACTCCTTCAGATAGCGGTCGGGCTCGTCGATCATCAGGTGCACGTCCAGCGGTAGCGCTGTCATATTGCGCACCGCCTTCACCAGCAACGGACCAAAACTGATGTTCGGCACAAAGCAGCCATCCATCACATCCAGATGAATATAGTCTGCGCCGCCTCGGTCGGCGGCAGCGATTTGATCTGCAAGATGACCGAAATCCGCCGTTAAAATCGACGGCGCCAGTTTGACGGGTTTGTGTATCTTCATAAACTGCCTCGCCTGGTCGGGCAAATGCTACTGGCTGCCAGCTTGAGCGATGATCGGCGCCGGGCGGCCGCGTGCAGAATTGATTCCCGCATGTGGCGCGCACACAACACCGACACACGCAGCGCTTCACCTGACAGTCAGTAACTGCGAAGTTAGTTGTGAGCGTCCAGGAATTGTACCATAGTCGTCGCCACGCGCCAGGGCTGACGAAAGATCAGGCTGTGGCTCTGACCAGGGATGATGTGCAACGTTACATTGGGCAGCGCCGCCGCCATTGCCTGGGGGATGGTGATAGGAAAGAACTCGTCTTCGGCGCCGTGGATCACACAGACCGGCAGCGTAAAGCGCGCCAGGTCGCTCAGGTGCAGGTCGATGGCGGTCTCCGGGCGCAGCCGTCGAAAGCCGGGGAGCACCACTTCGGCATAATACCCATCATAGTGATAGGGGTCATGGAGGCGCGCCGTCGCTTCCATCCAACGGCGCCCGGCCTGAAAGTGCGCCGGGTCTAGCGGCGGCATGTAACCGGTCGTCGCCGGATTTGTGCTGTAGGTCGTGCTGACAAGGGTGAGCGTCGCCGGCTGCATCAAGCCGTCGGCGACCAGCAGCTGCGCCAACATCCCGCCGCTGCTACAGCCTGCCAGGTGTGCATTGAGCGCGGACTCTTGCGCCAACAACGCAGCCAGTTGTTCTGCCATGCGCCGGTGATGGAAACCGGACGGATGGCCGATGGACTGCCCGTGACCGGGCAGGTCAGGCAGGAGGATGCGATAACGCTCGTTGAGCACTTCTAGCAACGCTCCCCACGCCGCCCGCCCGGTGCTCATGAAATTGTGCAACAAGACCAGCGTCGGGGCTGTGGCGGTCGTCCGCGCTTCCAGCACCTCGTACGCGATGACACCTGTCGCCGTGGGGAAGGTGCGAACAGTTGGCTCAGACATAACCCTGCGTTTCTTGCGTTTCGGTGCGACTGGCGGGCGGCGACGGTGGCCGGCGACCCGCTTGCAGCGCTGCGCCCATCACCTGAAAAACCTCAGAAATATCGTCACTGGTGATGATGCCAAGCACCTGATTCTGCGCCTCCACCGCTACGACGCGGCTGCCCGTGCGGCTCATCATCTCCCAAACGCTGGCAAGGTCGCTGTCAGGTGTGCAACGCGGAATGCTGGCTGCGGACGCCATTACGTCAACGATCCGCGCTTCTGGGCCAAACTGACGCAAGCCATCAACCAATCTTTGCCGCGTCAGCACGCCAACAAATTGCCCTGCCAGATCGCGCACCGGGTAGTCGGTCTGGTAGGAATTCATGATCAACTGTGTGACCCGCTCCAGCCGCTCGCTGGTGTAGAGCGTGACGGCATTGTGCGTCAGCGCATCACCAGCCCGGAAGCGGCGCAGCACAGCGCGACTGCTGACGGCCTCTAGCTCCGCCGAGCCGCCCACGTAGACGAAAAAAGCGATCAGCAACAGCCCAATCGCACCAGTGAAGATGCCAAAGACCGCCATCAGCACTGCCAGCAATCGACCGACAGCTACGGCCATTTGCGTCGCCTGTGGATAGGGCTGCACGTAAGCCAACAATGCCCGCAACAGCCGCCCGCCATCCAACGGAAAGGCCGGCAACAGGTTGAAGAGCGCCAGGAACAGGTTGGTCGAGATCAGGAAGATGAGCAGGTTGAGCAAGCCAGGATTCTGAATGTTGGCGTTGACGGCGTTCATCGCCAGGATGCCTGCATGATTGCCGCCATTGAGCAGTAACGCCAGCGGCGTCAACAACAGTGCAATCACCACATTGACCAACGGGCCGGCGACAACAATGGCGATCTCCTGTCCTGGCTTCTCCGGGATGCGCTCCAGGTTGGCGACCCCACCAATCGGAAGCAATAGAATGCTGTGCGTGCCAATGCCAAAACGCCGCGCCATGAGGGCGTGCCCATATTCATGCAGCGTCACAGACGCAAAGAGCAACAACATGGTCAGTACGCCATACACCCCGCCGATCAACCAACCAGCCGGGCCGCTGCCGTAGAGGAAGGCGCCAAACGCCAGGATCAACACAAACGACCAGTGCACCCTGACATCGATGCCTAGCAACTTGAATTCCGCTAGATTTACATTCATGTCACCCCCCTTTGCGCTCCAGGCGTCGGCGTGGCAAGCAAATCGACGGCAGCGCAGCAATGCAGAAACGCATGGTGTGACCTGCCAACCGCTCCTAACATGAGCATGCTGCAGGCGATGTATGCAGCATGATGGCGGATCGCATCAGCAAAGTTTGTCAAGTAAGCTACAAAGTTCGTTAGCGTTTGATTAGCGTCCTCCGCCCTCAATCCACAATCAGCGGCGGGGCGCCATCAGGATTGCACTGTACGCATGGACAGGACATACGCAGCGCACTGAATGGGTAGATGCCGGCGATATGGCCATCGCCCCAGGTGAGGCGAATCGCGTAGTTCCCCACAAACTCAGCGTCGACCACCTCCGTGCTGGGTGGAGGCGACGCCGTCAACCGCAACGGATCGGCGGCGAGCACCGCCTCACGCCGTTCTTCACGGCAGGTGGCGCAGGGACAATGTGCGCGCAGCCACGCCAGCGAGAATTCGCTGCGATGGCCGTCAAGCCAGGTGATGATCATCACACCGGCGGCGCGCTCGATCGTGATCGACTGGGGTCGTGTAGGCGTCATCATCATGAATCTCAACCATTCCACTCAAACAAAGCATAATGTTGCTCAACACGCGCACCAGCCCGCTGCAACCAGCAGGCGACTGGCGCATCGTCCGTAAATGGGCCACAGATTAGCTCCGACCAACCTGCGGCTGCGGCATGGCGCTGCACCTCCGCCAGCAACTGCCTGCCCACGCCGCGCTTTCGCCACATGGGAACGACGGCGCCAAAGAGTAGACGCCCACGCCGGACAGGTCGGCGCAGCGCCCATCTTCCATACCAGCGCCAGGGCAGCCAGCGCCCGCCGCCTGTCCGGCGCACCAACGGCGCCAGATCGGGCTGCACCACGACAAAGCCGGCCGCGGCGCCGTCAACCTCTGCCAGCCAACCGCAGGTCGGGTAGACGCCGACCCAGTGCAACAGCAAGGCGGCGGCGTCAGGTGACAGTTCCGCCTTTTCGCTATGCGGCGTCAAAGCCGCCGCCAAGAGGGGTAGATGCACGCCTGCCAGATCGGTCAGCGTCAGCGGCTTGAGCACGGCTGGCCCGGCGTCCGCTGCAACAGCGTTCACAGGCAATATCAAGAGTTGCTGACGCTGACACACCTCCATGCTGGTTGCCAACAAGTCGGCAAGATAGGGTGGGTTGGAGGGCGTGTGCAGCGGTGGCAGTTGGTCGAAACGATCGAGCAAAGCGCCGCCGCCCCACTCAGGCAGCAAACCAGCCGGCGCCACCAGACGCGTGCAACCTGCTTCCGCTGCACGTTCCATCGCCGCACCCAGGAGGCGATCCAGCGTCTCCTCATCGTTGGCGCAATGCAGCATGCTCAGATAGGCGACGCCCGCCGGCGCTGGTTCACATAACAGCACAGCGGCGGCGACTGGCTGCTCGAAGACAGCGCCCGCCAGCATCGGCTGATGCTGCGGCGCGTAGGTCGATGGGCGCCGGCGCGGCAAGGCTTCCAAATAGAACGGCTGCGCTGCAAGCTGCTGCCAGTAAGCCGCGTCCCGTTGCACGATCAACCGGCGCCAGGTGGCGTAGTCGGGCGGCAGCCAACGGGGGTCGTCAGCATTGAGCCGCCACCAGGCATGAATAAATTCCCGACGCGCCCACCAATCGGTTGCCCAATGCGTCGTATAGTTGAAGTAGGCCACAGTCACAGTCCGCGTCAGCAAAGATTATGGCAACAGCTTCGCGCGTCCGACATTGTTAACAAATTGATCAATCAGACTTTATTGGCGATCTTGCTTGTACGATTGCCGATTTTGTGCGCCAGATTTTCCACGCCCGACAACAGCAATTGCCAGAGTTATCCCCGCGCGTGGATAACCCTGTGGATAACTCCGCCCTGCTCTGGTGCTGTCACAGCCAGGCTGGTGACAATTATAACAGAAGGTTAACAGGGTTTTTGCAACGAAGATTCCTTCCTTAAAGTTCTATGCCGATGAAATGAGGGGTCAAATGCCAGATAGCGATGGCCGATCGAGGTTACGCTACATTTTGCGTAGCACGCATGTTCCATGCTTGCGGTTTGACCATAACGCCAACAAAAATGGCTCGAATCGTCGTCAAGCGGCGTTGTCAACTCAGCATGAATCTGGTAGACTCTGATCAACATCGAGATGAAGTTAGCCCCACGGTTACCAGCGCCTGTCACAGCACTCACCGTAGCCGGCGTTGACTTCGCGAACGGATGCACCTCATTGCATCCTGACCAGCAAGCGAGCGAATCGCAGTGGGTTCGCCGCTGACGTGGAACATTGCGCACCAAATCAATAGAGGAGCAGAAGCGTATTGCCAGCGTTGCATGCGCTTTATTTGTCCCTGGACACGCATAGTCGGTCTGGGCTGAATTTGTCGCGACGCCAGATACAATCATCATCGCCGAGAACGCGACAGGGGGTAGACGACATTGATAAACACAGCAGCAAGTCGAATGTTTGGCAGACAGCAAATAGACGGTTTGCAGCAGACCAGGCGGCGAATGCAAGCAATTCCGCCGCACCAATCGCATCAGGCGCCATTTATGGAAACTTTTGAATCTGACTCACGCCGTATTCAGACCCCGTGCGCTGAGGAGCGCCCGGAGCGCACACTGTTCGATGCGCTGAATCCAGATGCACCTACAACTGCGCATCCGCCGGCAGAAGACGTCGGTGCAACGTTGTTGGCGGACGCATTGACGCCAACGTCAGACGCGGTGCGCACCGCCCAATCGCCGATCGACCCGCACGCCATCTGGCAGCAATTGCTGAGCGAGTTCGCCCTGGAGATGCCCTCCAACCAACTTGACGCGTGGATTCAAGCCAGCCAGGTGCTCCAGTATGAGGACGGGCACTTCATCGTGGGGTTGCCGAACGCCTACTACCTGGATTGGGCGCAAGACCGGCTACGCCCACACATCAAACGCAAGCTGGCAAGCATCATGCGACGCAGTTCCGTTGACATTTCGTTTCGCGTGGTGACACC
>DMDA01000044.1:46534-60416 GCA_003451595.1 Chloroflexota bacterium | reverse complement strand
GCGCCGGTCGCCCATGCCCCATCCGCCGCACGCAGCGTCGGGACGCTCAATAGCAAGTACACATTCGAATCGTTTGTCGTCGGAAAACATAATCGCATCGCCTTTGCGGCTGCCGAAGATATTGCCCGGGCGCCGGGTCAACGCTTCAACCCGCTCTACATCTATGGTGGAGTGGGGCTGGGCAAGACGCACCTGCTCAACGCCATCGCCAACCGTTTGCTCGAGCGCGGCTACAACGTGCTCTACTGCTCCACCGAGCAATTCACCAACGACCTGATAAGCGCCATCCGGGATCGCGCCACCGATGCCTTCCGCAGCAAATATCGCGAAATCGATGTGCTACTCCTGGATGACATTCAATTTATTGTGGGCAAGGAAAGCACGCAGGAAGAGCTGTTCCACACCTTCAACGATCTGCATGCTGCCGGCAAGCAGGTCATCTTCACCAGCGATTGCCCTCCGCGTGAGTTGCCCGGCCTGGAAGAACGGTTGCGCAGTCGCTTCGAGGGCGGCTTGACCACCGACATTGTGGCCCCCGACTTTGAGACGCGCGTGGCGATCCTGCAAACCAAGGTGGAGCGCCAGGGAATGCAGGCGCCCTACGACGTGCTGATGCTGATCGCCGACCGGGTCAAAAGCAATGTGCGAGAGCTGGAAGGCGCGCTCAACAAGGTGTGGCTCTACGCTCAAAGCCATGGCCAGGTCATTGATCTCGGCCTGGCCGAGTTGGTGTTAGGCGCGATGACGCCGCGCCGCACAGTATGTACGCCCGGACGCACCATCGAACGCGTCGCTGCCTATCATGGCATGAGCGTGGCCGACCTGACGGGTCGGCGGCGCACCGCCGATGTGGCCCGTGCGCGCCAGATTGCCATGTACCTGCTACGCACAGAAAATGGGTTGTCGTTGCCTGCGATCGGTGAACATCTGGGCGGACGCGACCACAGCACCGTCAGTCATGGCGTCGAGAAGATCGACGCCGACATGCAGAGTGATGAGACGCTGCGCCAGATCATCACGAAGCTGCGCGAAATGCTATATCTACCGTGATGCAATCAAGCGCCAACATTATAGTGTTCTAGCTAGGCAGAGTTTTCATGTTTTTCAGTGTTGCATGTGGCGTGCTACGTGTCGGAATCCCTCACGCAACACGTCATATGCAACACTGCGCTCATCAAATATCAACCTAGAAATCAGTAAGCGGCAACGCTAAAGGCGTCAATCCATCAGGCATGGCGCATCATGCCCGACGGATTGACGCCTTTAGCGCTTTCACATCAACGCATTGCGCACCATGTTTGCACGTTTGCCCGCGTTTCGGTAAACTATAGATTAACGCTATAGCAACAGCGAAACGTGTGATTTTCAACGTGTGATTTCCTTCGTCTTCCCGGCGCACCACTCGAAACAATCGGCGCCGCGCAAGCGTCGTCACTGGAGTCAAGCATGGGCACAGATGGTCGCCAGAAAGCCCTCGAGACGACCCTGGCTGGTCTGAATAAACGGTATGGAGATGGCGTCGTCATGCGATTGGGCGATGCAACGCGCATGCAGGTCGAGGCGATTCCAACCGGCAGTCTAAGTCTGGATATTGCGCTCGGCGTTGGCGGTTTGCCGCGCGGACGCATCATCGAGATTTACGGACCAGAAAGTTCAGGCAAGACCACCATCTGTCTGCACGCCATTGCTCAGGCGCAACGCACTGGGGGCATCTGCGGCTTCGTGGATGTGGAACACGCCCTTGACCCTGCCTACGCCGCCAAAATCGGCGTCGATATCAACAACCTCTACGTTAGCCAGCCGGACACCGGCGAGCAGGCGCTGGAGATTGCCGAGGCGCTGGTGCGCTCCAACGCCATGGATGTCGTCGTCGTCGATAGCGTGGCGGCGCTTGTGCCCCGCGCCGAGATCGAGGGCGAGATGGGCGACAGCCATGTCGGCTTGCAGGCGCGGTTGATGAGCCAGGCGCTGCGCAAACTCACCGGCGTCATCAAGTCCAGCAACACCTGCATGATCTTCACCAACCAGCTGCGCCAGAAGATCGGCGTGATGTTTGGCAACCCGGAGACGACGACGGGCGGCATGGCGCTCAAATTCTACGCCAGCGTGCGCCTGGACGTGCGCCGCATCGAGAGCATCAAGCAAGGCGACGAAGTGGTGGGCAACCGGACGCGCGTCACGGTGAAGAAGAACAAGGTGGCGCCGCCCTTCCGCACCGCCGAGTTCGACATCATGTACAACGAAGGCATCAGCACAGTGGGCGATCTGCTCGACTTGGGCGTCACGTACGACATTCTGACCAAGCGCGGCGCATTCTATCGCTATAACGAGGAATTGATCGGGCAAGGACGTGAGAGCAGCAAAGAGTACTTGCGCCAGAACCCCACCGTTGCCGCGGAAATCGACGCCCTGATCCGAGCAAAAGCTGGCCTACCAGTTCCGGGTGAGATGAGCAGCACAGGCGGCGGGTAGCCTGTTGTGCGACAAGACGGCGCCGGTGCGCGCATCGCCTTGTCGCACGGCATGACTGGCGCTTGTAGAATACACACGTTTCATACGCAGAAAACTGCCAGCCAGGACGTATTACTGGGTCTTGTGCGTTTCTGCATCGTTGCGCTGTAGCGAGGGGCTGCGGCGCGTTTTTGTTTACAACGCTGGCGCAGTATGGCCGCACAGCCGCACGAAGCTGTGCAGGTGCGCGCCACACGCTGCCGGTTCAATCATTCGCAGGTAATGAAGCACGACGAGGTTATCACCCTATGGAAAACGCCCTTTTGACGGCTGCATTGGTGATCCTCTTCACCCTGATTGGCGCCGGCATCGCCGGTTATCTGGCCTACACTCGCGGGCGTGAAGCTGGCATCAACGCAGAAAAAATCCGTCAGGATGCAGTACGGCAAGGCGCCGAGGAACAAGCGGCGCGCATCCTTGCCGAAGCCGAAGCGCAAGCCAAACAGGCGCAGCTGGCAATCAAAGAGGAGGAAGTGCAACGGCGCAAGGAGATGGACGCGGAAGCTGCTCGCCGGCGCACCGAACTTGAGAAGATCGAGGAGCGGCTGCAGAATCGTCTCGACACCGCCGAGCGACGCTTGCAGCAGATCGAAAACCGTGAGCGCAAGCTGAATCAACGGGAGGCGCGCTGCAACGAACGCGAAGCAAAGTTGGACAGCGCCGAAGCCGAATGGATGGCCGAGCTACAGCGCGTCGCCGCCATGACGCCTGAAGAAGCTCAGAAGGTGTTGTTGGAACGCGTCGAGCAGCAGACGCGCCAGGAGATGGCGCGCAAAATCCGTGAAGTCGAAGCGCAAACCGCCGAGGAAGCCGACCGTCGGGCGCGTGAAATTCTCACCATGGCCATCGAACGCGTCGCCAGCGACCATGTCAGCGAGTTCGCGGTCAGCAGCGTCGATCTGCCCTCTGACGAGATGAAGGGACGCATCATTGGCCGCCAGGGGCGCAACATCCGCGCCATCGAGCAGGCGTTAGGCGTCGACCTGGTGGTGGACGACACGCCAGAGGCAATCATCATCAGCAGCTTCGACCCCATCCGCCGCGAAGTGGCGCGCATGGCGTTGAGCAAGTTGGTGGCCGATGGGCGCATTCACCCGGCGCGTATCGAGAAAGAAGTTGAAAAGGCACAACAGGAGATCGACCGCATCATCATCGAAGCTGGTGAACAGGCGATGCTCGAAGCGGGTGTTTCCGGTCTACACCGGGAAGTGCAAAAGGTGTTGGGACGACTCAAGTTTCGCACCAGCTACGGGCAAAATCAGCTTGCCCACGTCGTTGAAACCGCCAAACTGGCCGGCCTGATTGCGGCGGAACTGCACGCCAATGTCAAAGTCGCCCGCATGGGGGGGCTGCTGCATGACCTGGGCAAGGCCGTCACACACGAGATCGACGGGCCACATGCTATTGTCGGCGCCGAGATCGCTAAACGCTACAACGTGCCCGATGTGGTGGTCAACGCCATTGCCTCACATCATGGCGAAGTCGAGCCAGAATCGATCGAGGCTGTCATCGTCGCCGCCGCCGACGCCATCTCCGGCGCTCGCCCTGGCGCCCGTCGCGAGTCGCTGGAGACCTACATCAAGCGCGTCACCGAGCTGGAAGAGATCGGCAACAGCTTTAAGGGTGTCAGCCAGACCTATGCGATCCAGGCCGGGCGAGAAATCCGTGTCCTGGTGCGCCCGGAGGATGTGGACGACCTGGCGGCGATTCAACTCAGCCGCGACATCGCCAAGAAGATCGAAGACAATCTACAGTATCCCGGCCAGATTCGCGTCACCGTCGTGCGCGAAACGCGTGCCGTCGAGTACGCCAAGTAGCCGCCCCTACTGTCAGGCGACGCGGGCCGCTCTCTGGCTGCGTCGCCTGACAGCACCTGTGTCTGTACGGGCGCCATGCCATCGGCGCCATCCGCATTGAACGAACATAGCAGTCACCGGCATCTAGCCCCCCGCAACTCGCCCTACTTCACTCACGAACTGCATACATTGTGCGTAACTTTCCCTGGGTCGCTGCGTCATCCTTGCCAGGAGACTGTTTGAAGCGCGGCATGATTTGACGCGGAGGTGCGGCAATGCAAGGCGACGTGTAGAACGCCGGACGTCAGCCTGACTCGCCCTGCTGCCCGTTGTTACGTCAAGTTAGTAGCTTTGCAAACAGCTCTCAAGCAGGCGGCAACGCTGCCAGATTCCACACTTTAGCTCAAACATGGCGGATCATCGACTCAGAGGAGGCTAGACACCATGGCAGAACTCATCAAGGTCTCTGCACAATCTCGTTCAACGGCAGTGGCAGGAGCTATTGCGGGGGTCATGCGCGAGCATGGCTACGCCGAAATCCAGGCAATCGGCGCCAGCGCCATCAACCAGGCGATCAAGGCGGCCACGATTGCGCGCGGTTATCTGGAGCAGGACGGCATCGATCTGGTGTTGTCGCCCAGCTTTACCGAAGTGGACATCGAAGGCAACGAACGGACCGCCGTGCGCTTCGCCGTCTTCCGCCGCCCGGCGACGCTGGTCGAACCTGCCAATGGCAGAGTGTCTGTGGCGGCAGGCTTTTAGTAGGCGTGGTGCGTGTTACGTGGTGCGTGGTGAAACGCACCATGTAACACACCGTTTAGCTTATCTGATCCGCAGCGAGCAGCGGCTCAATTCTCCCGTTCATTACGATTGCGTGGGCGGCGGCGTTTGCGCTTGCGTCGTGCAGCTTGTTCTTCATCGTTATGTGGATTGGCAGGCGCGGACGCCTCGGCTGGAGGGATCGTCTCTTCGACGTCGTCGCCCTTTCTTGCCTTGCGGCGGGCATTCTCGGCGCGTATACGAGCGTTGTCCTCCTCAGCGCTGGCGCGACGCTTCGTAGTGCACCCACCACAGGTGCTGCAGCTGTGACCGCTGGCCGTCTTCGTGCTGATCAACTCCGCCACCGGCACCTCAACCAGCGCATGGTTTTCCAGCATCACGGTGACGGACTCTTTGAGCGGGTGGATGTGGCGCACGCGACCCGCGCCGTGCGGGGTGACAACCTCGGCGCCCAGCTTGGGCATCTTCTTGTTCTGTTCGCGATACAGGTCATCCTCGTAGGAGAGACAGCAAAGCAGACGCCCACAGACGCCGCTGATCTCGTCGGGGTTGAGCGGCAACTGCTGGCTCTTGGCCATGCGGATGCTGACCGGGGTGAACTCCCGCAGCCAGCTCGTGCAACATAACTGCCGGCCACACTTGCCGACGCCATCGAGGAGCTTGGCTTCATCGCGCACGCCGATCTGCCGCATCTCGATCCGGGTGCGGAAGACGCGCGCCAGGTCGCGCACCAGGGCGCGAAAATCGACGCGATCCTCCGACGCAAAATAAATGAGTAGGCGGCCGCCATCGAAGCTATACTCGCAACGCACCAGCTTGATGTTGAGCTTGTGCTCTTTGGCTTTGACTTTGCAGATCGCCAGCGCCTCTTGTTCTTTGTGCAGCCACTGGTCGCGCTGCACCAGGTCCCACGCCGACGCTCGCCGCAGCACTTTCTTCATTTCGCCCACCACTTCCTCGGCGCCGATCAGATGGGGTGACTGCACGATCTGCGCCACCTCGGGACCACGCGCCGTGTCGACGACAACAAAATCTTGCGGGCCAAGATCGAGCTGTCCGTCCGGGTCGAAGTGGTACACCTTGGTGACTGGTTTGAACTGTACTCCAACTACAATTGGCATTTCGCATGTCTCCTTACATGACCAGCGCCAGCCATGCTGTCACCGGTCCAATCTATGTGGACAAGCCGCAACCGGGGCAGTTGCTCTTGCTTGTTTCGTGTTGCGTGTTGCAGCAAGATACGCAATACGCAGTACGCCTTACGCTTTCACCCCAGGCAGTCTCAAGACCAGGACATCAAGCGCCAGGCGCACATTGACTGTGTGGCGCAAGTAGCCTTCGATACGTTTGAGCGTTGCCACGTAATCTTGTACGATGCGCGTCTCCAGTTGGCGGGCGTGTTCTTCGATACGCGGCTGCGCATCGATGTTGCTGCATGCCTCGGTGGCGCCCGCCTGCGTCAGCAGCACATCGCGCCACCAGCTCGTCCAGACTTCGAGCAGGCTGAATAGTTGCTGGTTATCGCGCTGACCGGCCAGCTCACCAGCAAAACGCAACCGTTCCAGACGGTCGGCGGCCATCAAGCGCCACAACGTCGTCAGGTGTTGGTCACGTTCGGCGCGGCGTTCGGGGTGGCGCAGTTGATCCACTGCCCAGCCCAACCGTCCTGCCGCCAGACGCGCCAGCAAATCCGCTTCGTCCGGCGCCGCCTGCCACCCCTGCTGCAGCGCCACCCGCACCACATCCTGATCCAGGGGGCGCAATTCGATCACCTGGCAGCGACTCACGATGGTGGGTAGCACCTCGGCGCGATGGCGCGCCGTCACCAGCAAGACAACATGCACTGGCGGCTCTTCCAGCGTCTTCAGGAGTTTGTTGGCAAAACCCAGATTGGCCAGGTGCATGTCCTGAATCAGAAAGACCTTGCGCGCCGCTTCCATCGGGCGCAGCGCGGCTTCACGGACCAACTGCTCAGCCATCTCAACCCGCAGCTCCCCCTTCTGCCGATCGACAACGAACTCCTTGTCGACTTTGACCGTCGGCTGCAACAGGCGGAAGTCAGGGTGCGTGTCACGCGCCATCAGCTGGCAGTGCCGGCATGTGTGGCATGGCGCTTCCGGTGCAGAGCACAGCAAGGCTGTTGCGAACGCGCGCGCAAAGGTGGTTTTGCCCACTTGTGGCGGTCCCAGAAACAGATAGGCGTGGCTGAGTCGTGCCGTGCGCACCCCATTCTCGCCCGCTCGCAGTGCGCGTTGGAGATATTCGGAAGCCCATGTGTGACCATAAACGGGCCAGGCGCCCGGCGCCTGGTGAGGAGACGCCATCATCATAGCGTGAGGATTGTAGCACAGTGGTGAAAGACGCTACAAATTATGTTTATTTATTGGAGCCGCATCATGTCTGGGGCAAAGTCTGTTTTGAAGATCACCGCCTCCGGTGTGACATGCTGCCCATGTCAGGGGAGCCATACGCAGGTCATCGCCTCCTGGCGTGACGAAGCCACATGTTATGCCAGGAGGCGATGACCTGCGAGATAAACTCTGCCCCGAATACGAAGTAGGCCCGAAGGCAAACGCCAAGCGCAACGCGAATGGCGCAATGCCTATGGCTGCAACATCACTTCTTCGCCAGCCGCACCGCAATCGAAAGCTCGGCCAACTGAGCGTCGCTGACGGGGCAGGGTGAGTCGAGCATCAGGTCGGTGCCGGCTGCGGTCTTGGGGAAGGCGATCACATCGCGAATGCTGGTGGCCTCAGCAAAGAGCGCCACCAGGCGATCGATGCCAAGGGCGATGCCGCCGTGCGGCGGCGCACCATATTGGAACGCTTCCAGCAGATGACCGAACTGTGCTTGCGTCTGCGCCGGCGTCATCCCCAGACAGGCGAAGAGACGATCCTGCAGGTCGCTGCGGTGGATGCGGATGCTGCCACCGCCGATCTCCCAGCCGTTGAGCACTACGTCATAGGCTTTGGCAAGCACGCTGCCAGGGTCGTTCTCCAGCCGTTCCCAGTCTTCGTCGCGCGCGCTGGTGAAAGGATGGTGCACCGCCTGCCAACGCTTCTCGTCCTCGTTGTACTCCAGCAGCGGGAAATCGATGACCCAGCAGTAAGCCAGCAGGTTGGGATCGATCAGCCCGGCGCGCCGCCCAATCTCCAGCCGCAGGTTGGCAAGCGCCTGGTTCACCACCGCCAGCTTGTCCGCCACCATCAGAATCAGGTCGCCGGGTCTGGCTTCGCTGCGCGCCACGATCGTCTGAATCTCGGCGGGCGTCAGGAACTTCGTCACCTGGCTGCGCAGGCTCTCCGGCGGATAATGCCCCGCCGCGTCCGGCTCGCCTGCCACGCCGATCCAGACCAGCCCCCTGGCGTCGTAGCGTTTGACGAAGTCGGTCAGCTCATCGATCTCACGCCGCGATAATGCGTTGCCGCCAGGAAAGACGACGCCCTTGATCGCGCCGCCGCCTGTCGCTGCGCTCTTGAAAACGCCAAATTCACTGGCGGCGCCCAGCTCGGTCACATTGAAGAGGCGTTGACCAAAGCGCAGATCGGGGCGGTCGATGCCATAGAACTCCACAGCATCGGCATAGGTGATCACCGGGAAGGGCAAGGTCTGAATGCGCTTGTGTGGCAGCATGACCTGGCTCAACTCGACTAGCAGCGGCTCGATCACGGCGCGGACATCGGCGGCGTCGACAAAGCTCATCTCCAGGTCAAGCTGGGTGAACTCCAGTTGGCGGTCGGCGCGCAGGTCTTCATCGCGAAAGCAGCGAGCGATCTGGAAGTAGCGCTCCATGCCCGCCACCATCAGCAATTGCTTGAGTTGCTGCGGACTCTGCGGCAGCGCGTAGAACTCGCCCGGATGCAAGCGGCTGGGCACGACGAAGTCGCGGGCGCCCTCCGGCGTGCTCTTCAGCAAAATGGGCGTTTCGATCTCAACAAAGTCGCGCGCCGAAAAATACTCGCGGATGAAGCGCACGATTTGATGACGGAGCACCAGGTTCTGCGTCATACGCGGCCGGCGGATGTCGAGATAGCGATACTTGAGACGCAGCGCCTCATCCACTTCGTCAGCGCCACCCGCAATGTTGAAAGGCGGCGTCTTGGCGGTGTTGAGGATGGTCACGGTCTCGGCCAGCACCTCGATGTCGCCTGTGCTCAAATTGGGATTACGTAGACCCTCCGGGCGCGGCGCCACCTTACCGACCACCTGGATCACATACTCGTTGCGCACCTGGGCGGCCACCTCGTGCGCCGCCGTCTGATCAGAGTCGATCGTCACCTGGGTAATGCCAGAGCGGTCGCGCAGATCAATAAAGATCAGCCCGCCATGATCGCGCCGACGATTGACCCACCCGGCCAGGGTCACGGTGCTGCCGACATGCTCCAAACTCAATGCGCCGCAAGTATGGGTTTTCAACATATCTCGATTCCTGTTCACTCACTCGCTCAATGTTGGCGACGCCCCACACGGGCAATCGACCGCTCATTGTAGCCGCCACACGGCGCGTGGTCAATTTGCGTGTGGGCGTTGGCAACTTCTGCCCACATCGAGTATACTCCACACGCAAACAGGACATGGACACCGATCTGCAAAGGGAGCCATCACATGTCGGGAAAGACAAAGCGTACGCCAATGTCCAGCGTTGACAAAGCCTGGTTCGAGATGGACAGCGCCACCAACCTGATGATCATTAACGGGTTGATGTGGTTCGACGGGAAAGTCGATTTCGAGCTGTTCACCCACATTCTGGAGAACCGCTTTATCGAGCGCTATGAGCGTTTTCGCCAACGCGTGGTCACAGGCGCGGATGGTCGTCTCTACTGGGAGCAGGACCCACACTTCGACCTGCGCGCCCACGTGCGCCGCGTTGCACTGCCGGAACCGCGCACGCAGGAGAGTCTGCAGACATTGGTCAGCAGCATCATCAACGAGCCGCTGGATCGGCGCAAACCGCTGTGGCGCTTCTTTCTGGTGGAAGATGTCGAGGGCGGCACTGCGCTCTTTGGCCGCATCCACCATTGCATCGGCGACGGCATCGCGCTGATCCGCGTGCTGCTCGACATGACATCGGCAGATCGTGAGGAGTCTCTGCGCCTGATGCCCCATCCCAGCATGACAACCGAACGCCAGCGTCGTGGGCTGCTTGGCGCGGCGCTGCACAGCGTGCGTGGACTGGCGCACACCTCGGTCGATCTCGGCAAAACCCTGGTCAGTCAGACGCTGCTCACCCTGGAAGACCCCAGCCACCCGGCCATGATCGCCCGTTCGCTCGGTCTTGTCTCGGCGGCAAGCGCGGCCATTCTCGCCAAGCTGCTGCTGCTGCCGCCCGACCGTCCGACGGTCTTCAAGGGTGAATTGAGCGCCATCAAGCGTGTGGTCTGGTCACAACCGCTCGACCTGGCGAAGATCAAGGAAATCGGGCGCGCCTTCGACGCCACGATCAACGACGTGCTGGTGGCAGCAGTAGCCGGCGCGTTGCGCGACTACATGCTCCACGTCCATGATGACCCTAATGCTGGCAACATCAATGCCATGGTGCCTGTCAATCTGCGTCCGCTTGACCGCGCCGGCGAACTTGGCAACCAATTTGCCCTTGTCTACCTGCCACTGGCGATCAGCCTACCTGATCCGGTGGCGCGGCTCAAGGCGACCAAACAGGCCATGGATGTGCTGAAACAATCGCCGGAGCCGTTCCTGGTCTATCAAATTCTGGGCGTCATTGGCAACTTGCCGCTAGATATCGCCAGACAAGCAACCACCTGGTTCTCCACCAAAGCCTCCGCAGTCTTGACCAATGTGCCCGGCCCGCGTCAGCAAATTTATTTCGCCGGCCTGCCGCTGCGTCGCTTGATGTTTTGGGTGCCGCAGTCAGGGGAGATCAGCACGGGCATCAGCATTATCAGCTACAACGGCATAGTGATGCTCGGCCTGATGGTCGATGACAACCTGGTGAAGGAACCACAAATTATCATGGATCGCTTTGCCCACCAGTTCGACTTGCTGGCGGCGCATGCCCGCCAGCACAATCGCAGAGACGACGCCGGGCGCCAGACCATCCCGATCACACAAGAAGAGTCGAACGCGGCCACTGTCGCCACAGCCACTGTCGCCACAGCCACCGCGCCCACCTTCCAAGCCTGAATGCGCATGCATCATCCACGTCATGCGGTCGCCACTATACAGGCAGCATGTGGGGCGATCGTGCTTCTCCTGCTGCTGGCAACGTCAACTGCGCTGCTGGCGCAAGCGCCAGATAACGGGACGCCAACCTTGCCGTTCGACTCACCGCTGACGGCGCCGGCGCCGACCGCCACCTGGACCGCCACAGCCACACCAACGCTCACGCCTACCCCTACGCAGGATTTATCGAGCGCCGTGCTGCAAGTCTCGCCGCTGCGGGTCGCGCCCAACGACCGTCCGCTCAACAACACCGGCGCCATGCTCTGGCTCGTCGCTGCCCTCGCGCTCGTTTTTGCCGGCGCTGTCGTGATGGCCATAAAAAAGTGACGCCTGACGTATAACGCCTGTCGCTCTCCCTGCCGTCCTCATTACTGATTTCTAGGCAGAGTTTTCATGTTTTCAGTGTTGCGTGTTGCGTGCTACGTGTCGGAATCCCTTGCGCAACACGTCATACGCAACACTGCGCTCATCCAATATCAACCTAGAAATCAGTAACAAGTTCTTGCCGAACGCCCGTTCCATGATTTGATTTCGCTTTGCTGCGCGCGGTACAATGTTCGTTATGCCTTTGACCTTGCATGCTGCCTGGCTCCCAGATGACGAGCCATTTTTTGACGGAACACTCTTTTTTTGGGCGGAATCACTTGAATTTCCAGCGCCCGTGCGCAGCGAAGCGTCTGCTGTCGCCGCGCAGAACAACAGACTGAACGGACGCCAACGCCAACCCAAGACGCCCTCGCACCCTGGTCAGTTGGCGATCAACCAACTGCGCACGTTGATCGCGGAAGAGCTGCCGCAACTGCCCGTTCAGTCGATGCAGCCCGCCACTGCCACCGTCTGGCTGCCCAGCCACGACGGCGTACCACTGGCGCGGCGCAGCGTCTTGCACACCGCCGAGCAAGACCCCGCCCATCATGGTGCGGTGCAGCTCGCCATGTGGCAGGTGACAGGCTTGACGCTGGGCGCGCTCGATGCGCTCAAGTTCCTGACGCGCACGCGGCGTCAGCGTCCAACGCCGCCAGGCGGCGAGGCTGTACATCGGTTGCGTCTGGGCAACGACACGCTCTACTGGAGCAACGCCGCCAAGTTCGCGCTGGAAATGCTGATTGGCCAGCACTATGTCCCGGCGCTGCGACGCAACGGCGCCACCGGGCTGTATGCTATCTGGCGTCCGGCCCTGCTCGACGACCGGCTGCGCCGGCGCTTCGAGACGTTGATCGCGACAATGCCGCCCGTCTGTCGCGCCTACAATCTTGAACAGACCTACGCGGCGCCGTCACCCTATGATCTGACCGAACATTTCGTCGCCACAGTGGTCGATGCGGCGATTCGCACTTGGGGTAATGGCGATGCGCACGTTGCTGACACGCCAGCGCTACAATGGGTCAATCAATTGCGAGCGCCGGAGCCGTTTCTGCCGTTGCCGCCACAACCCGCCTTCCGCTTCGTGCAAGAATGGCAGGCGTGGATCGACCAGTTGCACATCTCCAGCGACGCCAACTTCCGCATTACCTTCGAGCTGGTCGAACCAGAACAGGCGGCGCAATCCGCTGGCATGACCGGCGCACTTGGCGCTGGCGACGTCCCGGCGCCGGCAGCGCAGCAACACTGGACGCTGCGCTTCTACCTGCAAGCGCGCGACGATTTGCGCCTGCTCATCCCTGCGGAACAGGTGTGGGCGGCGCACAGTAGCCAGCTACGCTTTGGCAATCGCCGCGTCGACCGCCCGCAGGAGCGGCTGCTGGCAGGGTTAGGCGCCGCCAGCCGCCTCTTTGCACCCATCGAACGCAGCCTGCGCACCGCGCGCCCCGATCTGGCGATCCTGACGCCCACCGAGGCGCATCAATTCCTGCGCGAGGCGGCGCCGCTGCTTGAAAGCAACGGTTTCGGCGTGCTGTTGCCGGAATGGTGGAGCCTTCGCCAGCGCACGCGGCTCGGTCTACGGCTGCGGCTGGCGGCGGACGCGGATGCGCTGTGGCGCAGCGACGATGAGAGCAGCGCCGATCTGCCGGAGGCGGCGCTGCGGCGCCTGCCGGTGCGCTTCTCCTGGGAACTGACGCTCGGCGCCGAACGTGTCAGCCAGGCGGATTTCGAGGCGTTGACCGCCCACAACACGCCACTGCTCAAGCTGCGCGACCGCTGGATTGAACTCGACCCGCGACAGGTGCAAGCTGCCAAACGCTTTCTGGCGGCGCGCCAGGCAGCCGGCGAGATGTCGCTGCTGCAATCGATTCGCATGGCGCAAGCCTATTTGGAGCAATTTGGCGATGATGTAGTCAAGTCAGGGCTTGCACAGCCACACGGCGCGTCTGACTTCCCTATAGAGCACACACCGGAAGATGCGCTGCCGCTGGAAGCAGTCGATGTCGATGGCTGGCTACGCCAGGTGCTGGAACATCTGCGCACACAAAAGCAGGTGGCGGAACTACCGGAGCCGCCCGGCTTTGTTGGCGAATTACGCCCCTATCAACGGCGCGGCGTTGGCTGGCTGGCCTATCTCCGCCGGCTGGGCCTGGGCGCCTGTCTGGCAGACGACATGGGACTGGGCAAAACTATCCAGGCCATTGCCATGCTCCTGCACGAACGTCGTCCAGCGACATCAAACACGGTGGCTG
>DMDA01000044.1:45100-46287 GCA_003451595.1 Chloroflexota bacterium | reverse complement strand
GGCTGACACAAACACGGTGGCGCGGCGTCATCCACCTGCGTTGTTGATCTGCCCGACCAGCGTCGTCGCCAACTGGCGGCGCGAAGTGGAACGCTTCGCCCCAAGTCTGCGCATCCTCGTGCATCACGGCGGCGGACGGCTCGCCGGCGACGCCTTCCTGGAGACAGTGACGATTAGCGACCTGGTGATCACCAGCTACGGCACGGCGCGCCGCGACATCGAACTGCTGCGCCAGTGCATCTGGAGCGACCTGATCCTGGACGAGGCGCAGAACATTAAGAATCCTGGCGCCAAACAGTCGCAGGCAGTGCGTCGCATCGTTGCACAGAACCGGGTGGCGCTAACCGGCACACCGGTGGAAAATCACCTGACCGAGTTGTGGAGCGTGCTCGAATTCCTGAACCCAGGCTATCTAGGTAGTCATGAGCACTTCCGCCAGCAATTCATGATCCCAATCGAACGCTACAACGACGACGATCGCGCCCGTGAACTGCGCCGGCTCGTCCAGCCCTTTCTGCTGCGCCGCCTCAAGTCCGACCCGACCATCATCTCGGACCTGCCCGAAAAGAACGAGATGGTCGTCTATTGCTCGCTGACGCAAGAACAGGCAGCGCTCTACGAAGCCACCGTCCACGAGGCGCTGGCAGCGCTGGAACGGGCGGATGGCATTCAGCGGCGCGGCCTGGTGCTGAGCCTGCTCACACGCCTCAAACAAATCTGCAACCACCCGGCGCACTATCTCAAGCAAGAGGGGCCGTTGCGTCAGCGCAGCGGCAAGCTGGAACGCCTCACCGAAATGCTGGAAGAGGCGCTTTCCGTCGGCGACCATGCGCTGATCTTCACCCAGTTCGTCGAGATGGGGACACTGCTGCAACGGCATCTAGCCGAGCGCCTGCAGACCGATGTGCTCTTTTTGCACGGCGGCACACCCGCGCCGCAGCGCGACCAGATGGTGCAGGCCTTCCAACGCGACGACGGCCCGCCGATCTTTGTGCTAAGCCTGCGGGCGGGCGGCTCCGGCTTGAACCTGACGCGCGCCAACCACGTCTTTCACTTCGACCGCTGGTGGAATCCTGCAGTTGAGAACCAGGCCACCGATCGCGCCTTTCGCATCGGTCAGCGACGCAACGTGCAGGTGCATAAATTCGTTGTCGCCGGCACATTGGAGGAGCGCATCAACGCTATCC
>DMDA01000044.1:44375-45018 GCA_003451595.1 Chloroflexota bacterium | reverse complement strand
CAAAATTTATGCAGCAGCTTGGCGTTACAACCGATGCGGCGGCGCTGCGCGGTCTACGTGTCAAGCGGCTAGAAGTGCAGCCAGGGTTGCTACAAGCGCAGGTCGTCGAACGCGACAATGGCGTCACCCTGGTCGAAGTGCGCTTCCCGACCCTGACCGACGCCCAGTGGGAAGCCATCATCGACGCGCTGGGCAGCCAGGCGCTCTTCGTCGCTCAGTTGCTGGCTGGCAACATGCCCGCCGAGATCGAGCAAGTCTTTGCCGACGCCGGCAGTTGGCTGTTGCCAGCGACTGCTGACGACATAGAACAGCTTTGTACGCCAGCTGGTGGCAAACCGACGCCCGCCGACAGCACCTGCCGCCCGTTGGTCGCCGCCTACCTGCAGTTGAGCGAGATGGTGACCGAAGACCCATGGCTGCTCTTGCGGCTGCGCGGTTGCGACCGTGAACAGGTGCTGGCGGCGCTGCAAGAGAAACGCAATCGCGAGACGCAGGCGCTGGCCGCCCAATCCACACCGCTGCTAGAACAACCCGCTGCCGAACCCGCCTTTTACACCCCGCCCCTGCCCAATACACAGGTCGAAGCTGCTGCTGTCACTCAACTTGACGCACGGATTGCCGACTTTTGGGGGCGGCGCAAGGT
>DMDA01000044.1:0-44164 GCA_003451595.1 Chloroflexota bacterium | reverse complement strand
GTCACGCGCCGCGCCTGGGACATGGCCTTCACCCCGGATGACGAGTTAACCCTCGATGAAACCGAAGCATCCGAGTAAAAGCATCCGAGTAAAAGGCATCCGGGTAAAAGCATCCGAGTAGTCGCCTCCTGTTTGCCTTACCCTGCGCGCGCCGTGACAAAGATCACGGTCGGCGGGACGTGACGCAGCGCCGACAAGGGATCGTCGTAAGGCCAGATTTCGTCGAGCATTTCTGCTGGCGGCGCTGGCTCCAGCAGCCGCAGCAGGTGAAAACCTGCCGTCGTCAGCATCTCGATCCAGGTCGCCAACGTGTGGTGATAGGAGCGCATCCACACCTCACTGTCAGCAAAGGGCCATGTCATCGGAGTGACATCAAAATAACTACGCGCCGGATAGAGCGTCATCTCGCGCTCGGCGTCGTCGAAGAAGCAATCGCGGAACGGGTGATCCAGACTGAAGACGAGCCGCCCCTCTGGACGCAACACACGCGCGCACTCATGCAGACAGCGGGGCATATCGGCGACATACTGAAAGGCGTAGGCGCTGAAGACAATGTCCCATGCGCCGTCAGCAAAGTGGTGCAAGTCTTCCGCCGCGCCCTGGACGAACTCGACGGCGACGCCTTCGGCCGCCGCCAGCGCGCGGGCGTGCTCGAGTTGCACCTCGCTCAGATCAAGACCGGCGGCAACGGCGCCCTGCTTGGCAAAGGCAATGCTACACTGCCCGCCGCCGCAGCCTACTTCCAGGATGCGGCGCCCCTGCACATCACCTAGCAGACGCAGCTCATTTTCGAGCGGCGCCCACGGGCCGTAATGTGCACTGTCTGTTGGGATGGCGTGGCGGCGCTGATAGGCTGGCGACGCCTGATTCCACGCCGCACGCATATCGATATGCTTCACGCCTGCCGTGCGTTCTTCCATTGCACAACGTCTCCTAGACGCCAGCTAAAGCCACCAGCATCGAAAACACAAATGGGCACACGCACACCAAGACAAAGGCGATAATGCCCAGGAACAAGAACAACCTTGCCGCAGCGCGATCTTCTGGCGCCGGCTTGCTGCGATAGACGAAAAAGAGCACGATGCCCGCAATCGGCACCAGGAAGGAGACAAAGTAGAAGATCACCTTCAATGCTGTTGATAACTCCGGCTGACTGGTGGCGCGCCATTGCGCTGGTTGGGCCGACTGTGCTGCGATTTCGCCTTGTTCGCGGCTTTGCGGGGCGGCGCTGTGCTCGGTTGGCATCACAGGCGGCATGACAGGCGGCGCGGTTGGCGGTGGCGCAGTTGGCGGCGGCGCAGACACCCAGCGCTCCATCACCGCGTCATAGTAATGCCACTGTCCACTGTCGCGTGCCTTCGCCCACCAACGCCCCAGGTCATCTTGAATCATCAGTGCGCGCAGCGCATCATCGAACTCTGCTTCACCCAAATCACCAGCGTCAAATTGCTGCTTCAGCTCCCAATAGCGTCGCTCGACTTCGGCAAAGGTCACGATCACTTCCTCCTGTTTCCACGCTCTCGATAGTGCCTGGCAAGGGTGCAGACGGTAGAGACGCAGAGATATGCAGAAACAAAGCCCGCCCAATCAGGCAAGGTGTTCTCTACATACGCACTACGTCTCTGCCCTCGCAGGTGCAAGGCGCCTTACTCACGGGTGCGCCAATCCCAACGCCGTCTATAGCGGACCATAGATGGCGCTGTACTTGATGCGCAAGTAATTGAGATAGGGCGTCAGCGTCAGGGGCTGCCCGGTGACGCGCTCCAGCAGCGCTTGCGGCGTGTATTTGGCGCCGTGACAATAGATATTGTCGCGCAGCCACGTGTGCAGCGTGGTGAAACGGCCAGCGCCGATTTCGTCCTCGATCTCCGGATGAGCGGCCAGCGCTGCCGCATAGAATTGCGACGCCATGATGTTGCCCAGGGTGTAGCCCTGGAAACTACCGCCAATCGGCCCGCCAAACCAATGTACATCCTGCAGCACGCCGTCGCGGTCGTCCGGCGCACATACGCCGAGATTCTCCTCATAGCGCGCATGCCAGGCCGCCGGCAGGTCGTCGATAGTCAGCTTGCCTTCCAGCAACTCCAGTTCCAGGCCAAAGCGGATGATCACATGCAGGTTGTAGGTGACTTCATCCGCCTCGGTGCGGATCAACGACGGCGTCACGCGGTTGACAGCGCGGTGGAAGGCATCCACCTCGACATCGGCCAGTTGCGCAGGGAAGGCGGCTTGCAGCGCAGGATAGTAGTGCTCCCAAAAGCGGCGGCTGCGTCCCACGATATTTTCCCACAAGCGCGATTGGCTTTCGTGCACGCCCGCCGAGGCGCCGCTGTCCAATGCGGTTGAGGCGTAGGCCGGGTCGATGCCCAGCTCATAGAGTGCGTGGCCGGCCTCATGCAGTGTGCTGAAGAGCGCGTTACTCAGATCATACTCGTCAACGCGCGTCGTAATGCGGACATCATCGTGGGCAAACTTCGTCATGAAGGGGTGGTGTGTCTCATCCTGACGCCCGCGTGTGAAATCGTAGCCAAACGCCTGGATGATCGGCGCGCTAAAGGCAAGCTGCTGCGCCTTGGGGTAATGACGATGCAGGAAGCTGTCATCGACAGGCGCGCGTTGGCTGATGGTCGCCACCAGCGGCGCCAGCGCCTGGCGCAACT
The DNA here is from genome assembly GCA_003451595.1 of Chloroflexota bacterium. GTDB lineage: Bacteria > Chloroflexota > Anaerolineae > Caldilineales > Caldilineaceae > Caldilinea. The sequence goes on along the minus strand of DMDA01000044.1, from coordinate 41,504 downwards.
CCTCGAAGAGTGGACGGATGATCGCCACCGTCATGCCCTCATCGGCAAAATCGATCAAGGGGTCGGCAATGTGGGCATAGCCGGGGAAGAATTCCGCCATCTGCCGGCTCATGTCCAGCGTTTTTTGCAGATAGGGGCGCACGGCGGCAAAGTCATTTTGCGGGCGCGCCGCCACCCACGCCATATAGGAGTTGGCGGTGTGCTCGGCAAACTCGGCGGCAAAGTCAGCCGGGATGCGGATCGAGCGCTCGTAGATTTTGCGCATCACGCGCAGATGGGCAGCGTCATCGGCATCGGCGGGCAGCGACTCGGCGTAAGGCTGCAATACATCCAGCAGCCGGCCAATCGCCGGGTCGGTGCGGCGCTCATGCGCCAGCCGTTCAAGCAAAGCAAGCTGGCGCCCGCGCGCGACGCCCCCACCCTCTGGCATGTACGTGCTCTGATCCCAATTTAGCAGCGCAGCAATTCCGGTCAGATCATAAATTTCCTGCCAGCGCGCCATCAATTCATTGCGTTTCGCCTGCAACACAGCGTCCACATTGACTCCTTTGTCTGCAAATTTGTCTGCAAATTCCTCTAGTGACAGAGTGCGTGTCATCGCACGCAGCAGAACGGCTGTGTGCGGGTAATGCAGTCTCCCATTATACCAGACACCCTTCGCAACATTTGTGCAATCCTGCCCCCTGTGCTTTGGCAAATCTCGCCCATCGCGGCTATACTGGGCAGGATTATCAAATGAATCTTCTGATTCGACTGCAATGAAAAGAAAATTGTGTGGATCGAGGCGCAGTTGCGCGCTGCGCCGGTAGTGTTCGGGAGGACATGGAAATGAGCGAGCAAGAATTAGTTCAGGCCCCAGAGGTGAGCGCACCGACCCAGGAACAAACGCCCGTTGCAACGATGGAAACGACTGCCCCTGCGCCAACCGCTGAAGCTAGCAATGATAGCGGGCCAGTAGTCAAACTTCTCAGCGTCGGACAGGCGCTTCAGGGTACGGTCAAGCGCATCACCGAGTTTGGCGCCTTTGTGGATATCGGCGTCGGACGCGATGGCCTGGTGCACATTTCCGAACTGTCGACCACGCGTGTCGCCAAGGTGTCGGACTTGCTCAAGGAAGGGCAACAAGTCACCCTCTGGATCAAGAAGTTGGATCGCGACCGCAACCGCATCAGTCTCACGATGATCGAGCCGGGCAAGCGCACGATCCGCGACCTGCAGGTTGGCGAGGTAGTGGAAGGCACCGTCACGCGTATCCTCCCCTATGGCGCATTCATCGATATCGGCGTCGGGCGCGACGCACTCCTCCATGTGCGCGAAATGGCCGAAGGCTTTGTCGCCAAGCCAGAAGATGTGGTGAAAGCAGGCGACACGGTCGAGGTGCGCATCATCGAGATCGCCCGCCGACGCAATCGCATCGACGTGAGCATGAAAGGTCTCCGCCCTGAGCCTGAACCCGCGCCCCGCCAGGTGGAAGAGCCCCCTGCGTCGGCGCCGGAAAAAGAAGAAGAACCCGAATTCGAAGACCGTTTTGCCGACGTCGAAGCACTGACGACGATGCAACTGGCCTTCCTGAAGGCGCAAGAACGCAGCGGCGTCGTGTTGCCTACGGGGAAGGGCAAGAAGCAGAAACGCAACCAGTCGCGCCAAAAGCGCGCGGCGCAGGAAGATATCATCTCACGCACGCTCAGCGCGCAGGGCAAGAAGTAAACCTGTAGCCCTCCAGCCAATCTTCCTTCAGCCCATCCAGGGTGACGGCGCATGCCGCCACCCTTTTTATTTTTGTACGCAGCGGGCTATGATATGATGCAGCCACATCCACCACCCTGATGAAAGGAAAGAGATCGGCATGGAAATCAAAGGCAAAGTTGCGTTGATCACTGGGGGCGCGGTGCGCGTCGGACGAGCGATCACATTGATGCTGGCGGCGGCTGGTGCACACGTCGCCATCAATTACAATGCCTCCGTCGCCGCCGCGGACGAGACCGCGACGATGGCGCGGGCGTTGGGCGTCGAGGCCATGACTGTACAGGCGAACGTTGGCGACCTTGCTGATGTGCAGCGTATGGCTGACGCTGTGCTCACGCGTTTCAACGGCGTCGATATCATCGTCAACAACGCTAGCGATTTCGGGCAGATCGACTTTCCCACCAGCGATATTGAGACCTGGCAGCGCGTCACGCGCGTCTCGATTGACGGCGCCTTCTTTGTCTGCAACACGTTGGCGCCCTCCATGCAGGCGCGCGGCGGTGGCGTGATCGTCAATGTGATCGACCTGTCCGCCTGGCGCCCCTGGCGACGCTTCACGGCGCACGCCGTCGGCAAGGCAGGCATGCTGGCGCTCACCCACCAGATGGCGCTGGAGCTGGCGCCGACGATCCGCGTCAACGCCGTAGCGCCAGGCCCGGTGCTGCCGCCCGACAACCATCGCCCCGAAGATGCCGAGCAGGTGGCGCAACGCACGCTGCTGAAGCGCTGGGGTAAGCCGGAGGACGTCGCTGGCGCTGTGCGCTACCTGATCGAAGCGGATTACGCCACCGGCTCCGTTGTGGTGGTTGATGGCGGAGAGCATTTGCTGTAGGAGACAAAGATGATCATCACCCGAAGCGAGCTGGAAGCGCGTGAACGGCTGACGTTGGCGCCCTATGCCATGCTCAACAGCGCTGGACGCGGGCGACGCTATCCCGACGCGCCACATCCCTACCGACTCGACTATCAGCGCGACCGCGACCGCATCATCCATACCACAGCCTTCCGCCGCCTGGAATATAAGACACAAGTCTTCGTCTACTCCGAAGGCGACCACTATCGCAACCGCCTCACGCATAGCATCGAAGTCGCCCAGATTGGGCGGACGCTGGCGCGCGCGCTTGGCTGCAACGAGGACTTGACCGAGGCGATCTGCCTGGCGCACGATCTGGGCCACCCCCCGTTTGGTCACGTGGGCGAAGAGACGCTCAACCACCTGATGCGCGCGCACGGCGGCTTCGATCATCAGCGCCAGACCTATCGCATCTTGACCGAGTTGGAGCACCGCTATCCAGATCACCCTGGCCTCAACCTCACTTACGAGGTATTGGAGGGGGTGGTCAAACATGACACCGACTACGATGTGGTCGATGCACGCGACTACCACCCGGAGGAGCGCGGCACGCTCGAATGCCAGTTGAGCAACCTGGCCGACGAGATCGCTTACAACACCAGCGACCTGGACGATGGTCTCCGCAGCGGCATCCTTGCCGCAGAGCAGGTCAAGATGCTGGCAGTGGCGCAGCGCACCCTGGCGTCATTGGGCTTGAATGCGGAGGTTGACCTGCATGAAGATCAGATGCGCTATCGTTTCATTCGGCGGTTGGTGGGCATCGAGGTAAGCGACGTGATCGCCGCCACCGCGCAAAACATCGCGGATGCCGGCATCGTCACGCTGGCTGATCTGCGAGTGCACCCCACCAACGTGGCCGGCTATTCAGCGCCACTCGCCGAAGAGAACCGTCAACTGAAGCGCTTTCTCTTTCAGCACTTCTATCGCCATTATCGAGTGGTGCGCATGGCGGTCAAAGCGGCGCGCACCCTCACCAGCCTCTTCGAAGCCTATGTCGGCGAGCCGCGCCAGTTGCCGCCGGAAACACAACAGCGTGTTAAAGCAAGTGATGACGAACTACCACGCATCGTTTGCGATTATCTGGCGGGGATGACCGACCGCTACGCCGTGCAGGAGTACAGGCGCCTTTACGACATGGAAGAGCGCGCCTGAGACATTGCCCATTCAGACGCTAGGTCGCAGAGCTACCGAGATAAGTAGAGAAAACGCGCAAGGAGCATCGGCTTCTCCATGTTTTCTCTGCGCTGCTGCCTCTCTGCGACAAAGAGAAGGAATCTTCAAACAAGTTCTGAAAACAAGCTCTGAAAACGGACTCTGGGTGACTCTCGCCAGTGTCGCTGAGCGCCAGCCTCACACCTTCTTGCGTAACTCCAGATCGAGGTCAAGACGCGAGAAGATGCCTTCATCCGTGTAGCGCACATCGGTGATCGTGCAAAGCAAGACAAACTGCCGCGCCTCTAGTTGCAGCGTGGTCTTGGGCTGCGCCACGATCGGCCCCAACCGATCCTTCTCTCGCTCAAAGTGCTTACGCAGATGCGTGTCGGCATACTCGCTCAACAAGGCGCGGTTGACCGTCACCATATGTTTTTCGTCAGATTTGTCGAAAATATAGACATCGATCGCCACGACTTGCTCCGGATCATTGTCAAGCATCCCGAAGCGATCGCTGACGCCGACGCCAAACTCACCCAGATAGGTCTCGTCCGGCGCCGTGATGTTGCGCGTAACATGGTAATTATCCATGCCAGCGACAAACTGCGTCGTCACGCGATCGACCACCGGATAGCGCTCGATACGCCCGGCGCCGGCCATCCACCCCATCGTTGCCACGCCTGGACGTTGCCCCACCGCAGTGGCAGCGCTTGCTTCGGGCGACGCACCCACCGTCTCACCAGTTGCCTCCGGCTGGCTAACGAACGCACGCGACGCGGGCACAGCAACCGATGGCGCAATCGCCTGGCTGCTGCGCGCAGATGGGGACGCAGATGAAGACGCAGACGGGGAGGGAGGTGGAAAAGACGTATCTTCTGGTTCGAAAGGCGGCGCTGCAGCCGTAGCCGGCGGTTGCACGGGCGTCACCCGAGTGGCAGCGGCCTGAGCAGCGGCGTAGGCAGGCGGAGCGGTGCGCTCGGACATTGCACTGCTGCCATAGGGCGTGATCGGTGGTGCGGAGGTCGTCTGCGTCGGGGGTGCGCTGACAGGCGCTGGCCGTGTCGTCGTGCGTAGGCGTCTGAAAAGCACCCACCCCAGATACCCGCCCATCCCCAGCACAACCACGCCGAGCAGAAGCCCCAACCAATTCCAGCCGCCGCCTTCGGAGGCGGCGCTGGGAGCAACCGGCGCCGTTTCAGAAGGCGGCGCAGTCGTTGGCAGCGCCGTCACCTGCACGCCCAGCGCCGACGCCAGCGCAGCCAGGTTGGCGACTTGCTCGCCACCGCCCGGCTGCTCACCATACGTAGTCAGCGCTGCGTCGAAGAGCGCGGGCAGTTTGTCGCCAAACACTGCCAGCCGCTGCTGCGCCAGCGCCAACGCTTCCGGCGTGCCATAGGCAGCGTAGGCGTCGGCGGCCATGCTGACATATTCGATCTGCGCCTCTGGACTCAAGGCGTTTGGCGCGCCCCCCTGCCAATCCACCGGCCACCACACCCAGCCAATCAATAGCCCCAAGAGAAGCCCGGCGGCAGCGCCCACCATGGCCCAGAGCGACTCCTTGCGATTGATCTGCACGGTTTTGAGACGATCCAATGAGGGCAAATACGACATCGGCGACTCCTTCTCTGACTACAGTGGTGACGGCGCCCGGCCAGGTCATCCTGACGGCGTCCCATCCAGCTGGCTACGCTGTCCCAATCGATGAGCCGGTTATAACAACTCGGTGCGACCCTGGGCGCGCAGTTTGTCAACGACTTCTTTGACGCGTTGCATGTTGTTCTTGTCGCCGATCAGCAGCGTGTCACCCGTATCGACGACGACCAGATTGTTGACGTTGACCAACGCCACCAGGCGCTTGTCACTGTAAACGATATTGTGGCGGCTGTCCAGGAGAAGAACTTCGCCACGCGCGATACTGTTGCCCTGTTCATCTTGTTCGAGCACTGTCTCCAGCGCATCCCAACTGCCGACATCGTTCCAGCCGGCCTTGAGCGGCACGACGGCGACCTTCTGCGCGCCCTCCATAACGGCGTAGTCTATACTGATGCTGGGCATGTCGGGCCAGACCGCCTCCAGCACGGCCTGCGCTTCAGGCGCGCCCAGCACGGCGTCGATGCGTTCGAGACCAGCGTAGAGCGCGGGCGCCTGACGCGCCAGTTCGTTGAGCATTGTGTCGACGCGACTGACAAAGATGCCGCCGTTCCAATAATAGCCGCCATCCGCCAAAAACTGCTCTGCTGCCGCGCGCTTGGGCTTTTCCAGGAAACGTTCGACGCGATAGGCCGGTAAGTCCCCACTGGTGGAGAGCAGTTCACCGCGTTTGATATAGCCATAACCCGTGTGGGCAAAGGTCGGCTCGATACCCAGCGTGACGATGAAGCCCTTTTGAGCCACCTCGCCCGCACGCCGCAGCGCCATGCGGAAGCGTTCGGCGTTCAGGATCACGTGATCAGCGGGCAGGATTGCTACTATGGCCTCCGGGTCCTGGCGTCGCAGATGCAGACAGGCCAGCCCGATAGCTGGCGCGGTATTGCGCCCGCTCGGCTCCAGCAAGATATGGTCGACTGGCATTTGCGGCAACTGTGCGGCGGTCAATTCAGCGTAGGCAGCGCCCGTCACGACGTATAACTCGGCGCCGGACACCACACCTTCGAGCCGCTGCGCCGTCTCCTGAATCATGGTAAACCCACTGCCGGTGATGTCACTGAACTGCTTGGGGCGGTTTTCGCGGCTGCGCGGCCACAGCCTGGTGCCAATGCCGCCAGCGAGAATAATTGCATACATATGTCACTCCCTTGTGTCAGCCAACTGATAACTGTGACCAGCACCACTAGGCGCGCAGATAGGTCATCACGCCCACCTGTCGCACCATTCCCTTCAATTCCATCAATGCCAGCAAGCTGCTTACCTGGCCTGGCGTCATCGCCGTGGCGCGCACCAGGTCATCGACGTGCACCGGCTCGTGGCTCAGGTGCGCCAGCAACGCAGCCTCAGCGGGATCAGCGGGCACACTTTGGCGCGCAGCGTGCTGTTCGACAATGCGACTCATGTTCAGTTGTTCCAGCACGTCATCGACCGAGAGCAGCGGCGTCGCCCCTTGCTGAATCAACGTGTTGCAACCGATGCTGCCTGGCGACAGGATGCTGCCCGGCACAGCAAAGAGTTCCCGCCCCTGTTCAGCCGCAAACCTGGCCGTGATCAAAGCGCCGCTGCGTTCGCCCGCCTCGACGATGATCACGCCCCGGCTCAGCCCGCTAATGATGCGATTGCGCGGCGGGAAATTGTTGGCGTCGGGGCGGACGCCAAGTGCATACTCGCTTACCAATGCCCCCTGCTCGATAATCGCCTGCGCCAGCCCGCGATTCTGCGGCGGGTAAATCTGATCTACGCCACTACCTAGCACCGCCAGCGTGCGGCCCCCGGCGTCGAGCGCGGCGCGGTGCGCCACCGTATCAATACCCAGCGCCAGTCCACTAACGACCGTCACGCCAGCCTGGGCCAGTTCTGCGCCGAGCACGCGCGCCACTTCGCGCCCATAGCTGCTGGCATGGCGCGTGCCCACCACTGCGACCGCCCACTCGTCCTGGCTGAGGATGCGCCCGCGCACGTAGAGCACAGGGGGCGCGCCATCAACGTTGCGTAACGCTTCCGGGTATGCGGCGTCGTCCCAGGTGAGCACTTCAACACCGGCCGCAGCAGCGCGTTGCAATTCAGCGAATGGATCGATGGTGCGGCGTGCATCCAGGAAAAGTTCGATGGTGCGGCGGTCCAGGCGCGCCGCCTGCATTTGCTGGATCGAGGCGCGCCACGCTGCCCCGACGTCGCCGCACGCCTCGATCAAAGCTGCGAGACGCACCGGCCCAATCCCAGGGACTCGATTGAAGGCAATCCAGTAGGCTTTGTTCTCCACGGCGCAACCCACACAAACTCAACGGTGGATGGTGGTCTTTGCTCGACGCGGCGCGGGGTCAATGATACTGTAGGCAGCCGCCGCGTTTTTGTCAATCCACGCGTTCAGCGTCCAGTAAGCCGGGCAACAGATGCACGGTCATCACACCCTGCGTTAGATCGACAGCGCGCACGACATCGGGAATGGCGGGCAGCAAGATATCTTGGGCGGGCGGCTGTCCTGGAGCATGACGCACCACATAGACATCGTTGGCGCCTGTTGCCAGCACATCGGTGATCACACCCAACACGGAACCGTTTTCCTCGACAACACGCAGGCCGATGATGTCATGAATCCAATAGACGCCTTCCTCCAGCTCGGCGGCGTCGGTCTCGCACACAAAAAGCCACAGATTGCGCAGGCTTTCCGCAGTAGTGCGGTCAGTGACGCCGTCAAATTGCACCAGGAGGCTCTGTTTGTGTGGGCGCACCCCAACCACTTCGATCTCGTCGAGATCGACGCCGAGCAACAGCGTTTCCCCCGGAGCAAAACGTTCCGGGAAGTCCGTGTACAACTCCACCTTGACTTCGCCGCGCAGGCCATGTACGCCGGTGATATGCCCGACAGCCATGCAACCATCTGGCACGATGACTTCCTGATTGCGGACGCGGTAGACCTGAGACTTGCGGCGCAGTGGCCGAGGTGATGACGTGGAGCGGCTATGTTCAGACATGACAACACCATTCGAATACAACAAAGCAAGGGCTGCCAGCGGCAGCCCTTGCTTCAACCGGCCTGAAGCACCGGGCCGGTTGCATTGTCAATCAATCTCAAGCAGCACGGGCTTGCGATGGTTACGCGCTGCCACTTCCAACACGGAGCGCATCGCATTGGCGACGCGCCCGTTGCGCCCCACAACGCGCCCGATGTCGTGTTGCGCCACGCGCAGCTTGATGATTGTCTCGCGGCGCGTCTCTTTGGTGTAGACGCGCACACGTTCTGGCTCTTCAACCAGCGACTCGGCGAGAAAACGGATCAACTCATCCATGATCGGTGCGTGCGCCGAAATCAGGCGGTTGTCGCCGTCTCGACGACAGGCGGCGTATACGGAATCGGCTTGCCACTCTCGTCCAGCAGCTTGAGGCGGCGCAGCAGTGGTGTGACGCCATCACTGGGCTGGGCGCCGGTGCTCAACCAGTAGGCGGCGCGTTCCATCTGCAGCTCGACAGTCTCCGGCTGCGTGTGAGGATTATACGTGCCGATGCTCTCGATAAAGCGGCCATCGCGCGGGGAGCGCTTGTCGGCTACTACAATACGGTAGAAGGGCGACTTCTTAGCGCCCATGCGGCGCAAGCGAATACGAACCATGATTCAGAACTCTCCTGATTTGTCCATCCGATAGGAAATCTCTATCAATCCAATCGAAACAGTGTGCATCTCTATGCTGTTCACGGTCGCCATCAGGCTGCATTCACACCGGAGAGGTTGCGCTTAGGACGGTGCGCGCCAGTGCATGCAGGCCAACAGCGGCCCATGTCCAACGAAGCTTGTCAGCGCCCGCCAAAGAGGTCGCTCAACCCAGAGGGCAGCATCCCGCCGCGAGCATTGGGCATCCCACCACGCCCTTTCTTGTGTTTATTCTTCTTGCCACGCCCCATGATGCCAAGCTGTTTCATCATTTTTTGCATTTCACGGAACTGCTTAACAAGCATGTTGACGTCTTGCACTGTCGTGCCGCTGCCTGCCGCAATGCGTCGGCGCCGGCTGGCGTTGAGCAAATCCGGGTCGCGACGTTCCTTCAGCGTCATGCTGTTGATAATCGCTTCGGTCTTCTTAAGGCTGTCTTGCGCCAGCATCGGGTCAATGTCCTTGACCATACGGTTCATGCCAGGAATCATGCCCAGAATATCGGTGATCGGGCCGAGGCGCTTGACCTGTTTCAGTTGTTCCAGGAAATCCTCGAAATCGAACTGACCCTCGACCAGCCGTTTCTCCATCGCGGCGGCGTCGGCTTCGCTGATGTTTTCCTGCGCACGTTCAATGAGTGAAAGCACGTCGCCCATGCCGAGGATGCGCCCGGCCAGCCGTTCCGGGTCGAAAGGTTCCAGATCGGGCAACTTTTCACCCGTGCCCAGGAATTTAATCGGCACGCCGGTCACCTGCCGGACACTGAGCGCCGCACCGCCGCGCGCATCGCCGTCGATCTTGGTCATAATCAAGCCGGTGAGCGGGACGCGTGCGTTGAAGCCTTCGGCAACATTGACGGCTTCCTGACCGGTCATGGCATCAACCACCAGCAAGATGTCGGCCGGGCGCGTCACCATGCGCACCTGCTCCAACTCCTGCATCAGCGCGTCATCGATTTGCAGACGGCCCGCCGTGTCGATGATGACGACATTGAAGGCTTTTTCGCGCGCCTGTTTGAGGGCATCTTTGGCGATCGTGGAAGCTGGCGTCTGCGTGCCAGCGCTGTAGACAAGAACGTCGATTTGGGCGCCCAATACCTCAAGCTGCTTGATCGCTGCCGGGCGGTAGATGTCAGCAGCCACCAATAGTGGCCGCTGCCCGCTTTTCTTGAGCCGCAGCGCCAGCTTTGCGGCCATCGTCGTCTTGCCAGCGCCCTGCAGGCCGACCAGCATAATGACATGCGGCGGCGGACCAGAGGTGTTGAGGGGCGCCGGCTTGCCCAGCAGATCGATCAACTCCTCGTGTACAATCTTGACGACCTGCTGCGCGGGCGTCAGGCTTTGCATCACCTCGACGCCAACCGCACGCGCTTTGACTCGCTCAACAAAATCCTTGACGACCTTGTAGTTGACGTCAGCTTCGAGCAGCGCCAGCCGCACTTCGCGCATGGCGGCGTTGACATCGGTTTCCGACAACTTGCCTTTGGTGGCAAGCCGGTCGAAGACGCTTTGCAGTTTGTCGGTTAAACTTTCGAACACAAGGACACCCTATCGCGCCGATATTGGCAGAATCAAAAGAGGCGCTTCACACTTAATGATTTCTAGGTTGATATTTTATGAGCGCAGTGTTGCGTATTACGTGTTGCGTGAGGGATTCCGACACGCAACACTGAAAACATGAAAACTCTGCCTAGAAATCAGTAGTAAGTTACACCTCTCGGCTCCTTCAACCTCAAAGACACCATATTGTACCGGCAAGCGATGCCCTGGTCAAACTCTGGTAAAGCGAAAGGGTCTATTTCAAGTTGATCTCGCCCAAAAGGAGGCTGTGCTTGCCGCGCTGGCGATCACGGCGCTGGTGATCACGGCGCTTCCACTGGGGCAACTTCTCCGGCGGGTGCGTCAGTAGGCGCAATAGTAGACGGAACCAGCGTAGGCGGCAGTGGGGTGGCCGTCGGCGGCGCAGCAGTGGGTGGAACCGGCGTAGGCGGCAGTGGGGTGGCCGTCGGCAGCGCAGCAGTGGGTGGAACCGGCGCAGGCGCAGCAGTGGGTGGAACCGGCGCAGGCGCGACCGTGTTTTGGGCAGCAGGCGCCACCGCAGTGACAGTCCCCGCTGCGTCAGGCGCCGGTGACGTGGCGGTCGTCGCGCTCTCGGTAACCATCGGTGGCGGTTCGGTGGCAGTTGCCACTGGCGGTTCAGTGGTAGTTGCCACTGGCGGTTCGGTGGTAGTTGCCACTGGCGGTTCGGTGGCGGCGCCTGTCGGCGCCGGTGATGCATCGGTGGCGACCGGCGAGGTTGTCACCGGTGGGACGGTTTCAGTGGCAACCGGCGTGGCTGTGGGGGCGGTTGTGTTCTCTGGCGTCATCTCCGCAGTGACGTCGGCTGTCGGTGCAACCGTCGGCGTGCCCGCGTCAGGCAGCATTGTGGGAGTCGCCTCTGCACCGCCCCCCTGCGCCTCTGTGCTGTTGGGCGTGATCGTGGGCGCACTGGTGGGCGGCGAAGGCGTAATGGTGGGCGTCGGCGCCGTCGCAGTTGGCAACGGCAAGGTGGCGATGGCCGTTGCCACTGCTGGCGGCGGGGCTGGCGGCAACGCGCCCAGAATCGTGTTAGGCACGAAGATGGTGGTGCCCGCACGCAGAATGCCGTCGGTCAGACAATTGACGCGGCGCAACTCGGAAACGCTTGTCTGCGAGCGCGCAGCAATGCCGCTGAGCGTCTCGCCCGCCCTGACGACGTAGGCCACCCAGTTGGGCGCCTGGATGCGCTGGCAATGGCGCGCTGTCGCCGGTGTAGCGGTGGGCGCAGGCGTGGGCATGGGCGGCGCCTGCATCACGCTGAGCGCAATGCCTTGTACAGCGTCGGAGGCGCCCGGCACAATCTGATAACGCAACATAACCACCGCACCCGGTTGCAACTCGCCGTCGATCGTGATCGGCAGCCACACATCCTCACCGCCGCCTTCGGGACGATACCAGGGGATCACCTTCAGATCGCCCAGGAGCAGTTGCTCGCCGTCAAAGCCGCGAAATTGTAGGATCGACACTGCGGTGAGTGGGGCGGCGTCAGGCTCAGACTGGAGCTGTTCAGCGCGCGCGGCAACATCCTGGGCCTGTTCCTGGTCGGCGCGCCAGCGCTCGGCCGCTTTCTGTTCGACGGGTGCAGTGGCCACGCGCTGTTCGCGTATCCAGGATTTCACCGGGTAGGCCAAGTCACCGGGCAAAGCCGCCTGCGCAGTGGCGACAACGGTGAAGGTCGAAAGGTATAGCACCAGCAAGAGCAGCGTCAACGGAGCAAGCCGCATCACTGGCGCCGGCGCGCCCAGGCTCGACCAGCCAGCAGTGAACCTGCGCCAGAGTGCAACCAGGCGGTCCGGCGACGCTTTTGTCGCCAGCGCTGTCAGGGGCGTCTGCGTTGCGTGCAGTTCGGCGCGTTTTACGGCGGCCAGCTTGGAAAATTCGACGCGCGCCGCAATCCGTTTGACCGGTTGCTGCTGCGGTGGTTTGACAGCCGCCACCTGATCGGCCAACTCCACGACCGCCAACAGCGCCTGCAATTCCTGGCGCGCCGCGACCGGGTAATCGGCGACGATCTCATCCAGTGCTTCGCCGCCCATCAGGCGTTCAACAGCATCGGCAAAATAATCTTCCATCGAATCAGGAATCATCAATCTTTCCTGCTGACCTTAGTGCAACTGGTCGTACAACAACGTACGCAGTGTGGCGACGGCGCGATATTGCAAGGCTTTGATCGCGCCCTCCGTGCGATTCATCATGGCCGCCACTTCGCTGATGCTGTACCCTTCCAAAAAACGTAAGCTCACAACCTCGGCCTGCTCGTCTGTGAGACGGCGGATGGCGGCGCGCAGCCGTTCAGCGTCGAGCGATTGCGCAACAGTGACTTCGGGGTCGTGTTCCTCAGATGCGGTTGGCGCCGCCTCGTCGATGTCCACGGTGCCCTGCCTCCCCTTGCGGCGATAGTGGTCGATCACCAAGTTATGTGCAATCCGATAGAGCCACCCAGAGAAAGAGCTATGCCAGGCTTTCTGGTCACGAATTGACTCAAGCATACGCAGGAAGACCTGCGCTGTGAAATCTTCAGCCAGCGCCTCATCCCCGGTGCGGTGATAGATGTATGTGTAAATCTTGGTTTCGTAGCGGTCATACAGCTCGCCCAGCGCCGCCTCGTCGTACTGCATGGCGGCAGCCAGCAGAGCTTCCTCGCTTGCCTCTGCGACAGGCGTGACTTCAGAAGTACGACTCGACTGCGAACGCCCTTTAAACATGGTGACGATGATGACCAAGAAAAATGACGGTCAATTTTGCAGGTCGGGGCAATTTGATGTGCAATTCATGCGTGAACCTGCAAGGATTTGATGCAATTCAGGGTGCAGGTGGCGGTTGCGCCTTGCGGTAGACATCGAAAACGCGCTGGAGCGCAGTAAAATTAGTGAAGAGCGCCAGCACCCAGAGCGCTGGCGTTATCCATCCTGTCACCAGCCCGATAATCAGCACGACGATGCGCTCTGTGCGCTGGAATAAACCTTCTTTGCACTCGATGTTGACGGCTTCGGCGCGTGCGCGCGTGTAGCTGACCAGCAACGAGCCGATCAACGTTGCCGCCAGGAGTAGTACATTCGTCCGCCCCTCGATTGATGCCGAGAAAAAGATCATCAAAGCGAAGAGCGTCACGGCTTCGGAGTAACGATCCATGACGCTGTCCAGAAAGGCGCCGAACACTGTGACCTGCTGGCTGTGCCGCGCCAGCGCGCCATCCAACGTGTCGAAGAGTGCAGCGAAGATCAGCAGCAACCCACCCAGGAGCAGGTTACCGGTTGCCAGGATCACTGCCACCAACACAGTAAGCAGGAAACCGATCAGGGTCAGCGCGTTAGGGCTGATGCCAGTTGCTTCCAGCCCACGCGCAATATAATCAAGTGGGGTGGCGATCCAGCCCCGTCCATATTTTGAGAGCATGACTGCCTGCTTCTGGAAGTTCCGTTATGGTATTGGCGCTGAGGGAGCGACGCTGACACGCCCCCAGCGTGCAAACAGGTGAAAGAGACTGTCGCGAAAGATGTTACCCTGTTGGCTGTGATGCGTCAAACAGCAGGCGAGGCGGGTCTGCTTCACGTTTGCGGCGCAGTTTGTGGGTCATCGCTCTGACGTAACGAGGCGGCATGTCGCGCCGGAGACGATGATCTACGCGTGGTGCGTGGTGCGTGCCATGTATGTTGAGTGCGCCAATAGACACGCACCATGCAATACACAAACACGCACCACGCAATCATCGCTCCTGACTCGTCCTAGCGCGCAATGAACGGCAGCGAGGTCGCCTGTGTGGCGCAGGCAAGGAAGACGTCGTGAATACTGTAAATCTGTTGACCGGGTGTGACCGGATCGACGCTCTGCAGCAACAGGATCGCCCGGTCGAAATTAGTCGTGCGCAGCGTCGGGCTGATGGTGAGCGTCAGGGTGGTGGGCAACGTGTCAGTGACGGAGGCGATCGCGCTCACCCAGGGCACCTCCGACGTCCAACCGGTGTCATTGGCGGCGGCAGCGGAGACCGCAGGCACCACCGCCTGCGCGCCGGTGCGGTCCGTGAGCACCAAACCGGCTTCTGTCTCGCTCCCCAGGAAGAAATCGCCTTGCAGCGCTGCGGTTGCCAGTGGCGCCAGCACCCACGCCTTGAAGGGCTTGCCTGGGAAGCCGGCAATCTGCATTGACAAATTCTGTTCCGGGAGCGGGTCGGTGCATGGATAGTAGAAGGCGGTCACATTATTGGGCGTGGCGCCAAAGGGCGGCAACTGCACATCGACGGCGACTGGCACAACGAAGGGGCTGTTGGCGACGCCCGCACCGGTGAAGGTGATTGTGCTGGTGTAGCGTCGCCCTGGTTGGAGCGAAGCAGTGTCGATTTGATACGTGATGTTAAGTGGCGTGCTGCTGGCGCCCGGCGCCGTTCCCGCTGTGGGGTTGATGGTCAGCCAGCCTGAATTGGTTGCAGCGCTAAATGCAACGGCGTCATTGGTGCTGATATTCTGGAACTTGATGACGCCGGTGCGCGTAAAGCCGAAATAGGCGGTTTCCTGCACCTGCCCTGGTGTTGCGCCAAAGACGGGGCCGGAGACAAACCCATTCCGGTCAAGATCGCCGGCAAAGATGTTTTGCCGATCTGTGGTCAGGTCGTAGTCAATGCTATTGGTGTTAACGTGCGCATCGGGATACCAGCGAATTTTGTTCTCGCGAATGATCACGATCTCGTCCCGCTGGTCGCCATCGACATCAGCGGCGACGCCCGCGCGCCAGCCGCTGTCATCGTCGAGCCGAAGGCCATCGACAAAGTCCTGGATGATGCCATCGTTGCCATCGCCGCGCACGATGAGACGGCGACAACTGCCATCGCAGCGACGCAACATGATCGCCTCGTCATCGTCGTTGCTGCCGTTGATGTTGCCAGCAAAGATGAAGCGCGGACCGGGGTCGAATTTATCCCCCTTGTTTGAATCGAGGCTGACGTTGGTGCTGTTGTACTCAAAGATAAGGAATGCGTTCAGGCCATTGCCCTCGCGCACGGCGAGCACTTCCTGATTGCCACCCCGCAGATATTGACCGAAAGCAACATCCTTGAAGGGACGCGTTTCACTCCCACCGGGGCCGTCGACTTTGCGGAAGTTGGCGTCAGGCTGAAAGACGGTGAACTTCCCCTGATCCTGATCGACGAAGGCAACATCGTCGCCACCCGTGCGATCCAGATTGCCGACGGCGACGCGCTCCCAGTTCTCGCTGAAGGTGCGCAGTTGATGCACGACCCATGCTGTACCGTCAGGCGTAGGGCTCGTCTGTTTGTAGATGATCACGGTGGACAGGTCACCTTGATCCGGGTTGTCGGCAGGGACCGGCGCACGGACGATGCCAATCTCATCGCCCGGCACATTGGGGTCAAAATTGCCAGCAAAGACCAGCGCCGGACGCGACGGCAACGCCAGGCTGAAAAGTTGCTTCCAGGGTATGCCATTGATCGTTTGTCCGGGCACAACGCTGCCTCTGGCGACCACCGGGTCGAAGATCGCCAATTCCGGCGCAGTGGAGGTGTTGGGCGTGCCGCGCACAGCCGCGATCTCCTTGTCGCCGTCGTTGTCGAAATCCCCCAAGGCGATGCTGCGCCAATTCCCCGACGGGCTGAACCATTGCACCTGCTGACCAGAAAACGCCAGGTCCAATACACGGATGACGCCTGCGCCGTCGACATAGACAATTTCCTGGCTGGCGTCGGCGCTGGGTGCAGCCGGGGCATCGATGGCGCGACCTTCAGCGCGCACCGGTTGAGGTGTGGCGCCAGACGCCGGCAAAAGCGCCAGCAGCAACGCCAGCAACATGGTCAACCGCCAGCGCTGACGGTGAGCAAAGGTGTTCATGAAAACATCTCCTTCTAGATTGATGCGCGCCGCACGTTGGTGGCGTTGCGTGAGCGGGATGCAGCAAGCCCGATCGTGCATGACGCGGATTTTGCCGCCAACTGCCTATATTGATACATTGCCCAATGACGCAAATGGCGGTATGCTAAACCATGCTATTTTACATGGTAGCAACGTGTGACCCAAGAAAAATGTTCCTACCCTTCTGCTTATCCGGCGTCTGTAAACATCCATAATTGGAGGAAAACACAATGAAAAGTCCATTGCGAGTCACCGTCACCGGCGCTGCCGGCAACATTGGGTATGCCCTGCTCTTTCGCATTGCCAATGGCGATCTCTTCGGGCCGGATCAGCCGGTCATTCTGCAGTTATTGGAAATCACGCCAGCGATGAAGGCGTTGGAAGGTGTGGCCATGGAGCTGGACGATTGCGCCTTTCCGTTGCTCTCCAGCATGGTGCTGACCGACGACGCCAATGTTGCGTTCGCCGGCGCCAACTGGGCGCTGCTCGTCGGCGCGCGCCCGCGCACCAAGGGGATGGAGCGCAAAGACCTGCTCAGCGCCAACGGCGCCATTTTCACCGTGCAAGGCAAAGCAATTAACGATCATGCTGCGTCGGACATCCGCGTGCTTGTGGTTGGCAATCCAGCCAACACCAACGCCCTGATCGCCATGCGCAGCGCGCCTGACGTCCCTGCCGAGCGCTTCACGGCGATGACGCGCCTCGATCACAACCGCGCCATGAGTCAGCTTGCGGCAAAGGCTGGCGTGCCTGTAACCGAGGTCAAGCATGTCACGATCTGGGGCAACCACAGCGCCACGCAATATCCCGACGCCTTCCACGCCACCATCAGCGGCAAGCCAGCTGCCGAAGTCATCGGCGACGATGCCTGGATTAAGACGACCTTCATCCCTACGGTGCAGAAACGCGGCGCTGCCATCATCGAGGCGCGCGGGCAGAGCAGCGCGGCCAGCGCTGCCAATGCCGCCATCAACCACGTGCAGAGCTGGCACCACGGCACGCCGGCCGGCGATTGGGTGAGCATGGCGATTCCCAGCACCGGCGCCTACGGCTCGCCAGCGGGCGTCATCTTCAGCTATCCAGTCACCATCAAGGATGGCAAGTACAGCATCGTCGAGGGGCTGGCATTGAGCGACTTCGATCAGCAAATGATCAAGGTCACAGGCGACGAACTGGTGGAAGAAAAGACCGCCGTCGAGGAACTGCTCGGCATCTAGTCGACATCAAACAGGAACACATATGCAGGCGAGGGGCGGTGACGCCCCTCGTTTTCCATCTATGACACAACAACGCTTTCCAACCAACTTTTTGTGGGGCACAGCGACGTCGGCCTATCAGGTTGAAGGCGCCTGGCAGGCGGACGGCAAAGGCGAGTCGATCTGGGATCGCTTTGCGCACACACCGGGCAAGATCATCGATGGGGCCAACGGCGACGTGGCTTGCGATCACTACCATCGCTGGCAAGAGGACATTGCCCTGATGCGGCAGTTAGGGCTGCACGCCTACCGCTTCTCCATTGCCTGGCCGCGCATTCTGCCGCAGGGCGTCGGCGCCATCAACCAGAAGGGGCTTGATTTCTACAACCGCCTGGTGGATGGGTTGTTAGGTGCGGGCATCACCCCCTTTGCGACACTCTACCACTGGGACCTGCCTCAGGCCCTGCAGGAGCGCGGTGGCTGGCCCCAACGCGCCACAGCCGAAGCCTTTGTGGAGTACACAGACGTAATCACCCGTGCGCTGGGCGACCGCGTGAAGCACTGGATCACGATCAACGAACCATGGTGCGTCAGCTTCTTGAGCCATCAGATCGGCGAGCACGCACCAGGCTGGCGCGATTGGTACGCCGGGCTGGCGGCGGCGCATCATGTCCTACTGGCTCATGGCTGGGCCGTGCCGGTGATCCGACGCAACAGCCCTGGCGCCGAGGTGGGCATCACGCTCAACTTCACCGCCGCCACCACAGCCACGCCCACCCCGCAAAACCTGGCGGCAGTGCGCATCTATGACGGCTACTTTAATCGTTGGTTCCTCGACCCCATTTATGGCCGACATTATCCAGCCGATATAGTCGATCTCTATCTGAAAGCCGGCTTCCTGCCTGCGCACACCATGGACTTCATCGCCGACGGCGACATGGCTGTGATCGCTGCCCACACCGACTTTCTGGGCGTCAACTACTACACGCGCGCTGTGCTCAAGGCTGATGCTGCAGGCAGCGCCTTTCCTGCAGACGATGCGGAGCACGCCACGCTCGCTCGCACCGACATGGGCTGGGAAATCTACCCGCAGGGGCTGTACGATCTGCTCGGCCGGCTTCACTTCGAGTATCGGGCGCCCAAACTCTACATCACCGAAAACGGCGCCAGTTTTGCGGATGGCCCCAGCGCCGATGGTCAGGTGCACGACACGCGTCGCATCGACTATCTGCGCGCACACTTTAGCAAAGCGCACGCAGCCATTGCAGCGGGCGTCCCCCTGGCAGGCTATTTTGTCTGGTCGCTGCTGGACAACTTCGAGTGGGCAAGGGGGTACACTGAACGTTTCGGCATCGTATGGGTGGATTACACAACGCAGCAGCGCATCTTGAAGGACAGTGCGCTGTGGTATCAGCAGGTAATTGCAGAGAACGCCATCGCCAGGTGATTGCAGAGAGCGTCACAGCGTAGAACGCCACAGTGTAGAACGTCACAGTGTAGAACGTCACAATAGAAAGAGATAAAGAGGCGCCGCGCAATCTGCCCGCTCCACAGCAGCTCGTCGCCAGCTTTGGCGGCAGCCATCGCTACCTGCTCGACTATCTGGTATCTGGCCGAATCTCCGCGCACCGCATCCTCACCACCCTCCTTGACAACTCTCCATAACCTGCGATAATAGACGCCTTGCAACCGGGCGGATTCTCCGCGTTGCAGCCAGGCACGCGCATGAGCGCACTCACGCTCCACGACTTTGAGCTGGAAATCGACGTCGGCAATAGCAACGCATACCCGATTGCCGTGCTGCGTTCGCCCGCAGGCGCCGCGCGCGGCATAATGCGCTTTCCCTTCACCCGCGCCGAACTTGACGTGCACCTGGCCGGGCTGGAACAGGCGCTGCTAGACGGCGCCTCGACGGGCGACACGACGCTGGCGCAAGATTTCGGCGGCGCCCTCTTCGACGCCTTGATCCAGGGCGACATCCGCACCGCCTACGACCGCAGCCGTCAACTCACCAGCAGCGCCGACCAGGGGCTGCGTCTCAAGTTGCGCATCCTGGCGCCGGAACTGCTCACTGTGCCGTGGGAGTTTCTCTACGACGCGCGCGAGCAGGAGTTTGTCGCGCTCTCACGGCGCACGCCCATCATGCGCTACCTGGAGCTGCTGCTGCCCGATCCCGACTTCGCCGTAACGCCGCCGCTGCGCATCCTGGGCATTATCGCTGCGCCTATCGACCTGCCTCCGCTTGATGTGGCGCGCGAAAAAGCCGCGCTGGAGGCGGCGCTGCGCCAACCACTTGACAGCGGTCACATTGAGCTAGTTTGGCTGGAACAAGCAACCTGGCAGGCGCTGCAAGCCGCGCTGCAGGCCGGGCCATGGCACATCCTCCATTACACCGGCCACGCCACCTTCGACGATCGCATCGGCGAGGGTGCGCTGGTGATGACAGACGAGAACGGCGCGGCCTGGCTGGTGAGCGCCACGCAGATGGGGCGCCTGCTGGGCGATCAGCGTACGCTGCGACTGGCGGTGCTCAATGCCTGTGAAGGTGCGCGCGGCGACGAGCAGTCGCCTTTTTCGAGCCTGGCGGCTGCACTGGTGCAACGTGGATTGCCCGCAGTTGTTGCCATGCAGTACGCCATCGGTGATGCCGCGGCGACGGCCTTTGCCGGGCAATTCTATGACGCGCTGGCCGACCGGCTGCCGATCGACGCCGCTGTGAGTGAAGGGCGCAAAGCCATCGATCAAAGCGCACCCGGCACAGTGGAGTGGGGCGCGCCTGTCCTCTTCAGCCGCGCCGCCGACGGCGTGATCTGGCAGATCGTCAGCGAGGAGGAACGCCACCCGGAGCGTACGCTGCTGCGCCGGCTGCTCTGGCCGCTGCTGGCCATTTTCGTGATCGTGCTGGCAATCGGCGGTGCGCTGGCGTACCCGACTTTGGAACCGCTGTGGAATGTCTGGCCGATGACGGGCGGCTTCAACATCGCCGTCGCCGACATCGGCGTTTTGCAGCCCGATGGCGCCATGCACAGCTCGGAATTTGGACGGCAGATCAGCACCACACTCTACCGCACACTCGACGACGCCTATCGCCAGGCCCAGGCCACCGGCTTCGACCGCAATGTGCTGATCTGGCACGATACGCTGGGGCGCAACGACGGCAAGAACATCAAGATTGGCTTTATCGCAGGTAAGAACGCCGATGCCCGCACCGCCAGCGCTGCAGCGCTAGCGCACAAGATCGATGCACAGATGGTCGTCTACGGTTACCTCACCGAGGCCACCAATCCGGAGAGCCTGCATCTGGAGTTCTACTTCGACGGCCAGGAGCGCGCCGGTGAGCCGAGCGATCTATGGGGTGGGTTTGTGTTGGGCGGAGCAATCCAGCCGGTCGTCGCCTACGCGGTCAACCCGGACAGCGCCAAGCTCACGTTGAATGAGGCGCTGGCGCCGCGCAGCCGCACCCTCTTCTGGATGACGCAGGCGCTCTCCTATGCGTTGGCGAATCGCCCGGAGCGGGGGTTAGAAATTTTGCGGGCAGCCGAGCCAACTCTCGCCAATTGGCCTCCTGACAGCGGCAAGGCCATCTTCTACCTCGTCTTGGGGGAACTGGCGCGTGTGACGCGCGACTTCGCCACTGCCACGACGGCGCTGCAACAGGCGCTGACGCTCGACCCTGACCTGATCCCGGCGTTGACCAGCCTGGGCAGCGTCTACGTAGACCGGGCGCAGTTGTTCCCCTATCGCACTCAGTCCGTGCCTGCTGGCATGGAAGCGTGCATCTCTCTAGCCAACGTCGAGAACTCATCACCAGACCTGGCCGCCGCCATCGCCGATAGCGAGGAGGCGATTCGTTTGTTGCAGCAGGCGGTGGCGCGCGCCCACGACCAGGCGGCGCCCCTCGCTGCACGCGCATACATGGCGTTGGGGTTGGCGTATCGCAGCCGCGCGGCGCTCTATCTACTGCAAGACGACCTGTCTGGCGCCGAAGCGCCATTGCAGCAGGCTGAGTCAATGTTGAATCAGGCGCTGGCCGCGTACACGCCGAAGGATGAACCGGTCTACTATGCCTGGACGCAGGTCAGCCTGGGCACGGTGACGCGGTTGCGCGCCCATCTCGCTGCGATCCGCCGCGATCAGGCAACCGACGCCACCACGCGTGCGGCGGCTAAAGAGGAACAAATCGCCTGGCTGCGCACCACCATCGACCACTACGATGCGTGCCTGGCGCTGCGCCAGCGCACGGCGGGCAATGTCTTGTTCCAGCAGCGCGTGCTGGATTGTAGCTGCGCACCCTTCGCTCTGGAGGCGCAGCAGGTGTTGAGCGACACGCTGGAGGTGACGCCATGAATGCAGGCAAGTTGCTCAGGATCGGGTTGATGACCGGCGCGGCGCTGACGCTGGCGACATTACTGCTGGCTGCCCCGTCCGCTCTGGCGCAGACGCCCGCGCCTCTGCCGCCGTTAGGAACCGTGACGAGTCGGATCACCAGCTCAGCGGGCGAAGAATGGATGATCGAAACGTGCCCTGACGACCAGGTCACCGTGACCATGCGCAGCGACGCCTTCACACCGTTTTTGAGCATCTTCACCGACACTGTCGAGGCGCCGGTCGTCGAGGCCGTGTCGGCAGATGGCGTCCAGGCTCAGACAGTGATCCAGGCAAGAACGGGCGGCGCGTATACAATTGTGGCTGCTGGCGAGCGGCGCAGCGACCGGGGCGACTATAGCGTCGGCGCCGACTTTGGCGACGCCGCACCAGATGATCTGACCTTCGACGACGTGCTGACTTCTGGCGCCGCCGTCACTGGCGTAGTGCGTTCGAGCGTAGGGGCGGCTTGGGTGCTGCGCGGTTGCGCTGGCGCCGTCGTGACGGCGACACTTAGCAGCACGGTCTTCACACCCTACGTCGAAATTTTCGATCCGGCGACAGAGGAGACCCTGGCCGAAGGCGACAGCCGCAATGGCCGAATCAGCAGCGCCACGGCGACCCTACCTGCGACCGGCGTCTATCTGGTGTTGGTGGCAGGTGAGCGGCGCAACGATCGTGGGGCTTACAGTCTGACGCTGACAACAAATGAAACCAATGCGAGCATCGCCGCTGCCCCTGTGCGCGCCACAGCAACGCCCCTGCGCAGCGCACCGACGACGGCGCCGGTCTGCATCGTGCGCGCCAATCCAAATCTCAACGTGCGGAGCGGGCCGAGCACAACGTTTCCGCCGCTGGACACAGTACGCTTCAACACCCAGCTACGTCCACTGGCGCGCAATCTTGATGCCACGTGGGTTGAAATCCAGCCCCTGCCAACCGGCGTGCGCGGTTGGGTCGCTGCAGGCGCGCAATTCATTTCATGCACCATCGATCTGACCACGTTGCCGGTCGGCATTTTGCCGCCGACGCCCACCCCCACGCCCACAGCGCCACCGACGCCAACCCTGCCGCCGGTCGTCGCACCTCCGCCCACACCAACGTTGCCGCCAGTCGTTGTGATTCCAGGCCCGCCGATCACCCCTGCGCCAACCCTGCCGCCGCTGGTCGTGTTGCCGGGCGGCGGGCCAGGCGGCGGCGGGTGGAGCGGCGCGCTTGTCACCGGGGTTGGCATCGGAAACATTAGCAGCGGCGTCGCGGTCTTCCGCGACCGCATCTTCTTTCGCGCCGAGATCGACCGCACCCCCAACAATCGCCGCATCGATCGCGTCGACTTCCGCATTCAGGATGAATTTGGCGACGAGTTCTATGGCCGCACCGAACGCACCTACGGCTACTGCGCCTTTGGCGGCGGCGAACCGGCCTGCAACGTGCTGGAGATTCGGCGCGGTGCACGCTGGCCAGACACAAACCGGGAACTCTGCAATGGTGACTACACCGTCTTCGCCGACATCTTCCTCGATAATGGTGGTTCAGCGACCTGGAGCAGCCCCTTCACCATCAATCACCCCGACCTGTCGCGCTGCGGTGACGTCAGCACGGCGCGCGCCGACCTGGAAGCCTACGTTGCGCAGACTGGCCCAGGCAACCGCGACAGCGCCGTCTACGGTGCGCTCGTCTTTCAGGTTGTGGCGTATGATCCCAATCGCGGTTCCAACGACGGCGACGGTATCCGCAATATTGAGATGCGCATCCTCGACCCGGACGGACAGGAGGTCTATCAACGCACGGAAAATCGCGCTGCCTACTGCGCATTCGCTGGCGGTGAGCCGGATTGCAACATCTGGTATTTTGGCGACCATGGTAACGCGTGGCCGTCGGGCGAACCGGTGCGTTATGGTGAGCCATATCTGCTGCACGGGCGCGTGAACGCTGAAGATGGTCGCACGCGGGAGGTGGAGATGAGGATTTTCATCGAACCGTGATAAGATGCCGGTATGAGTATTAACAAGCACGAAAAAACGCCCGCCGAGACCACAGTCGTCATCGCCATGTCAGGCGGCGTCGATTCATCCGTGGCGGCGGCGCTGTTGGTGGAGCAGGGCTACAATTGCATCGGCGTGATGATGCGCCTCTGGGCGGAAGTGGGGGCGGGTGAAGGCTCAACCAACAAGTGTTGCAGCCTGGAGAGCGTCCACGATGCGCGACGTGTGGCCGATACGCTGGGTATTCCTTTTTACCTGATCAACGTCGAGCAGCCCTTCAAGCAGCAAGTCGTTGACTTCTTTATCGACGGGTACAGTCACGGCGTGACGCCCAATCCATGCCTTGAGTGCAACCGGCACATCCGCTTCGATTATCTGCTCAACTACGCGCGGCGGCTCGGCGCCGACTACCTGGCGACAGGCCATTACGCTCGATTGCGGCGCGGCGCCGACGGCAAAATCCACCTGCTGAAGGGCGTGGATGCAGCCAAAGACCAAAGCTACGTGCTCAGCGTGCTCGGTCAGGCGGAGCTGAACGATGTGCTCTTTCCGATAGGCGACTTCCCAAAGTCAGAGGTGCGGCGCATCGCTGCGGAGCGTGGGCTGCCAGTTGCCTCTAAGCACGACTCGATGGATCTGTGCTTCGTCTTCGACGACGACTACCGTCGCTTTCTGCGCGACTGGGCGGCGGAGGCGATGCGCCCCGGGCCGATTGTAGATCGGCGCGGGCGCGTTTATGGCGAGCACAACGGGTTGCCGGGCTACACCATCGGCCAGCGGAAGGGATTGGGGATTACTGGCGCGCCTGAACCCTATTTTGTGATCGAACTGGACTATCGCCGCAACACGCTGGTGGTTGGCCCGGCGGCGGAGTTGGGCTGCGACCGACTGCTGGCGGAGCGCGTCAACTGGACATTGGATGCGCCGCCACCGGCGGGCGCGCGCGTACAGTGCAAAATTCGCTACAAAGCGCAGGCGGTTGACTGCACTCTCTTCCCACTGGCAGGCGACCGAGTCGCGGTGCGCTTTGCTGCGCCGCTGCGCGACATCTCGCCAGGGCAGGGGGCGGTCTTCTATGATGACGACCTATGTCTAGGGGGCGGCGTCATCGCTCGCAGCGAGGTCGCCGAAGCAGTTTTTGCTGAGCAGTCGAGTATGTACGGCTGAGGCAACCGGTGCGGGAGCGCGCTGGCGGCAAGGAACAGCCGGATATGAATCTTCATCAAAGGAGTAGAGCGTGGTTGGTGTTGTGCGCGATATCCTGATCATCTTTCTGGCGCTGACCAGCATCGTCGTGTGGGTGCTGCTGGGCATCCTGATCTGGCAGATCTGGCGGCTGACGAAACTCGTGCAGAGTGAGTTGAAACCAATGATCGTTGACACCAAAGAGACGATCGCCACCGTGCGCGGCACGGCAGCCTTTATGAGCGAAAATGTCGTCACACCCGTGATCCAGACTAGCAGCCGCGTGGCAGGCTACCGACGCACAGCAATGGCGCTCTTTGGGCAGCTGCCGCGCACGCCCACGTCGGCAGCACCGCGCAGCAACAACAGTGCATTTACAGCGACTGCGCCAGTCACCAGCGCACCGCCGCCAGCGTCAGACGTCCCCACAAGCTGAGACCTGAAGTACCGGGTGTGCATCAGACCGAAATACTGACGATTGGGGGACCAATAGCAAGGAGAGAACGCAGCCAGCAATCTTCACATGCCGGACGCCTTCTCCTCCAGGGTAGGGTATCGATTGGCGGGCTATTGCCTCACAATCTTCGCATGTGAGCACACCGCCCCTCGCGACAAAGCTGCGCATCACTTTGCCTTGTTGATCTTCAGCCTCATTCTGACGGCTAAAGATGAACGGTGCGTTGAGGGTGCGTTATGGCACGGTTAACAGCGTGTCAATGTTCATCTGGCAACACGGCGATGCAGTCCACCTCGATCAACATCTGACCCACCAACCCGGCCTGCACCGTCGTGCGCGCTGGATAGGGTGCGCTCACAACTTGACGATAGACCTCGTTCATCTCGGCGAAGTCGAGCGCGTTGGCGAGATAGACGTTGACCTTGACCACGTTCTGCCACGTCGCGCCCGCCGCCTCCAGAATCAATTGGACATTGCGGAAGGTGCGCTCGGCCTGCGCCCGGAAGTCGCCAGGTTGAAACTGATTGGTGGCAGGATCAAACGAGCCTTGCCCCGACACATAGAGCGTGCGCCCTGTGGCAATGATGCCCTGGGAATACGGCGATGCCGGAATCACGGCCTGCTCAGAAAAAACAACTTCGCGCATCACGAACTCCTTTCCAATCTGGTCAAGTTTGGGCAGCATACGTCAGAATTTGCCAAGCGATGATGCCATCACATCATCGCCCCAAGTTGCTACGGCAACGACTTATCGTGCGCAGTCAACTGGATGGCGCCATCGTCGGTAATCAGGAACGCGTCCTCCAGCCGCACGCCGGTCTCGCCAGGGAAATAGATGCCCGGTTCCAACAGGATCACCATCCCTGCCGCCAACACTTCCTGATTATAGGGGACAATCCGTGGCGCCTCGTGTCCGCTGACGCCAACGCCATGCCCGGTGTGATGCGGATAGACAGGATAGCCAGCGTTAGCGATGAACTGGCGTACGCGGCGATCGATATCGCCCGTCACAGCGCCTGGCCGCAGCAGACTGGCGCCGAGCGCCAACGCCTGGCTCACGACAGTGTGGATCGCCTGTTGGCGGGCGTTGGCGGCGCCAGCAAAGTAGGTGGCGCAACTGTCACTCCAGTAGCCGTGCAAGATCGTGCTCAGGTCGACGATCAGCGAGTCGCCCGGGCGCAGCGCATGGTCGAGCGGCCAGCCGCCGATGTTCTCCTGGCGGTAACCGACCACACAGTCGTTGCCCATCGGCACCCGCTGACCAGCAGCAGCCTCGACGGTGGCTTTTGCTGCAAGCCAGACGTCGATCTCCCGCGCGCCGGCGACGGTGGCGCGGCGCGCAGCGGCATGGGCGACGTCTGTCAACTGGAAGTTGACGCGCAGTTTGGCAAGCTCCTCCTCGGTCTTAACCATGCGCAGCGGCGCCAACCATTCATCGATCATCACCCAGTCACCCTTATAGTGCGCCGCCAACACTTCGCCAACGGCTGATGGCGCCGCCCAACTTTCTACGCCCACACGTCGGTTGCGTCCGCCGTTGGCGCTTTTCTGCCAGAGTGATTGCAGCAAGGCGCGCAGATGTCGCGCGCCATCGATAGGGGCGTCAACCGTGTAACCGAGATAGGTCAGCACGCCGCCATCCGGCGCGCGGGCAAAAGGAGCTGCCGCAGCCGCCCAGGCATCGACGACAATCAGCGTGAACCGTTCGCCATCCCACCACACCAGCGGCGGCGCACCGGCAAAGGGATGCGGGCCGGTCTGGATCGGCGGTGCAAAGCCGGTGAGCCACGTCACGCTGGCCGGACTGGCAAAGAGGGCGGCGTCGAGCTGATGGGCGTGCAACAGCGCCGATGCGCGCCGACGTTGATCTTCGTGCATTATGGTTCCCCGCCGGTTGGACGAAATTGCAGACAAGGATGCAGGCGCCTGAAAAGCAACTTTGTCAGGCGCCTGGAATGATTATAGCACGCTGCAAACCGGAGGGACATCTACAGCATGTGTGGAGTCTATTTCAAGTGTGAGGCAATGTTGCTTTGCAGGTCATCGCCTCCGGCATGGCGCCGGCGCGCCTTAGCTCCCCGCTGGCGCGCCGGCGAGGAGCCGGATGCGTTCAGGCAGGCAGCGACTGTCTGGCGGATAAGTGGACATCCTCCTGCAAGCACCGATTTAAAGCGGACAACAACTCACTTTGGCTCTGAGCATATTCGACTTGATCGGTGCCGCTGTAGTGCACCACGAATTCCCACGGTGCAGTGGGACTCACACGCCAGGCGCGTACGACAAAGACGTAATGCTCAACAGGATCAGGTCGTTTCATAGCGAGACTCGAATCTATGACACAAAATTGTGAAATTGGCTGTCACTGGTCTGGTTGTTAGCTTGCTCATCATACCAGGGGCGCGTCAGAAAATCGTCAAATTCTGTTGCAATTGGATGGCTATATTGTCAGTCCCTCTGTATCTTGTCTCCCCGAAGGCTGCGGGGTTGCCGAACAGCCCAGCAGCCAACCCAACAGTCAGCCTTGTACGCATTCCGCCCAATTCAGCAATTTCTGACAAAACCGCTAGAATGGAATGCAGCAGCGTAATCGTTTTCTCGTTCTCACGGCTCTCATGGCCTGAGCGCCACCAGCCAGATGACCAAGGTGCCAAATGTTCGATCTCCTCATTCGCAACGGCCTGATTATCGATGGTCAAAAACGCCCGCGCTACACCGCAGATATTGGCATCCTGGGGGATCGCATCGCGGCCATCGAGCCGGCGAGTCAGGCGGAAGCACACCAGATCATTGACGCCCATGGGATGGTGGTTGCGCCCGGCTTTATCGACGTACACACACACTCCGATGCCGTCCTGTTGACGCAGCCTCACCTGCTTTCCAAGACAACGCAGGGTTTCACGACCGAATTCTTGATGCTGGACGGCATCTCCTATGCACCGGTCAGCAGTCAGACAGTGCACGGCTGGGTTCAGTATCTGAGAGCGCTCGACGGCCTTCGTTTCGAGCAGTACACGGGCTGGGAGAGCATCGCCGACTACATGCAGTTATTCGATGGCAAGACGGCGCAGAACGTGGCGGCTTTTGTGCCCTACGCGAATGTCCGCACGTTGGCGTTAGGCTTTGGCGCGCGGCAGGCAAACGATTATCAGCTTGTCGATCTCCAGAATCTAGTGCGCCAGGGCATGGCGGAAGGCGCCTGTGGCCTCTCCACCGGGCTAGATTATGTAGATGAGTGCTATGCCGACACGGACGAACTCGTCTATGCCAGCCAGGCGCTGCGCGCTATGCAGGGCGTCTATGTCACCCATGTCCGCTATGCACGCGGCACGTTGGAGGGAGTCAAGGAGGCGGTCGAGATCGGCAAGCGCGCCGGTGCGCCGGTGCATATCTCGCATCTCAAAGGCAACTCGGAGGCAGAGGTGGAGGCGCTCATTGACTACATCGACCTAGTCGCGGTCAATGAAGTTGATTTTTCCTTCGACGTCTACCCATACATGGGATCATCTACGATGCTGCAATATCTGCTGCCGCCCGAAATCTGGGAGCATGGGGTGTTGGCGGCCTATAGCAGACTGACTGACGCCACCCTGCGCGACCGCTTCCAACGCCGACTCGACGCCCTGAATCTTGCCGAGATCACCATTGCCTGGACGCCAAGTCGGCACAACCGCCATCTGTGCGGCTCAACGCTGGCGCAGTATGTGCGCCGCACAAAGCGTCGCGCCGCTGACGCGCTTTGCGACCTCTTGCTCGAAGAAGCGATGGCGGTGTTGCTGGTCTTCCGGCACGAAGAAAATGGGCTGGAAGCGGAGTTCATCAGTCACCCCTGCTACATGATGGGCAGTGACGGCATCTTCTTTGCCAACGGCAAGATTCACCCGCGCCAATATGGTTCGGCGCCACGATTGCTAGGTCATTACGTGCGACGCAAACGACTTTTCTCCCTGGAGGACGCCATCTACAAGCTCAGTGGGTTTGCCGCTACGCGCTTCAAACTCAAGCAGCGCGGGGCAATTCGTAAGGGCTACTATGCCGACCTGGTCATCTTCGACCCGGAGACGGTGCATGACAACGCCACTTTCGACGACCCGCACCAGCTATCGACCGGCATCGAGCATGTGATCGTCAATGGCGTCCCGATTCTGGCGCACGGCAAGCCGATCGCTGGCGCCACCCCTGGCCGTTATGTGCGCTTTGGCATCGAGTAAATCGTCAATCTCCAGACGCCAATTTCAGCCAATCTCATCGGGAGCGATTGGCGTCTGGAGATTGACAATTTGCAATTTCATGAAAGGACTTCAAAATGAAACGGGCATTGATGGTTTGGGGCGGCTGGGAAGGTCACGAGCCGCGCCAGTGCGTCAGCATTTTTGCGCCGCTGTTGGAGGCGGCCGGCTTTACAGTGGACATCAGCGACTCGCTTGATGCCTATCTCGACGCCGAACGACTGCGCAGCTACGCCGTGATCTCACAAGTCTACACGATGAGCACAATCACGCGTGAGCAGGAGCAGGGTCTGCTTGACGCCATCGAGAGCGGCGTCGGCTTTGCGGGCTGGCATGGCGGCATGGCGGACGCCTTCCGCAACAGCACCAACTACCAGTTCATGGTTGGCGGACAGTGGGTGGCGCACCCTGGCAACATTATCGATTACACAGTCAACATCATCAACCGGGAGGACCCGATTACAGCCGGGCTAAACGACTTTGCGATGCACTCTGAGCAGTACTACATGCATGTCGATCCCTCCAACGAGGTGCTGGCAACGACCACCTTTACCGGCCAGTATTGCCCGTGGATTGATGGCGTAGTGATGCCGGTGGTCTGGAAGCGACGTTGGGGCGCCGGACGCATCTTCTACGCTTCGGTCGGCCACGTCGCCGCCGACTTCAACGTACCGGAAGCCAAAGAGATTGTGCGGCGCGGTCTGCTGTGGGCCGCCAAGGAGTTTTAGACCTATGGAGAGCAAACCAGTTGCGGTCGGCGTCATCGGTTGTGGCAATATCAGCGGCGCCTATATGCGGATGCTCAAGACGCTGCCCATCGTGCAGGTGACAGCTTGCGCTGACCTGCGTATGGAGGCGGCGCAGGCGTTGGCGGCGCAGTATGACGTGCCCCGCGTACTCAGCGTGCCGGCGTTGTTAGCCGATCCCGACATCGAGATTGTGCTAAACCTGACCACGCCCCAGGGTCACGGTGAAATTGCACTCGCTGCCCTCACGGCGGGGAAATCCGTCTACAATGAGAAACCTCTTGCCTTGACACGAGAAGAGGGGCGGCAGATGCTGGCGTTGGCGGCGGCAAAAGGGCTACGTGTGGGCGGCGCACCGGACACCTTCCTCGGTGGCGGCTTGCAGACGTGTCGTGAACTGATCGACGCCGGCGCCATCGGAACGCCGGTCGCCGCCACCGCCTTCATGATGAGTCGCGGCCACGAACATTGGCACCCCAACCCGGCTTTCTACTATCAGATGGGGGGTGGGCCAATGTTTGATATGGGGCCGTACTATTTGACCGCGCTGGTGAGTTTGCTCGGCCCGGTGCAGCGCGTCACGGGCGCCACGCGCATTACACGCGCCCAGCGCACCATCACCAGCCAGCCCCATTACGGCGAGATCATCAACGTCGAAGTGCCGACGCACGTAACCGGTCTGCTAGACTTTGCGGCTGGCCCGATCGGCACGATCATCACCACCTTCGATGTACAGGCATCGACGCTGCCCTGGATCGAGATTTACGGCACAACGGGCACGCTGGCCGTTCCCGATCCAAACACCTTTGGCGGCCCCGTGCGCCTGCGCATGACCGGCGACAACGCCTGGCAGGAGATTCCGGTCACGCGTCCCTACACCGAGAACAGCCGCGGGCTGGGGCTGGCGGATATGGCCGAGGGCTTGCGTTCCGGGCGACCGCATCGCGCCAACGGCGACCTGGCCTACCATGTGCTCGACATCATGCACGCCATCCACGACGCTTCGGCGACAGGGCATCACGTGCAGTTGGAAAGCACCTGTGCGCGCCCGGAGGCGATGCCGGCTTGAGGTGTTCAAGCCGGCAGCTTTCGGTGCAGCGGCTACAGCGGATTCAGAGGTGATCTTCAAACCGTCCCTGTGCGCGCTTGACATCGATTTCGTGCACTTCTCATGGTAGAATCTGCCCCATGAACGGTCATATTCCTGAAAAAGTCGCCCAAAAACTGGATTCGCTGCCCACTGCGCCCGGCTGTTATCAGATGCTCGATGCAACGGGACGCGTGCTCTACGTGGGCAAGGCGATCGTGCTGCGCAATCGCGTGCGTAGCTACTTCCATGCCTCCGCCAACCACTCACCGCGCACGCAAGCGCTGGTCGCCGAGATCGCTGACATCACCTGGTGGGTCACCAAGACCGAACTGGAAGCGCTCGTCCTCGAAAATGAACTCATCAAGCGCTATCAACCGCATTACAACGTGCGGCTCAAGGACGACAAGACCTTCCCATACATCAAGGTGAATTGGCAGGAGGATTTCCCCAAAATCCAGGTTGTGCGGCGGATGCGTAAGGATGGGGCGCGCTATTTTGGCCCCTACACCAGCAGTCGCGCCTGCTACGAAACGCTCGACGCTCTGCGCCGCGTCTTTCCTTACCTGGATTGCGACCGCGAGATCACCGGCAAGGATCGGCGGCCCTGTCTTTACTATCACATCAAGCTCTGCGGCGGACCGTGTATCGGCGCCCAAACACGCGAAGAGTATCGCCAGACGATCCAGCAGTTGATGCACTTCCTGGAAGGCGACAGCGACAAAGTGCTGCGCCAGCTTCAGGAACAAATGACGCGTGCCGCTGACAATCTGCAATTCGAGCTGGCGGCAATCTACCGCGATCGCCTGCAATCGGCGCAGCGGATCGCCGAGCAACAGAAGATCGTGCTGGCATCGCTGGAAGACCTCGACTACGTGGCAGTCGCCCAGGATGCACGCACGGGCGATACGGCGGTGCAGGTCTTCATGGTGCGTCACGGGCGCATGGTCGGGCGCGACAGCTTCATGCTGGAGGGCGCCGAAGTCTTCCAGCTTCAAGAACAGAATGGAGTTCACGCGCCGATAGCCAGCGACCCTACTGAAACTGACCCCAGTGAGGCCGACCCAACGGGCGCCGGTCATCTGGCGGCGGTGATCGGCGCCTTCATCCAGCAGTTCTACGATAACGCCACCTTTGTGCCGCCGCTGATCCTGCTCCAGGCGCTGCCGCCCGATCACGCGGTGCTGGCGGAGTGGCTGGCGAACCATCGCGGCGGCAAAGTCGAGCTGCGTGTGCCGCGTCGCGGCGATAAAGTGAAGGTGCTGGAACTGGCGCAGGAGAACGCCGCCGAGTTCCTGCGCGTACAGCAGGCTGCGCGCGCTGCCGACACCAATCGCCAGACCGAGGCGCTCACCGAACTGCAATCGGTGCTGCATCTCGAAACCGCGCCGACGCGCATCGAATGTTATGACATCAGCACGCTGCAAGGCACCAATACGGTCGGCTCGATGGTGGTCTTTGTAAAAGGCGCGCCGGCTAAGAGCGCCTACAAGCGTTTCAAGATTCACGGCAAGGGAGGACAGGGCGCGCCGGACGACTTCGCCAGCATGCGCGAGATGTTGCGCCGCCGTTTCCGCCGCCTGGTTGAGCCGGTTGCGGATGCCGACCCCGGTCAGCGCGCCCGTGAGGAGAACGAAAGCTGGCGCATTGCCCCTGACCTGGTCATCATCGATGGCGGCAAGGGACAACTAGGCGTAGCAGTCGAAGTGCTGCAGGAGTTCGGCCTGCTGGAGCGCATTCCGGTCATCGGGCTGGCAAAACGCGAGGAAGAGATCTTTCGCCCGCACGCTGCCGACCCACTATGGCTGCGGCGCGGCAGCCAGGCGCTGCATCTGGTGCAGCGCATCCGCGACGAGGCGCACCGCTACGGCATTACCTATCATCGCAACCTGCGCGCCAAGGAACAGGTGCGGTCACGGCTCGACGACATACCCGGCATCGGGACCAAACGACGTAAGGCGATCCTGCAACATTTCGATGGCGACATTGCCCGCGTGCGCGCGGCGACGGTGGAAGAATTGATGGCTGTGCCCGGCGTCACGCGCAAAGTCGCCGAGCAGATCAAGGAAGCCTTGTAGCCATGAGCGCCCCGCAGCCGCCGCCCGGCGTCGCCGTTACAGCCGAAGAGTTTGGCGCCCTTGCCTTGCCCTTTCTGGCTAACATCCCGCGCGAGGATTGGATGCCGATCTTGATGGGCGCAATGTACACGCATGATCTATTGCCCTTTCGCACGTTGTACACACAAGACACGCCGATCACCGCCATCTATATCTTGCTGGATGGACAGATTACCCAATACCGCGAGGATGTGGACAAGCAAGGGCGTCGCCAGCGTCGCTTTGCACGCACCATCGGCCCGGGCAAGTTGCTGGGGCACCTGGAGTTCCTGTTCGACGAAGTCTATCGCACCAACGCCCGCAGCGACCATCTATGCCGACTGCTCTCCATCGACATCCATGCGTTCAGCCGGCTGATCTACCATTTCCCCAAGATTCGCGACCTACTCTTTTCGCAGACCATCGCCGAGCGGCTGCGCACCTTTCCGTTCATGGCGCGACTGGCAATGCCCACAGCGTGGCATCCCATCATAGCCGGCTTCCTGGCAGATGAGACCGTCGCCATCAAGACGTTGCCAGAACAACGCATCTTCAGCGCCGACGATGCCATCGACAACGTGTATCTGATTCATGAGGGGCAGGTCAGGTTGGAGGCAGCGGGCCAGGCGAGCCATCTATTGGGAAATGGTGCGCTCTTTGGCGCCGCCACCGGGAAGTCAAGTTTCATCGGGCTAGGCGTTGGCAATCGCTTGATGACGCACACGGCCACGTCCACCACGCACACGACCCTCTACGCCATCCCGTACCACAGTTTTGTCAGCATCACCGGCCTCGACGCCGACCAAGTGATCGATGAGGAGATCGCGGAACGCGAAGCTGCGATTCAGCGCCTGGCGATCTTCAACAATCTAACCGACGAGACGAAGCAACAGATTGCTGGCTTCGTCAGCCATATCTACCTCCCCAATATTCATTTGCTGATTCAGCAAGGCGAAGAGGCCGACAGCCTGTGGGTGCTTTTACGCGGGCACGCTATGATCCGGGCGCTCGATAAAAATGGCAGCCAGTTGAACAGCGCCCAGGCGGTCGGGCCAACGTACTTTGCCGAGCTGGCGCTGTTGGGACAGGTGTCGCAAGAGTCGACGGTGGAGGCGCAACCGGAAAGTCTGTGGCTGCGCTTTCACTGGCGCGATCTGGAGGCGCTCTCGACGCAACTCAACGTCAACCTGCGCGCCCAGCTCAACATTCGCACCACGCGCACCATCCGCGCCCAAGTGGATCAGGACAAAATCAGGAGCAAATACGAGTGGCTGCAACCGGGTGAGCAGGTGATCGTCTTCAGCCGGCGTCATTGGGTGGCATTTCTGCGCAAAAACCTGCCTACCATGATCTTGCTGGCCTTTCTGGCAATCTTTTTCCTGCTGGCTTCGCTGATTCCAGGCGAGCAGATGATCTTGCGCGTGCTCATTTTGATCCTGATGTTTTTGACCGGCGTTGCGCTGGCGTGGGGAACAATCGACTACCTCAATGACTGGCTCGTCATCACCAATCGCCGCGTGATGCACCAGGAAAAGGTGATCCTGGTCAACGAATGGCGTAAGGAGGCGCCGCTCGAACATATTCAGAATGTTGACTTTCGCAGCGACTGGCTGGGCAAACTGCTCGACTACGGCACGATGTCGATTGCGACTGCAGCTACGGTGGGCACAATCGCGTTTGACTACACTGCGCGCTTTCGCGAGCTGCGCGCCACCATCATCGAACAGCGCGAGCAGCGACGACGCCATACCTCCGCCCAGAGCAAGTTGGCCATCCAGCGCATCCTGGAAGCGCGACTAGGGCTTGGCGTCAACATTCCTGGTCGCGTCTATCGCGGTGGCGCACCTGCACCGGCGACGAGCGGCTGGCGCAAGCGCATCTCCGACAGCATGAACACGCGATTGCGCCGTCAACAGGGAGATCGCATCATCTGGCGGAAGCATTGGCTTGTCCTGATTCCCAGGCTATGGTTTCCGTTGATCGTATTTGGCGGGCTGTTGCTACTAGCGATCCTGCCGCGCCTGGGGGAAGCCTATGGCGCGCCCCAGGAAAGCCGTCCACTGCTAAACGCGCTGACGACGCTCGGCGTTGTGTTGACCCTCTTTGCGTTAGCGCGCGTGATTTGGGTGGTGGCCGACTGGCGCAACGACACCTATGAAGTGAGCAATGCGGAGATTGCGCACGTCGATCGCGTGCCGCTCGGTCTCTCCGAAGATCGCATGAGCGCCGGCCTGGGGCGCATCCAAAATGTGTCGATGTCGGTGCCGTCGCCCCTGCATTGGCTCTTTAACTACGGCAACGTCACCTGCCAGACAGCAGCAGAAACCGGAGCGTTCATCTTCTACGCTGTGCCCGATCCACGCGCGGTGGCGCAGGAAATCCTCAAACGCATGGATGATTATCGTCGGCAAGAGGAGCGCGATGCTGCGATCAAGCGGTCGCAGGAATTGCCAGATTGGTTCGAGATGTACAATCGCATCGAGCCGGAGGTGTTGCCAGAACGCCAGCGGACGAAGTGACGCCGACGCTCACCACCCGAAGCTCAGGCGATCCACCAGGCGCTTGGGCAACCGCGCCGCCCGCATCTGGCTCTGCGTCAACTCGATAGGGTAGGCGACGCGCACGTGTTCGCAGGTCATCGCTTCGAGATCAAGCAACACGTAGGAGGCTCTGGCATCATTATCACGCGGCTGACCGACGCTGCCAGGGTTGATAATCAGACGCTGCGTTGGCGACACATCCAGCTGGAGCACAGCCTCCAGGCGCGGCTGCAAGTAATCGACGGTCGCCATGCGCTGCATGGTATGGGCGACGCCGCTCTCGTCGAAGGACTCGAAGCTGTGCCAGCGATAGATCGCTGGTTTGTGCGTGTGACCGACAAAACAGATAGCATCCTCGAAGACGGCAAAATTTTCGAGGGCAATCGACGGCGTGAGAATGTACTCCCATACCGGCTCGCGTGGGCTGGCGTGCGTCACCAGAATTCCGGGCGCGCCAGGTGGGTTGAGCGGCGTAAAAGGCAGGGCGTCGAGATAGCGCCGATTTTCTTCACGCAACTCCTGGCGCGTCCACAAAACGGCGTGGCGCGCCTGGGGATTGAAGTCATCGACATTGATACCGGGCTTGTCGAGCACCGCCCAATCATGGTTACCCATCACACACAACGCCGCCCGCTCGCGGATCAGTTCGATGCACTCATTGGGCTTTGGCCCATAGCCGACAACATCGCCCAGACACCAGAGCATGTCATAGCGCCCCTCGGCGTCGCTCAGTACGGTCTCAAGGGCAGCCAGGTTGGCATGGATGTCGGAAATGATCAAAACACGTGTCATGCTTTTATCATACCGCAGTTTCCTATCCGCTGCGACTTCGTGATAAGGTTGAGTCTACTTCACATGCGGGGTAGGCGTTTGTGTCGCCCCCACTGGAAGCACATCGATACATTTGAGTGCTAGACCCATCAGGTCAAGCATCATGTCAAGTTGAACAATCAGGCAAGACAGGCACAGTCAGTCGGGTAAGACAGGGATGAACAGACACGGTTCACCACATTTTACACACATCGGCATTTTGCATCATCCCAAGAAGCCGGAATCGCTGGAATTGGCATGCGCGATTGGGCGCTATCTGGAGGCAGCCGGCGTTCCCGACATCTGGCACGAATCAGCGTGGGAATTGGAGACGACGACGGCGCATCTCCCCAAAGTAGACCTGCTGATCACGCTGGGTGGAGACGGCACGCTGCTGCGTGCGGCGCGCATGGGCGCACCCTACGCCGTACCGATGTTGGGCGTCAAGATGGGACGTCTGGGCTTCCTGGCTGAGGTGCAGCCCAATGACTGGGAAGCGCCGTTGGCAGCCATCCTGGAGGGGCGTTACTGGGTGGAAGAGCGCCTGATGGTGCGGATGCACGTTGAACGCCCCAACGCCACCACGGGCGTCAACGAGGTGATTTGCACCTACGATGCGCTCAACGATGTCGTGTTGAGTCGCGGCAACCTGGCGCGTGTCGTGCGTATCAGCGCAGAACTGGATGGGGGACACCTGACCACCTACACATGCGATGGTTTGATCGTCAGCACGGCCACGGGTAGCACCGGATATGCCCTGGCGGTCAGCGGGCCGATTATGCCGCCGGAATTGCGGAACATTCTAGTCATCCCGATCGCACCGCACCTCAGCATGGATCGCGCCGTCATCCTGTCGGAAGGCGCCACCATTCGCTTACAGGCGACCAGCGACTACCCGCCGATGCTCACCGTCGATGGTCAGGTCGTGGTCGAAGTACAGGAAGGCGATCAGGTCCTGGTGGTGGGCAGCCCACATCTGGCGCGCTTCATTCGTGTACGCGAGCGCAGCTACTTCTACCAGACGTTGATGGACAAAATGCAGTGGACAATCTAAACACCAACAATAACAGGAACTGGAACAATGACTGAGTCTATGCTGGATGACACCGCCGACGCCCCACACGTCATGTACTGCGCCAACCACCCCGACACCGAAACCTTGCTGCGCTGCAACAAGTGTGGCAAGCCGATCTGCCTGAAGTGCGCCGTGCTCACGGAGGTCGGCTACCGGTGCAAGGAGTGCATCCGCGAGCAACAAAATGTCTTCTACAATGCGATGACCCGCGATAACTGGATCGCCTTTGCGGTAGCCGCCATCATCACGCTGGTCGCCTGGCCGATCGTGGCCTTCCTATTCAGCATCACCGGCATCTTTGGCTGGATCATCGCGGCATTAATTGGTTCAGGCGCGGGGGCGGCGCTGGCTCAAATCATCCGCAATTCGGTAGGGCGCCGGCGTGGTCGCTACATCCGCCATTTCACGCTGGCGGGAATCATCGTGGGGCTAGTAGCAAGCGGCCTTATGACGAGCTTTTTGTTTACCAGCTTCATGCCTTTTTTCAGCCTGGGTGGATTGATTTTCGTGGCGTTGGCGCTAGGCGCGGCGTTTCAGACATTACGGTAACGATGCTGGGCGACGGGGCGCCCCACGCAAAGCGCGCCCCGTGCACTTCGCCCCAACCAGGAATAGCCCATGCCCAGCGCATCCAGTTGTGAATTACCACTGCAATTGCTATAATTGTTGCAATATCGCTCGCTTCCACTTTCAGGAGGTCAATCCGTGCGCATCCAATCCTTGCTCATCTTGCTTTTGACGGCCACACTCCTGACCGCGTGCACGCGCGAGCGCCCCACGCCGGAACCCACAGCGACGCCAGCCGCCAGCGTCGCCCCCACGCGCACCAGCTCGGAGCCAGTCGTGGAAAGGGTCGACGCCTCAACTACCGCCACGCCAGCCGCCACGCTCACCGCCACCGCCACGCCTGCGTCGAGCGTCAGCGGCGCGCTGATCCAGTACACGGTGAAGGGGGGCGATACGATCGGCAGCATTGCGGCGCAATTCAACGTGACGCAGCAGCAGTTGCGCGAACTGAATAATCTGCCGAATGACGATATTTTCGCCGGCCAGATCCTGCGCGTGCCAGAGGGGGAACCGACACCGACGCCAGAACCCTTCAAGCATGTCGTGCAGCCCGGCGAAACGTTGACAACGATCGCGGCGCAGTACGGCGTCAACTTTTTGACATTGGTGGAAGTCAACGGGCTGGAAAGCCCCGACAATCTGGCGGCTGGCACCGAACTGCTCATCCCGGGTGTGGCCGCGCCTGCGTCGGGTGCAGAGACAACCGCTGGCGCGCCTGCTGCTGGTCAAGATGGAGGCGCAGCTGCAACAACTGGCATCACCCATATCGTGCAGCCCGGCGAGACACTCTCCACGATCGCTGCTGACTACGGCGTCGATGCCACCACTCTGGCCGCTGCCAACAATCTCACCAATCCCAATATGCTGCGCACTGGCCAGCAGCTATTCATCCCTGGCGTGACGCCGCAGCAAGCGATCGCCGCGCGCGGCATCCGCCATACTGTGGCGTCAGGCGAAAGCCTTTCGCAGATTGCACAAATCTACGGTGTCACCGTCGCACAAATCATGGCCGCCAATGGACTTGACGACCCCAACACGATCGTCGTCGGCCAGGAGTTGCTGATTCCACAGGAGTAGGTTGGTGCAAACACACCGTTTTGCTTCTCGCCCCTTTTTCAATCAATAAGGCCCTGCAGCCTGACCGGTGCTCACACTGCCGCGTGCAGCGGCGGCAACCCGTCGCGCCTCTGCCTCCAGGAAGCCGACATCAGTCGCCACCGTGACCAATTGAAAGCCCTTCTCGATCATGGCATGGGCGTAGGCAGGGGTGGCTGTATGCAGACCAGCCACTTTGCCATGTCGTCGCGCCGCTGCCAAAATCGTTTCCAACGCATCCACCAATACGGGATCGGTCTGATCGGTGCGCTGGCTGCGTCCTAACGCCAGGCTGAGGTCAGCCGGGCCGATATAGAGGGCGTCGATGCCGGGCAACGCGGCAATAGCATCGACATTGGCCAGCCCATCCGCAGTCTCGATCATCGCAATCGCCAACACCGTGTCGTTGGCGGCGGCGGGATAATCGTCGCCAGCATAGAGCATGGCGCGCCTCGGGCCATAACTGCGAATGCCGGCAGGCGGATAACGACATGCCCGCACAAAGGCGACTGCCTCATCAACATTGTTGATCATCGGGCAGATGATGCCGTAGCAGCCAGCGTCGAGCAGTTTCATCATGACGCCGGGTTCATTCCAGGGCACACGCGCCAGCGGCGTCACGGCTGTCGTCGAGATTGCCTGTAACATTGGCACAGCGGTCTGATAATCGATCAGCCCGTGCTGCAGATCGAGCGTCAGGCAGTCGAAACCGGTGTGCGCCATCACCTCGGCGGAGAAACTGCTGGGGATCGTCAGCCAGGCGCAAAGGGCGGCCTCCCCTTGCTGCCAACGGGTGCGGAGTCGATTTTCGCGCATAAGATGCTCCATCAGGCTGAGCCTGGATCACGCCCTGTGGTGCGTCGCCAGGCGAGGCAAACACTCGCAGACGAAGGTATCATAACATTGAATGATTTTCAAACGCCAGCGATTTGACCGAACTGCCGGATATGCTATAATCATTCACCGCGTGCACTTGCTCTTATGTGCGCGGAGAAACCGAGCAGCACCAATGCGCCGGCGTAGCTCAATTGGCAGAGCAGCTGTCTTGTAAACAGCAGGTTATCGGTTCGAGTCCGATCGTCGGCTCTGACAATAGCGCAAACGGCGCAAAATTGGTGCAAAGTTGCAGACATGGGCGGGTGCCCGAGTGGACAAAGGGAGCTGACTGTAAATCAGCCGGCTGGCGCCTACGGTGGTTCGAATCCGCCCCCGCCCACAGTTTTCTGCCCACATAGCTCAGCAGGTAGAGCACATTCTTGGTAAGAATGAGGTCATCGGTTCAAATCCGATTGTGGGCTCTCCGAATGTTTGTGTACGCGCTCGGCGACGATAGTTCTGGGCAATAGTATAGTAGGTCTTGCAAGGGCCGCCCGCAACAGGGCGGTTCCGTGTTCAAAGACAAGTTATTCGCACAAACTGATCGGCAGAATAAAAAATATTCGGTTCTAAGGGAGGCATTTACCGATGTCCAAGGCAGTATTCCAGCGCACCAACACCAACGTGAATGTGGGCACGATTGGTCACATCGCTCACGGGAAGACGACGTTGACAGAGGTAATCACGAAGGTGTTGTCGCTGAAGGGATGGACGCA
>DMDA01000042.1:32719-35009 GCA_003451595.1 Chloroflexota bacterium | reverse complement strand
TCGACTGCGTCACCGCCACCGAGCGGCTGTCCCCCACCGCCTCAAAGACCCGCAGGCTTTCCCGGTAGAGGCGCTCCGCCTCGTCGTACTGCCCACGCGTGCTGAGCAAATCCGCCATGCTCGACTGCGTCACCGCCACGCTCCAGGTGGCGGTAGCGCGTGCGTCGTCGTCCGGCGCTGCGGCTAACAACGTCTCCGCTGTGT
Organism: Chloroflexota bacterium; assembly: GCA_003451595.1. Taxonomy (GTDB): domain Bacteria; phylum Chloroflexota; class Anaerolineae; order Caldilineales; family Caldilineaceae; genus Caldilinea. The sequence continues at coordinate 34,805 of DMDA01000042.1, read as the reverse complement.
GCAGGCTGGCGCGCAGAAACACTTCGCCGCGCGCCGCTTCGCCGTGATATTGCCAGAATTCGCCGAGTTTCCGTTGCACGCGGTGTACGCTTTCGAGCTGGCCGCGTTGCTGCGCTGCCGGCAGCGCACACCTTTCCAGCCACTGCCCCAGGGCAGGGAAGGTGTGGTTAGGGTAATTCTGCGCCAGCGTCAGGAAGAAATCGACGCTCAGCGCGGCGTCGCTGCATGTCGCCACCCAAGCCGCAGCCTGGGCGGCCTCCGGCTGCCAGAAGGCAAGCCGACGCCAGTCATCGATGGTGCGCAGCGCCATCACATCCAGCGTCGCCATGACCAGGTGGGCGTGGCGACGCTGCGCTGTCTGCCATGTGGCGGCGTCGCTGCGCAGGCGCTCACCCGCATACTCGCGCAGCAGATCGTGCAATTCCCAAAGCGAATCCCACAGGTCATCGGCAAGCTCTTCAATCAATCCGGCGTTTGCCAGGCGCCGCGCGGTGTCGGCGGCGGCGGCGGGCGTCTGCGCCCACAGAGCGGCGGCAGTCGCCAGCGTAAATTCGTTCCTGGCCAGCACACCCAATGCCCGCAGCGCCTCCTGATCGATCGGCGTCAGGTCATCGTAGCTCAGGGTGAAGGTGGCGCGGGCGCTGAGATCAGGGCGCGGGTCGCCGCCGGCCAGCTCAATCGCGGCCAGCCGGCTCTGGCGCAGCTCGGTCAACAGCCTGGTCAGCGGCGCGGCGGGCGGCGCGCCGCGTGAACGGCGTTGCGCCAGCAGCACTGCACGTCTGCCCGCCAGCTTGACCGCCAACGGCAGGTCGAGCAATTTTGCAATAGCGTCGATCGTAGCCGCATCGCCATCGAGGCCAGCTTCCGCCAGGAGAAAATGCAGCAATGTCGCAGCTTGCGCCTGCGTCAAGGTCTCAAGGGAGCGGATGGCGGCAGGCGGCAAGGGCAGGTCGCTGCGCCGGCTGGTCACAAGCAGGGCGCAGGGTGGTGTGGGCGGGCGCAGCAACTCGAACTTGTCGGCGTGTGGTCGCCGCACATCGTCGAGCACGACCAGGCTGCTTGGCCGCAGTTGCAGCGCGGCCACTAGCTGGTCGGCGCGCGTTTTCGGGTCTGGGCTGGTCAGGCGGATGCCCAGGGCGTCCGCCAGGCGCTGCTGCACTGCAGGAATCTCGTTGGCGCCGCACTCCAGCCAGAAGACGCCGCCGGGGAAGTCGTTTGCCAGCGCCTGCGCCGCCGCGATCGCCAGCTCGGTCTTGCCGATGCCACCCAATCCTTGCACGCCGACCAGGGCGCTGGCGTTGCCTGTCAGCAGCCGCTGGCGCAGCCACGCCAGGTCAGCATCGCGCGCGACAAGTAGCCCCGTGCGCGGCGTCGGGATGATCGTCGGCGCTGGCGTGGGCGGTCCGTCGGCGCCGAGAAGAGGAGGCGGTGCATACAGCAGACCGTCTTGCAACCGGCAATAGAGCACGGGCGGCGCCCATAGCGGCGTCTGGCGCTCATAGAGCAGACGCCGGGCGCGGTTGAGCGCCCGATCGACGCCGCCATCGGCAAGCTCTGGATCGAACAGGGCGGCAAAAAAGTCAGCGGCCACGCGTTGCGCCGCATCTATCGTTACACCAGATTGCATGGCAACGACGGCGGGGATGCCAGCGGCGTGCAAGGCAGGGCCAACGGCGGTGAAGGCGTCATCATCTGCTGCGGGTGGTGCAGCAGGGTCCAAGCGCTGTGCGCTGAAACAGGCGGCCAGGAAGAGCAGATGCGGCTTGCGCCGCGCGCCGCTGAACCGGTCGACCAGGTCGGCAGTGGTCATTTCGACAGTGGCGCCGCCGTCGCTTTCCAGGAGCAACCGGTCGCGGCGACCATGCGCAGTCAGGTAGAGCAGGTCGCATGCTTCCGCCAGCCGTTGGAGATTGTCGAGCGTGGCCGCGCCCTGCGTGAGCGTCCAGTGTGCAGCCACCAGCGCGTCGGTGAGTGAAGCCGGCAGGTCGAGGTTGGCGCCTGCGAGCACCGTCACCTGGATGCGATTGCTGGCGCTGTGGGGCGCCAGGTGCGTCAACAGGTCGCGCAGCAATGCCGCGCCATCGAC
>DMDA01000042.1:28449-32536 GCA_003451595.1 Chloroflexota bacterium | reverse complement strand
AGGGCGTCGAAGCGCGCAAAAGGCGTCGTCTCGTCGGCGGCCAGCGGCAGTGGTGCGGTGGCGCCGACGGGGCGGTGCAGCAGTTCCCAGGGCAGGGCGTGGAGTGGGTTGTCCGGTTCGGGCAGGCAGAGTTCAATGCGCATGACGCCGCCGGGTGCGCCGCCCAGTTGCTGGCGATAGAAGCCGAGCAGCTTGGGCGTAAAGAGGCGCGCCGTCAGGGCGGCGCCGACAGCGTCCGGCGTGCGCTGACTTTGCGCCAACCAGTTGCGCACCTCGTCGTCAGCAATCTCGACGTGATCGTCGCTTTGCCCGCCATCGAGCCGGCGCAGGGTGACAACGTAATGATGGTCTTGTTGACGGCGGATTTCGATGCGCACAGTGGGCGGCGACGTGCGGGGAAACAGCATCTGGCAATCCTCCTCATAATCGGGTGCGGCGGTCGCGCCACACCAGCAGCCCCACCAACGCCAACGCGCTCGCCATGGCCCACCCCACGCGGGCGCCGGCCAGGTCGATGCCCGTCGGCGGCAACACAGCTGCGGCGTCTAGCGTTGGCGTCGCCGGCGTTGCGGCGGTGGCGGACGCCATGTCAGCGGCAGCCGCAGTTACAGTCACAACAGTTGCAGTTGCAGTCACAGTCGCAGTTACAGTTGCAACTGGCGGGCTAATCGTAGGGATTGCGTCCATCGTGACGGCGCCTGGCGGCTGTGCGACTTCGCTGCCAGTCATAGTCCCCCTGACCATGGTCGCGGTCACGCTGGCAGTGACGGCGGTGGTGGCAATTGGCGTTGCCGTCTGCGTGCGGGTCGCTGTGCTGGTCGCCGTGCTGGTGGGAACTGGCGTCGCCGTGTTCGTCGCGGTGGGCGCCCGCGTCGCCGTGCTGGTCGCCGTGTTGGTGGGAACTGGCGTCGCTGTGTTCGTCGCTGTGGGCGCCCGCGTCGCCGTGCTGGTCGCCGTGTTGGTGGGAACTGGCGTCGCCGTGCTGGTCGCCGTGCTGGTGGGAACTGGCGTCGCCGTGTTCGTCGCGGTGGGCGCCCGCGTCGCCGTGTTGGTGGGAGCTGGCGTCGCCGTATTGGTTGCAGTGGGTGCAGCCGTTGCCGTGCGGGTCGCCGTGCTGGTGGAAACTGGCGTCGCCGTGCTGGTCGCCGTGTTGGTGGGAACTGGCGTCGCCGTGTTGGTCGCCGTGCTGGTCGCAGTGGGCGCCCGCGTCGCCGTGCTGGTCGCCGTGTTCGTCGCGGTGGGCGCCCGCGTCGCCGTGTTGGTGGGAACTGGCGTCGCCGTGTTGGTCGCAGTGTTCGTCGCTGTGGGCGCCCGCGTTGCCGTGCTGGTCGCCGTGTTGGTGGGAACTGGCGTCGCCGTGTTCGTCGCAGTGGGCGCCCGCGTCGCCGTGCTGGTCGCCGTGCTGGTGGGAACTGGCGTCGCCGTGTTCGTCGCGGTGGGTGCAGCCGTCGCCGTGCTAGTCGCCGTGTTCGTCGCGGTGGGCGCCCGCGTCGCTGTGCTGGTCGCCGTGTTGGTGGGAACTGGCGTCGCTGTGTTCGTCGCAGTGGGCGCCCGCGTCGCCGTGCTGGTCGCCGTGTTGGTGGGAACTGACGTCGCCGTGTTCGTCGCGGTGGGCGCCCGCGTCGCCGTGCTGGTCGCCGTGTTGGTGGGAACTGGCGTCGCCGTGTTCGTCGCAGTGGGCGCCCGCGTCGCCGTGTTGGTGGGAACTGGCGTCGCCGTGTTCGTCGCGGTGGGCGCCCGCGTTGCCGTGCTGGTCGCCGTGTTGGTGGGAACTGGCGTCGCCGTGTTGGTCGCCGTGTTCGTCGCTGTGGGCGCCCGCGTTGCCGTGCTGGTCGCCGTGTTGGTGGGAACTGGCGTCGCCGTGTTCGTCGCAGTGGGTGCAGCCGTCGCCGTGCTGGTCGCCGTGTTGGTGGGAACTGGCGTCGCCGTGTTGGTCGCAGTGGGCGCCCGCGTCGCCGTGCTAGTCGCCGTGCTGGTGGGAACTGGCGTCGCCGTGTTCGTCGCTGTGGGCGCCCGCGTTGCCGTGCTGGTCGCCGTGCTGGTGGGAACTGGCGTCGCCGTGTTGGTCGCCGTGTTCGTCGCTGTGGGCGCCCGCGTCGCCGTGCTGGTCGCCGTGTTGGTGGGAACTGGCGTCGCCGTGTTCGTGGGCGCCGTCGTTGCTGTAGCGGTCGCGGTGGGCGTTGGCGTCGCCGTATTGGTTGCCGTCGGTATGGCGATGATGAGAGGCTCAGCCGCCGCGCGCACGGCGCCGCTCAGGTCGATGCTCTCGACGGTTACGCTGTGCGCGCCAGTTGTCGCCACCTCCACCAGCATCTGCCAGCGTCCTTCTGCATCGACGACGGTGGCGCCCGCAGGCACGCCATCAATGACGATGCGCACGACTTCACCTGGCGTTCCCGCGCCGGTCAACGGCAACGCTGCACCCGCCACACCCGGCTCTTGCAGGCGTGGTGGATCGAGCATGGGCGGCGGTGGCGCTGCTGTAGCGGTGTCGGTAGCCGTTGGCCCCAGCATCGGCGTAATCAGCTCGTCCTCAGGCAGCGGCGTTTCGGTGGGCGTAGGAGTGGGCAACGTCACCACAACGCCCTGCGGCGGCGGCGCCAGGTCATACACGCCGCGCCCGTCCGGCGCCGTGGCGCGCACGCCGACAGTGTAGGCATCGGGCTGCGTCATAGGCGCCACCAACGCCCAGGCGCCGGTCTCACCAATTGTTGTGGTGGCGACGACGGTGGCGTCAAGCAGCAATTCGATGAGCGTGCCCGCCGTGCCCGCGCCGTTGGCAGCGACGCGGCTGTTGGCGGCGTCCGTCGTCACAATGATCGAGGCGACCACAGCGGGTGGCGTCTGATCGGGCGTGGCGGTGGCCGTTGGCGGGACTGCAACAACCGGCTGTGGCGGCGCAACGAGCGACAGGATCACTGGCGTGGCGGTGGCGATGACTGCGCCCGCGTCGTTGCGGCTGCGAAGACCAACCGCGTAGAGACCTGGGGCGTTGGCTTGCAGCGTCACGCGCCAGCGCCCGTCTGCATCTGCAACGGTGCTGGCAGTCACCATCCCGTCGACCACCACCTCGATCGTGGCGCCCGCTTCAGCGCTGCCGCGCAATTCCAGCCGCCCGGCAGTGAGTGCAGCATCCAACAACGTTGGATCCAGTGACGGTGCATGGATGGCGATGGCGGGCACGCCTACGGTCAGCGTGATCGGCGCAGCCGCAGCCACCACGGCGCCGGCAGCGTTGACCAGCTCCAGCGTGAGGGCGATGTCGCCGGGGGCGTCGATCGTGGCTGAGGTTGTCCAGCTGGCATCGGGCTGAACATGGGTGGCGGCGAGCAACCTGCCGGCCTGGTCGCGCACGCGGATGCTGTAGCCGCGTGCGCCCTCGCCGCGTAATTGGACAACGCCAGGTGCGATGGTGGCGCCGGTCAGCGGCGAGATCAGCACCGGTTGCGCCAATGCTGCTTCTGCTGTAAAGGTCGGCGCCAGGGTTGAAGCCGGCGTGGGCGTTGGCGCCGTTAGCAGCGGCTGGCAGGAGCGCGTGGTCAGCAAGACAATCAGGATGACGGCTAACAGCAGCAGAATGGTATATTTGGCAAGGTCAAGACGGCGCACAGTGCGCGGGCTACGGTGATTCGTCATGCTCAGTCGCCTTTGGCGGTGATCTGTGCAGCTTTTGTCGCTTCAACCGCTGGCAGGTGGTCGGGCGCAGTCAAGGCAGCAAGCTGTCGCCGCAATTCAGCATTTTCCTGCCGCAACGCTGCAAACTGCGGTCGCCAGACGCGCCAGTCGATCAGCCACTCGATGAGCCAGCCCACGATCAGGCCGATGAAAAGTGCTACAAAAAAGTCTTGCATTGCGCCGTTCTCCTGGCGAGGTTACGTGGTTGTTGACCCGGCTCCCAGGCGCGCGCCGCGTAGGATGCCGGAGAGGGATAGAACTATGTTTCGTTTTACCACATATCGGGAAATCCTCCCAAGCTCCGGTGAATCAAGAGTTCGGTTGCCAGCTGGCGCCACGCCGCTGCAAGCGGCGTCTACGGTTGGCGGTGTTGCGTCGGGGAGGCATCCAGGCCACGTCACGCCGGAGGCGA
>DMDA01000042.1:20511-28249 GCA_003451595.1 Chloroflexota bacterium | reverse complement strand
GACCTACGATACCTGCGAAAGGCCACGTCACGCCGGAGGCGATGACCTACGATACCCGCGAAGGCTACGTCACGCCGGAGGCGATGACCTACGATGGCCTACGATGGCTGGCGCAAGGTGCGCACGTCTCCCACGCGGCGGGTGATGCGGCGTGCGTCCATCTCCTCCAGGACGGCCTGCGCGTATTTGCGGCTCGTCTGGAAGCGGTCGCGCACTTCCGCCAGCGTCACCGCGTTGTTCGCGTGCAGATGCGCCATGATGCCAGCCAGCATGGCGTCGAAGTCCACTGTACGCAGGAGGATGTCGCCGCCCAGGCGCACCAGCGCCTTTTGCTCAATCAGGAATTCCAGCAGTTCAGCGTCGTCGTCGAGGATGTGCAGAGTGTCCTGTTGGTTTGGCGGCGTGTAAGGCGCGGCGGCAAACGCCGCCAACAGCCGGTCGATACGCGCCTGTTGCGCAGCCGTTGGCGTTGGGGTGAAGTCCGGCAGCCGCACGCCAGCGTCGTCAGCGCGGAGATGATGGCGGTGCTCCAGTTCCTCCAGCACGCGGTTGAAGATGCGCACGCTCAGGTCAACGCCTGGCAGCAATGTCTGCAGCCAGGTGCGCACTTCGCTGCGCGGCGCCCCGCGCCGTAACGGGAACTGGCGGTGAAACTCAGCCACGCGTGCCGACACACCCTCGATGATGCGCCGCCATGTCGGGAGGCTGACCAGCAGCGCCTCATCGCCTGTCCCAATCTCGATCAGGGCGTGTTGACGGCGTAGCTCGTCAAATGCAGCAGCGGCGGTGGCGGCGTCGAGATCGGCGCGGGCGAGCAGTTGTCGGAGCGTCGTCAATTGCAGACGGTCAAGCGTGTGCAGCAACACTTCCTCAGGTTGACCGCGCGCCAGCGTCGCCAGTCGCGCCAGCACCTGCGCGTCGAAACGACGCCAACGGCGTTGCGGCGCCGGGTTGAGCACCACGCCCCCACCCAAAGTCATGCTGGGGCTAGGCTGACGCAAGATAAAGCGATCGCCTGCAGCGACGACGGTAGGGCGCGCCAGGCGCAGCTGCAGCCACCCCTCCTCTCCGGGGGCGATGGTCTCAGCGCCCAGCACGCGTGCCACAGCGGTGAGTTCAGCGGCGCCGACGAACAAATCCACGGTCAGGTTATGCTTGAGCGGGCGTGGAGCATCTGCCAACAGGCGGAAGTGAGCGTCGAAGAGCAGCGTCGGCTGGAATGCACCGGGGCGGGCGACGATATCGCCGCGATGCACTGCGTCGGCGCCGATGCCTGTCAGGTTGATAGCCAGGCGGCTGCCGGGCAAACCCACTTCGACCTGGCGGTGGTGAGTTTGCAGACTGCGGATGCGGGTGGGGAGGTGTGCGGGCAAAATCTCCACGACGTCGCCGACGGCGAACTCACCGTCGAGCAGCGTGCCGGTGACAATGGTGCCAAAGCCGCTCAGCGTAAAGGCGCGGTCAATGGGCAAGCGTGGACGTCCGCGATTGCGGCGCGGGGGCAGATCGGCGAGCATGGCGGCCAGCGTGCGCTTGAGAGCATCCAGCCCCACGCCGGTGATGGCGCTGACAGGCACAATGGGAGCGTTCGCCAGATGCGTTCCGGCCAGTGCCTCAGCGACATCCAACATCACCAGGTCAAGCCATTCCGTGTCGTCGATCAGGTCGATCTTGGTGAGGGCGACCACGGCTGCGGGCACGGCCAGCAGGTCGAGGATCGCCAGGTGCTCGCGCGTTTGCGGCATGACGCCCTCATCTGCAGCGATGACCAGGATAGCGGCGTCGATGCCGCCCACGCCCGCCAGCATATTTTTGATGAAGTCGATGTGGCCGGGGACATCAACAATGCCGACGCTGGTGGGGGCGCCGTCATGGTCATGGGCGGGCAGGTCGATCCAGGCAAAACCGAGATCGATGGTCATGCCGCGCGCTTTTTCTTCTTTGAGTCGGTCGGGGTCGATGCCGGTGAGCGCCCGCACCAGGCTGGATTTGCCGTGGTCGACGTGGCCGGCGGTGCCGAGTACACGCATAGGGAGTAGGGATTGCGAGATGAGGAGATTGAGAGATTGTCGGCGTAGCGGTCCGATCTCTTAATCTCTCGATCTCCTCATCAACTCTTTTGGCCGTTGCCGGGCGCGTCACCGGTGATGATGCCGGCGGTGCGACGTTGTTGTCCTTGCGCGGCGAAGAGTTCGGCGTTGCGGCGTTGACGCTGCCAGGCTTCTTCCATGGCGCGCAATTTTTCGTCGCGTTCCTTGAGCATCTTCTGCATGCCGTCTAGCCAGGAATCCGCCATCGCAGTGAAGTAGGCGCCGTAGGACTCCTGGAGCTTCCACACCTGGTCGACCAGTGTTTCGATCATCTTGATGTCGTGCTGCAGCGGTGGGAAGCGTTCAACGATCTCTTTGTTGTACTTCTCTTGTTCACTCCAAAGATGCTCCTGCCGCAACTCAGCTTTACGCCGGCGCCGTTCATAGTCCTCGCGGAATTCGTCCATTTCGCGGCGGATGCGCTCTTCCGCCAGGCGCTGCAACTCGGCAACCTGTCCTTGCTCGCGGAGGATCAGGTCTTTGAACTCCTGCATTTCGGCCACGGCGCGGCGGCTGATGTCGATCTGCTGAGCAAAGTTCTGCACGCGCTCGTAAGCCTGGGCGACAAGTGCCTTCTGCTCGTCGATCGTCTCTTGCCAACGTGTAAGCACCTGTTCGCGATCGACCACCATGACGCGCGTGCGCTCCATAAACTTGATCTGCTCATCGCGCAGTTGATCGATCATCGGTGGCAGCTTTTCGATCTCGGCGGCAGTCTTGCGGATGCTCTCATCGAGCAGCGGAATGCGCCCGGCGGTGGCTTCGGTGCGCTTGAAGAGTTCGACCGTCTCCTGCTGCAACTGGGCGATGCGCTTGGTGTCGCTCGTGCGCTGTTCCACCAGGAAAGGAATCTGGCGGGTGCGCTCTTCGATCTCTTTGGCGAGGCTGCCGATCTGATTGCGCATGCTCATGATCAGCTCGCCCAATCGTTCATCCTCAGTGGCGCGAATCTGGATCGCTTCTTCCAGGCGACCGATGCGCGGTAGTTCGCGACGGACTTCGCTGATCTCGCGGCTGAGCATTTCACGGTCGCTCATGCGGGCACGTTCCAGCTCGCGTTGGCCGGAGACGCGCTCCTCATAGGCGCGTTCGACCAGCCCCACCAGCTCGGTCTTGGTGTTCTGGATCGCTTGTTCGACCTGATTGAAGCGCGTGAACTGGGCTTGCGTGCTGGCAAGCCGCCCTTCCAGGTCTTGAATACGGCGCGCTTGTTCGATGATGTCGCTGGACTGGGCTTCGATGCGCTGCTGGAGACGTGCGATCTCAGCGCGGTCGCGTCGGTGCTCTTCGTCGAGCCAGGTCACCATTTGGGCAAGTTGTGTTAGGTCCATATCACCTGCATGATTAGCTATGTCAACATGTCATACGTCACGATGTCATACGTCACGCGCCGCAGTACGCGCTGCAGTACGCACCGCAGTATCGCATTGGTAGTATACCGTTTAGCAGTCAGTACACCGCTTGGCAGTATACCATTGCGAGGATGGCAACCTCAAAGCGCTTCTGGAAGTTTCACGCAATGCCGGTTTGCCGTTGCGTTGAACGACTGATAAAATGCCCGACGCGCAAACGCGGGCAAGCCGCGTTGTGCAACCAATCAATTCCTGCCGCCTTGTTCGCCATCGAGTTTGTATGCGTATTGGCGTTGACACCCGGCTTATGTATTATCAGCCAGCCGGGATTAGCAGATATACCTGGCATCTACTGCAGGCGCTGGCCGAACTCGACATCGACGACGAGTTTGTCATCTTCCAGCATAGTAAGCACCGCACCCCGCTGTTCCAGCAGCCGAACTTTCGGCGCGCCACGCTGTTCGCGCCCGTGCATCATCGCCTGGAGCAACCACTGCTGGCGCTGGAACTGCTGCGCTTCCGACTCGATCTGTTGCACAGCACCGATTTTATTCCGCCGCTCTACTCGGCGGTCAAGTCGGTGATAACGGTGCATGATCTGGCCTTCTTGCATTACCCGCATTTCTTGACCACTGTCAGTGCTGAGTACTACGGTCAGATCGACAAGGCAGTGGCGCATGCCGCCCACATCATCGTGCCGAGTGATTTCACCCGGCAAGACCTGATCGCCCAGCTCGGCGCGCCAGCCGACAAGGTCACCACGATTCACGAAGCCTCCAATCCGATGTTCAGGCCGCTGCCGCTGGATGTCACCCGGCAGGAGGTTTGTGCGCGTTACGGTCTCCCTGAGCGTTTCATTTTATGCGTTGGCACAATCGAGCCGCGCAAGAACATCAGCGGGCTGTTACAGGCCTTTGCCCACCTGCGCGACAAATATGCCCCTGGCGATGTGGTGTTGGCGCTGGCTGGCAGCAAAGGTTGGCTATACGACGAGACGCTTGACCTGGTTAAGAAGCTGGACCTGACGCCCTGGGTCAAGTTCCTGGGGCGTGTGCCGGATGAAGAGTTGCACAAGCTTTATGTGGCAGCGCGCTGTCACATCCATCCAGCTCATTACGAAGGCTTTGGGTTGCCGCCATTGGAAGCGATGGCATGCGGCACACCCACGATTGTCAGCAACGTCAGCAGTCTTCCCGAAGTGGTTGGCGACGCCGCGCTGCTGGTCGATCCACTCGACCCGGAAGAGATGGCCGTTGCCATGCAGCGCCTCTTGTCCGATGACGAGCTGCACGCCGAACTGCGCGAAAAGGGTCTGCAGCGCGCTCGCGTCTTTAGTTGGGAGCGCGCCGCCCGTCGCACCCTCGATGTCTATCGCAAGGTGGCTGAACCGCGCCGCGCTGCGCCGCAACCAACCGCCGCCGCCACGCCGGAAAAAGGGCTGTGAATCTCCTCGTTGTCACCCCGCAACTTCCCTATCCACCGCGTCAGGGCACGACGATTCGCAACTACAACTTGATTCGCGGGCTGGCGCAGCGTCACGAGGTCGATCTGCTGACCTTCCTTGCCCCCGGTGAAGCGCTGACGGCGGATAGCCCGCTGTGGACGCTCTGCCGTCGCGTGGCTGGCGTCAATCAGCCAGAACGCACCCTGCGTAGGCGCGCCCTCGCCACCCTCACCACCCGGACGCCGGATATGGGGTTGCGGCTGGAAAGCCCGGCCATGCACGCGCTGATCGCGAGCTGGACGCAAGAGCGGCGCTATGATGCGGTGCAGATCGAGGGCATCGAGCTGGCGCAATACGGGCTGGCGGTGGCGGGCAGACGACGTCACGGTCGCCACTGGCCGGCGCTGATCTTCGACGATCACAATTGCGAATATCTGCTCCAGCAACGCAACGCCTTCACTGACCTGCGTCACCCGCGTCGCTGGCCAGCCGCTGCCTACAGCCTGATCCAGTGGCAGAAGTTGCGCCATTACGAGGCCGCCGTTATGCGCGGCGCCGACGCTGTCGTAGCGGTTAGCGCCGCCGATCGCGCCGCGCTGCAACGTCTGGGCGCTGCGTCTTCGATCACGGTGGTGTCAAACGGCATCGACGTGACGCACTACCAGCCACTGGCGCCAGCGCCGCCCCCTGCCCCGACGATCGTTTTCACCGGCAAGATGGACTACCGCCCCAACATCGACGCGGTGCTCTGGTTTGCCCAGCAAGTGTTGCCGCGCATCCTGGCGCAGGCGCCCGCCGCCCGCTTTCAGATCGTCGGGATGAATCCACATGCACGGCTGGATGTCCTGCGCGCCAATCCTGCCATCGAGATCACAGGCGCCGTCCCTGACACCCGCCCCTATCTGCAGCGCGCCGGTGTTTATGTCATTCCGATGCGGGTGGGCGGCGGCACACGCTTCAAAGCGCTGGAAGCGATGGCGTGCGCAGCGCCCATCGTGAGCACGACATTGGGCGTCGAGGGCATCGGCGTCCGCAACGGGCAGGAGATGTTACTGGCCGACACGCCGGAGGAGTTTGCCATCGCCGTGCTGCGCGTGCTGGCAGACGCCGCCGGCAACGGTGTTTTGCGACGACAGTTGGGCGCGCAAGGACGGCGCTTCGTCGAGACACGTTACGCCTGGGAAGCGATCATCCCGCACCTGGAGAATGTGCTGATTACCGCCAGTCAGTGATACAATCGCGGTATCTCCACAATTCATTCCAACGAAAGGAGTTCCCGATGTCAACATCAGAGGGATTGCGCGTGGGTTTTGTCGGCAGCGGTTGGAGCGACCGCGTGCAGATTCCTGTCTTCCGCTTGGGAGGGCTGACGCCGCAGGCGATTGCCTCCGCCAATCCGGAGAACGCCCAGCGCGTGGCGGCGGCGCACCAGTTGCCGGAAACCTACGCAACCTGGCAAGAGTTGGTGGCGAGCGAGAGCGTCGATATTGTCAGCATCTGCACGCCGCCGCATCTGCACGCCGAGATCGCTATCGCAGCGTTGGCGGCTGGCAAACACGTGATCTGTGAGAAGCCGACGGCGCTGAACGTGAACGAGGCGGAAGCGATGCTGGCGGCGGCGCAGGCGGCGCCAGGTCGGTTGGCGATTATAGATCATGAACTGCGCTTTCATCCACAACGCTTGCATATGCGCCAGTTGATCAAGGAAGGCTACATCGGCAGTGTGTTGCAGGCGCGTTTCGACCGGCTAGGCAGCGAACGTCTTGACGCAGCGCAGCCGTGGACGTGGTGGAGCGACGCCGCACGGGGAGGTGGTATGTTGGGAGCGCTCGGCAGCCACCTCATCGACCTGGCGCGCTGGATGATCGGGCGCATCGAAGCAGTGGCGGCGCAACTCCAAATTGGTCACCTGTACCGCCATGACCCTCAACAAGGATTTCAACGCCAGGTCACGGCGGATGATCACGCCGATCTGCTACTACGCTTTGTGAATGGTGCGTTGGGGTCGATCACGGTCAGCGGCATCACGCCGGGCGGCTACGGCATGTCGATCCTCGTCGTCGGCGCCGAAGGCGCCCTGATGCTCGACAATCAAGATCGTCTCTTTGGCATGAAGGGCGTCTATCCAGGCGGCGAATGGGAGCCGCTGCGCCCCAAGGCTAACCTACCGACGGTCGAAGGGCTGCCCAATCAGGGTGCGTTCACGGTGGGCAGCTATTACCTAGCGCAGACGTTGGCAATGTCGCTGCCGATGGGGGAGACGATGCTGGACGACGCCGCCAGTTTCTACGATGGGCTGGTCGTGCAGCGTGTGCTGGATGCCGCACGCCGGGCGCACCAAACGAGAACCTGGCAGGCACTTTGACAACAAGCGTCTGTTTCTGACATACTGAATCCGGCGTCATCGATCGAGTCTCCTGGACATCCAGCCGACAACGTGGCGCCAAGCATACTCTGCCCCGCAAAAGCGCAACCAACAAGTCTTGTTCTTTGATCTGAAACTGAAAGGAGCTACGTCATGGTTCGTACTGGACGCATCTCAACGATGCTGACCATTGTGCTACTCTTTGCGGCGCTGTTGGCGGCGTGCACCGCCGTACCCGCTGCGCCACCTGCGGCGGCGCCTGCCGGCGGCGAAAGCGCTGGCGGCGATAGCACCGCTGCCAGCACAGAACTCAATGTGCTGTGCACGCCGCAGGTGCAGTGGTGTGAAGGGATGAAAGCAGAATTCGAGAAAGTCTACCCAGACATTACCGTTAACTTCGTGCGCATGTCGAGCGGTGAATCGCTGACGCGGCTGCGCAACGAAAAGGACAACCCCCAATTCGACATCTGGTGGGGCGGCCCGGCGG
>DMDA01000042.1:19585-20279 GCA_003451595.1 Chloroflexota bacterium | reverse complement strand
CTTGGGTTTGCGACCAACCAGACCTGGCTGGACGAGAATCCGGGCGTCGAACCGCCGCGCAGTTGGGACGACCTGCTGAAGCCTGAATTCAAGGGGCAGATCATGGTGGCGCATCCCTCCAGCTCCGGCACGTCGTACACGGCGCTGTGCACGATCCTGCAGTTGAAAGGCGAGGAAGAAGGCTGGAAGTTTATCCAGGATTATGCCGGGCAGGTCTTGCAGTTCACGAAGAGCGGCGCTGCGCCCGCCAAGTTTGTCGGCCAGGGCGAGGCTGCGGTCGGCATCGTCTTCTCGCACGACATCGTCGCCGAGATCGAGAAGGGCGCGCCGTTGGTGTTGACCTTCCCCGCAGAGGGAACAGGTTACGAAATTGGCGGCATGGGCATCATCAAGGGCGCCAAGCATCTTGATGCCGCCAAGAAGTGGTTTGATTGGGCGTTGGAACCAGCCACCCAGGAGCTTGGCCCCAAGTATGAGGCGTACCAGGCGCCCACCGTCACTGGCGCCAAGCCGTCCCGCCCAGAGCTGCTCGAAGTCAACCTGATCGACTATGACTTCAGCTATTGTGGCAGCAACAAGAGCGCCTTTGTCGATAAGTTCACCAATGAGATCGCCACTGCCGAGAACTTGAAGGAGTAAGGCAGTAGGGGGAGACAAAGAGAAAAGAGGGGATCACCTTCCCGGAAGCTCCGAG
>DMDA01000042.1:10764-19478 GCA_003451595.1 Chloroflexota bacterium | reverse complement strand
CCCCTTCCCGGAAGCTCCGAGTTTCCGGGAAGGTGACAGCCATTTTGACTGCCTGTTGGCATTACGTTCACTGCACATCGACCCTAGCCCATGACAGCTGCGATTCCCAAGCAACGATCTGCGCTCTGGCGACGCTGGCAAGAAGTGCGCATCATCGGTCAAGACCCGGTGTTGGCGATCGGGTTGATCGCTGTCAGCGCATTCGTCTTTCTCTTTGTCGCCCTGCCCCTCCTGCGCGTCATCTACCAGGGCTTTTTCGACCCAGTGACGGGCGAATTTAGCCTCAAGTATTTTCAGCAATTTGTTGATCCCTATTACAGTCCACATTTGTGGCAAGTGCTTGCCAACACGATGATCATGGGATTAGGAGCGGCGACAGGCGGCACGATCCTGGGCTTCATCTTTGCCTACGCGATGGTGCGCTGTAGCTTTCCCTTCGAGCGTATGGTGCATGTCGTGACCTTGCTGCCGACGATCTCGCCGCCCTTTGCCATCGCCATTGCGGCCATACTGCTCTTTGGTCGCAACGGGCTGGTCACCAAACAAATGTTGGGGATGCGCTTTGGCCCGGGCAGCAACGACATCTACGGGTTGGACGGGCTAATCTTTGTGCAGATCATCACCTTCTTTCCGGTGGCTTACCTGATCATCCGCGCCATGTTGGAGCGCATCGATGCATCGATGGAGGAGGCCGCGCTCAGCCTGCGCGCCAGCAAGTTCCACATCTTCCGCACGATCACCCTGCCGTTGCTTGCGCCAGGCATCGCTGCCTCGTTCTTGCTGCTCTTTGTCGAGTCGCTGGCCGACCTGGGCAATCCCTTGTTGTTGGGTGGCAACGCCAGCGTGCTCTCGACCGAAATCTACCTGGCGGTGAACGGTCAATTCGATCAGCAGAAGGGCGCCGCGCTCTCGCTGGTTTTGCTGATCCCAACATTGACGCTCTTTCTGCTACAACGCTACTACCTCAGCAAGCGCTCCTACATCGCTGTAACGGGCAAGCCAACAACGGGTCGCATCTTCGTCAAGGAGCCGGTCACGCGCTGGACCTTCATCGTCCTCACGCTGCTGACCTTAGCGATGGTGCTGATGCTCTACTTCACCATTTTGTGGGGGTCATTCACCAAGTTATGGGGCATCAATAACGAGTTGTATCTGGGCAACTACGCCACCGCTTTGACACGCGGGCTGAACGCCATCTTGTCGACGACCTTTCTCTCCGCCGTGGCGACGCCGCTCGCCGGCGTCATCGGCGTCGTGATCGCGTTCCTGGTCGTGCGCCGCACCTTTGCCGGGAAACAAACCCTGGATTTCATCTCGAACCTGGGGGGCGCCGTTCCGGGCACGATCCTGGGCATCGGCTACATCGTGGCGTTCATCGGCGCACCCTGGTATGCGGTGCTGCTGGTCTATGCCTTGCTGGCTGGCTATCTGGCGGCGCGGGCGACGGCCAGGGGCTGGCTGAGCCTGCTTTTGGTGATTGCAGCCACAGTTGGTGGCTACTACTTGAACTGGCTGCCGCTGCTGCTGGGTCTCGACGAAGCGAGCTGGCGCTATCTACTGATGTTCGGTTTCCTGTTGCTGGCGATCGCTGGCGGCGCCTTTGCGTTGCCGCGTCAGCGCCGCGTCGTTGCCTGGCTTTTCGTCGCAATGGCGCTGGCGTTGCTCGTCTACAACCTCAGCCCCTATCTCACGGAGCCGCTGGCGCGCTGGGGGCGCACGCTGCCGGGTGTGGAGCTGCCCAAGCTGGTTGTCAAGCTGAGCACCTTCATCACCTTCTTCACACAGCCCACACTGGCGATCTTAGGCTACACATTTCTGACGCTGGCGATTTTCGCCAACGAGCGGCTGCAAGGGTTTGCGCGCTACCTCATCGGGCTGGCAGTCACCACGCTGTGCGCATCGCTGATCTTCTATGGCAACTCGCTGACGCTGGTTGGCACGCCCTACATCATCGTGGCGGCCTATGCGGTGCGTAGCCTGCCCGCTTCAGTGCGCGCCGGCGTCGCCTCGCTCCAGCAGATCGATCCCTCGATCGAGGAAGCCTCGAACATTCTCGGCGGTGATGCACAATACACCTTCCGCAATGTGACGCTGCCGCTCATCCTGCCTGCGTTCTTCGCTGGGCTAGTCTTTGCCTTTGCCCGTCACATGACAAGCCTCTCCGCCGTGATCTTCCTGACAACGGCGCAGTGGCCGATCTTGACCGTGTGGATTTTGAGCGAAGTGGAACAGGGGGGTATGAGCGTGGCCGCGGCGTATTCGGTCATTCTTGTTGTCATTGTGCTGGCAGCCATCGGCTTGATGAGCCTGTGGCTGAAACGCACCTACGGCGCCAGCCAGGATGTCGACATGACAGTCGGTGGATAAGGAGAGACAACGCGTGTTTCTGGAACTGGATCATATCAGCAAACACTTCCCTTCGCGCGACGGCAGCGGTGAGGTGCGTGCGGTCGACGACGTGCAGATCCACATTCGGCAAGGCCAGTTTGTCACATTGTTGGGACCATCCGGCTGTGGCAAGACCACGACGTTGCGCCTAATTGCCGGCTTCGAGTTTCCCACGCACGGGCGCATCGTGCTCGACGGCCAGGAGATCAACGAGCTGCCCCCCAATCGTCGTGATATGGCGATGGTCTTTCAAAGCTATGCAATCTTTCCGCATCTGAACGTCTACGAAAACATCGCCTACGGCCTCAAGATCAAGAAGTTGGGCGGCCAGGAGCTGCGGCGCAAGGTCGGTGCGGTCATGGAGTTGACCGAGCTGACCGGTCTGGAAAACCGGGCGCCCAATCAGTTGAGCGGCGGGCAACAGCAGCGTGTTGCGTTGGCGCGCGCCCTGGTGATGGAGCCGAAGGTACTGCTCTTCGACGAACCGCTGAGCAACCTCGACGCCAAGTTACGCGTGCAGATGCGCACCGAGATTCGGCGCATTCAACAGGAGTTAGGCATCACCAGCGTCTATGTCACCCACGACCAGGATGAGGCGATGGTGCTCTCCGATCAGATTGTCGTGATGCATCGCGGGCGCGTCCAGCAGATCGGCACAGCCCTGGAAATCTACCGACGACCGCACAATCGTTTTGTCGCTGACTTCATCGGTCGCGCCAACTTCCTGCCAGCGCAAGTCCTCGAGCGTAGCGGGACAGGCTGGCGCATCCGCATTCTCGACCAGACGCTCGAAGCCGCTGGCGAGGCGTCGGCGGCCACGACGGCCAACAGCCAGGCGTTGTTGATGGTGCGTCCGGAGTCGATTCGCATTTTTGCTAACCGGCCGGACAATGCCGCGCCGACATGGCAGGGCGTCATTGCGCGCACCTCGTATCTGGGCAGCCTGGCCGAGTACGACGTCGTGGTCAATGGACAGCGAATCTTGGCTGTGCGTCATGACCCTGCCGAGAGCGATCTCTATGCCCCTAACCAGCCCGTCTTCGTGCAATTTCTACGTGAGAATGCGTATTTGCTGCCGCCAGAAAGCTAAAATGCCGTGCGTTCAGCTAGCACGGCGAAAAGATGTCGCGCTTTCGTCTGATTTCCAGAGCAGCAGGAGCTTTCCTCTCTGGAGATGTCATGCTAGAATGAGTTTCGTTCAGGCTGCTTGCATCGTTCGCTTGCCTGACCAGCCGGCTTTCTCATACCGTTGGCTGGATCCTTGGGAACGTATTGTGTAAAGGAGACAAAAACCATGAGTGCGTTCGCGTATACGAATTCGAAGGGCAACACCTACTACCTACACGCTCGCGTGACGACACTGAAAAATGGCAAAGAACAAACCATCTACTTTTTTGCCAAAGAAGTGAAAGATGGCGCGCTGGAAGCCTTGCCCGCTGGCTATGAAGCCAGTGAAAGTAAGAATGGCCTGCCAGTCTTGAAGAAAAAGGCATAATCCGCTTCACGCATGGAAGCAGATTGAACAAAAAAGACGCCAGCGCACCGGCGTCTTTTTGTTTCTTCTACTGGCCTCCTACTGTGCGACGCCTTGTCCAGAAACCGCTAACGCCTTCTGGACAAGGCGATTTTCTATCAATGATGGTGATCTCCACTGTGTGCGTGCCCATGCGCGACCTCATCGGGCAGGGCAGGCCGGATGCCAACCACCTTGACATCGAAATGCAGCGTCTCACCCGCCAGCCAGTGATTAAAGTCAATCACAACCGCGTTCGGTTGAATCTCGCTAATATAGCCGGTGATCGGCTCCCCGCTTTCCTCGTCGACAAATTCGATCTCCATCCCAGGCTCCAACTCGACGCCTTCCTCGAAAGCATCCAATGGCAGCACCTGGTAATCGTCTGGATCATACTCGCCATAGGCGAGGTCGGGCGTCACGACGACTTCCTTGCGTTCACCCACGCTCATGCCGTATAGCGCAGCTTCTAGACCAGGGATGATCTCTTGTGCACCTTGCAGGAACTCAAGGGGGCCATCTTCGGCGGAACTGTCAATCACTTCTCCATCTTGCAACGTCAGCGAATACTCGATTCGCACCACTGTGTTGTCGGCGACGACCAGATTCTTCCCGTTCATTAAGCTACGCCGCCTAGTTTGACTACGTTCGATGCCGCCACGCCTTTTGCTCCTTGTTCAATCGTAAACTCGACTCGCTGCCCCTCAGCCAGACTCTTGAAGCCATTGCCGGCAACTGCCGAAAAATGCACAAATACATCTTCTCCGCCGCCATCCGGCGAGATAAACCCGTAGCCCTTAGCGTCATTGAACCATTTGACGACGCCGGTAACGCGCTCACTCATTTTTCACTTCTCCTTTTCCTGAAGCGCATGATACAGTGGTGTCATTGTCAACCATTTCGTGGACACATAGCGGTTCCACGCCACTGTGTAGACCATCGTCGCACTATACGAGCATTTGGGGATTCCGTCAAGTGACACACCGACTTCTCGCAATCACACATACGTTTCCACTGCCCGATCTGGATGGCGCGTCGCTGCGTAGTCTGCGCATCATGCAGGCTGTGCTCGATCTGGGGTGGAGTGTCACCAATCTCGCTACCGGCCATGTCTTTCATCCTGCCTATACCGCACGGCTTGACGAGGCGCGTGCGTTGTTGGCCGCTAACCATGTTGAGGCGGTTGGCCCGATCTCACCGTTGACCTACCTGGACACCGTCGCCGCTGATTTCGATGTGATTCTCCTGGCGCTTGTGCCATCGACGCCCACTTTTATGACCGAACTGCGTCGCCGCGTTCCCAACGCCACCATTGTTTTCGACACCATCGAACTCACTTTCGTCAGCATGTTGCGCGCGGCTCGACTTCGCCGCAATGAGGCCCTGCTCCAGCAAGCGCGCACCGTGCAAGCGCGTCAGCTCCAGACCGCTGCCGCCGCTGACTATACATTGGTGGTGACCCCCGAAGAAGCGGAACTCCTCCAGCGCCTATGCCCCACCGCCCAGGTGCGCGTGCTCTCCAACATCCATACCGTCATGCCCGCGTCAGGTGGTGCAGCAGGACGCCGCGACCTGCTCTTTGTCGGCAACTTCGTGCACATGCCCAATCGCGATGCAGCGCAACACTTTGTCGCCGACATCTGGCCACAGGTGCGACCACATCTGCCGGACGCAGTCGTCCGACTGGTTGGGCTGCCGGTGGCCGAAGTGAGCGCGTTGGCGGCGCCCGATGTGATCGTCACCGGGCATGTGCCCGACCTGGCGCCCTTTTATGCTGCCAGCCGTATAGCGATTGCGCCGCTGCGCTTTGGCGCTGGCGTCAAAGGTAAAGTACTGGAGGCGATGGGCTACGGCCTGCCCGTCGTCATGACGCCCATTGCTGCCGAAGGCATCCACGCCCGCCCTGACGTGGATGCCCTGATCGCGGCCACGCCTGCTGACTTTGCTGCGGCAGTCGTGCGTCTCTATAAGGATGATGAGCTATGGCAACGCCTGGCGCGACACGGTCAGGCGTTGGTGGAGCGTTGGTTTTTGGTTGATTTAGCGCGAGGTGTTTTGCATGAATTGCTTGATTTGGCTACACGAAAAACTACAGATTACCACCTCTGACGGTAAGTAACGCCAAAAGCAGGGAAGCATCAAACAGACTCTCAAGTCGCGCGTGGCTTGCCTTGCGCCAGCAAGTACAGCACCAATCCCAGGATCGTCAACCCAATACCACTGAACGCCAGCGGATCAGGTAGCGCGCCGCCCAATAGCAGCACATCGCCGACCAGTGCAAAAAGCACCTCACCCGCTTGAGTTGCGTCCACTGCCGCCAATTCATAGGCGTTGCGCGCCTGATGACGGGCATAGACAAAAAGACTGGTGGCAATCACCCCAGAGAGCAACGCCACAAACGCTGTGCTCAGCCACTGTCCAGCAGTTGGGGGCGGCGGCTGCGTCACGATCAGAGCAACCAGCCAGAACGGCAGCGAGCCAAGCGTCAGCAGCAATACGCGCGCAAAGCTGTCGTCTAGCACCGGGGCAACGATATGGGGCAGCCAGGTATGGCCGCCAGCGCGCGCTTCCCAGACCATCTGCAGACCGGCAGGATAGGCAAATGCTGCGATCATCACCGGCAGCGCGCCCCGCCAAACGATGCTCCAGTCCGCCGCCTCCACCTGACCAACATTGACCAGCACAATCCCCAGGAAGATCAGTGCGGTAAACATCACGCCGCGCAGTGGGACGCGGCGCCCATACGCCAGCAACACCAACGGGGAAGCCAGCACGGTAATCTGCCACGTCGTCGCCACCACCCACGCCGGCGCATACGAAGCCGCAAAGGTGACGCCCGCGTAGAAAACGCCAAAGCCAATCGTGCCCGCCATCAGCCAGAAACGCCAGTAGGAGCGAAGCAGGCGCAAGGCATCAAGCAACAGCCGGACGCGCCCGATCACCAGCGGCCCAGCGATCAGAAAGGCGCTCATCCACACGTAGCGCAACGCCGCCGACCAGACCCAGTGCCCACCCTCCAGGCTCATCGCCCGGTTGAGAATGAAGGTGCTGCTAAAAAACAGAGCAGCCAACAACCCCACGCCAAGCAGTCGCACCATAAGAAACCTGCAAATGATTATCGGTGAAGTGTAGGTTTGGTAGTTGGTGCGACGGCGACTTGACGCCGTCGCACACTTGTTGTCAACACAATCAGCCCGGCAAAGACCAGCGCCATCCCCACCTGCGCGGGCACGCTCAGCCGCTCGCCAAGGACGAGCGTGCCCAACAACGCTGCCGTCAATGGCTCCGCCAGCGCCAGCGTCACCGCCGTCGCCGTAGGCAGCGTCAGCAAGCCGCGAATATAGAGCATGTACGCCAGCGCCGTCGTCACCAACCCTAGATGTAACGCCACCAACACCCCTTGCGGCTGCGCCAGCCACGTCAGATCGACGAAGAAAAACAGCGGCGCCAACAGCATTGCCCCGCCAAAGAAAGCAACTGCCGTCACCGCATCGGGTGGTTGAACGCGTAGCAAGTCCTTGCTGGCAATCGTGTAGAGCGCGTATGCGGCGCCGGCGCCAATCGCCAGGATGACGCCGACCAGGTCGATCCGCACGTCGTCGCCTGTGACGTTACTGCCCGTTGTAATCAGCAATGTACACCCCATCACAGCCAGCAGCGTCGCCGCCAGCCAACGCCGCGTCGGTCGTTCTCCCAGAAATAGCAACCCCATCACCCCGGCCAACACCGGCGCCGCGCCAATGGCGACCACCGTGCCGACGGCCACGCCGGTGCGCGCTACACCCGCAAAGAAGAAAAGTTGATAGCCTGCGATGGCGCCGATCGCCGTTGCAGTGGCAGCAGGCGGCCATCCGCGCCAGCGCAACTGCCGCCGCCCCACTGCGAATAGCAACAGTGCACTGCCGCCAATCAGTAGCCGCAGCGCCCCAACCGCCAGTGGTGTGGCGCCATCCGGCGCAAATACCTGCGCCGTGCCGGTCGTCCCCCAACAGACTGCCGCTGCCAACACCAATCCAAAGCCCCTCATACCATGTATCGAAGCTGAATTCATCTGTGCTCAATACCTTTGCATTTGCTGTAATTGCAGGCGCCAATATCGTCCCGTATTCTACACCAGACGCCATCTCTGAACGCGTCTTGTCAACTTTGAAGCGCGTTGCGAAGGCAAGAACGCTTGAATACACGCCATGCCTGTGGCAAAATGAAATGAGACAGCCAGATTCGCTGCCATCACGGAATTGGACTGACTTTGCATGAGCGAGAAATTTGTTGCCCTACGCCGCCCCCCCCGCATCGACAAAAGCCAGCACGCGCACAGCTCCGCTGCTGAAACGCGCGCTGCGCTGGTGGCCGCCGCCCCCACACCTACCATGAGCGAACGCTTAGCCGACCTGGGTTTAACGCCGACCTCGCCTTGTGAAGAAGCGCCAGAACGTGAACATACCTTCGAAGCGTTGCCTTACCTCGACGCCTACGTCGTCAAGACCGACAGCGCCAGGCTCGAACGCTCGGCCAAGGAATTGCTGACGCCTGAGTACCTGATCATGCCCAACCTGGAACTCTCGGCGCCTACCCCGACACGCGGCAAAGATTATGTCCGCCTGCCCGGCGCGGCGCCACAATGGCCGGTGTTGAGCGGGGTCGCCGAAGCACACCGCCTGGGCATCAAGGGCAAGGGCGTCACGGTCTGCGTGCTGGACACCGGCGTGGACGCCGATCATCGTGAGCTACGCCACAAAGAGATCGACTTTCGCTACATCCCCTTCGACGCCGCCACCGGGCGGATGCGCGATTGTCGCGGCTTCGATGTAGA
>DMDA01000042.1:8738-10546 GCA_003451595.1 Chloroflexota bacterium | reverse complement strand
TGCTGGCGCAGTTCGAGATCGAAGCCAACCGCAGCAAGCCGGTTATCGTCAACATGTCGCTCGGCTTCAGCCGCCGCACCCTCTCTCGACAGGAATATCAGATCGTCAGCCAGGGCATGAAGACGATGCTCGACATGCTTGCCAATGACTTCGCCGTGCTGCCGATCACCGCCGTCGGCAATGAAGGGCCTGGTGAAGTGCGCGCCCCTGCTTATTTCGCCAACACACTTTCCGTTGGCGCCGTCGATTTCGATCTGAATGTCGCCGGCTTTAGCGGCAGCGGCGTCTCGCCGGTCACACAAGAGACAGAGCCGAATATCGTGGGCTTTGGCGTCGATGTCATTTCCGGCTACGAACGCGATCGCCAGAATCGCAGCCATTACCGCGCTCTGAGCGGCACCAGCATGGCGACACCCTACGTCACCGGAATCGCCGCCCTCTATGCCTGTTGTAGCCACGCCGTGCAAGGCACAACCCTGGCCAATCGGCTATTACAGAGCGCCCTCCCCCTCCCCGCGGCCCCCTCAGGCCGGGCCGGCGTCGGCCTGGCGCGTTTCACTCAGGAGGCAATTCCATGAACCACATCCTCACCGTCGGCGCACGAGCGCCAATCAGCGACCCGGCGCACGAGTCAGTGCATGAGTCAGCATACGACCCGACGCAAATGGTCAATGTTGTGCTCGAAATCGAGCGTCCATCGACAGATGAACTCGCAGCTTATCCGCGCGACGAGCGCTATCGCCGTCTGCGCGCCAACACCGAGGCGCACCGGCGCCAGCTGACAGGCTGGATCGATATGCAGCATCTTGCCGATGAAGTAGCGCTCATAAGTCCAGCGACTGGATTCAACCTGCTCTTTGTCAAGTGCACCCCCAATGCCGCTCAGGCACTGGCGCACGCGCCCGGCGTCGTTGACGTAATGTACACCAACGACGGCGCTGTTGACGCTGTTGACACTGCCGACACTGACCTATTACAGAGGCACTGACCGCCCATGCGTGAGTCGACCTATCCTATGCTGGCTGTCGAAGCCGCACTCGACATCGTTCTAGCGCACTGCACGCCACTGCCCGCCGTGCAGTTGCCGTTGCAGGCAGCGCGAAACCGCATCCTGGCCACCACCGTGTATGCCACGACCCCACTGCCCCCTTTCTCTGCCTCCGTCAAAGATGGCTACGCTGTCGTTGCTGCGGATGGACCGGGCGACTATCCCGTGATCGGCGCAGTGACAGCCGGGCGCGTGGCCGACTTCACCATCTCGCCAGGTAGCGTCGCCTATATCACGACTGGTGCGCCCCTGCCGCCCGGTGCTGATGCTGTGGTAATGGTGGAAGAAACCGAATTGGTTGATGTGTCATCCTTATATGGCTACACGAAAGAAGCGCGCGTGGTGCGTATCCGGGCAAGCGTGCAGCCGGGCGCCGACGTGCGTCCAGTCGGCTATGATGTCACAGCCGGGCAGCTGCTGTTGCCTGCAGGCGTGCGCCTCGGCGCGGCCGAGATTGGGTTGCTGGCGACTGCTGGCTTGCAGACGGTGAGCGTACACCCGGCGCCGCGCGTGGCCGTGCTCTCGACAGGCGACGAATTGGCTGAACCAGGTGCAGCGCTCGCCCCCGGTCAGATTTACGACAGCAACCGACCAACGCTGTCGGCAGCCGTGGCCGCCGTTGGCGGCGAAGTCATCGACCTGGGCATCGCGGGCGATTCACCTGGCGCGCTGGAAGGCGCTATCCAACGCGGGCTGGAGACGGCGGATGTGCTACTGACGTCGGGCGGTGTGTCGATGGGCAACCTCGATCTGCTCAAGC
>DMDA01000042.1:0-8444 GCA_003451595.1 Chloroflexota bacterium | reverse complement strand
GCCGTCATCCGCTGGGACGCGACGCTCCACGCCGGACGCGGTGGCTTCATTGCCGAAAGCACGGGCAACCAGGCAAGTAGCCGTTTGCTGAGTATGCGTTCCGCCAATGCTCTGCTGGAAGTGCCCCAGGGCGAAGGCGTACTGGCGGCGGGCAGCATCGTCACCGCCCTGCTCATTGGCGATTTGGCTGGGTCGGCGTGACAATGTGGACATACCTGTTGCGCAACGAATCATCGACAAGGCAATAAACGTTATGTCAAATCTAACTCATCTAGACGCCCAGGGTCATGCGACGATGGTTGATGTCGGCGACAAGGCTGTGACCACCCGCACGGCCGTTGCTGCAGGCGAGGTGCGCATGGCGCCGACAACCCTGGCTGCAATTCGTGCAGGAACAGCCCCCAAGGGTGACGTATTGGCCGCCGCCCGCATCGCCGGCATCATGGCCGCCAAGCGCACGCCGGAGCTGATCCCGCTTTGCCACACGCTGCTGCTCAGCAAAGTGGCGGTGGAATTCGAGATCGATGACGTTGCGGCGCGCGTGCTGATCACTGCCACTGTGCGCTGCAACGGACAGACCGGCGTGGAAATGGAGGCGCTGACAGCGGTGAGCGTTGCAGCACTGACGATTTACGACATGGCAAAGGCGCTCGACAAAGAAATGGTCATCGGCGACATTCGCCTGCTCCAGAAAAGCGGCGGCAAGTCTGGCGACTGGCAGCGCGCCACACCATCACCGATAGCATTGGGCGCATCCATCGAGACCAAGTCGGGAAGCGAGTCGGGAAGCGAGTCGGGAAGCGAGCAGGACAGATAAGGTGCACGCAACCATCACCACGCACCACACGCGTTTGTAGAATCAGGGAAGGATGCAGTATGCAGATCGACGTTCGACTCTTTGCCACACTACGACAGTTAGCTGGCTGGTCAAAGCAAACGCTTGAGTTGCCCGCTGGCGCCACGCTCGACGATGCGTTGGCCGCTATCGATGCACGCTTCCCTGCGCTTACCATCAGCCAGCGCACATTCTACGCCGCAGTCAATCAGGAGTACGCCAAAGGCGATCAGGTGCTGCGCGACGGCGACGAGGTGGCGATCTTCCCGCCGGTCTCAGGCGGCAGCGACAGCGCCACCGCGCAAGTTCGAGGAGGAGCCATGAAACGCTTTGAGATCACGACACAACCCCTCTCGCTGGATGCAGTCGCCCGGCGCGTGACGCGACCGGACTGTGGAGCGATCACAACCTTTGCCGGCATTGTGCGCGGGGAAACGTCAACCGAGAGCGGCGTGCGCGGCACCGACTTTCTCAACTACGAAGCCTACACCGAAATGGCCGAAGCTATGCTGGCGCGCATCGGCGACGAGATCATGGCGCAGTGGCCCAAGGTAGCAGCAGTGAGCATTCTACATCGCGTTGGACGGCTAGAGATCGGCGAGCCGAGCGTTGTCATCGCTGTAGCGACGCCCCATCGCGGCGATGGCTGTTTTGAGGCGTGCCAATACGCCATCGAGCGCCTGAAAGCGATCGTGCCGATCTGGAAAGAAGAAAATTGGGCCGACGGTCAGGTGTGGGTCGAAGGCCCGCGCCAGCCGGAGTTGGCCGCCGCCTATGCCAGGCGCAACACCTAAGGTTCGCCACGTTCAGTCTGGAGCGCCACCGCCCGTGCGAGGGAGTGGCGGCAACGCAGTGGCGGAACGGCGGATCGCTCTGGCGCCAAGAAAAGCCGCCACCACCTCCCGCACCTGCTCAACGGAGAGAGTGCTGGTGTTGAGGCGTAGATCAGCGTGTTCATAGGCGTGGCGTAGTCGTCGGCGCTCCGCTTCCAGGTTTTGCGCGTCCCAACTCACATCAGGGCGCCGCGCCCGTTGACCCGACAGATCATTGTCGAGAAAGATCAGAACCTGCGGAAAACCAAACTGCTTCCAGAGGTCCTGCACGTCGCTATGCTCCTGACTGACCGGGCGAGCGTTCCAGCCAGCCGCCCGCAGCCAGCTCACCAGCGTAGACTTGCCGCTGGCGCTCACACCGACGACCTTGATCAAAGGCAACTTTTCCGTCATCAAACTGGCGGTGGGCATCGTCACCTCACAATGTCACGCCATGCAATGTCACGCTATGCAATGTCACGCTATGCAATGTCACGCCGCGTCGTCGCCTCACAGCGGGGCCGTCATCTTGAGGCGGCGCACCTCTTCCCCATCGGCCTGCTCACGCACCTTGACCACAAGCACTGTAGCATCATCGCGTGGACGCCCATGATCCAGCTCGACGGCAGTGCGCAAGATGGCATCCGCCAGCGTGGATGCTTCCGCCGTGTCCTCGGGGTCTACGGCCGTCAACAACGCGACCATGTCGATCACGGGCGCTCCGGTCAGGCTCCCCGCGCTCCACACGCCGTCCGTGATGACGATCAACGTCAGATGCGCCGCCAGGTCAATTTCGACGATCTGGGGCTTGGTGTTACGGTGGATGCCGATCGGAGCGGTGGAAACGTCGAACCACGTGATTTCACCGCTGCGACGCAGCAGGCTTGGGCAACGCGCGTTGCGGCTGAGCACCAGCGTGCGCGTCGCCATATCCACACTGAGGATCGTCAATTCACAGCTGACCTGGCCGCTGCGTTGGGTGCGCAAATAGTCGTGGGCAGCACGCGCCACCGCACCATCGCGCACACCCTCGGCGATCAGCGAAATCACCTTGCGCGCCACCAGATTGCTGATCGCTTTGGCGCTGGCGCCGCTGCGCTGTCCATCCGCGACAACAATGCTGAAGCCGCCATGGGGACGCTCCACGACCTCAACGGTGTCGCCGCTCTCCGACGATGCGTATTTCCCAACCTTGGCAACCGCCAGATCAACTTCCAGAGCCACACATCCTCCCCGACATTACAGTGCGCTGTCCGCTCGCCACTGTGATTCGATGTCTACGCCCAGTACATCATCGGCGCTGACCCCATAACACGTCGCCAGCAGTCGCAACTCATCCAGCGTCAGGCGCCGATCCCGATACTCTACATCATACAGAAGCTGCTGCGACAGCCCGGTCTGTGTGCGAATGTCGTCGTAGGAGAGACCGCGCGCGGCGCGCAATTGGCGCAAGGTGGCGGCCACGCGGCTGCGCGCAGCCTGATTGACCGCCTGACGCACCTTGGCTTCGTCAAGAGGATCAGGAATGGCGCGTGCCAGCGGCTGATCGCGTGGTGCAAGCGCAGCCCGCACGCGCGCCAACAACGAATCGTCCGACATGGCGCTCCTCCTGCCCAAATCCTGCCCCAATTATGGCGTCGTTACTGTGACGTTCACGCTCTGCGAGACAACTGCGCGCCCGGAGCCGCCGCTGGCAGCAAGCAGCGTGTAGCTCGTACTCTGACCGCCGGAGGCATCAGCCGGTACACTGATGCGCAACGACACGTAGGCTGTGTTGCCAGGGCCAACATTGAGGATATTCAAATCATTGGTGGCGCACACACCATCAGGACGGCAGAGCTGGCCGGCAAAGGCGCCGCCTTGAACAATCGTCACGATCAGCGTGTCGATGGCGCTGCCAGCATTCGTCACCAACAGACCGGCGTCGCATGTCTGGCCGGGGTTGCATGTCAGTGCGCTGTCACCGTTGACAGTCAGAGCCACGCCATAATCGACCACAGGCGCAGGCGTGGCGGTAGGCGGCGCTGGCGTCCAGGTGGGCGTCAACACCGGTTCCGGCGTAAAGCTCGGCGTAACTGTCGGCGTGGGCGTGGGCGGCAAGTAGGTAATGGTGGTGGTGTAAACCTGGGATGAGCCGTCGCCAAAGACCACAAGCAGCGAATAGACCTGGCTTTCGTCATCGATGCACTCTTCGCGCTCGCCCTGCCCGCTCATCGGCAGATTTTCATAATAGACTTCGCGCACGTTGCGCACATTCCAGCGCACGAAGGTGCAGCGCCCCGCTTTTAGCTCCGGCTCATCAGCAGCGAAGATAATCACCGGTGTCCCTAGAGGAACGGGCGTAGCGGTGGCCGTCGGGGTGGGCAGCACTTCACTGAGCGGCGTCGAGGTCGGCAAATCAAAGATCGGGGTTGGGCGCCGCGTCGGAATCGGTGCATCCACGTTGATGGGCGGCGCCAGCGCGGCCAGGTCGGGGGTTGCTTCGCCGGTCACGGGATCAGACAGCGGCAGCGCCAGCACGATCGGCGTCGGCGTAACGGCGGCGGGAAAAGCCGGCGCTGCGTTTGCCTCCGGTGGCGCCACGAGGATAGGAACGGTTGGCGCGGCCACCACTACCGACGTCGATGGCGCTGGCGTCGCCGTCTGCACCAGAAAGATGACTGGAGCAGTGCTGATTGCGCTCACCGTGTCAACGCGGCCGTTCGCGGCACGCGCAGGCAGGTTGCGTGCGATCCACTGCCAGCCGGTGTAGCTGGCGACCATGCCGCCACACAGAAAGATTGTAGCAAAGATCAGGGTGGCGCCGATCCAGGCCCAGCGCCGTTGGTCTCCGCGCACTGCGGTTTCGGCTTCGACGCCCAACAACGGCGTAAAACCAGCTTCAGGATCGCCCGTTGGCAGCGCGGGCGGCGTCCACGCGTCCTCGGCATGCGCATGGAGGGGTACAAATTCCAGATCGGTCTCACTTGCTGCAGCCTGGGCGCGACGCAGACGCGGACAACTCCGATAGCTTTGACTGAAGCAATAGGAAGCCTGATCGCCCAACAGGATCAATTCGCCAGCGCCGGCAACCAGACACTGGTTCTCAAAGCTGGGAAACTCGATCGGCGGCTGTCGTCGCTGGTTGTGGTCGACAACACCCAGATGTGGGCAGAGTTCAGCCATAGACTCGTTCTGCTTTCATGCGCGGCCCGCTCACGGCAGCACATCCTGTGCCAGCAACTGCGCCGCCAAGGCTAATCCTTCCGCTGGGGTCGCAATCTCACCAGCGGCCTGTGCTTCGCGCAATTGCTCTAGCAACACCCCCACCTGCCGGCCGGGCGGCAGATCGAAGTAGGCCATAAGAGTGTGCCCATCGACCAGCGGAGCGCGCGCTTCAGCGAGGCCATCCGGCGCCAGACCATAGGCAAGCAATTGCCCCATGTGTTGCACATAATCTTCCCAGGCAGGGGGTGGCGACACAGCATAGATCGCCTGGTAGTCGGCCAGGGCGAGCAACACGGTCGCCACCCCAACCAGAGCATCTGTCTGGCGCGTCTCGCTATCACGAAAGAAGCGATAGCACGCGCGCCGGCTGATCGGTTTGTCGCCAAAGGAGCTGTGCAACAGATGTGGACGCATATGGCTGCGGATGACAGCCTCTACAAACGCCACCTCAACGCGGCTGAACTTAAGCGCTTCTAGCCGCTGCGCAGCCATCCCGGCGCCAACTTCCTCATGCCCCAAAAAGCGGTAGCGGACGATGCCGCCAGCGGAGTCGTCCACAGTGCGCGTCGATGGCTTTCCGACATCATGCCACAATGCCAGCCAGGTCAACCAATCGAGGGCGCGGCGTTCGGCGGAGGTCGTCGCTGCCAGCACCTGGCGCAGGCGCGGCAGATAGGGCGCCAAGACAGCCGTAATCTCTGCGCCAGCGGGTGAAGTTTCTAAGGCCGCGTCACCCTGGAGCCAGTCATACAGGCGCCGCGCGTACCGAATCGCGCGTAATGTGTGCTGGTAGACGTCAGCGTCATGAGGTGCGCTCTGGCCGACGTCTTGCATGTCGGCCACCTCAGGCAAGAGCGGGCGCAGCAGGTTGTTGGCGGCCAGCAACTCAATGGAGCGGTCAGGCGCAGTTGCTCCCAGCAGTTTCCACAGTTCGTCGCGCAGACGCTCCGGGCTGGCAAGGCGCACTGTGTCGCTGATACGCAAGATCTGGTACTGGGTTTCCACTTCGATGGTGAAACCGAGCTGCACAGCCAACCGCACAGCGCGCACCAGGCGCACCGGGTCTTCAGCCAGTCCCCACGGCGTGACACGACGCAACTGCCGCGCCGCCAGGTCTGTCTGCCCGCCCGCCAGATCGACTAAGTCGCCGGCCGCACCGCGCTGCCAGCGCATCGCCATGGCATTGACGGTGAAATCGCGCGCCTGCAAGTCGGTCGTCAGGTCGCCGCCTCGCATGGTGGCGACATCGCAAACCAGCGGCGTCTTGCTGGCGGTAAAAATCAGGCGCGCCACATCGCGGTCGGCGTCAAGCGGATAATAGGCCCACCCCAGCCGGTCGGCGACGCGACGTGCAATGACATTGGCGTTGCGCGCAACAATCACGTCGAGGTCGGTCGGCCCGAGGGCGCGACCCAGCAGCACATCGCGCACAACGCCGCCGACAATGTAGACCGGGTCGGTCTCGGCGGCAAGTGCGTTCAACAACGACACAAAGGCAGGGTGGGCAGGCGTCCAAAGCCGTGTACTTACGTCCATGATGCGCAGATGATACCACAGAAAACGTGTGTGACGGATTTGCGCAAGGCAGCGCGCACAGGGACAGCGCGTGTAGGGACAGCGCGCAAAAATGACGTTGCCTCCACGCAGTTCAGCCGCACAGCGCCGCTTACGCGCCGGCGCGATTGACGATCACGACGCCAGTCAACACCAGTGCGCCACCGAGCAAGTCTTGCACGCCGGGGAACTCGCCAAAGAGAAGTAATGCGACGCCGATGGCGACGACGGGGCTGAGGGTCAGGATGATCGTGTGGATGCTCATGGGAAAGAGGCGCAACGTTTTGTAGTAGAGGGTGCGACTGATGACAACATCCACCGTGCCGGTCAAGATCAGCAGCAGCCACGTGACCCCATCGGGCCAGAGCAGCTGTCCTGCGCCAACCGCAAAGAAGAAGAGAAAGATGGTTGTAAAGAGCAGACGAAAGACAAAGAAATCGAGAAAGGCCATCTCGCCACCCCAGCGTTTCACAATCGCAGTGTGGATGGCGTAGAGCAACGTCGACAACAAGATCAGCAACGCTCCCCACTGCATCACATTGCCGGGATGAAAGCTGATGACAAGCGCACCTAACACAGCCAGCGCCGCGCCAATGGTCTGCAGCCGGTTGAGCCGTTCGCGCAGCCACACCAGGCTCAAGAGGAGGCTGATGATCACACCAGTCTTGCCAAGCATAGCGGCAGTGCCGGGATCGATGTAGGCGATCGACAGGTAGCTCAGCACGGTGGAGGCGGCGATCAAGAAGCCAATAGCGGCAAAAAACCAGAAATGCGTGCGCAACGGCCGCCAATGCAACTCGCGACGCAGCCCGGCAAAGAGGGTGACCTCCAGTGCGCCGACCGCCAGCACCCAAAACGCCGATGCCGTCGGATGAATATGCGGCAGGAGCAGTCGGGCAAAGATATAATGAAAGCTGTCGACGATCAGCAGACCGCTGAACAAAGCGGCGGTCTGTGCGTTCCAAAGGGGCGTGGCAATGCGGGCGACTTGTTGCATGACGGGATTCTCTCGTTACGGCATCGCGCTGGCGACGACGCCAAATCGGGCACAATTCAAATCATTGTACTGACAGTTCACCCAAACTCAAATCTGAGGCGTAAGGAGACATCAATGCACTATCGCACACTGGGCCGTTCTGGTCTGAAAGTGGCGCCGCTAGGACTGGGCGCGGACAACTTTGCCAACCCCGTGCCAGAAACCACTGCGCACGCCATCCTCGATTGCGCCATCGCTGGCGGCATCAATCTGATCGACACGTCGGACAGCTACGCCGGCGGTGAGAGCGAACGCATCATCGGGCGATGGCTGGCGGCGCGCGGCAATCGTCATGCCGTCGTCATCGCCACCAAGGTGCACTACCCCACCGGCCCCGGCCCCAACGATCGCGGCAATTCGCGACGCCACATCCTGGCTGCGTGCGACGCATCACTACGCCGCCTCCAGACCGACTACATCGATCTCTATCAACTGCACCGCCCCTCTCCCGAAATCCCCATCGAGGAGACGCTCTACGCACTGGACATGCTCGTACGCGCCGGCAAGGTGCGCTACATCGGCACGACAACGCACCCCGCCTGGCAGGTAATGGAGGCGCTGATGGTCAGCGAGCTGCGTGGCTGGACGCGCCTCATCTCGGAGCAGCCGCCCTACAACCTGCTCGACCGCCGCATCGAGAATGAGCTAACCCCGCTAGCGCTGAAGCACGGCCTGGGCCTGCTCCCTTGGGGGTCGCTGGCAGCGGGCATCCTGGTCGGGCGCTACCAGGACGCTCGCGCCCTCCCGTCGGATTCGCGCGCCGCGTTGCGCGGCGGCATCTACGCCGAGCGCGTCACCGCGCGCGGCATTGCGGCGGGCAAGCAGTTCGTGGCCATGGCGGAAGCGGCGGGCATCTCACCGGCGCGGCTTGGCCTGCTGTGGGTGAAGGAGCAACTGGGCGTTGCCGCGCCGCTCTACGGCCCACGCACCGTGGCGCAGCTAGAGCATGTCCTGCCTATTCTGGAGATGACGCTCAACGACCTGTCTCTTATACACATCT
>DMDA01000132.1:16243-16659 GCA_003451595.1 Chloroflexota bacterium | reverse complement strand
AGATGTGTATAAGAGACAGGTCCTGTCCCCTCCCCTGCGCTCTTGGTGGTGAAGAATGGCTCGAAGATATGCTCCATGATCTCCGGTGACATCCCAACGCCAGCATCGGCAACGGTAAGGCGCAACCAGGCGCCAGGCTTCAGGTTGGGCGGCGCAGCGTCTTTGGCCTGGGGCGCCAGTAGGTGCGCCACCTCAAAGCGCAGCACACCTCCGTCGACGCTTGCGTCGCGCGCATTGACGGCCAGGTTCATTACCATCTGCTGGAGGCGCGTCGGGTCCCCTTTGACGATATAGGGGACGTCATCCCCTTGTGCGGCGTGCAGCTCAATCTCAATGTTTTCGGGCAACGTCTGTTGGAGCAGGATGACTTGCTCCTTGAGCAGTGCGAGCAGATCAACCGGCTGGCGCTCCACCGG
>DMDA01000132.1:15409-15979 GCA_003451595.1 Chloroflexota bacterium | reverse complement strand
TTGCATCAACATCTGTGCATACGCTGAGATGACCGACATAATGTTGTTGAAGTCGTGGGCAATGCCAGCTGCCAGCTGGCCGATTGCGGCCAGCCGCTCCTGACGCTGCAATTGCTGCTCGATTGCACGCGCCGTCGTGACATCGCGCAAGACGATGACCCAACCCGCCATTGCTTGCTCCGTTGTTACTGGCCAGGCGATGCCCTCGAAGGTGCGGTCGGCTCCGTTGATTGTGTGCCAGGGGCCTTGTGGCGGCGAGTCGAGCAAACGCGCAAGGGGACAATCGCCCAGGTGCGTCAGGGGCTGGCCGTGCGTCAACACCTCGGCGGAAGCCAGGTGTTGCGTCAAATAGGTCTCCGCCAGGGGATTAGCGAGCAGGATGTACTGATTCATATCTAACAATAGTATGCCCTCTGGCACACTCCGCATGATCTGCTCCATCTGTTCAGCTTGCGCCTGCGTCTTTCTCAGCAGCTGCTCACGCTCAGCGTCGGCTTGCTTGCGCGCCGTGATATCTTGCTTGACGCTGACAAAGTGGCTGATGCGGCCCTGTTCATCTGGCACCGGCGT
>DMDA01000132.1:11964-15117 GCA_003451595.1 Chloroflexota bacterium | reverse complement strand
CGCCGTCAATGTTTGTGATCATGATGCCATTGGCAGCGGAGGCTAACGCCGCTGCCTGTAGACGTTGCGTCGCTTCCGCCTGTTTCCGCTCCGTGATGTCTTGCATCACGCCGGAGAGCAGCACAACTTTTCCCGTGTCATCCACGATCCGCTCATCCGGGATCACCCAGACCACGCGCTCAACGCCATCGGAACGTATGATGCGGTACTCGCCATCGTGCGTGTCGCCCTGCTCAAGGAACGCTTGAAGATGCTGCAAGGCGCGGGCGCGATCGTTCGGGTGAAAAATATCCGCCACAACCTCGAACAGATTGTGTGTGTCGCGCTCCTCCTCAGTGCCCAGGATGCGTTTCAGCTCGTCAGAACTCGTCACCGTGTCGGTGAGCAGATCCCAGCGCCAGTGACCGATGTGTGCGATCTGCTGTGCGCGCGCCAATATTTGCTCGCTCAGACGCAACGCCGTTTCCGCCTGTTTGCGCTCGGAGATGTCTATGGCCACCACCAATCGCGCCGGGCGGCCGGCGTATTCCAGGCGATGTGACGTGATCTCCACTGTGATGATCTCGCCGTTCTTTTTGCGATGACGCCATTCGCCAGCATAGTGCAGTGGATTGGTGGTGCGCACCACATCGGCCTGCAAACGCGCCGCCTCCTCGGCCGGTCGAATGTCGAACAGGGTCATGCGGCAGAATTCCTCCCGCGTGTACCCGTAATTGGCAATTGCCGCGTCGTTGACTTCCAGGAAACGCAATGTCTCCAGGTCGTACACCCACATGGGATGGGGGTTGCTGGCAAACAAAAGCCGATAATGCCGCTCGTTGGTGACCAATGCAGCGGCGGCGGCAGCGCGCCTGCGTTCGGTGCGGGCCAGAACGCCATAGATGATCAGGGTGCTGATGGCGATGAAGAACCAGCCCTTGTAGGTCTGCCAGCTCAGAAATGTGCGTAGATCCGGTGCAACCAGCGCCAGCAGCCAATCAGAAGCCAGAATCCACAAACTGCCAAACAGCGCAAACGCCAACGCCGCTCGCCTGGCAAGATGAGCGTGGCTGCGCAGTTTGGCGTCCACCTCTGTCGTTTCTGCTCCGGTATCGCTTCTGGCGTCGTTCATGGTCGCAACCTGATTGTGGCGATTGTCTACAGCCAATGACGAACATCATAACATTATCATACAACTGACAGAGTTGTCATGTTACAAATAAATGGCCAACCCTTCTTGAAATCGATTACAGAAATCACGCGATTATTGTGAATTTTCTCACATGCAGTACAATCAATTGCAGGTATGCTGTATAGCGGCATATGCCGGGCAACGCACCTGAATGCGTGCGCGTTGCCCACGTCATGGCGCTAACCGGGGTTGTGGACATACTGCTGGTCCAGACTTTACCGGGGAACCAAAGCGGACGCCATCACGTCTGATCGTTGTAAGAAAAGGAGTTTGGATGATGTTTGACTACGGACATGTTGTATTTGCACGGCAAGAGTATGAAGCGCGTGTGCGCAAAGTGGAACAAATGCTGGAGGCGCGACGGCAATTAGGACAGTTAGAGGCGCAACCTGGCTACTTTAGCGGCGCACTCTACCGCATAGGCGTGTGGCTGGAGACGATGGGTGCACGCCTCAAAGCGCAGCATCAGCCGATTGCAATCCGGCAAACCTATAGCAACGGACGCGCAGGATAGGGTAGTACGTCACAACAAAAGCGCCCACATGCAATGAGGCATGGGCCAAAAACCAACTGAATACATTTCCCAAAGAAAACTCCGCTCATGTGAGCGGAGTCTTTTTTGGAATCTTCATATTGGAGTTCTGGTAGCCCCACGGGGATTCGAACCCCGGTCGCAGCCTTGAAAGGGCTGAGTCCTAGTCCTCTAGACGATGGGGCCACTGTCAGCAAACTATGCGCATTGTACCTGTGGCTGGCGTTGCCGTCAAATCAGGTGCAGGCTGGGGGCGAATTCGTCTTTTGCCTTGACTTGCATCGACAAGCTGGCAGCCAATGCATACCATTATCTCCCCACTTCACAAATGTGGTAGACTTGTCGCCATAGAACGTGATGAGCTTTGCCAGAGCAGCAAAGTCCAATGTCTATGAAAGGATGCCTTGCTTGGAGCGTCTGACTGTCGCTTGTGTCCAACAACGCATGCGTTTACCCGTTACACTGGATGAACACCGCGAGGGACTGCGCCGTTTCCTGCGCGCCGCCGAGAACAAGCGGGCGCAGCTGGTGATCTTTCCCGAACTGGCGGGCGTCATGCTGGCGCCGCCGCTATTGGTGGACTTCCGCTCTTCGTTGCTACTGCGCGCCGATGTTGGGCGGCGGCGTAGCGCCTCACCCTGGCAAAAGCTTGTAGGCGCCGTAGCTGGTGGGGCGGCTGGCATGCTCAAGGCGAATTACCAGAAGGGGATGGCCGGCTTGCTCGACGTTGCTGCAGCGCAGCTCTGGGAACGATACGTTGAGCTTTTCAGTGGCCTGGCAAAGGAATTCAGCGTGACGCTCGTGGCGCCCAGTGCGTATTTGCCTGATCCTTTCGATGGCGTCATTCGCAACCTGACGGTCGTCTTTGGGCCAGATGGCGCACAACTAGGGACACAGGCCAAAGTCATTCTGTCCGCAGCCGATGAGCGCTTCTGCCAACCAGGATCGAACTGGGAGGTCATCCACACCGAAGCAGGCGCGCTGGGCATCATGATCGGCGGCGATGTGCTGTTCCCGGAAGTGGGTCGGCTACTGGCATTTCAAGGCGCCGAAGCGTTGATCACGCTGGCGGCAGCCACCAGCCAGGCCGACTACAACAAACTGCGCGCGGGCGCGCTCGCGCGCATGCAGGATAATCAATTGCTGGCGGCGTGCTCGTTCCTGGTTGGCCCGGATGCGTTTGATCCCGGTCATACCACGACTTACCTGGGCAAGTCAGCCATCTTCGCCCCGCAAGAGCTAACGCCGCGTTTCAACGGCGTCCTGGTCGAGATGGGCAATTTTACCAGCGAAGGTGTGCTGACCGCAGAGTGGAAGTTCGCCGAGCTGCGCGCACTGTGGGAAAAAGGGGATGCGCGGCTGCGACACCAGTTCAACGCCTCACAGGCCAGCCACATTTTGGCGACGATCTATCGTCAGCTCCAGAGTACGCCGCGCCTGGAAGATCAGG
>DMDA01000132.1:1341-11758 GCA_003451595.1 Chloroflexota bacterium | reverse complement strand
ATTGCCTCGATCACCAGCCGGTGGCCACCCTTTCCAGCCGCTGGCGACGCCGACCTGCCGGTTGAGGAGACCGTAACCTGGAGCGCCATTGACGCTACGGCGAGCGCACCCTCCGATGCGGACGCCCGCTATGAAGAAGAAACCGATGAGATGGATGCCCTCGACGATGCCGGGCGCTGATGCTTCGCGCTGCCATATGCCGGAATAGGTGCTCCATACAGCCTTGATGCAAACCAGCGACGCCACGAACCCGCGCCACGCGCACGATGATTTGCGCGCAGCGTCCCGTCGCGGCGGCGCAAGACGCCAACGGCAAGAACAGATCGTTCGTTGCTGTGATGGTGGCTTACGCCGCCGACCGCATAGGCGCCCCACTCAACGTCGCCAACCAGTTGAAAAATAGTAGACGCGCTGGGCGAAATGGAACAATGGCTGCTTACGCTGGCCGAATATCGTAGCTATATGCCAACCGATTGGTTGGGTCGAGGGCAGCCTTGAGCGCAATCAGTCTGGCGTAGGCTTCTGCGCTAAAGCCAGCCTGGGTGCGTTGTTGCACCTCCTCACCAGCCAGGAAGTTGAGATAGACGCCGCCAGTCATCACTGGCTGCAGGTGCGCCTTGATCGCATCGGTGTGCTGCGTGAAGGCGGCTCTCGCTTCCGGCGTCGGCGTCACCCCGTTGATGAAGAGATTGAAGACGCCGTCGCGATGACTAAACGCACCGCTGTCATGGCGGGCGATAGCGCCGCCAGCGTGCCGGAGTTCGATGAAGACCAACGGCAATGGGCCATCCTGAGGAACGCCGCCGCGCACCAATGCAGCAATAGCGTCATCGGATAGGCCGGAAAGCCAGGCGCCGGTGTGTTGTGACGGCATCGGATCGACCGGGTCCATGCTGATGGACGCGACTTCACTGAAGGGCATGACACCGAAGGCGTCGATCTGCGGCGCGCGCCAGGTGCGCCACTCGTCGATCAGCCGTTGTCCCTCCGCAACGTCGCCAGCGTAACAGCCACGCACGATCACCATTGTCTGACCGCGCAGGGGTTCCGGTATAGCCGGGATGGGTGGGTAGTTCATGAGAACGACCGACGTGGTCATGGCGTCGGGCAAAGTCTGCACCCAGTCGCGATAGCGGGTCAGCACAGCCTTTGCCAGCGACGCCGGGTAGAAAAGATTGCCGCCGTAGACGGTTGTCACCGGATAGAGGTTGATTTCCATCGCCGTGACGATGCCGAGCGCGCCACCACCGCCGCGCAAGCCCCAGAACAACTCGCTGTTTTCACGGGCGCTGGCGCGCACCAGCCGTCCGTCCGGCGTCACCACCTCAAAAGCCAGCACGCTGTCGAGCGCCATGCCGTATTTACGCGCCAGCCAGCCCATGCCACCGCCCAACGTATAGCCCATCACGCCGACGTTGGGCGAGGAGCCGAGCAATGGCGCCAGTCCGGCGCGCTGCGCCTTTGCCAGCACGTCACCCCACACGGCGCCTGCTTCGACGCGTGCGGTCGCCATGCCCTCGTCGATCTGCACGTTGCGTAGCCCGGCAGTGACGATCAACAGCGCATCGTCGGCGGCGCGCGCCACGCCGTGACCAGTCGATTGGATGGCTATCCCCAGCCCGGTCTGGCGCGCATAGCGTACAGCCGCCACGACATCGGCGGCGCTCTGCACCAGCGCAATCACCGCGGGGTGCTGATCGACGTTCAGGTTCCAACCGCGACGCGCCACGTCGTACTCAGGGTCGCCCTGCACCAGCACAGCGCCGGTCATCTCCGCCTGCAACTGCTCCAGATACTCATCGCCGCGCTGCTGCCCGTTGGTCAGGCGATTGATGGTCTGGGCGAGATAGGTCTTATGCAACATGCGTTTTTCCTCCGTGAAACTGTACATCTATCGATGATTTGACGTGGCTCAATTTACGCGCAGGTTGACATCGCATAACAGCAACAAAGTGCTACAGGAAGTGCTACACGTGTGCTACACTTTGGGCGTGGTGGGGCAGAGCCGCACGTCAAACGTCACTCCTGACGCATGACTTGCGATGCACGAGTGGTGACGCACGGTGGACAATGTAGGGACAGTGACGTTTGAGGAAGGGCATGACGACACAAGCAACAAACGCACAGTTGACACCTCTGGGGCGACTCCTGAAACGACTGCGCGCTCAGCACGACCTGACGCAGGAGGCGCTGGCGGAACGTGTGCATTGTTCAGTGCAAACCATTCGTTTCTTCGAGAGTGGACGTAGGCGTCCTTCCTGGGAAATGGCGGAGTTGCTGGCCGATGCGTTGCACGTGTCCCCCGATGAACGCGAGGCGTTTATTCATACAGCGCGGCTGGCGGCTCAGGACACGGCTCAGGACACAACTCAGGACACAACTCAGGACACGACTGAAACGCCGACGTCAGGGGCAGCGACTGCATCGCCACACCCGACAACGTCGATCCTTCGCCTGCCACGCCCGCTGACGCCGTTGATCGGTCGCGCTGCCGAGTGCGCGCTGTTGGAGACATTGCTGATACAGCAACACCGCCGACTGGTGACGTTGGTCGGCACGGGCGGCATCGGCAAGACAAGATTGGCCTTGCACATTGCCCACTGGCTGGCGGAGCGCTTCCCGGATGGCGCAGCCTTTGTCTCGCTGGCGGCAGTGCAACAGGTGGCTGAGATACCAACGGCGATCGCACGCGTGTTGGGCGTCACGCTGGCTGGAGACAGTGGACCGCTGGAACAACTGGATGAATTGCTAGGGCGCCAGACGCTGCTGCTCGTCCTGGATAACTTTGAGCATCTGCTGCGCGATGATGGCGATGCCGCTGTTGAACTAATTCAACAGCTCGTGGCGCGTGCACCCGGTGTGCAACTGTTGATCACATCGACCGAACGCTTGCGCCTGGCGGCGGAAGCACTGGTGGAACTCGGCGGGCTGGTCACAACAGCGACAGGCGTGGACGGGCAGGAGCTTCCCGCCGAGGCAGTGATGCTCTATATCGAACGCGCCCGTCAGGTGGCGCCCGACTTTGCGCTCACGCCCGCCAACCAGGCAGCGGTGATGCGCATCTGCACCTTGTTGGAGGGAATGCCGCTGGGACTTGAGCTGGCAGCCTCCTGGGCGCGAATGTTGACGGCAGAGGAGATCGCCGCCGAGATTGAACGCGGCCTCGACTTTCTCGCACTCTCCGAGCGCGGCGCGCCGGTGCGTCATCGCAGCCTGCGCGCCGTCTTCGACCACACCTGGCGTCTGTTGTCGCCAGAGGAACAGCGCGTGCTGCCGCGACTGGCGGTCTTTCACGGCGGCTTTACCCGCGCCGCCGCGCTGGAGGTTGCCGGAGCGACGATGGTGCAACTGGCGGCGCTGATCGATAAGTCCGTGTTACGTGTAACCGAAGCAAAGGAAGAGCACGCCGCCCAGAATGTGCGTTATTCGCTGCATGGGTTGTTGCGCCAATTTCTGGTCGAGAAGTTGGAAATCGCCGGCGAGGTGAACGCCATCCGTCATGCCCATGCGACCTGCTTTACGGCGTTAGCGGAACAGGCCTACGTTCATCAGTTTGGCAGTGACACGGTGAGCTGGCAACGACGTCTGGCGCTGGAGCAGGGCAATCTCCTCCAGGCGCTGACGTGGACGCTGCGCGAGGGACATGATGCCAGGTTGGGGGTGCGGTTGGCAGGAGCACTAAGCCGCAATTGGCGTCTCAATGGCGAATGGCGCCAGGGGCGCGACTGGCTCACGTTGGCGCTGGCGCAGCCGGTGGATGACCCGGCAGCCCAGGCGCGAGCGCTGGTCGGCCTGGGAGAATGTTGTCATGCGTTGTCGGATTATGGGCAGGCTGAACGTTCGCTGCGCGCGGGGTTGGCGCTATGGCAACAGGTGGGTGACCTCCAGTGGATTGCGTGGACGCACTTTCAGCTCGGCGTGCTGGCCTCGACACAAGGTAATATGACGGAGGCCAACACCCATCTGGAAACAAGCCTTCACCTGTATCGACAGCGCGGGGATCGGTGGGGTGTTGCGACAGTGCTCAACCAACTGGGCACTGTCATGGTGAGCGCGGGTGATTATGCACGCGCGGAAGGCTATCTCGATGAAGCGATCCCGCTGATGCGCGCTCTGGGGCAAGGACGCACAGGGCTAGCGGTGTCGCTCAATGCACTGGGACGCACGGTGCTGGCGCATGGAGATGCCGCACGCGCCGGCAGGCTCTTCGAGGAAGCGCTGGCGATCTTTCATCAGCGGAATGTGCGCGAAGGCGTGGCGTGGAGTCACATCAACCTGGCACTGGCGCATCTGGAAGCTGGCGACCCTGTCGCAGCCCAACGCAACCTGAATCGGTGCCTGTCAATCTATGCGGAATTGGAGATGATCACGGGAATGATTGCGACGCTCAATGCGTTGGCGGCAGCAGCGGCGTTGCGGACACAATACGTCGCTGCCGCGCGTCTTGCCGGCGCCGTCTCGCAACTCTGTCGCAGCTACGATTGTCACCTGACCGAGTTCGAGCTTGGCATCCGTGCGCGCCTGTTGGCGGAGCTTGATAGCGTCCTGTCACCGGCGACGGCAACGGCGCTGCAAGGTGAAGGCGCAGCGTTGGATTTGTCGGGCGCGCTTGCACTGGCGCGCACGGTTAGCAACAGCTAGTCCCCTGTACTCCGATGATCTGCGGGAAGGGGCTGCGTGAAGGGTAAAAAAATGCCCGTCTGCTGTCCCCCGAAGGCCGGATTGGGGCCGGCCACAGCAAACGGGCAAGAATGAGTATACACCATGCGGCTGGAAACGCAAATTCCACAACTCATCGAAACGCTTTGAATACAGTCAAGACGTTCGCACCGAGACATTCACACCGAGACGTTCACACCGAGACGTTCACACTATGCTGCGTGTTGAGTGTCGGAATCACATATGCCCTAGACGCGCATCACGCAAGCAATATGTGCGAAATCATGCGCGATTCGTCGCAATTTACTGCGGCGGGAAGGCCAGGACGCGATCCGGGCGAATCTTGAAGATGATGCGATCTTCTTTGCCTTTTGACTCAATAGGCGCAACGCCACCGTAGTACTCATCCACGCCCGCGTAAAGTTTGGCATGCGCGTTGATATTGGCATAGTCTGGGTCAGGCACGATGCTCTCGACCTCACCGCGCACGTCGATCCAGCGGAAAGGGTTCTGTGGATCGATCACGGTCAACGCCACCTTGGGATTCTTGCGCACATTGTTGGGCTTACGCCGGCCATCTGCAGTGTTCACAAGCACATACTCGCCATCCCACGAGCACCAGACGACGGTATTTTCAGGCTGTCCGGTGGGCGCTATCGTCGTCAGGACTGCAAAGTACGGACCTTCAAGCAGGTCAACATGCGTTGCTGGAATTTTGTCGCTCATAGGTTTCTCCCTCGCTAATGATTAGACATTGAAATATTGCTTCAGTATCAAGGAGCGCGTCCGCGTATACTGTAATGCTGATCGCACGTTGCGGTCGAGGTGGAATGTTGCGAGTGGAGACGGAGGGCAGGCGTCAGCGAGGCGCCCCGCCATCCGTCAGATCGACATCAAGATAGCGATCGATGATACGTCGCTTCCAGGTCACGCGGAGGACGAACATCCATGCCAGCGTGGCGCCAGCAAGCGTCACTACGTCCAGCGGAGCACGCAGCGGATCAAGTCCGAAGAAGTCGCGCAGGATCGGGACGTAAGGGCTACTCATCATTAGGATCAGCAAGGTTGTCGCTAGCAGTGCTGGGCGCCGGTCGTTGGCAAGGCGGTCGCCGCCCACCCAAAACTCGGTAGGCGGTTGCACAAAGATGACGAGCAGGAGTCCCATGGCAATCGACATATAGGTAAGTACGAGCTGGGTGTAGCCCCAATCTTGCGTCATGCCCATGAACAAGAGATAGATAGCGATGGCGAAGATTGCGGTGACAACGGTTGCTGGCAGCACGAAGTTAAGCAATTTGCGCACCAATGTGCCATGCGGCACCGCGCCGGTGGGCGCCCACAGCGCCAGGAAGAAGGCAGGAATGGTCAGGCTGAAAATAGAGATCACCGAGTTCTGGGCGGGCGTGTAGGGAAAGCCGACTTCCAACATGGCGATTGTCGCAATCAGGATCGCTAGGGTAAAGATGCGCGTCAGGTAAAGCCGCAACGTGTCTTCCATGCCGTGCATGATGCGCTGGCCTTCCAACAAGGCTGCAGGTAGCGCCGCGAACGCGTCATTCAACAACACGATGTCAGCGACATTGCGCGTGGCAGGTGTGCCACTTTGCATGGCAATGCTGAGATTGGCCTGTTTGAGCGCCAAGACATCATTGACGCCGTCGCCCGTCATGCCGACGTAGTGCCCCTGGTCACGCAGTGTGCGCACGATGCGCTGCTTCTGTGCCGGTGTGATACGCCCGAAGATGTCAGTCTCGGCGACCGCTGCAGCAAAGGCCGTATCGTCCAACGCTGCCAGCGCCGGCCCTGTCGCAAGGCGCAGCAGCACATCCTCGTCAGCCAATCCGGCCTGCCGCGCCAGCGCCGCCACCGTTTGAGGGTTGTCGCCGGAGATGATCTTGACCGCCACGCCGGCCTGGCGAAACCCTGCCAGCGTCTGCCGGGCGTCTGGCCGCAGTTCATCCGTGAAGGTGAGCAAGGCCAATGGTGTGAGCGACGCGGGCAGGTCACCCCCCTCTCCTACCCGCACGGCGAAGTTGTCGGTCGGCGCAGTCGCAAAGAGCAGAATGCGGTGGCCAGCGTCCGCCCAGATGCGCGCCTCCTCCTCCCAACTGACGTCGCCATTCAGCGCTGGCTGCAGCATTTCGGGCGCGCCGAGCACATAGACGCCCGCGACAGCAGGAGCATCGAATGCCAGCGCGCTCCACTTGCGTGCTGAGGAAAAGGGCACGCTTGCGCTCGGCGCCTGGGCGACGCCGTCACATGCTGCGGCAATCGCTTCAGCGGTGGCATTGGCAGCCGGCACGCTGCGCGCATAAATGCCAAGCAGCCGGCGCACAGTGCTTTCGGTGCACCCATTCAGCGGCGTCACACGCTCCAGCCGGATGCGGTTGGCGG
Source organism: Chloroflexota bacterium (assembly GCA_003451595.1). Taxonomy (GTDB): domain Bacteria; phylum Chloroflexota; class Anaerolineae; order Caldilineales; family Caldilineaceae; genus Caldilinea. The sequence goes on along the minus strand of DMDA01000132.1, from coordinate 4,705 downwards.
TGAGGGTGCCGGTCTTGTCCAGACAGAGCACGTCGACGTGACACAGCGACTCGATGGCGTTGGACTGCTGCACCAACGCGCCCTTGTCGGCGATGCGGATGGCGCCCAACGCATACGCCACGACAATCATCAAAAAGAGGCTCGATGGCGCCAACCCAAAGACAACGGAAGCGCTCTGCACGCTTTCTAGCAGCGTGCCGCCATGCGCGGAGAAGTAGTTGAGCGTGATCAGCGCGCCAAAATAGAGCACGAGCAGCAGGAGGATACGCACAACAAGATTCACTTCGCGCTGAAGCGGCGTGAGTTGATGCGAGAATTGACGCGCACCGGCAGCAAGTTGGTTGGCGAAGCTCTCCGCACCGACTTTTTGCGCTGTGTACATCACTTTACCGGAGACGACAAAACTGCCTGATAGCACTGCATCGCCAGCTTGTTTGGGGATGGCATCCGCTTCACCGGTGAGCAGCGACTCGTCGACATCCGCTGCGCCATCACCGACAACGACGCCATCAACAAGGATCTGATCGCCAGGGCCGGCCACCACAAGGTCACCCAATACGATTTTGGCAGGGTCGATGGTGCGTTCGGCGCCGCTGCGCATTACTGTTGCTTGCGGACGCGTGAGCAGGGCGATGGCATCGAGCTTGCGTTTGGCGCGTATTTCCTGCGCGGTGGCGATGACGGCGTTGACGAGCGCGATTGCGCCGGTGAAGAGCGCATCTCGCGGGCTGCCCAGCACGAGCAGAGTCAGCGCCAGTGCGAAGAGGACGATGTTGAAGAAGGTGAAGACATTGTCGCGCACGATGCGGGCATAGGAGCGGCCTGTCTTGACCTGCGCATCGTTGCCCTGTCCCTGATGGCGGCGGCGCTGCGCTTCGTCTTCGCTGAGTCCTGTGATGGGTGAGAGGGTCGGTTCGTACATGGCTGTGTCGGGATTAGACGATTCAGGCGACTAGAGACTGGCGATTGGGCAGGCGCAGCGAGCGATTTGCATGCTCCAATTGCGCATCGCGCTTCGCTTCGATGATGCCCACCGTCGCATCTATGCCTCACTTCACGCAGCATGGCATGCTCCTGCGGATCAGGATAACATGGTGCCCCCCCTGCGCCAAACACCGCTCCAACTCGACCAGGAACTCAAGCGCCTTGACCGCTTCCGGGCTGTACCTTCATCCCCACAGATGAGGGGTGGCTCTATCTAGCGGCAGTCGTGGACATCTTTTCTCAGAAAGTAGTTGGGTGGACGATGGATGCAACCATGACAAGTCAACTCGTCGAGCGTGCGCTTGAAGCTGCGTTGGTCACGCGCCAGCCTCCGCCCGGATTGCTGCACCATTCCGACCGTGGCCGCCAGCATGCCAGCCACGACGACCAAGCTCGCTTGCAGGCCGCCCAGGTGCAGGTCAGTATGAGTCGCACCGGCAACGGTTACGATAACGCTTTGATGGAGAGCTTCTGGGCAACGCTTAAGACCGAACTTGTCGAGGATCAGTCCTACACTTCGCACAGGGCGGCGCGTGACGACATTTTCCTCTACATCGAGGGCTTCTACAATCTGCGTCGTCGCCATTCGGCTCTTGGCTACCTGAGTCCGATCGAATTTGAACGACGTCACTCGATCGTCTTCTGCGCGCAGAAGGCGACTGGTGCTTAACTTTCTTTCCATTAAAACGGGTCAATATCACCCCGACATCGACTTTGGCGACATCATCGCACTTGACACCAAGCACATCACTGCCTGGGTCAAGGAGAACAACCTCAAGACCTTTGTGCGTGACCGCTATAACAAGGAGCGCCGTCCCAAAGGTGATCCCGACTGTCGCCTCGGCTGCAAACGGCGGGAGAACTCGGCGCCCACCGCTCGTGACGGCGACGCTGGCAGCCCTGCACCTCTCGCCACCCCAACCAGCGAGGGGATGCCTGCCAGCGAACCCCTGCCGCCGCTGAGCAAGGGCGAGTACTACTGGGGCTATGCCTCCGGCGTCGTCGTCACCAAGATCGAGGACCTGGCCGAAGTCGTCCTGGCCGACCTCACGCAACCTTTCGACCAGAGCGACCAGAGCTTCTTTCTTCCCCTCATGCAGCGCACCGAGAACAACCTCGGTCGCAAGCCACGCTTCGGCGCACTCGACAAGGCCTATGACGCCTTCTATGTCTACGAGTACTTCCATCTCGCCGGTGGCTTTGCTGCGGTTCCCTGGGCTGACCGTGATGCTCACCGCAAGACCTTCTCGCCGGAAGGACTTCCGCTCTGTGCGGCGGGGCTGCCCATGCCGCTCAACTCCACTTTCTGGCAGAAAAGTCACTGCCTTGTCCCTCATGAGGTCGGGCGCTACGGCTGTCCGCTTGTGGCTCAGGGTCAATGCGCCGCCGCTTGTCCGATCCATCACCCCAATGCTGCCAGGCAGCTTGGCTGCATCACCAGCCTGCCCACCAGCGTCGGCGCTCGGGTTCGTCACCAGCTTGACCGCGCTAGCCAGGACTTCAAGCGCATCTACAACCAGCGCTCCGCCTGCGAACGCATCAACAGTCAGGCGCTCGCTCTGGGCATCGAGCGCCCGCACCTGCGCAATGGTCGTTCGATTGCCAATATCAACACGCTCATCTATGTGCTCATCAACCTGCGCGCGTTGGGGCGCATTCGTGAGCGTCTGCCGCAGCGGGAGGCGGCGCACATGCTGAAGCTCTGACCCTCTGCCGGGCAGCGCCAGCGCCCCTTTTTGATTCTGGGCGGGGGATGGTTTGAGCATGGCGCTGCGCCTGGTTCGCTGTCCGGCAGAGGGTTCCTAGCCGATCCAACTGCCTTTCCGAAGGCAAAAACACCTTCGGCTCTGCTCACGCGCCCTGCGTTCTCCACGTCCTCGCTCACCAATGCCAAAAGTGCGCCTTTTGCCTACTTTTCTGACCCCTTGTTTCCAAGCAGGTGCGTTCTGACTATTTGACCGGTCACTCCCCGGCCACTTTGGCGGTCTATCCCGCCTTTTTGCCACGTTTCAGAATTCGTGCCACTTTTTTCGACGCCTTATGTTATGTCCTTCCCTCCCTTCCGAGGATTCACTGTCTTCCGACAAATAACTTGTTTGATTCATACCAGCTTTTTTTGCGTAAATTGTCTTAGTCCCCTTCCGAGGATTCACTGTCTTCCGACCTTCTGTAATAAGCAAAACATTCGAAGAGGCTCAATTGGTCTTAGTCCCCTTCCGAGGATTCACTGTCTTCCGACTCCGGGTGGATCGTCAGTATCTGCCCGGCGAACACGCAGTTCTGGTCTTAGTCCCCTTCCGAGGATTCACTGTCTTCCGACTGTTTTGACGGCATACGCTACTGTTGGCGATTCGAGCGCGAGTCTTAGTCCCCTTCCGAG
>DMDA01000132.1:0-1081 GCA_003451595.1 Chloroflexota bacterium | reverse complement strand
AGGATTCACTGTCTTCCGACGGGCGAAATCTAACCAGCGCCTGTCGCGGCGCAATAGGTCTTAGTCCCCTTCCGAGGATTCACTGTCTTCCGACATCCTGAGTACAGTCCATTTTTCTATATGATGCTGCGTCTTAGTCCCCTTCCGAGGATTCACTGTCTTCCGACGGGTCACAAACGCACATTCAATCCCCGTTAGGGGACTGCGTCTTAGTCCCCTTCCGAGGATTCACTGTCTTCCGACGGAGCTCAAACCGCACGCCTAGCGCACGCAGGTTGCGCGTCTTAGTCCCCTTCCGAGGATTCACTGTCTTCCGACGCGTGAGCGTGCTCTCCTGCGGGAGTTTGAGCACACCGGTGAAGTCTTAGTCCCCTTCCGAGGATTCACTGTCTTCCGACGGAACGGTAGACCGCTGGTCAATGACCATCCGCGCAACGAAGTCTTAGTCCCCTTCCGAGGATTCACTGTCTTCCGACGCATATTTGCGCTAATATTTTTTCTTACAATTACTACATATACAGTCTTAGTCCCCTTCCGAGGATTCACTGTCTTCCGACCAAAGAATTTAGGTTTAATTCTTTGTCAAATAAATTGTCTTAGTCCCCTTCCGAGGATTCACTGTCTTCCGACATACTAATTCCCATTTCAGCAGCAAGCTCTTTAGCAACCTGGTCAGTCTTAGTCCCCTTCCGAGGATTCACTGTCTTCCGACTGGCGTGGGCGCCACCATGCCAGCCAATGCGCCGACAGCGACAGACCGTCTTAGTCCCCTTCCGAGGATTCACTGTCTTCCGACGAACATTTGCTCTTCCGCCACCTTCCTAATTTCATTGTCTTAGTCCCCTTCCGAGGATTCACTGTCTTCCGACTTAAAAAGAAAAATTGAGATTGCAACAATAATTGGAACAATGTCTTAGTCCCCTTCCGAGGATTCACTGTCTTCCGACTTAACACTACAAATCACATTAAATCTGATTTTTTTGATTACAATGTCTTAGTCCCCTTCCGAGGATTCACTGTCTTCCGACATATCCCGTTCGCTTCTTGTATGCCATCAACAAAAGTCTTAGTCCCCTTCCGA
>DMDA01000022.1:8141-13548 GCA_003451595.1 Chloroflexota bacterium | reverse complement strand
ACGGGCGCGGTGGTAACGGGCGCGGTGGTGACGGGCGTCGCTGCACCGAGCGGCGTCGGCTCGTCCACCGCCTCAAACCAGCCCGACACCTGAGCGTAGCAGCGCAGCTCCTCCTCTGGCTGATCCGCGGGGCGCCAGGGCCGCGTCAGCGAAACGCGCACGAGTGCGCCAGCAGGAAGCTCCGGCGGCGGCTCTTGGAAACCGACAAAAGCCAGCGTGACGTCGCCATCTTCAGCAGGATATAGGTAACGAATGCGATAGCTGGTTTCAAGGCGGCGCAGGGGACGATCCGGGCGCCAGAAGGTGGTGCTAAAGCCGGGCAGCCCACTCGACGCGGCGACGTAGAGTGCGCCGCTGCCTGTACGCTGGAGCTTGCCGTCGAAGAGCATCTTCACATTGCCAACAACGGGCGGCATCTGCTGTTCGATGAAGCGCTCCAGGTTGTGCATCTTGCCGAGGCGACGGCTGCTTTGCACCAGGATATCTTCCGTGTGGGGTGGGACGACGCGCGGCGCGGGCGCGACATCGATCTCCCACACCTCCCCCACGGCGTAGTGCATCCCACCGCCAGCGTGGGCATCAACATGCGCATCGAGCAGCCGCAAGCTGCGCCCATCGTCCAGCGCAATGGCGCCTACGCATGCCCCGCCTCCCATTCTGGTTTTGGCAACGATCAGGACTTTCATGGCACTCCCCTCGGAGGGTGAACGACATGTTCGCTTGCGTTAAAGCATGCCTCAGCAGGTTGAGGTGCACAACGGCGGAATGATCGATCATGGAGAGGATCACAATGAAATCCTGCAATATTGGTCTTCAGGTTGGTCATCAACCTTCCCGGCAGCTCTGAGCTGCCGGGAAGGTGAGCAACGGCGTCTGGCGACGCACGCCTACTTCAGCGGCAGCTCGGCAAAGATCGTATTGCTTCCCGGCACCTTGCTGAACTCAAAGCCCAGTTTCTGACAGACGCGGCGCATGCCCTCATTCTCCGGCAGGATTTCCGCGACGATGCGATCCAGCTTCTCGTCGCGTCCAATCTGGATCAGGCGGGTGAGCAATTCGGTGCCCAGCCCGGTGCGCTGATATTGATCGCCGATCAAGATCGCGAACTCGCCGTCGTTGGTGCCCTGAAGCTTGGTCAACTGGCCCATCCCTACGATCTGGGTGCGTCCACGCTCGTCCTTGCGCTCGGCGACCAGCGCCATCTCACGGTCGTAGTCAACGAAGCAGAGCATGGCGAGCTGATCGTGCGACATCAGTTGCGCCGGCGAAACCGGATGGAAATAGCGCAGATAGATGCTGTAAGGCGACAGAGTGCGGTTGAAGGACGCCATCATCGGCTCGTCTTCGGGGCGAATCGGGCGGATGACGACCTCCTCTTCATTGTGGAGCACGAAGGGGGCGCTGTAGCGCACTGGATAGGGGCGAATGGCCGAACGCGGCAGATCGTCCTCGCTGATTTCCGGGTCATGGAGCACTACACGTGCGTCAAGTGCAATGATCTGAGCCGGCGAAGCCAGCAGCGGGTTGATATCGATCTCTTTGATCCAGCGTTGTTCGACGACAAGCTGACTGAAGCGCACCAACAACCGTTGCAGCGCCTCGGTGTCTACCGGCTTGCGTCCACGCACGCCCTGCAACGCCTCCCACACCTTTGTCTGCTCCATCATGCGTCGCGCCAGCGTTGTGTTGAGCGGCGGCAGCGCCAGCGCCCGATCCTTATAAACCTCGACGAGGACGCCGCCAGTGCCAAAGAGCAGCACCGGCCCAAACTGGGCATCGATACTGCTGCCGATGATCAGCTCGTAGCCCTCTAGCTTCAACATCGGCTGGACGGTGACGCCCTGGAAGTGTTGGGCGCCGTGCCGTTCGGTGACCGCCACGCGGATCGTCTCGAAGGCGGTGCGCACGGCCTCCTCGTTTTGCAGGTTGAGCTGCACGCCCTTGACATCCGATTTGTGTGTGATCGTCTCGGAGTTGAGCTTAAGCACGACTGGATAGCCGATAGCTTGGGCTTCCTTCACGGCGTCGTCGGCGGTGGCGGCCAGGCGCGTCTCGACCGTTGGGATGCCGTAGGCGTTGAATATTTGCTTAGATTCATATTCAGTGAGGATCGTGCGCCCTTTTTCGCGCACCTCGTCGATTAGCCGGCGGGCGCGGTTGCGGTGCATCGTCTCGGCTTCGCTGGCGACAGGCAGCGATGGCGTCTCGTAAATCCCCTTCAAGTTGTAGGTGTAGCGCCACATGTAATTAAAGACCTGCGCCGCCGTGTCAGGATAGGGGAAGGTTGGGATGCTGGCGCGGTTCAGGATCGAGACGCCGGCGGCCACATCGGCGCCGCCCATCCAACTGGCGAGCACGGGCTTGCGCCCCAGCGACGCAGCGGCCTGACGTAGCTGTTCAGCGGTGCGCGTCGGGTCGGTCATATCCTGTGGGGTGAGGATGACGAGCAGGCCGTCGGCGTTCTTATCCTTCGACGCCACAGCTAACGTCTTGGCGTAGAGTTCAGGGCTGGCGTCCCCCAGGATGTCGATCGGGTTGTTGTGACTCCACGCCGAAGGCAGAAACTCGTTGAGTTCCGCCATCGTCTGTTCCGAAATCTCCGTGAGCTTGCCGCCACCCATGATCAGCGCGTCAGTCGCCAGCACGCCTGGCCCACCCGCATTGGTGACGATCGTCAGGTTTCGTCCCTGTGCGCGCGGCTGCTTGGAGAGCACCTCGGCCATGTAGAAAATATCCGAGATGCGATCCACGCGCAGGATGCCGACGCGCCGGAATGCGGCTTCCAGCACGTCGTCGCTGCCTGCCAGCGAACCAGTGTGAGAGGCGGCCGCCTTGGCGGCGGCTGCGGTGCGCCCGGCCTTGATCACGATGATGGGTTTGGCGAGCGCCACTTCGCGTGCGGCGGATAGGAAGCGCCGGGCATTGCCGATCGTCTCCATGTACATCACGATGGCCTTGGTGCGCTGGTCGTCCCCCAGGTAATAGAGCAGGTCGGCCCAGTCGACATCCAACATGGAGCCGATGGAGACGAATGCGCTGAAGCCGACATTGTCTTGCAGGCTCCAGTCGAGGACGGACGTGCAGAGTGCGCCGCTCTGGCTGATGAAACCGACGCTGCCCGGCAACGCCATCCCTTTGGCAAAGGTGGCGTTGATGCCCGTGAGCGGACTCATGACGCCCAGGCAGTTGGGGCCGATGATGCGCATCTGTGCGTCGCGCGCCTGCTCCAGAATTTGCTGCTCCAGCCTGGCGCCTGCTTCGCCTGTCTCCTTGAAGCCAGCGGAGATAATGATGGCGCCCTTGACGCCGGCTTCGACGCACTCGGCGATCACGCCTGGCACCGTCGGCGCGGGCGTCACGATGACCGCCAGATCGACTTGATCGGGCACATCACGAATGGAGGGATAGGCGCGAATGCCCAGGATGTTACTACGTTTGGGGTTCACCGGAAAGACGGTGCCGCCAAAGGGGTTGCGGATCAGGTTCCACAGCAGCGTGCGCCCTACGCTGTCCTCCTTTTCAGTGGCGCCGATCACCGCCACATTGCGCGGTTTGAAGATCGCATCCAGCGGGTGACGTCGAAACGCCACTTTCAATTCGGAGCTGTACTTGCCTGTACTCATTGATTTTCCTCCATTTGGCAATAAGTCAATGATTCGCGCAACGGCATTTCAACCGCCGGCCGGCAAGCGACCAGCGCCAGGCGCCGTGAACGAAGATTTCCGGGTGTCATCGGGCTGATTGCGGCAGAGCATCAGCAGTTGCTCCAGCTCGGCGTGTGAGAGCGGGTTGACGGCATAGGCATTGGCCCCCGCCGCCAACGCGGCGTCCCGATCGCCAGGCAGGTGCAACGTCGCCAGCACGACCAGCGGCGCCGCCCGTAGCAGATCGATCTTGCGGATGTTTCGTGCGGTCTGTAGGAGATTGTCGGCTGGGAGTGGGTTGTTGATGATGATCAAGTCGGGTTCTGCACTGACTGGCAACCCTTCCGTGCCCTGGAGCATCACCTCGACGCGATAGCCGATTGCGCGTAACTGACTGACAAGCAGGTCACTGGCGTGATCGAGAGAAGTCAGGACCAAAATGAAGGGCGACGCGGCGTCCGCAGGCGCGGTTTCCGCCGTTGGCGACGCGGCGTCCGCAGGCGCGGCTTCCGACACAGCGCGGCGCGGAAGGCGCACGATAAAGCGGCTGCCGCCTTTGCCGCTCTCCACGGTCAGACTACCACCATGCAACGCCACCAGCTTGAGCACAATTGTCAACCCTAGGCCGGTGCCTTCGTAACGGCGACTGAGGCTGCTATCGAGCTGAACAAAGGGGCGAAAAAGCCTGCGCAGGTCGCCGGCCTCGATGCCGATGCCGGTGTCCCAGACGGTGAAGGTCACGCAGTTGCACGTCTCCTCGAATTGCACATCCAGGCCGATGGCGCCGCCTTCCGCTGTAAACTTCACGGCATTGGAGAGCAGGTTGGTCAAAATCTGCCGCAATCTGCGTTCGTCGGCAATCATCGTCGTCACGGTAGGGGCAATGGTGCAGGTGACGCGCTGATGCTTCTCTGGCGCAACGGTGTGCTCCAGGCAAACGCGACACAGATGGTCGATATCGATCTCCTGCGCCAGCAATTGCACTTTGCCCGATTCGAGGCGCGCCACATCCAGCACGTCGCTGATCAGCGACATCAGGCGTTTGCTGGCGTCGGCGACTACAGACAACGCGCGATGCTGGCGTTCATCCAATGCACCGTAGGCGCCTTCGAGCAGAATGGCGGTCATGTTGATGATGGGATTCAGCGGCGTGTGCAATTCGTGGCTCATGGTCGCCAGGAACTCATCTTTCATACGCGCGACCTGCGCCATCTCCTGGTTGGCGGCGCGTAACGCCGAAGTTTGTTCCTGGATGCGCTCGGCCAAGCGCGCGCGCTCCTGTCGTAGTGCTGCTTCGACACGTGTGCGTTCGGACAACTCGTCCTGTACTTGCTGATGGAGCGCAGCGTTGTTCAGAGCAATTGCGGCAAAGGCGGCAAACGCGTCAGCAGTCTGCACACTGGCTGCATCAAAATGGCCTGGCAGGTGATGGCTGATGTTGAGCAGCCCTACCACGCGATCACGGGCAATCAGCGGTGCGCCAAGCCAGCAGCGAATGGCCGTGCTGCCAGGACGCACGCGCCAGCGCGGGTCGCGCGCCGTATCCTCGATCACCACCGGTCGACGCGTCGCAATCGCTGCCTGGACATGCGCCAGTTCGTCGAGCCGAAGCGTCAGCGGCTCCGCATTGACGGGAAAGATCGAACGCTGCGCCACAGGACGCAGCCACTCTTCTTCCAGCAACATGATCGAGGCGCTGTCGTAATCCACCAACCTTGCCAGTTGCTCCAAAATGGCGGGCAGCAAAACGGGCAATTCCAGAT
>DMDA01000022.1:0-7929 GCA_003451595.1 Chloroflexota bacterium | reverse complement strand
GAACAACATCCATTCTCATCTACAGACAACATCCTTGGCAGGCCGCAGGTGACGATGCCAGCTGCTCTGTGGTGGCGGTCTGCCAGGGAATCTTGCCTGAAGGCTGCACGAGTTACGCAGCGAGACGATGCAACAACATGCAGTACGCCTGCTGGCCACGGACAAAGTTTTCCAACCGGAAGAACTCGTTGGGCGAGTGTTGGCGCTCGTCGTTTAGCCCAAAGCCAAAGCTGACTGTGTACGCGCCCAGCGATTCCAGGAACATCGCCGTCACCGGGATGCTGCCGCCAGAGCGCGCCAGGAATGGCTCCTTGCCGTAGAGTTGCACTAGCACATCGCGCGCCGCCGCATTGCCTGGATGATTGCCCGCCATCAGATAGGGCATGGCGCCATTTTCTTTGATCGACACCGTGACCTTGACGCCGGGCGGCGTGTGGCGCGCGACGTGTTCGGCCAGGAGCGCAGCGATCTTGTCTGGGCGTTGGTTCGCCACCAGGCGGCAGGTAATCTTGGCGTGCGCTTCGCTGGGCAGTACAGTCTTGACCCCCTCGCCTTGAAAGCCCCCCCAGATGCCGTTGACTTCCAGCGTTGGACGGCCCCACGAACGTTCGAGCGTGGTGTAGCCCGGTTCGCCAAAGAAAGCGTCGATGCCGAGTTTCTGCCGCACAGCCTCCTGGTCGTAGGGGACGCGGGCGATCTCGGCGCGGTCGCTCTCGCTGAGCGGCACAACGTCGTCGTAGAAGCCCTCGACCAGGATGCGGCCATCGGCGCCGCGCATCGAGGCCAGGATCGCAGCCAGCGCGTGGATCGGGTTCTGGATGGCGCCGCCATACAACCCGGAATGAACATCGTACGCTGGCCCGACAACGTCGATCTGCAGCGCAGCCAGTCCTTTCAACCCAACGAGCAATGCCGGTTGATCCTCGCTCCACTGTCCGCCGTCGGCGCTCAACACAAAGTCGCAGGCGAAGCGCGCTTTGTTGGCGGCGACGAAGGTGGGAAGGGTTGGGCTGCCGATCTCCTCCTGGCCTTCGAAGAAACACTTCACATTGATCGGGAGCCTGCCCTCGCTCCGGAGCAAGGCCTCCAGCGCCAGCACAGGCGCCAGCATATTGCCTTTGTCATCGCTGGCGCCGCGCGCATAGACGCGGCCATCCTTGATCACCGGTGTGAAGGGCGGGCTGTCCCACAGTTCCAGCGGATCGACCGGCTGTGTGTCAAAATGTCCGTAGATCATGACCGTTGGCTTACCCGGCGCGTGTAGCCAGTCGGCATAGACGACCGGGTGGCCGCCGGTCTCCAACATCTCGATGTGCTCCATCCCTGCGCGCTGCAATTGCGCCATCACCCACTCACCCGCCGCGCGCACGTCGTTGGCGTGTTCGGGCAGACTGGAGATGCTTGGAATGCGTAGGAAGTCGAGCAAGCGCGCCTCAAAATCAGCCTGATTGCTTTCCAGATAGTTTTGCCAGGTCATAATTGAGTCCTTGTACAACATGTTGACGTCAGAAGCCCGTTGCTATGGCGGCCGCAGGAGTCGGGCCGGTCGGACATCTACGTATAAAAGAAGATTTCACTCTATCATAGCGTCAGGGAGGAAAATCGGAAAACTTGTGCAGGGGGCACAGTGGATATCTTCTGATCGTCCTGCTATGCCTTTGCCGATTGCGCGCAGGTGGTGATATACTTTGTTTTGTTGGTGGCCTCTTCGGGGAGTAGCGCAGTCTGGCAGCGCACAGCGTTTGGGACGCTGGGGTCGGAGGTTCAAATCCTCTCTCCCCGACCAACCAACACTACAGCAACCGTGCAAGGCGTCATGTGCTTACCGTTCAGGTGAGCACATGTCATTTTGGCGCTCTTTGACAGGGCGTCGGGCGAGATAGAAAAGCAACGTTGCGTTCCTGGTTTCTGGCAAGACGGTACGATTTTCTGGCGCTGCTCCTCCTGGCGTGCGCCGCCGTCGCTATCCTGTTCCCGCTGTGGTCGCCTGGCATCCCCAATCCCGGTGACTTTCTAATGAGCGTCCACCGCATCTATGAGTTGGCGAGCGCGTGGGAGAATGGCATCTTCTATCCCCGTTTCGGGCTTGACCTGAATTTTGGTTATACAGCACCCCTCTTTCAATATTATCCGCCGTTGGCAAGTTATATCGGGCTGGCGTTTCACCAGGCGGGCATGGGGTTCATTGCTGCGGCAAAAGCTGTGGCTTCCCTGAGTTTGCTGCTAGCTGGATGGGGCGCATATGCCTACACCGTGACGTTGTTGAAGAACCGCTTTGCGGCGTTCGTGGCGGCAAGTTGTTACTTGCTGGCGCCTTATCTGCTCATGGTTATCTACGAGCGCGGCGCTGTCTCGGAGTCGCTCACCTGGGCCATTTTGCCCTGGCTGCTTTGGGCGACGCATCGTTATGCTGTCAACCACCGCCGCGGCGATGGGTTGGCCGTGGCCGCACTGGTTGCCTTGACGCTGCTCGGGCACAACGCCACTGCACTGTTTGTGGCGCCGCTTGCCGCTCTGTACGCTGCGGTGCTGGCAATCGTCATACGCGACGGGAAGGCGCTGTTGCGCGTGGCGGGAGCCTTCATCCTGGGCGCCAGCCTGAGCGCCTTCTACTGGGCGCCCGCACTGCTGGAGATGAATCTGACCAAATCCACCGAATTCATGTTCAGCGGCGGCACCAGCGTTGAAGCCAATGTCAAGCAACTCATCACCTTTGCACAAACTTCGCTGGTTGCGCTCTATGCTGGCCCCGAACGCTTTCGGTTTGCATTGTGGCCGCTGCTGGCTGCCCTCGCTGGCGTGATTGGTCTGGTCGCCGCCCGCCGCCGCCCGCCGCTGCTCTGGTTCTGGGTTGGTGTACTCGGTGTGACCGCCCTGCTCCAGCTCGACCTGAGCCTGCCTTTCTGGCAGCGCGTTCCGTTTGTGCGCTATATTCAATTTCCCTGGCGTCTATACGGAATCATTGCATTTTCCATTGCGATTCTCTTTGGCACACTGTTTGCAGGGGTGCGTCTGAGGCGTGGACGCAACGTCTGGCAGCCGATCATGGCGATAGGGCTGCTGATGCTCTTTGCCTGGCTCAGCCTGACCAACCTGCGTCCTGAGCGCCTGCCGATCTGGGAAGCCTTCGATGAGGCGGGCGTCAATCAACGGGCGATGTGGGAACGCGGTCAGATCGGCTATCCACTCTTTGGCGACTACACGCTGCGCACGTTGAGCATCGACGATCGGGGGCTGGCGCTCAGCCGCCCTGTCGAGGATCCGATGCGCCTGCCACCCATCGTTGCGCCGGAGAAGCTCGAAGTGCGCGCCGAGAATCCTGTGCGTTATGTGTTAGATGTAAGGGCGGCGCAACCCTGGACGCTGCGCCTGCATCGCCCCTATTTCCCTGGTTGGCAAGTGCTGGTGGATGGAACGCCGGTCAATGTGGCGGCGGGCGGCGTTGGCGGGTTGGTTTCGGCGGAGCTACCCGCAGGCGACTATCGCGTGGTTGCTGCGCTGGGCGACAACGACCTGCGCCGCGCTGCCAATGTGATCTCCATCGTGGCGCTGGCGATCTGGCTGGTGTGGCTATTGCCCTGGCGTCGCTGGTGGCTTGATGTTGGGCTGGTTATCGGCCTGAGTGTTGCCATCGGCGCCTTCATCACCTACCTGCAGACGGACGGACGTTTTGCCCGCTACCCATTGACCACACAAGCCAATTTCGCTGAAGGCATCCGTCTCGTTGGACTAGACCTGCCGACGACAACCGTCTGCGCCGACGACGCGCTGACGATGCGGCTCTACTGGTTCACCGACCGCACGCCGCGCACCGACTTCAAAATTTTTCTCCACGTGACTACGCTGGATGATGCGACGAAGGTCGCGCAAGTCGACACGATGCCGTTTGATAGCTTCAACCCGATGACGCGTTGGGAGCCGGGCGAATTGGTGGACTTTGCCCAAGCGATCCCGCTGACGGGGGTGGCGCCTGGGCGCTATCGTGTGCTCTTCGGCTTGTACGATCAAGAGACGGGCCAGAATCTGCAAGTGGAGCACGCCACGTTCATCTTGCCGGGCGACCGTGTGCAACTGACCGAGATCGACGTGGTTGACTGTACGCCATGAGCACATTTCGCGAACGCAGTGCTGTACATAGCCTTTCATCCGGCGGTGCAGAGCCTGGCGAGGAACGACCTTCTCCGCTGAGCTGGAGCCGCAAGCGCGCGCTCTGGCTGGAAATTGGCTTTGTCGTCCTGTTGTTTCTGGTGGCGCTGTTCCTGCGCACCTGGCAGCTTGACCACATTCCGCCTGGTCTCTATAACGACGAAGCAGCCTACGGCATGGATGGCCGCGCACTGCTGGCGGGCGATCTGCGCGTCTTTTACGAGCGCAACAACGGGCGTGAGCCGCTCTTCATCTATCTACTGGCGTTGGCCTTTCAGAGCCTGGGCGCCACCCCCTACGCGCTCCGCATGACGGCGGCGGTGGTGGGCGCCGCCACGGTGGTGACCAGCTACTGGATGGTGCGCGCACTCTTTCGCTTTGCACCCGAGCTGAACGACCAACCGGCGCGCTGGTATGCGGCGTGGACTGCGCTCTTTCTCACCTTCTCCTACTGGCACCTCAGCTTGAGTCGCGTCGGCTTCCGCGCCATCACGCTGCCGCTGGCGCTGACCATCGCTTTCGCACTGTTCTGGTTGGTGTGGCGACATTTGCGGACACCGGGCGGCGTACCGTGGGGACTGGCAAGCCTCGGCGGGTTGGCGCTGAGCCTGCCACTCTACACCTACACGGCAGGACGGATGGCGCCGCTGCTCTTCGCCTTCACGGTGGCGGCGACGTGGTTGTTGGCGCCTGGCTTTGCCATCGACCGCGCGCGGCTGGCGAAGACGGCGGTGGTGATGGCGTTGCTGGCGTTACTGGGCGCGCTGCCGCTGCTCTTCTATTTTGTCCAGCACCCCACAGCTTTCGGCGCCCATGCGCTCGAAGTCTCGGTGCTGAACACACAATACGCGGGCGACAATCCCCTGCTGGCGCTGCTCAGGAGCGCCGTCCGCACCTTTCTCCTGTTCGGCGTGCTGCCGGACGAAAATCTACGTCACAATCCGGCGCAGATTCCCGCCCTTGACCCGCTCCTGGCGACCTGGCTGCTATTGGGCAGCGGGCTGGCGGTCGTATATTGGCGCCGGCTGACAACGCTTTTTGTGCTGGCATGGCTGCTGCTGTTGGCGATGCCCGCGATCCTGTCAAGCGAAGGCGTGCCGCACTCATTGCGCATGATCGGAATGTTGCCGATCGTCTACGTGTTGCCGATGCTGGCGATGGCCTGGGTGACCACGCGCGCGCCGCGGCGCTATCGGTTGTGGTTGCGCTGGCTCCCGCTGCCCTTCCTGTTGCTTGCGGCCTATGTGGGCGTGACCAGCTATTTCGGCGCGTGGACGCCGATCGAGCGCTTCCGCGCCGCGTTTCGCACCGATTACGCCGACTTCGCGCGCACACTAGCGGCCAGCGACACCTCCGACACGCTGTGGGTGCTGCCCTTAATCGATGCACAGGCGCTGGCCGATGGCAGGTTCAACACCATCGATTTTTTCCAACGCGATCCTGGCGCCTTTACAACCTTGCCTGTGAATGAGGCGACAGCGGCCGCAGCGCTGACGCAGCTGACGCAGGGAAGGCGTCTGGTCAATGTGCTACGGCCCACAGATGCCCCTGATCTACAAGCGACTTCCTGGCTTTTCGCCGATGTGAAAGGGCTGCTCGAGCTCCTGCTACGGCGCAACAGTGCAACCACGCCGACGACGGGGCAGCTGGCGGGCATTCCCTACACGAGCTATGCGTTGGGCAACGCGCGTGACTTCGCGCTGCCGCCAACTGAGCGCACACTGCCCGGCGTAGTGTTTGGCGATCTGTTCCAGCTGACTGGCGTCAACCTGGGCGGTGGGAATCAGTGGACATGGCAAGAGGATGCGCTGGCGCTGCCCGCAGATCAACCGCTGTGGGCTGTACTGCGCTGGTCAACAGTGGCGGACGCGCCAACCACCCAACATAAGACCAGCCTGGTGTTGCGTGACGCTGTCGGGAATATCGTCGGCCAGTCCGATGCGCTCCTTATCAGCGACCGTCAACCGGGTGTGTTGGACAGCACCTATCAGGTGATCGATTTGCTGCCAGGAACATTGCCGGGCCGCTACAGGCTGGAGCTTCGCGTCTATGAAGACGCTACAGGACGCATCTATCCGGTCACCCAGGCGGGGCGACGCACTGCCTTTCTCTCCCTCGCCGAGGTGATGGTGCAACCGTCACTGCGGCCAGGGGCACAGATTGCGCCGCAGGTCATACTCGACGATGCGTCGATGCCGCACGATTTCCAGCTCATTGGCTACGACTTGCCGCGCACAGAAATCGCACCGGGTGAGGCGCTGCCGCTGATGCTCTATCTGCACGCGCCCATCACGCCCACGACGGACTACGCGGTGCGCATCACCTTGACCGACGGCAGCGGCGTTGTTGCCGAGGAGCAAGAGACGCCCGGCGGCGCAGCGTGGCCGCCATCAGCGTGGCGCGCGGGTGAGATGCTGCGCACACCGGCGCCGCTGCGGGTTGCCCCGACGCTGGCGAGTGGCAACTATCGGCTGCAGGCGGCGGTGATGGATGGCGCCCATGAGGTCGCGCGCGTTGATCTGGGCGAGATCACAGTCAGTGGACGCCCGCACGTGTTGACGGCGCCGCCCATCGACCAGCCGCTCGACGCCAGCTTTGACGAGAGCGTGCGGTTGGTTGGGGTCAATGCTGCGTCAGCAATCACCATTGCACCGGGCGCGACGATTAGCCTAACGCTTGTCTGGCAGCCTGCAAGCCCCTCGCTGCAATCGTTGGTGCGCTTTGTACAGGTGTTGGATGCCAGCGGTGCGTTGGTGGCGCAGCAGGACACGATCCCCTGCGACGGCGGGTGTCCTGCCTCCTCGTGGCTGGAAGGCGAGTATCTGCTCGATCCGGTCAACATCACGTTGCCGACCGAGACGCCAGTCGGTGCATACCAGCTGATCGTCGGTTGGTATGACGCCGACACGCAGCAGCGTCTGCCAGGGTTCGACGCAGCCGGGCAACCATTAGCTGGCGACGTTTTCACGCTGCCAACCGCGTTGAACGTCAGCCATTGAGTTTGAGGCGTTGAGTGTGAGCCGTTACTGACCTCTAGGTTAGCCGTTCATCTTCCTGGAAGCGTTGGAACTTCCTGGTGAACGATATGACGCTGCAACCTAGAAATCAATCAGTTTGAGGCGTTGTCTGTTGCCGGTGGTATACTATTCCAGCCTTCGCCTGTGCAACGAATCTTGCCATGATGAGTCCAGCAACCACGATATGAACAGCCAGGCCATACGAATTCTGTGGGGTGTACTATTCGGCATCTTGATGACGACCACGGTGTGCCGGGACGCGCACGCCAGTGAGCCTGCGCCTGAGCGACCGCATACGGAGCCAACGTCCACCGTCTATCTGCCCCTCATCATGGAGCCGCACCGCTTGTTTTTGCCAGTGGTTCATGGGCGACCACCCATTGACACACCGCACCCGGCAAACGCCGCCCTGCGTCAGAGCCTGAATAGCTATCTGACCTGGGAGGCAGTAGACCCACGCTTGCAAGGAGCCACCTACACGATCTATCTTGAGCGTGATGACGCCACGCCCGATGAAGCCATCGTCACCGGCCTGACGCGGACAGCATACGATCCTTTCACCTTCGAGGAGAACACGCGCTACTACTGGCAGGTGACGGCGACGACCGGCGATGGTCAACAGATCAGCGGCCCGGTATGGAGTTTCACGACCGACTACTTCCCAGAGACGCCGGAAATCGATTTGATGGTGGAAGAGCCGGCTGGAACACTTATGATGGGGTGTGATGGCGCTAACAATGGCGGCTATGGCCGTTTGGGAGTTGAA
>DMDA01000014.1:713-2578 GCA_003451595.1 Chloroflexota bacterium | reverse complement strand
TCCACCCCTGCGGCGCTCACCGTTGCGCTGGCGCCCTGCCACGGGAAGGTGCGGCGATCATCTGGGTCGTCGTCGCCGGTCAGTCCGACCTCGTCGCCGTAGTAGATCGTCGGCGCGCCAGGCGTCGTCATCTGCACCACGGCGGCCAGCATCAGGCGGCGGACGCCCTCGGCGACATTGGCGGCGTTGAACTCACGATCCTCACGGTTGCGGTTGCCCGGCGTCAGCGCCCACAGGATGCGCTGTGTGTCGTGGCTGCCCATCAGGTTGAGCATCGTGTAGTAGGACGCGTCTGGGTTATCCTCACGCACGGAGATCAGCTTTTCGGCGAAGAGGCTCGGCGGCTGGTCGCTCTGGCCGTCATCCGGGAAGCCTTTGTCGTCCACCTTGCCAAAGAAGCCGAGGATGGCGTTGCGGAAGCGGTAGTTCATAGCCGTGTCGGCGCTGTCGCCCAGGACTTTGGGCAGCACCTCGAACTTCTTCCACAGCTCGCCGATGATCGGCGCGTCTTCCTTCGTCGCTTTGACGGCAGCACGGAAAGCGGGCCAGAAGTCTGCCGGGAAGGAAGGATCGCCCATCACGTCCAGGCGCCAGCCGGCGGCGCCCATGTTGAGCCAGAAGCGCGCCACGGCGTGCGGGTCCGCGTAGATCAGCTTGCGCACGTCGGGGTTGTTCTTGTCGAGCACGGGCAGGCTGTCGAAGCCGAACCAGGCGTCGTAGGTCATCGTGTTCGGGCCGCTGGGGCCTGCACACGGACCACCCACCTGCGGTCGGAAGAAGAACCACGAGCGATAGGGCGAGTCAACGCTCTCACATGCACCGACTTCGCTGAAGTGGCCGTAGCGGTCAAAGTACGCACTGTCTGATGAGACGTGGTTGAAGACGCCGTCAAGCACGATGCGGATGCCGCGCTTTTCAGCCTGCTGCGCCAGTTGTTGAAATTCCTTGTTCGTGCCAAAGAATTTGTCGATCTGGTAGTAATCCTGCGTGTCGTAGGCGTGGTTGGAGCCGGCCTCGAAGATCGGGTTCAGGTAAAGCACGGTCACGCCAAGCGCCTGCAGGTAGGGCAGTCGCTGCATGATGCCGCGCAGGTCGCCGCCAAAGTAATCGCGACCGCGCGGCTGCTCGGTGCAAGGCTGCGCCGGGAATTGATAGCCGCGACAGAAGCCTTCGGGCAGCTCGCCCCAGCTTTTCACCATGATCTGGTCGAGCGGGTTGGTCGGGAAACTGTAGCGCGGTTCATTGCCCGTCGGGTTGTTGTTGGCGCGGCCATCGCGGAAGCGATCGGGGAAAATCTGATAGACGACAGCGTTCTGCAGCCAGGGAATCGGCTGGAAGTCTGGGTCGAAGACCGTGATGGCGTAGCCATTGTCGCGTAGGTTCGGTCGCGCCTCCCCCCAACCGCCGTTGCGGAAGTCGTCGTCATCGTAGTACGCGGTCGCCGTGCCATCCTGGACGATGAAGCGATAGTAAAGCGTCGTTGGGGCGCCAGGCGTGATCGCCGCCTGCCAGAAATCGCAGCGCTTGTCCGCCTGCGCCGGGTCGTAGCAGGAGACGCCGCTGGCCACGCGCGTCATGTCAAGGAAACTCTGGCTGTTGGCGGTGGTGTTCCAAACGCGCACGCGCACGCCGGTCACGTCGTTGGCGTAGGTGCGGAAACGCAACGTCACTGTGTCGCCAGGGTTGACCGCGCCAAAAGGCACGCGGTAGAGCGTATCGTGCGAGTTATGCCCCAGACCAAAATACTCGATGTTGTTGTCCGGGCCAGGCTCACTGCTGCGGAAGCTGATCGAGAGCACCTTGCTCGTCGCATCGAAGCTGAATGTGACGACGCCAGGGCCGGGCACTGTAAACGGGATGTTGGG
>DMDA01000014.1:0-480 GCA_003451595.1 Chloroflexota bacterium | reverse complement strand
GCGATGATGCTGTTCTGGTTGTCGGTGATCCAGTTAGATTTGTGATCGTAATAGAACTTGACCGGGGTGGCGGCGGCAAGATTGAGCGGGATGTTGGCGCCGTTGCGTTGTGCGTTGGCGCCGTAGTTTTCATCCCAACTGTTGTTGAGCGCCACCTTGTACTCGTAGGCGCCCGCCGGTGTGGAGAAGCTCTGCTGCCAGACGTCGTCCTGGGCATCGAAGGTCAGATACGTGGCGGCGCAAGTTGGGTCCCAGTCGCCAGCGCAGCCCAGCTCGCTTTGCAGGCTGCCTACCAGGGTGACGCTGGTTGGGTTGGGTGTATTGGCCGCCGGTGAAATGGCCGTCACCGCGCCCGCGCCAGCCTGGATAGCCGGCAGGTAGACGCGGGGCGTGGCATCGGCGCCGGCTGGTTCTTGCTGCAGGCTTTGCGGCTGCGCCGGCGCAGCCAGGGTGGGCAGCGGCAACAAGGAAATCAGCAGG
>DMDA01000053.1:19482-35529 GCA_003451595.1 Chloroflexota bacterium | reverse complement strand
ACAAGTTTCAGTGTGCACTGGCGGATACGCCAACCAGAGGAGACCGACCACGCCATGAAAGCGATGCTATATCTAGCTGGTAAGGACGACCCCGTCGCTGTGCTTGACGAGGTCAAGCTCATCCAGCTGAACGACAATCACAAAGTCAGCCCGCTGCGGTTCAGCTTCAAGAGCAGCAAACTTAACGCTGGCAAGACGATGACTGAATTGCACCGCCACGAAAAGATGCAGCTCCGCCTGGAAGATGGTCGTAGCGCCGACGTGCTCTTGCAGCACTCCAGCCTGGACATGCAGGGAAACGCCATCGGGGTTTTGCGCGTGCTGGGCGACATCGCCGAAACTGCGCCAGCGTGACGCTTGTGCGCCCCGTTACGGGAACCTGGCGCTAAGTTTCCAGCGTTTGCCAATGTGATCGGCCAGCCTGCGCAGGCTGGCCGTTTTCATTTTGTGTTGCATCGCAGCAAGGAAGCCGTGAGCCATGCAGTTATCTCCTTCAACATTGGATAAATCCCAACCGATGCCGCCGATGCCGCCAACAACGCCAACGACTAAGCGGCGACCACGTTCATTGTTCTGGATTGGCTTTGGCGTTGGTTTTGGTCTGCTGGCGCTTGCCAGTTGTAGCGGTATTGGAGTGGCGCTGGGGCTGAATCAATTGAGCCTGACAGAATTGCAGGGTAACGGCGTCGTGTGGACGCCACCGCCCTACACCCCAACTCCAACCGCAGTCGCAGCGGATGAAGCTGTCGTTACAACGGGAACCTCGACGCGTTTTGCCCCGCAGCAACGCGTGCGCAACCTGACCAACAGCCGTGTCAACGTGCGCGCCACACCCGGCTATCTTAGCAAACCAAGCAGCGATGTGATCGGCGTCTTGGAGCCGGGCGCGACCGTCATCGTATTGGGAGAGAACCAGGCGGCGGACAATCTGACCTGGTGGTATGTACAGGCGACCCTGGCAGATGGGCGCACAGTAGTGGGGTGGGTCGCCGAAGCCACGGCATCGGGTGTGCAGATTCTGGGTGAGTAGACATGAGTACGCCGCCCGCTGACAGCGCCCACCCAGCTTTTGTCCCGCGTCCAGCGCAAGCGCGTATTCTGGCATACACAGGCGGGCCCATGGGCATCAGCGCCGTGCCGGGCAGCGGCAAGACCTTCACACTTAGCTTGCTCGCGGCGCGGCTGGTCGAACGACTCGCCGCCGAAGGACATCTCGATGAGCGCGAGGTGCTGGTCGTCACCTTTACCAACAGCGCGGTCGCTAACTTTCGTGGGCGCATCGGCCAGTTTCTACGTCAGGAGCGTGGGCTGTTGCCAGGCGTCGGCTATCGTGTGCGCACGCTGCACGGGCTGGCGCACGACATCGTGCGCGAGCGTCCGGGGCTGGTCGGGCTAAGCGAGGATTTTGAGATCATCGATGACCGCACCGCCAACGACATCAAGCGTGATGCGGTTCTGAGTTACCTGCACACCCATCCTGATACATTCGCACCGTTCATCAAACCCGAACTTCTGCAAAATCCGCGGAGCTTCGAACGCTTTCTGCAGGATGACGCGATCGACCTGGCAAACGCCTTCATCCGCGTCGCCAAAGAGCTGCCAGCGCGCGCGGGCGAGCTGCGTGCATCGCTGGATCGCCAGTCGGGGCTGTTTCCGCTGCTCGACTTTGGCATCTATGTCTACGCCATCTATGAACGCAGCCTGGAAGTGCGCGGCGCAGTTGACTTTGACGACCTGATCATGCTGGCGCTGCAGGCATTGCGCGCGGACGAGGGTTATCTGTCGCGACTGCAGCAACGCTGGCCTTACATCCTCGAAGACGAAGCGCAAGACTCGAGCCTGGCGCAGGAGAAGCTGCTGCGGCTGCTGACGGCGGCGCACGGCAACTGGGTGCGCGTGGGCGACCCCAACCAGGCGATCAACACCACCTTTACCAGCGCAGATACTCGCTTTCTGCAAAAGTTCTTGCAGGCATATCCCGAACAAGCATACGATTTGCCAAACTCTGGGCGCAGCGCCCTGCCCATTCTCGACGTTGCCAACGCGCTCATCCGCTGGTCACAGGAGGCGCATCCGACGCTGGACAGGGCGTTGGCGTTGACTGCGCCATTCATTGCGCCGACGCCGCCGGGTGATCCACAGCCCAATCCGCCGGCAGGCAAGCCGGCGGTTCATTTTTACGCTAAAACATTGTCGCCCGATGAGGAGCTTGATATCATAGCGACAACGGTGAAGCGGTGGGTGGCCGACAATCCAGACAAGACGGTGGCAATTCTGACGCCAGACAATCGACGCGGCGAAGTCATTGTCAGTCGTCTGCAGCGCGATGGCATTGTCACGGACGATGATCTGTTGCGCACCAATACTGGCACGCGCGCCACGGCGCGTATTCTCGCGACAATCACCGGCTACATAGCTGATCCGCAGTCGTCCGTGCTCCTACGCCGCGTGTGGGAAGAGGTCTGGTATCCACAGTGGGCGCGGCGTCGGCAGCCGCAGGACGAAGATGCGCCAGCAAGGAACAGCGATAAATTGCCGGAACCGGTGCGTGTCTTTGCGCAGGCGCTGGGCAAGCTGCGCGAGCCAGAGAACTTTGTCTTTCCAGATCAGCGGGATTTTCTTGACAACCTGAGCTGGCTGGATGGCATGGAGCGCTTTCGCGGGCTGTTACAGGAGTTTCGCGCCGATCTGCAGCGTTGGAGCCGCGCGGGCGTGCTGCCGGTCGACGAGCTGCTCTTGACCATCGGCAACGACGTTTTTGATGAGCCGGTCGATCTGGCGCTGACGCATCGACTGGCGGTGCTGTTGGCCAAACTGGCCAACGAAAACCCGACATGGCGACTGCCTGACCTGGCTGGCGAATTGGAGAACATTGCGCAGAACAAGCGTCGGCTGTTGGGCTTCACCGAGGAGAGCACGGGCTACAGCGCCCGGCCGGGTGTGGTGACAGTGGCGACGATGCACGCTGCGAAAGGGCTGGAGTGGGACCGCGTCTATTTGACAGCGGTCAACAGCTTCAGCTTTCCCAGCGGATTGCCCGACGAGCAATATCGCAGCGAGCGCTGGTATGTGCGTGACAATCTCAACCTGGCGGCAGAGGCGGAAGCGCAACTGCGCCAGCTTCACATGGGCACGCTCGACGAATATGTTGCAGGGCGCGCCACACAGCAAGCGCGCATGGATCTGGTGGCAGAGCGACTGCGACTCCTCTACGTCGGCATCACCCGCGCGCGCCGCGAATTGATCGTGACATACAACACCGGGCGCCAGGGTGAAAAGAAACCATTGCCGCCAGCGTTGCCGTTTACGGTGCTGGCAGAGTACACAGAGTCGATGCAGGGACGACATACAGAAGGCGGATGACGCAGAGACGCAGAGCGGGTGGATTCTTGCGGATCAGAAGAGAATCATCTGTGTGAAGCTGCATTCCATCCATCGAGGGGATGAACAGGAATGCGCCCTGGGCTGGAAACTGTCGGGGGCGGGCGGCGGAGGGTATGTGATCTTCGTAACGGAGCAGCCGTTGCCTGAGAGCATGCGGGTTGTGGTGCGGCGGCGGTTGGAGTAGAATGCGGAGGCTTATGACCGTATTCGCACGGGCGACGGCCAGGAGTTTATCGCCGGTGGCAGCGCCTTCAATAGCAAGGCAGAATCGCTACGCTTGGGCGGCTCCGCTGTGACAGAGGTCTTCTTGCACTTGCGTCAATGCACGGCGGAGACCGGCCAGGCCTTCACCGCCAATGGGCTGGAACTGCTCTGGTAGTTACACGCCCGGGAAAACTGTTGCCCGGGAAAACTGTGGTGGAGAAGCTTTTCCAGCGTGTGGTAGAATGCCACGGAACGCCCGTCCGGGCGTGGGAGATGTGGGGCAGAGAGCATTCACCGTAATATACATGATCTCGATATCGGCATTTTGTGATTGAAGATTCAGCATCAGCGCAGTCGGAACAACCGCCACATGAATCCGAATTAGTTGAGCCGGCGCCGCCCGCAACTGTTCCTTCCGATGGTGCTCCGGAGACTCCAGGCGATGCACAGACACCGATTGCGTTCCGTGCCGTGCGCGGTGGCATCTGGCTGCTGGGTAGCTCCTACTGGTCGCTTGCCTTTGGCTTTGTAGCCAATATCTTCCTGATGCGACTGCTCACGCCGCAAATCTACGGCGAGTTCGCATTGGGGATGTTCTTCTACAGCCTGTTTCAGTTGCGCGGAAAGTTGGGACTCAACTTTGCGTTTGCGCAACAAAAAGCCGTCAACGGAGAGACAGTCGGCACGCTGTTCACGCTGGACGTGCTATTGGGGCTGGGCGGTCTGCTTTTGACAGCGGCAGCCGCGCCGTTCCTTCTGTCGCTTGGCTATTCACAAGCCGTGCTCATCGTTGCGGTGGTGATGGCTTCCCTGGCTTTCCTGGAGAGCTTTCTGGCTGTGTTCGGCGTCGTGCTAGAAACCAATCTCCACTTCAAGCCGGGCAGTATCATCAGCAGCGTGGTGATGCCCGTCTCCTACATTCCAGCGTTTCTATTGGCATGGAGAAACGAAGGACAGTATAGTCTGCTTGCTCAGGCTGCCACATTTTCAGCGCTCTCACAGTTGGTTGGGCTAGGCTACATCCTCTATGCGTTGCGCCCGTTGTTTCGGCTACGCTGGCAATATCGCTCCAATCTGGCGGCAGCCTACATCCGTTTTGGCGCCACAACCGGGATTGGCAGCTTTATCGCTGGACAGGTAACGCAGATCGACAATTTCATCCTGGGGACAGTTTCTGGCACGACGGCGTTAGGGTATTATGATCGCGCCTTCCGGATCGCACAATGGCCTGCTCTGTTGCTCAACGCTGTGATTGGGCGAGCCGCCGTGTATACGTACAGCCAGTTGCAGGACGATCGTGCACGATTGGAACGTTCCTCCACCATGATGTTGTGGATTTCAGCGAATGTGGCGGCGCCGGTTGCGCTTGCGCTGTTCTTGAGTGCGCCGGATCTGGTGCCGCTGCTCTTTGGTGCGCAATGGTTGCCCGTAGTCCCGATTTTGCGGATTCTACTACTTGTCTCTGTGATGCGTCCGCTGTGGGAAAACCTGGGGGCGCTGTTTATCGGCGTGGGACAACCGCGACGGATTATCGAGGTGTCGCTCGTGCAACTTGCGGTGTTAGCGGTCGTCGGGCTGCTGCTGGCGTACACGGCTGGCGCCATCGGTATGGCGATTGCTGTCGTTTTTGCCGCAGTGGTGGGATTGCTCGTCGCCTACTTGATGCTGAGGCGCCTGTTTCGGTTGCCGCTCTGGGACACTTTTGCAGGTCCAGTTCTGGGGGCAGGACTCACCCTGGCGCTATACTGGCTTTTGGTGCGCATCATTGGCAGCGAGTTGCCGCTCTGGCTTGCTGTCA
This sequence comes from Chloroflexota bacterium, assembly GCA_003451595.1. Taxonomy (GTDB): domain Bacteria; phylum Chloroflexota; class Anaerolineae; order Caldilineales; family Caldilineaceae; genus Caldilinea. The sequence continues at coordinate 30,143 of DMDA01000053.1, read as the reverse complement.
CCTGGAAGATTGCCTATGCATTCCTGGGATTCGTGCTGTTTTCGGCGCTGGTGCAGCCAGCACAGTTCCGCAGCCGTCTGGCGTATATCCTACGCCTGGTGCGCAAGCAAGCGGCATGAAATCCCGCCGGAAACCCAATGCAGATATGACCGGATGTAAAACATGGAATACACTGTATGAGAATCGTGATCCTGGCAGGTGGTCTGGGCACGCGTCTGGCTGAAGAAACATCGGTGCGTCCCAAACCGATGGTGGAGATCGGGGGACGGCCAATCTTGACGCACATCATGAGTTGGTATGCCGCCCATGACTTCCGTGAGTTTGTCGTTGCGCTTGGCTACAAGGGCGAGATGATCAAGCAGTATTTCATGCATTACTACGCCCTGAACAGCGATATTACCGTGAGCCTGGCGACAGGTCAATTGACCGTACATGACAGCCCACACAATGATTGGACAGTGCATCTGGTCGATACCGGGGCGCACACCATGACGGGCGGCCGTCTGTTACGGTTACGCAAGTGGTTGCCAGACGAGACATTTATGATGACCTATGGCGACGGTTTGTCTGATGTTGATTTGAGAGCGCTGTATGCGTTTCATATGCGTCATGGCCGCCTGGCAACGGTGACGGCCGCGCGTCCACCGGCCCGGTTTGGCAATATCCAAGTCGAGGGCGATCAGGTCATGCGCTTTGCCGAAAAACCGCAGGCTGGGGAGGGGTGGATCAATGCAGGGTTCTTTGTGCTCAACCGCGCCGTGCTCGACTATATTGATGGCGACGAAACGATCTGGGAGCGTGCGCCGCTGGAGCGGCTTGCCCAGGCAGGGCAACTGATGGCGTATCAGCACCAAGGCTTCTGGCAGCCGATGGACACATTACGGGAGAAGCAGTATCTGGAAGAGCTTTGGCAGAGCGGCAATGCACCGTGGCAGGTGCAGCTATGAGCGGTTTCTGGCGAGATCGACCGGTCTTGGTGACCGGCGCCACCGGGCTGGTGGGCGGCTGGCTGGTGCAGCGGCTGTTGGCGGCTGAGGCGGATGTGGTCTGCCTGGTGCGCGACTGGATTCCGCAATGCGAACTGGTGCGCACCAACGCGCTTGCCAGCGTCAAGGTTGTGCGCGGCGACGTGCGCGACCAGGCGCTGCTGGAACGCATCCTGGGCGAACACGAAATTGACACCGTGATCCATCTCGCCGCCCAGACGATCGTGGGGATCGCCAATCGCAACCCGGTCTCGACCTTCGAGACAAACATTCAGGGCACATGGGCGCTCCTCGAAGCGTGTCGGCGTAGCCCGCTGGTCAAGCAGATCGTCGTCGCATCATCCGACAAGGCGTATGGCGACCAGGAGGTGTTGCCGTATGATGAAACGACGCCGCTGCAGGGGCAGCATCCCTATGACGTCAGTAAGTCCTGCGCCGACCTGATCGCCCACGCGTACGCCAAGAGCTATGGATTGCCGGTGACGATCACGCGTTGCGGAAACTTCTATGGCGGCGGCGACCTCAACTGGAACCGGATTGTGCCGGGAACGATTCGCGCCGTGTTGCGCGGACAGCGCCCGGTGATCCGTTCCGACGGGCATTCCATCCGGGATTATTTCTACGTCGAAGATGGCGCGGCTGCGTACATGCTGCTGGCGGAACGACTGGCAAGCCAGCCTAACTTACGCGGCGAAGCCTTCAACTTTTCCAACGAGCTGCAAATTTCCGTGCTCGACCTTGTCCGCGCCATCCTGACCATCATGGGTGCGGACCTGACGCTCGACATCCGCAACGAAGCCGCCAACGAAATTCGTCATCAGTATCTGAGCGCCGCCAAAGCGCGCCGCGTGCTTGGCTGGAAGCCGTTGTTCACGCTGGAGGAAGGTCTGACGCGGACGGTGGCATGGTATCAGGAGTTTCTTGCCCGTGAGTAATCGAGCTGAGGAATTGCGCAGCCAGATCAAGGCGCTGGTGGCGGAGTATTACGCGGAGGCATTTGCACCCCAGGCGTTTGTGCCTGGAACGTCGCCGGTGCCCGTTTCTGGTCGGGTCTTTGACGCCAGCGAACTGCAGCACCTGGTCGACGCCGGGCTAGATTTCTGGCTGACGACAGGGCGCTTTGCTGCGCAGTTTGAGCGCGAGTTTGCCCACTTTATGGGCGTGCGCCATGCGATTCTGGTGAATTCTGGCTCCTCGGCGAACCTGCTGGCGCTCAGCTGCCTGACTTCGCCCAAGCTCGGCGCCCGCGCGCTGCGTCCGGGCGACGAGGTGATCACGGTTGCCGCCGGTTTTCCGACGACGGTCAACCCAATCATCCAGAATCGACTGACGCCAGTCTTTGTGGATGTGACAATCCCGACCTACAACGTCGATGCGTCGCAACTGGAAGCGGCGCTTTCTGAACGGACGCGTGCGGTGATGCTTGCGCACACTCTGGGCAATCCCTTTGACCTAGACGCCGTCGTTGACTTTACGCGGCGCCACAATCTCTGGCTGATTGAAGATTGTTGCGACGCTGTCGGGGCGACCTATCGGGGCCAGAAAGTGGGCACTTTCGGCGATCTTGCCACCGTGAGCTTCTATCCGGCGCACCACATCACGATGGGCGAGGGCGGCTGCGTCCTGACCAACAGCGGCAGGCTAAAGACGCTGGTGGAGTCTTTCCGCGACTGGGGACGCGATTGCTGGTGTGAACCGGGCAAGGATAACACGTGCGGCAAGCGCTTCGACTGGCAGCTCGGCGATCTGCCGCACGGCTACGATCACAAATACACCTACTCGCACATCGGCTACAATCTCAAAGCGACCGATATGCAGGCGGCAGTGGGCGTAGCACAGCTGGCAAAGCTGCCGTCGTTTATCGATGCGAGGCGGCGGAATTTCGCGCTACTCCGGCAGGGGCTGAGAGACCTGCAAGAGCACTTGATCCTGCCGGAGGCAACGCCCTTCTCCGAGCCGAGCTGGTTCGGCTTCCTGATTACGGTGGCGGACGCTGCACCGTTCACACGCAACGCGCTGGTGCGCTACTTAGAACGGCAGAAAATCGCCACGCGGCTCCTCTTCGGTGGCAATTTGATTCGCCAGCCGGCCTATCGTCATCAGTCTTACCGGGTCGCCGCCGCGTTGACAAACGCCGATCGCATTCTGAACAACACCTTTTGGATTGGCGTCTACCCCGGTCTTGACGAAGCGATGCTGAGTTACGTTGTTGAATCGATCCACCATTTTGTTGCGTACGCGCTTCAGGATCGGGCGATTCGAGTGGAAAAGTGAGAGAGCGAGAGCAGGGAGGGTGGCGAGAGCGTCAACATGTCAACCATTGTGATTAGCGGCGCTTCGGGCTTTTTGGGCAGCCACCTGACTCGCTATTTTACAGAAGCAGGGCATCGCGTGATTGCGCTCGTGCGCGCTCAAAGTTCGCTGCGCCGCCTGGCCGATGTCCTGAACGATATCCAACTGCTGTTTGTCGACGCAGGGAACTTCGAGGATGCGCTGGCGGCACAGGCGCCAATCGACGCTGTGCTGCACGCTGCGACCGACTATGGCTGCGCAGGTAGCCCCTTGAGCAGATTGGTGGACACGAACGTTGCGTGGTCGCTGCGCCTGGCCGAGGCGGCTGTCGGGGTAAGGGCGAGTTGCTTTTTGAATGCTGGAACAGCGCTGCCTCCGGAGGTCAACCCGTACGCGCTCAGTAAGCATCATTTTTCCCAATGGTTGAAACGGCTGGCTGGCAATTCAACGACCTGTTTTGTCGATGTAACGCTAGAGACAATGTATGGAGAAGATGACGACCCGGGCAGATTTATCACCTACGTCATTGTGGGCTGTTTATGCAACGTTGAGCGTCTTCCTTTGACGACCGGCGAGCAAAAGCGAGATTTTATCTATATTCAAGATGTCGTTGCTGCGTTCGCCCGGCTGGTGGCGTGCTACAGCGGCGAGCAAACAGAACCGTGTGCGCAGCGATACGCAACGTATTCCGTAGGGAGTGGCGTCGCCGCGTCGATTCAGCAGGTGGCGCGTCTGATCCATGGACTCAGTGGCTCTCGCACTCTGCTTGACTTCGGCGCAAAGCCCCAGCGGCCCCATGAAGTGATGTTTTCTCAGGCGGACACTACAGCAATGCGCAGGCTGAACTGGTCGCCGCAATATGACCTGCAGACAGGGTTGAGCCGCACAATTGCCTGGTGGAAAGCACATAAGGAGGAACGCCTGCTATGCGCTGGCTAATCACCGGTGGATGCGGATTTCTCGGCGCCAATGTGGCTGATCGATGTCTGGAACGGGGCGATGAAGTCGTCGTTCTCGACAATTTGAGCAGGATGGGCAGTCGTCAGAACCTGGAATGGCTGCGGACACGCCACGGACAGGCGTGGCGCATGGCGGAGGAAGACGTGCGCCATGCAGAGGGCGTCGCCCGCCTTATCGCTGAGTTCAAGCCGGACGTCGTTGCTCATCTAGCTGGTCAGGTGGCCATGACGACCAGCCTCGCCAATCCCCGGCTCGATTTTGAGGTCAATGCGTTGGGTTCGCTCAACGTGTTGGAAGCTATTCGCCTGCACTCGCCTGAGTCGATCGTACTCTATTCATCGACGAACAAGGTGTATGGGGATCTGGAGTGGGTGCGCTACGTCGAGACGCCTACGCGCTATCTGGCGCCGGACTTTTCCGACGGCTTCGACGAAAGCATCCCGCTCAGCTTTGCGTCTCCCTATGGCTGCTCCAAAGGATGCGCCGATCAATACATGCTGGACTACGCCCGTATGTTCGGCGTCCGCACCGTCGTCTTTCGTCATTCTTCTATGTACGGAGGGCGTCAGTACGCGACGTACGATCAGGGGTGGGTAGGCTGGTTCTGCCTGCAGGCGCTTCAGACTGCCCGCAAGCCGGGCGAGCATACGTTCACCATCTCCGGCAATGGCAAGCAAGTTCGCGATGTGCTCCATGTCGATGACTTGGTGCGATTGTATCTGGATTGCACCACACCCCACATTGACCAGGCGGCGGGGAAGGTCTTCAACATCGGTGGTGGCGCAGCGCAGAGCCTTTCCATTCTAGAGTTACTGAAGCTTCTGGAGACGACCTTGAACGTTCAGTTGAATCCGCAGCGCCTGCCACCACGCGCCAGTGACCAGAAGGTCTTTGTGGCCAATGTTGCGAGGGCCAGGCAGGTGCTTCATTGGACGCCGCGCGTCCGCGCTTACGAAGGCGTTGCGCGGATGCTAGAATGGATGCAGACTGAGGTGACACCATGAAAGAGCCACTGCTCACCATCGCCATCCCAACCTACAATCGGGCGCAGAAGCTGGACAAACAACTCGCCTGGGCCGTCAACGCCATCGATGGGCGCTGGGATGAGGTGGAGTTGATCGTCTCGGACAACGCCTCGCCCGATGAAACGCCCCAGGTTTGCGAGAAGTGGAAAGCCGTGTCACAAGGCAATCTACAAGTTCAGCGCCAGCAGACAAACGTGGGGCTGGTGCGCAATGTCCTGTTTTGCATCACAAAGGCGCAAGGTGAATTTGTATGGGTAGTAGGTGATGACGATACCATTCTTGCTGATACATTAGATTGGGTGCTGAAGCAACTTTGGAGTAACCAGAAAGCTGGGTTGTCTTACCTTCACTTGAATGTGCAAACCCAGAACGGGTATGAAGGGGAAATCCTTCAAGAACGTGTCTACCCGTTTCAGAATGACAAACTTGCCTTACCTGGCGTGAAGCTATTTCAAGAGTGTGCTGACCTGGAGGAAGGGTGGATGTTGTTAATTACGGCAAATATCTACGCCACCCACACTGTCCGAAAAGCAATTGCTCGTTGGCCGCATATCAGAAACAACCTGGCATTTCCGCTTTTCCTGTCAGGCTATGCTGCCATGAACGGCTCTATGATGGTCAGGGCAGAACCCTCACTAATTTATCCTCATCACACCGGCTCTCATCTGCAGACATGGTTAAAGACGGTTTATCACGACATTCCTGCAGCTTATTGGGCGCTATATAATGAAGGATATGGTGCAGACTTTATCAGGCGTCGTATCCTGATGAGGGTGTCCTTTTTAGTATATGCAATCAAGTTTCCTATTCAGTTTGTTAAATCAATGTATGTTTACCTAATGGCGGCCATTCTGAAGCCAAAATGAGGATTGTTTCACAAGACAGCCATGTCTCATCCATCTCAAACACTCCAATTCTCAGTATTGATTGCCACATATAATCGTGCGGAAAGCCTTTGTCACGCTGTTCAAAGCGTCTTAAGTCAACCCGGCGATTACTTTGAAGTGATTGTTGGCGATGACGCCTCACCGGATCATACACAAGATGCAATCAAGCCTTTTCTCGCCGATTCTCGTGTTCGTTACTATCGCAACGAATTCAATTTGGGGATGTGTGACAACTATCTGAAGATATTTGGCGAGGCGCGCGGCGATTACATCTTTGTACTCACCGATGACGACTGGTTACTCGATGGCGGGTTGGAACGCATTCGAGGCATCATCCAACAGCATCCTCAGGTGGGTTATATCCTTAGCGATCTTCCTACTGTGGATGCACGGACAGGCAAGGTAGTTAGCCTTGATCGTGTCTTTTCAACTGACCGCCTGCTCGAACCCGGGTTGAAGACTCTGGAAGATTTGGCAGGTGCGGCTTGGGTATTGTCCCGACAGGTGATTCGGCGCGATCTGGTCGATTGGCAAACCTGGCGGAAATTCAAGGATAACATCTTCTTCCCAATCATTTATAGTGGTCGGGCGATGTTAAAGGATGCTAGTTACTACTTAGCCGACGCCGTTGTGATGCACACCTGGTTCAATAAAGTATTCTGGCACAAGTTCGGGAAAGATGATCTTGACATCAACTTCAATTTAGCAAGAGACCGTCACTTGGCAATGAGTGCGATTCTGTATGATTATTCGGGATCACCTGAAGCAGAGAGGTTAATCAGGCGTTGGGAACTACGTACGCTCAAGCTCTATTTGAATAGTGAAAGCTACGGTTTCTACGATCTAGTTCGTTATTATGGACTTCGCGCTGCACTCGCAAAGGTGCAGAAGGATTTTCGTATTTCCCCTGGTGGCTACCTGGCCATTGCGCAATTTTTCCTTTTGCTTCCACTTCATCGCGCCTGGGTGAACGCCAAAAGTCTCGGACGACGCCATGCCCCCAATCGATTTGAGCAGCTAAAAGCGCTGAAGAATCGATGGGTTAGCTCTTCAAAGACCAGATAAATCCATGCGCGTCGCACTTGGCTACTGCCGGTTTCCCACTGCCGCCGGCTATCACCTCGAACGGGCGTTCGCTGCGATCGGCGTCGACGTCCGATTTGTTGGCGTCAGCGACCACGGTCGCGTCAGCTACGGGGCGACTCCCTCCCTTCTCCGCATCGTCGAGTCGATGGACGCCCGTCCGGATTTTTTCCTGTGGATCGACCCGGCCGGCCGCTATTTCCCACTCGACATCGAAGCGTCGCCCATTCCCACCGCCTGCTATCTGATCGACGTCCACTTGGGCCACTGGCGCGAAGCAGCGGCGCGCTTCTTTGACGTGGTCTTTGTGGCGCAGAAAGACTACGTGCCGGTGTTTCGTCGCGCAGTGGGGCATGATCAGGTCTACTGGCTGCCCCTGGCGGCGGCGCCCGACGTTCATGGCGATCTGGGTCTGGATCGTATCTACGATGTGGGCTTTGTCGGCAACATTGCGCGGGCGCATCGCCAGACCGCGCGCCAACGCCGGCTCGCGTTGCTGGCGGAGCGCTTCGTCACCAATGACTTTTATCGGCAGTATTCGCCAGCTCAGGTCGGCGAAATCTACAGTCAGTCCAGGATGGTCTTTAACACTAGCATCGCCGGCGACGTGACCATGCGCGTCTTTGAGGGTGCGGCCGCCGGCGCCTTGGTGTTGACCGATCCGGTGCAGAATGGCTTTGACGAGTTATTTGAACCGGGCAAAGAGGTGGTCGTCTATCAAGATGATGATGACCTGGTGGCAATGATCGACTATTATCTTGCGCATCCCCAGGAGCGGGAAGCCATCGCCCGCGCCGGTCAGGCGCGCACGCTGGCGCAGCACACCTATCACCACCGCGCCCGACGGATTCTGGAGATCATGAGCACGCCTACCTTGCGCCAGTACGCTCCCATGCGCAAGGCGACGACGGCTGAACGCAACGCCATGCGGCGCGAAGTGTACACCCACCTGCACATGCTCGACGCCATCTTTGACCTGGAAAAAGCCGCCGGCGCGTCACCGCCGTTGAGATTGTGGCGTGCTCTGCCCTGTCTGGCGCGGAGAACGCTGCGATGAAAGTTTTGCTGATCGCGCGCTATCGAGACGCCACCATGCAGCGCAAGGTGGACTATCTGGCGCGGGCGCAGGACGTGGAGCTGTGCCATATTCTGCCGGCGCACTGGCGCGATGACCTGCTCGATGTGCGTCAGGTCAGTGCACAGGGGCGCTATATGCAACGGGCGCTCCCGATGATCGGGAAGCCCTCTGACCCACATCGCGCCTTTTATCGCACGCTGACTTTTCACCTGCGCCAGTTTCAGCCTGACATTATTCACGCCGAGGAGGAGCCAGACAGCCTGAGCGCGCTGCAGATCGCCTGGGCAAAGCGCATCTGGCGCCCCGATGCCCGGCTGTTGTTGCACACCTGGCAGAATCTCGACCGCCCCAAGCCGAGGAGTGTGCGCTGGGTGATCGCCCAGACACTGCGCGCCGCCCATCTAATCTTCTGCGCCAATGGCGAAGCAGCAACCCTGTTGCGGCGCTATGGGTTTCAGGGTGAGACGCCTGTCATCCCGGCCATTGGCGTTGACACCGAAACGTTCCGTCCCTGTCCGGCAGATCGAGCGAGCAGGCGCACCGATGAAGGGGCAGCGCCGTTCGTCATTGGCTACAGCGGGCGTCTCGTAGCGGAAAAGGGCATCGACGTATTGCTGCGGGCAGTAGCCACAGTACGCGCCGAGCACGCTGATCTCCCCTTGCGTCTACAGTTGATCGGGGAGGGACCTCTGCGCCAGGCACTGCAGGAACTTGCGACCAACCTGGGCATTGCGGGCCAGATCGACTTGATCGGTGCTCAGCCGCCTGCACGCGTGGCCGGGCTATTGTGCCAGCTGGATGTGGTGGCGTTGCCAAGCCGGACGACTCCAGTCTGGAAAGAGCAACTCGGCAGGGCTTTGTTGGAAGCGATGGCTTGTGGTATACCCGTCATCGGCTCCGACTCTGGTGCAATTCCAGAGGTGATCGGCGACGCCGGACTGGTTGTTCCCGAAGGTGACGTGGCTGCACTGGCAGGCGCCATTGCCCGGTTGTCGGCCTCCCCCGAACTCCGCCATGAGCTGAGCAAGCGGGGCCGGATGCGTGTAGAAGCGCATTATTCGCAGCGTCATCTTGCTGAGCGGACGCTCGCTGTCTATCGCCAAGTTGTCACCTGATATGTCGCCACCGGTATCTGTCATTGTGCTTAGTTATAACACCAGCGAACTGACTTTGACATGTCTGGGGCAATTTGCGGCGGACGCTGTTGTGGCGGGTTGGCAGGTCATCGTCGTTGACAACGGTTCGCAGGATGGCACGGCCTCAGCGGTCGCCCGGGAATTTCCTCACGTTGAAATCGTGCGCAGTGAACACAACCGGGGCTTTGCTGGCGGCAACAATCTGGGACTGGCGCAGGCGCGCGGCGAGGCAATCATCTTAATGAACAGTGACGTGCTTGCTCCATTCTCAACCCTGGCGGCGCTGCCCATCTTTCTTGCACAACATCCTGAAGTGGGTGCGCTTTCTCCTCGATTGCTCACGTCGGAAGGTGCGCCTCAGGCCTTTGCGTTTGGCAACGACCCCACGCTACGCTATTTGCTGAAACGCGGTCTGCGCCGCTTGTCTGGCTCCCACCCGCTTCACGACTGGGCTGTGGCCTCCCCCATCGAAGTTGACTGGGTCTCTGGCGCCTGCATGTGCGTTCGGCGCGCCACGATGGAACAAGTCGGCGTGCTCGATGATGCGTTCTTTCTCTATTTCGAGGACAATGACTGGTGTCTACGCATGCGCAAGGGTGGTTGGAAGGTGATGTATGTTCCCACGTTTGCCGTCGTTCATCTGGGTGGACGGAGTGAACCTGAGCGGCGCACAGCCAACCGATATTACCGCGACAGCCTGCGCTATTTTTATCGCAAACACTACTCACCTGCCGCAAACGTGCTCATGGCTGGCTCACTGTGGTGGTATAACGCGCTACTTCGCCTGCGACTGGTGCTTTGGCGTAACCAGTAGACCGTAAGAGTCCAAGACAATGATTCATTGAGCATGGGGCGCCGCGATGAGATTCAGCACACATACCGCTTATCTCGTGCTTTTGTTGCTGGTAGCGTTTGGCATTCGCATTTTGGCAAGTCTTGTGTCGAACGACATCGTTGATGTTCAGAATTATGGGATTGTTGCTGAAGTTGTTGACCGAAATGGCTTGTTTGCTTTGTATGGCCAAACACCAGGCATCTATCCATACCCTCCGCTGTGGGTTGAAATTGAGCTACTGAGTCGCTGGGCGCATTTGCGGGAGCTCATTTCGTTCTCGTTCGCAATCAGGCTCCCCATCATTCTGGCGGATGTTGGCATCGTCGCTGTGCTATGGGCATTTTTGCGGTCATCCTCCCCCACTCGCTCGATGCAGGCG
>DMDA01000053.1:1256-19191 GCA_003451595.1 Chloroflexota bacterium | reverse complement strand
TGCCTACCTTGAGCCGACGTGCGGTCTTCGTCATGATTGCACTTGCCCCGGTTCTGCTTCTGCTCTCGCCATTCCTTGCGCGTGACGCAGATGCAGTTATTCGTGAGTTGATTAGCTATCGCGGCGCGGCGCTTTTGGGAGCAATGGTGCCGCTGCGTTCGATATACGTGCCGCTAACCGGTCAAAGTTTCCCGGTGGAACTGACTTCACAGCTCATCTCGTTGTCAGCTTACCTGTTCCTAGCAGTGTACGCTGTTGCCTTGTTTCAGATGTATCGAAACAACAAGCCTCCCGAATTCCAGGCAACTGTCATCTTCTTGCTGTTCTACACGGTTTACTTGGGGATTGCTCCGCAGTATTTGCTCTGGGTTCTACCGTTTATGATCATGACCGTCTCGTCCTGGCGATGGACTATCGCTTACTCTGCAGTTTCAACATTGGCGTTGATCGGGTTTTATCTATACGCTGTTGAAGGCATATTCCCTTACCACTTATCTGTCCCCCATTGGATAGTGCAGGTCGCATACGGGCTTTTCGGTTCGCTGTGGTGGATCATGTGTGGCGCCATGCTTATTCGTCTGTGTTATCGAAAACCAACGCAAGGATCGCTGAATCATCTATGCTGAGTGGCAACTTTCGGCAACGCCTTGATGCCCGTGCCGTCATGCTGTTGTTGCTGCTGTTTGCTACACTCCTGCTTGTCAGCAACCTTGATCACCTCAGTCTTTCTGCAGACGAGTTCTTCAACATACTGATCGAACGCGAGCATTGGTCGGATATTGTTGCGCACCTGCGCGCTGGCGCAGACCTCCATCCGCCCTTGACGCATCTGATCATGCACGGGTGGCTGCGGTTGGTTGGCGAGTCAGAATGGACGGTTCGCTTCTTGTGGGCAATGACAGGCGTCGTCAATCTTGCACTCACTTTCCGGTTGGGCGCCCAGTTGTTTACACGCTATACAGGTGTGCTGGGCGCGTTGTTGCTGCTGACCAGCCCGACCTATTTGCTTTATATGCGTTTCGAGAAATACTACGCCTTCACGATGACGCTGTCACTGGTGCTGTTGCTGACCAGTGTGGCGCTGTGGAGACGACAAACCCCGCTGAGAATCGCCGCTTATGCGCTGACGCTTGTGATGTTGCTATACACCGATTATCTGGCGCCGCTCTTGCTTACATTCTCACTGAATATTCTGCTTTTCTGTTGGGGGCGTCAACGTGAACGGAGCCTTGCGTTTCTCGGCGCGCAGTTTGTTGCAGCGATTTTCTATCTTCCCTGGCTGACGGTGATGGCGGCGCAGGCTACCATCCTGCAGGGCGGCGCCCAGGCAGATTTGGGGCGCAGTGGCATTGGCATGTTGGCGGCGCTTATGTACTGGCCCTATTCGATCGGTGTGGGTGAAACGCTCTTTCCCTGGCGCGTGGGCGGTGCAGTGGGCGCGGCAGTCATTGCCGTGTTCGCCGTCAACGGCGTCAAGACATGTCTGACGCCCTCGGCTTCATCTTTTCTTCGGTCGGGGCTGGCGTTGTTGGTCACGCTGATGCTGTCGCTCTTGGGTGCGGCATTGCTGACCACCTATATCTTTGCCGCTGTGCCGTTTATTGCCTTTCCCAATCACACGCTCTTTGCCGCCCCATTGTTTGCATTGCTGCTGGCTATCGGCGCCGCCGCCCTACCGCTGCGCTGGTCGATCAGCCTGGTCAGTCTATTGCTTTTTGCCAGAGTGATCGGCATTGGCAATTACTTCACAGCCACCGACTTTCACAATCCCATCTACGCCGTACCGATGCGCGAGATCACACAGGAACTGGTAAGCTATGCGCATGGCAATGATATGCTGATTGCCACCCCTGATGTCGGTCTGCACTACTATTTTGCACGCCTTGCCGTCGATCCGATACAGGATTATCCTGCCATGCTCTTGCTCGAAACATTGGAGCCAACTACTGCAAGAATCACTATCGACAAGCCAGCGCGCATTTGGCTGTTCCAGTTCGGTCGCGACCGCACGGCCGGCCTGGGCGTGGAGCAGGCGTTGGCGCAGTGGCTTGTAGAAAATGGTTACACATTGCACGACGAAACCGGCTACGTAGAACAAGATCGCCTCTATCGTCAGCTCAAGACATTTCTCTTCAGACGACCCGCTTATCAATACAAACTGGTGGTGCAGGAGTATGTGCGCTAAGCCAAGCGCAGCGATGCGCATGCTCTAGCTCTGTCATGGCTGGCGCCTCATCCTCAGCGGCGGCGAACACGAGGGGAGCATGTCACTTTGTGCAACGCCAGTGTTTCGCGCCAAGCCCCAGCGCGCGGTACACTAAACTTTCGATGTCTGGTGCATATCGCTAGACCAAGGAGCCTTCAGCATGGGAATAATGCGTGCGGGTCTGACCGCCGAAGCCTACGATCGTGGCTACACCAATCGGGAATTGTTCCGGCGCATTGCCGCCTATTTCCGTCCACAAAGTCGCCGTCTATTTACTGTAATGGCGTTGGTAAGTTTGCTCTCGCTGTCCGGCGCCCTGTTGCCAGTGCTGATGGCGCAGGGCGTCAACGCTGTGACCAGCGCTGCCGCCAATCGCGATGCCGTGGCCGCAGCGCTGGTGCTGCTCGTCATCGTGATCGGCGTTGCCAACTGGGCCATCAACTGGGCGCGCCGAATTCTCACAGCCAGGTTGCTGGGCGACGTAGTGCTGGCAATGCGTATCGACGCCTTCCGCGCCGTGATGAACCACGATATGAGCTTCTTCGACCGCAATCAATCGGGGCGTATTGTCAGCCGCATCACCACCGACACCGACGAGTTCAGCCGCGTAGCCGTGCTCGTTACCGAGGTTGGCTCACAATTGCTGCTGGTTGTCATCCTGTTGGCTTATCTGTTTACGATCAACTGGCAATTGACGCTGCTCTTGGCGTTGCTGGCGCCAGTGGCAATTGTGGTGGCGACCAGCTTTCAGCGCTGGGCGCGACGCGCCACGCGCACCAGCCAGCAAGCTGTAGCCGACGTCAACGCCAGCATTCAGGAAGCGGTCACCGGCATCCGCGTCGCCAAGAACTTCCGCCGTGAGCAGGGCATCTACGACGAGTTTCTCGCCGTCAACGCGCGCAGCTACGACGTGCATGTCAAGCGCGGCTTCGTGCTGGCATTGATCTTTCCGACGTTGCAACTCTTTGCCGGGTTAGGCACGGCGGCGTTGCTCTTTGCGGGCGGCTATTACACCTACCTGGGTGCGATCAGCGCCGGCGCGTGGTTCCTGTTCATGAACAGCGTCGGCCTGTTCTGGTTCCCGATGATCAATCTCTCCGCTTTCTGGAGCCAATTTCAGGGGGCGCTGAGTGCAACGGAACGCATCTTCGCGCTCATCGATGCGGAGCCGGCGGTGATCCAGAACGGCCAGGAGCCGGCGCCGCCCTTGCGCGGCGACATCCGCTTTGAGCATGTCGCGTTCCGTTACGGCGACAAGGAGCAGGTGCTCGCAGACTTTTCGCTGCATATTCGTCCTGGCGAGAGCGTGGCGCTGGTCGGACACACCGGCGCGGGCAAGTCGAGCATCATCAAGCTGGTGACGCGTTTCTACGAATTTCAGGCAGGACGTCTGCTGATCGACGGCCTCGACATTCGTAGCTTAGACCTGCGCAGCTATCGACGGCAACTGGGCATCGTCAGCCAGACGCCTTTTCTCTTTGCTGGTACGGTGGCGGATAATATCCGCTACGCCACGCCGCATCTCGACACGCGCGCAGTGGAGCAGATTGCGCGACAGATCGGCGGCGGCGAATGGTTGGAAACACTGCCGGATGGTCTACAAACTGACGTTGGCGAACGCGGCGCTCGGCTGAGCATGGGGCAACGCCAGTTGGTCGTGTTGGCGCGCATGTTGGCGCAAAACCCGGCCATCTTCATCCTGGACGAGGCGACGGCCAGTGTCGATCCTTTCACCGAAAGCCAGATTCAGGCGGCGCTGCGGCTGATCCTAAAACAGCGCACCTCAATCGTGATCGCACATCGCCTTTCCACCGTGCGCGCCGCCGACCGCATCCTGGTTTTGCGCAAGGGTTGCATCATCGAAGAGGGCAGCCACGCCGATCTTCTGGCGCGCGGCGGACACTATGCCGATCTCTACGAGACCTACTTCCGGCATCAATCTCTTGAGTATATGGAGGAGCGCCGCCGCAATGTGACGATTGCGGCATGATTTTGTCTGAAATTTGTCAAAGCAACGCGAAGGATAGACCGGTTCATCTGCGATAACATCCAATATAGTTCGCATCTTTTACAGAGAAAGATGTTCAACAGCGATTGTGCAGAAGGAGAACCGGAACATGCCCACACCACGTATACCCCACGTTGGCGCCCCCCACGTTGGCATTGGCAGCGTCTATGTTGCAGGAATCTGGCTGGCGCAGGTGCAATACACGCTCAACGACTCCACGCAGTCTCTGGCGGGCGCCTTGCACATCCTGGATGGTGAACGCGATTTATTCATGCCGCCCATCCCTGCCGACACCTTCATCTTGGAACTTGCGGATGGTCGGCAATGCCCGTTTGTACCCGCCACAGGCAACCCTGTCGTTGGCGCGTACACGTTCAGCACCCCGCAACTGGCAATGTAATGGCTGCTCCGGCGTCGGGGCAACCTTAGTCCACCCATTCCAGACTATGTTGTAGGAAATTGCTCAGGTCGCCAACCACCGGGGCGAGCACCCTGGCTTCGCCGCCACTGCTCGGGACGGCGTAGAGCTTCCATGCGCCGTCCCGATTGCTGGCAAAGGCCACCCACCGGCCATCGGGGCTTACAGCCGGCAACACATCAAGCGCCGGGTTGTCGGTCAGGCGCGTCACCTCGCGCGAGGTGGCGTCAACAGTGTAGATTTCGTAGTTGCCATCACGAGCGTTGCTCATGAAGGCCACAAAGCTGCCGGTTGGCGACCAATGTGGGCGATCGTCGGCAGGCACCGCAGTCAGTTGTGCGGCATTGGCGCCGTTGCTGGAGATGGTCCATAGTCCACAGCGATTGCCCGATTCGTCACAACCGCGAAACACGATGAGGTCAGCGCTGGCGTGCCAGTCAGGCGATTCGCCGAAAGTGAGCGTCTCAGTACCGCCATTCTGCTCCGCCCACATCACGTAGATGCGCCAACGCCGATCGCCCTCGCGGTTGCTGGCAAACACGAGGCGGCTGCCGGCACTGTTCCAACGGGGAAGGGTGTCCTCAGCATAGTTGCTAAAGCGCAACTGCAAGCCGGTGCCCGGATCGAACGCACTCAAGCCCGCCATGTCGCTGCGCAGGTTGCGATAAGCCAGGCGTCCACCATCGCCACGCAAGGCCGGTTGCGCCGCATCGGCCAGCACTGCCTGTGCTGGCGCGGTCTTGCCAACTGCCAGCATCATGATCTGGCTGCGTCTGCTGACGGCGTCGTCAGCAGAGTAGAAGATGCGCCCGCTGGTGGGACCGTCGCCCGGATCGACAAAGGCAGGCAACGTAGTCGCGTCCCCCTGGCTGGCGTCCCCAGTCCCAGCATCCGGCGTGAGCATCGCCAGCGCCGTTGGATCGAGCGTGGCGCCAGCGGCAAGCTGGCACTGGGTCTGCGCCACGTCGCGCTTGGCAACAATCTCCGGCGCCGAAACGACCGAGATCGCCTGATTGTATTCGTCCTGCGCCATACACCAGGCTTCTTCCGCAGCGAGCTGGTCGGCATAGGCGATGTGCGCCTCCTGCAACCGCTGTTCGACATCGCGATAGTCGGGTTCGAGGGCGTAGATCTCCTGCAACTTGCGAATGACGACAGGCCAATCGACGCCGGTGTAGGCTAGCACATCGAGGTATTGCTCGATCAGATCGCGTTCGCGCGCAATGTCCTCGGCATTCGGCTTGAGCGCCAGCGCCTTTTCATAGAGCGCCAGTGCTTCTTCCAGGTTGTCGGCGTTGTCTTTTTCCAACGCGAGATTCACGTAGGCAGCCACCAGCTGATCGGTGACTTCTGCACGGTTGAAGGTGGGATCGGTTTGTTGAATCAGCAGAAGATTGGTCAAAACCTCCTGCCAGCGTCCGGCGCGGGCGGCGCTCTGCGCGGTCACCCAGTAGGTTGCCACCCCAGAGGTTGGGGTCGTCGTAACGGCCGCCGCTGCGGTGGGACTGCCACTGGGCGTTGCCGCCGTAGTCACAATTGTGGTGGCGACTGAGGTGGCGGTTGGCAGCACGGCTGCCGTCTGTCCGCTGCGCGCCAACATCAACAGGTCTTCGATGCCTTGCCGTGCCAGATCATTGCTTGGATCGAGGATGAGAATCTTTTGATATTCGTCGAGCGCTGACTGCAAATTACCTTCAGCCTGGAAATCGGTGGCGCGCTGCAGCGCGATGCCGATCTGCTGGCGGCGTTCAATTTCAACCTGCTGCTGGCCAGCGCGCACGCCCAGGACCAGCGAGAAAATCAGAATGGAGACAGCCAGGATGGTGAGTGCCCCGATGATCCACCAGGCCCAGGCTGGAAACCGCGAATCGTGTGCCATATCGTTCTTTGAATCAGGCGCCGCATACGGCGCTGTCTTTTCTATAGTCAATCGTTGCTGTCGTTATCGTTGCTGTCGTTATCGTTGCTGTCGTTATCGTTGCTGTCGTTATCGTTGCTGTCGTTATCGTTGCTGCGGCAGCCCAATCGGATCAAACGTTGCTCACGATGGAGAAGTTCCCGCGATACCCGGCGATCGGCTAACAGCGGCGGTTGGCTAAAAGGCGACGCCCGCCACCAGGATGACATTGGCGTAGGGCGTGAACTCGCCGGAGCGCACCACCGCCTTGCTCTGCGCCGTGAGCTGTTTGAACTCACTGTGCGACACCAGGCGGATTGGGGTTTCGCCCAACCGCGCACGCAACACGTCGTAGGTCTCCGGACTGACTTCGACCATCTCGCGCGCAATAATCGCTTCCTGCACGATCAACTCCTCCAGGATGGCGCTCGTGACATCCATGAAGCGCGGCAGGTTGGGGCGCACCACCAAATCGATGCGCAGCACGGCGTCGGGGATTGGCAGCCCGGCGTCGGCGACTGTGATCGTGTCAAGATGCCCCATCCCCGCCACGACAGCGGCGATATCTGCGTTGAGAATTCCGGTCTTCTTCATGGTTGCTCCTAGACAGCTCCGCTTCATGTCAACGATGGCTCTGATTCTACAACATTGCCAGAAAGGACAGGAAAGTCGGTGGATGCGTAAAGTGTTGAGCCGCACTGATTCATGCGGGGTCATGCCGGCGGCGAAGGTGGGTTTGGGAAAAACGCCTCTGCGTCTGATACCCTGACTATCGCTCAGTCGCGCTGGCGCGCAATCTCTCCGGCATACGCCTGCAACGCCGCCAACTGTGGCGGCGTGATCGTAATGAAGGGCCGCGCCTGTTTGATGCGGGCAATGGCAGCGTCAAGGCTGTCGCCCTGTGCGATGAGATAGGCGGCGGCCAGTGTCGGGGCGCGTCCGACGCCTGCTTTACAGTGAATATAAACCTTGCCGCCAGCGGCGATCTGCGCGTGGATAAAATCCACGCCGCGCTGAAAATGCTCCGGGCTGGGTGAATCGTCATCGACGGTGGGCAGATAGCAATAGTGAGGGAAGGCCAGCCCATGCGCCGCGTCGTCGAATTCGGTGCGCAGGTTGACGACGGCAGTGATCCCTTCACGTTCAAGGGCGCGCTTGCCAGCGGTGTTGAACTGTGGCCCGACGTAGAGCTGTGGCGTTACACGGCTGTAGCGCAGCACCGGCACGCCGGTCACGTAGGATAACCCGCGCCCCCACGCCCACTGCAGCGTCACCCAAACGCCCTGTTCGCGCAGGCGGCGCACCAAAATTGACCAACCCTTGCCCAGCGTCGCCATCGTCTTCATGGCTGCCCCTTTGCTTCCCACCGAAATGCTTCCATCACCACAGGGACGCCGCGGACGATGCAGAGGAGCGTGGCGACCCAGCTCAGGATCGTCGCTGTCGTCCACACCAACGGCTGCAGCGGCGAACTCACCGTCTGCAAAGCCAGTGTCAAGGCAAGCATGGCAAAGGCTGCCGCCTTGGTCAGCCCATAGCCGGCGCGCATGGGCCGGCCCGCCACAATCCAGTGCCCCCAATCGCTGTGCATCTGGGCGTGCGCGGTCTTACCGCCCGCATATCCCACCTCACGCACCGAGTCGGTCAGGGCGCCACGAATGATGAAGGTGATAGGGATGACCAACGAGATGAGCGACAGACTGGCAAAGACCACCCACAGGACGATCTCGACGGCGCGATCGGCGGCAATGTCGAGCACGCTGCCCAGCAGTGTCGTCTCCGCGCGGCGCCGCGCCACGATGCCATCGACGGCATCCAGTGCGATCAATAGCAGCACGCCTGGCGCTGCCAGGAAGCGTCCAAGCACACCGCCAAAGAAGATCATCAACACCAACAAGATCAAGAGAGGAAACCGCGCAAGCGTTATCCAGTTCGCCAGGTTCATCAGAGTACACCGCGCTGTCTGTCAGGGTTTGAACGAATCTCCAACCGAGATTATCAGTCAGCGCCATGCGAATCGGCAAACGCCGCCAGGTGAAGGGCGCCAGGCAGAGCGTGACGCATCATACAGCACGTGTTCATGCATTAACCTCGGCCAGCGGCAGCCCAAAGAAGTGGGCAAGCTGTAGCGCCTGTTTTTCCACTGCGCGGCGCACGCGTTGCGACAGGCGCTTGAACGGCGTCAGGGTAATGAACAGCCCGCCGGTTTTACGGATGTAACGCCATGTGGCGACGGCGACGCCGCCCTCCAATATCACTCCCTCGATGTGACCGGCAATGCGGAAGACTTGCTGGTGATGTGCGGTGGGTACAATCCAACGCTTGTCTTTGTGCGCCAGCAAGAGCGGATCGAAACGATAGAGCATCCGCACAGTGCGCTGCAGCGCCTCTGCTGGCGCCAGTAGATCGTCCACGTCTTCGCGCAACAGCACCATCTCGACGCCATTCACTGTCACCGTCGCCAGCTCGTCGGCGATAGCCGCCAGCCAACGCCGCGTCGATTCGACTTTGCCGCCGCGCCAGTAGGCAAAGTCTTGTTGCGTCGCCGGACCATACGCGCGTAAATAGCGCCGCAGGACTTCCAGATTGGCGGCCTCTGCATCGGGCAACTCCCAGGCAAGATCGGGGCGCCAGAAGGTGCGATGTGCAAAAATGCCTTCGCCATCGCGCGCAGCATGACAGGCATAGCCCAACCGCACCAGGTCGGAAAAGACGCCGCCCCACGGCGACAGATGTTCCTCGTTTGTGACCAGCCCGGATGCGCGCAGGTCAGAACGTCCCATCATTCCCCTGGCGCGCAGCAACGCCTCGCTGCGCGTCACCAACTCGGTGTATACGTCCAGCGTATCCGTACGTTCGGCTGTGCGTCCCCACCAACTCTTGCGGTCGGCGAGCATGGCGCAGACAAGCGGCCAATCGGTCGTGGCGTAGACGTGCAGGGTGCCGCGTTGTCCCCACAGCTTGACCAGTGACCGGTCGTCAAAGAGCAACTGTTCATAGCGCGCATAGTTGAAGCCAGTGGTGCGGTTGAAGATGGCGACGCCGGCTGCTGGGTGAATCTGCGCCTGGACGCCAAAGAGCACCTGCGCAACGTTTTCGGGAGTGGCAAAGGGGACGATCAGGCCAGAACGACGCAGGCGGAACCAACGCACCTGCTCCAGATCGATCACAAGCGATGTCGTGGGCATGAATAAAAACTCGCTTCGAGGCGCCAACGGCGAACAAATGGTCTAGAAGGTTAGTGTATCGTGCATGAGCGTAGCCGACAAATCGGCGGCGCAGCATATTTCCCTACCTCATAGATAGCACAATCAAACATCGTACATCCGATATCTTCCCGGAAGCTCAGAGCTTCCGGGAAGATGAGCAAAGTCTATTTGTGTTGTCTATCAGACTTGTTTGCCCTTCCTGTCGCCCCTGCATATAATGTCCCGCGCACAGCCGACCAACTATCACAAGTGCGATCACAAGTGTTCACTGTCAACCCACTCTATTCTTGCTGGTTCTACAAGGAGGAACCCATCATGCAACGCACCCTGATGGCGCTCGTCGCCATACTGTTGATTGCGGCGATGCTCGTCAGCGCCTGCGCAGCGCCAACGTCAGCGCCTGCCAGCGGCGGCGAAGCAGCGGCGACGACGGCGCCGGCTGAAGCCGCCCCTACCGGCATGAAGACCGCGATCGGCGAAGGCGAGGGGCAGCTCGACATCATCGCCTGGGCTGGCTATATCGAGCGCGGCGAGACCGACCCGGCTTACGACTGGGTCACAATGTACGAGGAGGCAACTGGCTGCAAGGTCAACATCAAAGTGGCTGGCACTTCCGACGAGATGGTCACGCTGATGAACCAGGGGGGCTTTGACCTGGTGACGGCTTCTGGAGATGCCAGCCTGCGCCTGGTTGCAGGCGGCACAGTGCAGCCGATCAACGTCGATCTGATCCCAAGCTGGAGTACGGTGGATGAGCGACTGCAGAACGCACCCTGGCATACCGTGGACGGCGTCCACTATGGCACGCCTTACCAGTGGGGCGCCAACGTCCTGATGTACAACACCGAGACCTTCCCCACAGCGCCTGACACCTGGGGCGTGATCTACATCGAACAGGAACTGCCCGACGGCCAGTCCAATAAAGGGCGTGTGCAGGCGTATGACGGGCCGATTGCCCTGGCCGACGCTGCCCTGTATCTGATGACGCACAACCCAGAACTGGGCATCACCGACCCCTACGCGCTGACGCAGGAGCAGTACGCAGCCACGCTCGAGCTTGCTCGCGGCCAGCGCCAGCTGGTCAACCGGTACTGGCACGACGTCATTGCGCAGATGGAGGACTTCAAGAACGAGGGCGTCGTCGCCTCCAGCTCGTGGCCCTTCCAGGTCAACCTGCTCCAGGCTGAAGGCGCACCCATCGCCAGCACGATCCCGGTCGAAGGCGCCACCGGCTGGGCCGATACGACGATGATGCACGTCAATGCAGCGCACCCCAACTGCGCCTACCTGTGGATGGAGCACTCGCTCAACCCGAAGGTGCAGGGCGACGTGGCGGCGTGGTTTGGCTCAGTGCCTTCTGTCCCGGCGGGTTGTGAAGCCAGCGACCTGCTCGGTCCCGAAGGCTGCACGACTAACGGTTTCGACAACTTCGACAAAATCTCCTTCTGGCGCACGCCAACGACTCGCTGCCCCGATGGCAGCGATGCCTGCGTGCCCTACAGCCAGTGGGTGTCGGATTATATTGCGGTGATGGGCGGGAATTAGGGGATAGGAGATAGGAGATTGGAGATTGGGCGGAATCCCTTACGCTCCAATCTATCATCTCCAATCTTCCAATCCCCCGATCTCTCAGTTTCTCTTGCACAAGGCAAGGCAACTATGCAAACCAAGCATTTCATTGACGGCCAATGGGTCGATAGTCAGGGTGGCGGTGAGTTGGTGATCCTCAATCCGGCGACGGGCCAACAGATTGCCACTGTGCCGGACGGCAGCCGCGCCGACGTAGAGCGGGCGGTGCAAGCGGCAAAACGCGCCTTCTATGACGGGCGCTGGTCGCGTAAGACGCCGGGCGAGCGTGCGCTGGCGCTTTTTCGGCTGGCCGACCTGCTCGAACAACATGGCGCGGAAATCGGTCGCGTTGAATCCGAAAACGCCGGGAAGCCCTTTGCACAACTGACCATGGCTGGCGACGTGCCCTTCTCCGTCGACAACCTGCGCTTTTTTGCCGCCGCTGCGCGCGATACCCATGGCATGCGCGCAGGCGAATACGCGGCTGGCTACACCTCAATGTTCCGCCGCGAACCGGTGGGCGTCGTCGGGCAGATTGCGCCGTGGAACTACCCGCTGCTGATGGCCGTGTGGAAGCTCGGCCCGGCGCTGGCGGCAGGCTGCACCGTCGTACTCAAGCCAGCGCCAACTACACCGCTCTCTACATTGATGTTGGCCGACTTGATCCAGCAAGCGGGCATCCCGGATGGCGTTGTGAACGTCGTCACCGGCGGCAACGACACAGGTCAGGCGCTCGTCGAACATCCTGACGTGCGCATGGTCAGCCTGACCGGCTCTACGGCAACGGGCAAAAAGATCATGGCGACCGCGGCGAACACGCTCAAGCGCGTGCATCTGGAGTTGGGAGGCAAGGCGCCGGTGCTTGTTTTCGACGACGCCGATCTGGAACTAGTGGCAGCGAAAGCTAGCTTCGCCGCCATCTGCAATACAGGGCAGGACTGCACGGCGGCGACGCGCGTCTATGTTGCACGGGAACGCTACAACGATGCGGTCGAAGCGCTGGTCGAAGCGATGCGTGCGGTCAAAGTAGGCGATCCCTTCGACGACAGCACGGCAATGGGACCTGCGATCTCGGCGGTGCAACAGCAGCGCGTGCTTGGCTTCATTGCGCGCGCCAAAGCCAGCGGCGCGCGCGTGATCACCGGCGGCGGCGTGCCGGCCGGCTTCGACGCCGGCTTCTTCATCGAGCCAACCGTCATCCTTGACGCTGACCAGCAGGCGGAGATCATCCAGAGCGAAGTTTTCGGGCCGGTGCTGACGATCAACGCCTTCGACAGTGAGGAACAGGCCACGGCTTACGGCAACGACGTCCTCTACGGGCTGGCGGCATCCGTCTTCACAAAAGATGTTGGCCGCGCCATGCGCATTGCGCAACAGCTCGAGTTTGGCACGGTCTGGATTAACGATCACATCCCGCTGGCGTCGGAAGGGCCGCACGGCGGCTTCAAGCAGTCGGGTTTTGGCAAGGACTTGTCCATCGAAGCAGTGGGAGATTACCAGATCACGAAACATGTGATGATCGCCAACGGATAGCCGAGCATATCTCACGTCGGGGGCGCGAGGCGTAGGTCATCGCCTCCGGCGTGACATGCCACCTCGTCACGTCAGGGGCGCAAGGCGTAGGTCACCGCCTCCGGCGTGACATGCCACTCGTCACGTCAGGGGCGCGAGGCGTAGGTCATCGCCTCCGGCGTGACATGCCACCTCGTCACGTCAGGGGCGCAAGGCGTAGGCCATCGCCTCCGGCGTGACATGCTTTGCCTGACCTCTGGGTTTAGCCATTCAATCTGCCTGGAAGGTTTGGAACTTCCAGGCAGATTGTGAACAATATGAATGACGA
Organism: Chloroflexota bacterium; assembly: GCA_003451595.1. Taxonomy (GTDB): domain Bacteria; phylum Chloroflexota; class Anaerolineae; order Caldilineales; family Caldilineaceae; genus Caldilinea. The sequence goes on along the minus strand of DMDA01000053.1, from coordinate 6,044 downwards.
TACAACCGAGAAATCAATGAAATCAACCAATTTGAGGAGCATGCGTGAACGCTGCTGAGCAAGGCGCACGCGACGCCAGCGAGCGCAACCTTGTCACTCCCCGTGTGTTGGTCTTTTTGACCAGCAGAAACCCCACCACTGGCGCCCATGAAGTATTGCTGCTCCAGGGCGCGCCAACCAAGCGACTTTGGGCAAACCTATACAACGGCCTGGGCGGTCACGTCGAGGCAACCGAGGATGTCTACTCGGCGGCGGTGCGCGAAGTGTGGGAGGAAGCCGGGATCGAGGCGCACGACCTGATACTGCGCGGCGTTGTGACCATCGACACCGGCTTCGATGAATTTGGCCGGCGCCCCGGCGTGCTGATGTTCGTCTTTGTAGGTGTAACGGAAGAACGCACCCTGTGGCCTTCCGCCGAAGGGACGCCGGCGTGGTTGCCCGTCGACGCATTGTCCAACTATCCGCTGGTCGATGACCTGGTGGAGCTGCTGCCACGCGCCCTTGACGGTGCTTTTTTCTACGGCCACTACAGTCCACAGCCCGACGGCGCTCTGTGTTACACTTTCCATGCGCCTACTGGCGCCGTACATCGTTGATATGCTATACAAGGCGCCAGGCGTCTTTGCGCAGTAGCGCCAATGCTCAGAACTAGAATCTAGTTATGCCAAAACGAACTGACCTTTCCACGATTTTGATCATCGGCTCCGGCCCCATTGTCATTGGCCAGGCGTGCGAATTTGATTACTCCGGTGCACAGGCGTGTAAAGCGTTGCGCCAGGAGGGCTATCGCGTCGTACTGGTGAACTCTAATCCGGCCACCATCATGACTGACCCGGAGCTGGCGGACGCCACCTACATCGAGCCGCTGACGGTCGATGTGCTCGAAAAGATCATCGCGCGCGAACGCCCGGATGCGCTATTGCCCACTGTCGGCGGGCAAACCGGCCTCAACCTGGGCGTGGCGCTGGCGGAGCAGGGCATCCTGGAACGCTACGGCGTGGAACTGATCGGCGCCAACCTGCGCGCCATGCAGGTTGCCGAAGATCGCGAACTCTTCAAGGCGGCGATGACGGCCTATGGGCTGGAGTCCCCGCGCAGCGGCGTCGCCCGTAGCCTGGAGGAAGCTCGCCAAATTGCACAGGAGATCGGGCGTTACCCCATCTTTATCCGGCCCAGCTTTACGCTTGGCGGCAGCGGTGCGGGCACTGTCTTCACGCCGCAGGAGTTTGATGAAAAGGTGGCATGGGGTCTCAAAGAAAGCCCAGTGCACACGGTGTTGGTCGAGGAGTCGCTCATCGGCTGGAAGGAATACGAGCTGGAGGTGATGCGCGACGCCGCCGACAACTTTGTCGTGGTCTGCTCCATCGAAAACCTGGATGCAATGGGCGTCCACACTGGCGACAGCATCACGGTAGCGCCAGCGCAAACGTTGACCGACAAAGAATATCAGCGCTTGCGCGACCAGGCGCGGTTGGTAATGCGTGCGGTCGGCGTGGAGACGGGCGGCAGCAACGTGCAATTTGGCGTCGATCCACAGACCGGGCGCGTCGTAGTCATCGAGATGAACCCGCGCGTCTCGCGCTCCTCGGCGCTGGCGTCGAAGGCGACCGGTTTTCCCATTGCCAAGCTGGCGGCGAAGGTGGCGGTCGGCTACACGCTGGATGAGCTGAAAAATGACATCACGCGCCAGACTGTAGCGGCTTTCGAGCCGTCCATCGATTATGTCGTGGTCAAGATGCCGCGCTGGGCGTTTGAGAAGTTCCCCGGCGTCGACCGTGAGCTTGGCCCGCAGATGAAATCGGTTGGCGAGGCAATGGCAATTGGGCGCACCTTCAAAGAGGCGCTGCAAAAGGCGGTGCGCAGCCTGGAAATCGGGCGCGACGGTCTTGGCGTGTTAGCGCGCGATGCTCATCATGGCGGCTATCAAGGCTACGACGCCAGCGTGACGTTGCATGACCTGCTGCGCATCCCCAATCGCGACCGGCTTTTTGCCGTCTATGAGGCGCTGCTGCGCGGCGAGTCGCAGGCAACGATTGCGCAGATCACTGGCTACGACCCGTGGTTCGTGGCGCAGATGGGAGAGATCGCTGCGTTTGAGCAAGAGCTGACGCAGCTGGATCGCGTTACTCTACGCAAAGCCAAGCGCATGGGCTTCAGCGACCGGCAATTGGCGCGCATCGTGAATCGAAAAATGGAGATTGGAGATTGGAAATTAAGCGATTGGGCGGTTGAGCGATTGGAAGCAGAGGCGAGGAGGGGAGAGGGAGAGACCGCAGAATCTCCAATCTCCAATCTCCAATCTCCAATCTCTGAACTCGACATCCGCCGTCTGCGCGCCGACCTTGGTCTGCTTCCCACCTATCATCAGGTCGACACCTGTGCGGCGGAATTCGAGGCGTACACACCCTATCTCTACAGCAGCTACGAAAGCGAGAGCGAAGCTGCACCCACCGACCGTCGCAAGATCATGATTCTCGGCGGCGGCCCCAACCGCATCGGCCAGGGCATCGAGTTTGATTATTGTTGCTGTCATGCCGCCTTTGCCCTTCACGACCTTGGCTATGAAACAATCATGGTCAACTGCAACCCGGAGACAGTCAGCACCGACTATGACACCAGCGACCGCCTTTACTTCGAGCCGCTGACGCTGGAGGACGTGCTGAATATCGTGGATCGAGAATCTGGGGCTGGAGACTGGAGACTGGAGATTGGAGATCAGGCGATAGGCAGCCATGCAGCAATCTCCAATCTCCCCATCTCCCCATCTCCCCTTCACGGCGTCATCGTCCAATTTGGCGGGCAGACGCCGCTGAATCTGGCGAGTGCGCTGCAGGCTGCGGGCGTGCCGATCCTGGGCACAGCGCCCGATGCCATCGACCTGGCGGAGGATCGCGACCGCTTTGGCGCGCTGCTGGAGGCGCTGGACATCCCGGCGCCGGAGCACGGCTCCGTGCGCACGGTTGAAGAAGCGGTGGAGGTCGCTGCGCGCATCGGCTATCCAGTCGTGGTGCGTCCTTCCTACGTGTTGGGGGGGCGCGCCATGGCGATTGTAGATAGCGAGGCCGATTTGCGGCGCTACATGGCTGAGGCAGTCAGCGTCGTTGAGGGGAAGCCGGTGCTGATCGACAAGTTCCTGGAAGACGCCTTCGAGGTCGATGTTGATGCAGTCTGTGATGGCGTACGCGTGGTCATCGGCGGCATCATGCAGCATATCGAGGAGGCAGGCATCCACAGCGGCGACAGCGCCTGCGTGCTGCCGCCCTATAAGATCAGCAACTATCACCTGAGCATCATCCGCGAGTACACCGAAAAGCTGGGGCTGGCGCTACAGGTGCGCGGGCTGATGAACGTACAGTATGCCATCAAGGATGATGTAGTCTACGTGCTGGAAGTCAATCCGCGCGCCAGTCGCACCGTCCCTTTTGTCAGCAAGGCGACCGGCGTCCCGTTGGCGAAAATCGCTGCGCGCGTAATGGCAGGTGAGAGCCTGGCGGAGATCGGCTTTCTGCGCGAACCAGAGCTGGACGGCTTTTTTGTCAAAGAGGCAGTGCTGCCATGGAAGAAGTTCACCGGCATCGACGCGCTGCTTGGCCCGGAGATGCGTTCGACCGGCGAAGTGATGGGGCACGCATCGAGTTTCGGTCATGCCTTTGCCAAGAGTCAACTTGGCGCTGGCGCCGGGTTGCCACTGGAAGGCGGCGTGCTGATCACGGTGAACGACTACGACAAAGGCAGCGCTCTCAAGCTGGCGCGCGATTTACACCGGATGGGCTTTGCAATCTATGCCACTGCCGGCACTGGCGCCTTTTTTGAGCACGCCGGTCTGCCGATCACCATCCTGGAAAAAGGCAGCAGCGACCTACCCGGGTACTCCACCCTCGACGCCATGCGCGATGGCAAGATACAGTTGATCATCAACACGCCGCTCGGCCCCAACGCCCGTGAGGATGGCGTCAAGATTCGGCGCCTGGCCACGCGCATGGAAATTCCGCTGATCACCACCCTCTCGGCGGCGGCAGCGGCGGTCAACGGCATTCGTGCGTTGCGCCAGAAAGAGCTGCGCGTGCGCTCCTTGCAGGAGCATCATCAGGTAAAGGCGCAATCGCCGGGATGACGCGGATTGGGCGGGTTTTCACAGATGTTGTTTGAGTCGTTCGATTCGCGTCTGTCCGCCCAAACCGTACCATCTGCGTCCGATTCCAGTTACGCCGCGCCCAACCCCACTACTAGCGCCAGCAGCAGACCGCCGGCGACAACGCTGCCTAACTGGCCAGCCGTGTTAGCGCCCATGGCGTGCATCAGGAGAAAGTTGCCGTAATCCTCCTCCTGCGCGACCTGCGCCGCCAATCGTCCTGCCATCGGAAAGGCGGAGATGCCACACGCGCCAATCAGCGGGTTGATTTTGCGCCCCGAGACGATATACATGAACTTGCCAAAGAGCAGACCGGCCACCGTGTCTGCCACAAAGGCGAATAACCCCAATCCCAGCACCATCAGCGTCTGCCACTGAAAACCGCTTGTCGGGCTGTAGAGGAAGCGGTCCGCCGTCATCGTGGCGCCAATCGCCAGACCGAGAAAGAGCGTCGAGATGTTGGCGATCTCGTGTTGGGCGGCCAGGCTTAATCGCTCGACAACCAATGCCTCGCGCAGCAGGTTGCCGAGCATCAGGCTGGCAATGAGCGGCGCCGCGGCGGGCGCCAGCAGGCTGACAAAAACCGTCACTGCCAACGGGAAGATCAGCACCGCCGCGCGTGACACCGGACGCGGCGCATACGCCATGCGCACGCG
>DMDA01000053.1:0-1056 GCA_003451595.1 Chloroflexota bacterium | reverse complement strand
AGCTGTGATGCGACAAAGATCGCCGTTGGCCCGTCGATGGCGCCGATCACGCCAATGGAGGCAGCCTGGTTCATCGGGAAGCCCAGCAGCGTCGCCAGCAGCAACGTCGCATAGATGCCGACCTGCCCGGCTGCGCCCATGAGCACCAGGCCAGGTTGCGCCAGCAGCGGGCGAAAGTCGATCATTGCGCCGACGCCGATGAAGATGAGCAGGGGGAACAATTCGGTGCGAATGCCAAAATCGTAGATGGTTGCCAGCCACGTGTCCGCTGTGTACGCCGACATGCCGAGGTTGGCAAAGAGACAACCCGCACCGATCGGCAGCAGCAGCAACGGTTCGTAGCGCCGCACGATCGCCAGATAAATCAATAACGCACCAATGGCCAGCATGACGGCGTTGGCCCACGTAAAGGCGCGGACACCCTCCGTCAACACGGCGACGAGCGCTTCTCCGTCCATAAGGCTCCTTGACCTGCTTAGCGCAGACGCACCAGCGGCTGGCCGTAGTTAACGTGATCACCGACAGCTACGAACACTTCGTCCACGACGCCAGCGCGTGGACTGCGCACCGGGTTGTTCATCTTCATCGATTCGAGCGTGCACAGCAGTTGGCCCTCCTCCACACGCTCACCCGCGCGCACGGCGACGACCACGATGTCGCCCGGCAATGGCGCCATCACGGTCTCTTCAGCGCCATCGAGTAACGGTGGGCTGCTGATGTGGGACGGCGTCACTTCGCCCGCTGCCGGAGTCGTCGCTGTTGTGGAGGTCGCCACGCCAGCCACCTCTTCGGGCCAGACGGTGAACAACTCGCCAGCCACCACCGCCTGGATCGGGCGGCTGTTCAGATCGCCAATTTCGACCTCATAGATTTCTCCATCGACCTGCACCCGCACTTTCATAGCGTCCTTCCTTCGTGCAACGGGTCTCGCCAGGGGGTTCGTTCAACGAGATGACAGTCAACGAGATGTCAGTCAACGAGATGACGGTGGCGTGCGTTGGAAGACGCCTGCGCGCCGGCTGAACGCATTGCCGCTTATCGTGGCCTGCCAGGGAG
>DMDA01000080.1:4551-5095 GCA_003451595.1 Chloroflexota bacterium | reverse complement strand
TTCGTCGGCAACGCGAGATGTGTAAAAGAGCCAGGCCCCCAGCGGTAGCCCGCGCACCAGCGCGCCCAGGTCGAGTTGCGCCAGGTCGAACCACGCCAGCCACTCACGAAAGCGCGTCATGTCGATGTGGCTGAGGCGCAGGTTTTGGGCAACGGTCAGGTCGGGAATCAGCGCTGGGTCCTGGAAAACGGTGGCGATGCCCGCCGCAATGGCGTCAGCCGGCGTCTGGAAGCGCACAGCGCGGCCATCGACGGCGACAACGCCGGCGTCGGCGGATTGCACGCCGGCNNCCATCGCGCAGGATCGTGGCCTGGTCGCAGATGCGCATCACTTCCGCCAGGCGATGGGTGATCAGCACGGCTGCCTTGCCCTGTCCTTTCCACTCGCGCAGCAGTGCAAAGACGCGTTCGGCTTGATCCGCCGTCAGCGCCGCGGTCAGTTCGTCGAGCAATAGGACGTGTGGATTGCGCGCAATCGCACGCGCCAGATCGACGATGCGCAGCGTCTCCAGCGGTAGCTCGCGCACCAGCGCGCCCAGGTCGAG
>DMDA01000080.1:2869-4294 GCA_003451595.1 Chloroflexota bacterium | reverse complement strand
GCGTCGGCGGATTGCACGCCGGCAAGAATCTTGACCAGCGTGCTCTTGCCGGCGCCGTTGGCGCCCAAGAGGGCGTGAATTTCGCCGCTGCGCACCGTCATATCGACACTGCGCAGGGCGACCACCGGCCCGTACGATTTGGCGACGCCCTGCGTGGAGAGCAGTACGTTTGGTTCACTCATGGATGCGTTTTGTGTTGCGTGTTGCGTGGGACGTGGTGCGTGTGACGTGGTGCGTGGTGTGTCCGTTCTGTCCACGCAACACGCACCACGTCGCACGGCTCACTTTATTCGCCCGGCGCCTTGCAAGCCGAGACGTCGGCGCTGCCGTTGTAGCTGGTGTACGGCGGGATGTTGACGTAGGTGCTCCAGCCCACCTGCTCATCGGGAGCGTAGAGCGCCTGCAAGCCTTCGACGTTGCTGGTGTCGAACAGCTCAGGCGTGAGCAGCGTGACGCGCTCCGGGTTCTTGCCGGTCAACGCATCGAGCGCAATCGCCAGACCGACGGCGCCGATTGCCGGCGGATTGGTCACGGCCGCGCCGACCAGCCCCTCGTCCGCCAGCTCCAACAGTTGTTTCACAAAGCCGTTGTTGTCAGCGCCCACAATCGGGACAAAGGGCACATTCGCCGCCTGGAACTGCTCCACCACCGGATAGTCAATGCCGGAGGTCCAGATGCCATCGATTTCCGTCGTTGTGATCAGGTCAAGCGCCTGCTGTGCACCGGTCGAAGGATCCCAGCCGGTGAACGTCTCAGCAACGACCTCGATGTCAGGATACTTTGCCAGCGCTTCCTTGAACCCGTTGTGGCGGTCGGTGTCCGCCGGCACGCCGTCAATGCCGCGCATCTCAACAACCTTGCCCTTGCCGCCCAGCGTCTCGAAGAGCCATTCGGCGCCGATGCGGGCGTAGGCGGTCTGATCGTTGGTGACCACGTAGGCGCCTTCCGCCGTCACCGCCTGGTCGACGGCCACGACGACGATGCCCTGCGCAATCGCCGCTTCGATCACAGCGTTGAGGCCTTCACGGTCGGTCGGGTTGAGAATGATGGCATCCACACCCTGCGAAATCAAGCCTTCCAGGTCGGCGATCTGCTCGGTGGGGCCGCCGTTGCGATTGACGACAATGACCTTGTCCACCAGCCCGCTGGCGGTCGCCTGGGCTTTGATGGCGCAGATCATCTGCTCGCGCCAGCCGTTGCCGACCAGCGTGTTGCTGACGCCGATGGTGAAGCCGCCTTCCTTCGCCGGCGCCTCGGTCGCGGCAGCGTCAGCCGCACCGCCGGCGGGTGCAGCCGGTGCACTGACCGGCGCCGCACAGCCCGCCACGAGCAGCGCCAACACCATCAGCAAAATCCCGACCACGTGAACTCGACTACGATGTTTCATGTGTCTTTCCTCCTATCTGTCTCTGAAAAGTGGAAATC
>DMDA01000080.1:0-2666 GCA_003451595.1 Chloroflexota bacterium | reverse complement strand
ATGAGATGACAGCTGCTGCGAACGCGCTACGAAAACTCTTGATTGTGAAAAGGCTACGAAGTTCCTGGATAGTCTACCAGAGCATCGAAATTCTGTCATCTCGTGCAAAAACGCGCAATCTTCGTCACTCAACATCCAGCTGCAACAAGCGCGCCGGCGTTGCGACGATCATTGCTGCAATCTGCTGCGCATCGAGACCGCGCTCGTGCAGCCAGGGCAGAAAGCGCCACAAAATGTAGGTCAGCCCAGGCCCGCCCCAATCGCCATACGCAGGCCAGTAGGAAGCACGCGCCAGATCGCCAGACAAGCACAACTGTGCGGCGTAGCCTTCCGCAACCATCGCCAGGATCAGCTCGATGCGGCGGCTGTCCGGCAGATATTTCTCTTTGCCGATCTGGTCGATGCCCAGGTTGGCGCCGGTCTGCGCCACCGCCCGCCAGTACTCCAGCTCCGGCTTGTGGTCGAGGTGGCCGATCAGGATGCGCTCCGGCGCCACCCCCTCGCTGCGCAGCAGCTCGATCTGCTCCAGCGCCAGCGTGCCCTTCTCGGTGTGGGTGGTGATCAGCGCACCGGTGGCGTGATGGGCGCGCGCCGCGGCTCGGAAGACTTTCTCCTCGGCAGGCGTGATCGTGTCGAGGCTCGACGCTGCCTTGATCACACCTGCGCGCACGCCGGTGTCGTCGATGCCGACCATAATCTCGCGGATCATCTCCTCCGCCAGGTCATCGACCGTGCGATCCACCACCCACGGGCGACAGAATTTGTCCTTGAGCCAGCCGGTCGTGCAGATGATGTGGACGCCGGTCGCCGCCGCAATCTCGCGCAGCGCCAGCGGGTCGCGGCCATAGTCGCGCGGGGTCATCTCCACCAGCGCGCACCCGCCCGCCAGGTGAAAATGGCTGAGTTCACGCGTCGCCGCAGCGATGCTCTCCATCGCCAGGTCGCGGTCGGTGACGCTGGCGGGCGGGTGGGTGATGACATGCTCGTGCATGTACGTGACGCCCAACGCCGCCGGTTCAATATCGCCCAGAACTGTACGAATCTTGCCCATGATGGTTGTCCTTTATCTCACCGTCCATCCGCCATCCACTGTCAGCACGACGCCGGTGACAAAGCGGGCGTCATCCGAAAGCAGGTAGACGGCGGCCGCGGCAACATCCTCCGGCGTCCCCATCGCGCCGGTGAGCGGTTGAAGCTGTGGCAGCCGCGCCAGGATCGCCGGGTCTTGCTGCGCACGCTGGCTCATCGGCGTGGCGATCAGCCCTGGCGCGATCACGTTGACGCGCAACCCCGCTGGCGCGTAGTACGACGCCATCGCCCGCGAGAGTCCGATCACCCCGGCTTTGCTGGCGGCGTAGGCGTGCGTGGCGAAATCCGCGTCGCCGCCGACCAGCCCCAACACCGACGCCAGGTTGACGATAGCGCCGCGACTGGCGAGCAGCGCCGGCGTGGCATACTTGCAGACCAGAAAGACGCTGGTCAGGTTGAGATCGAGCGTCCAATGCCACCCCTCCACCGTGCACTGATCGACAGGCCCGTCGCCATGGCGCCGCCCACTGCCGCCGGCGACGTTGAAGACGCCATCCAGCCGCCCCCAATGCTCTACGGCTTGCGCCACCGCAGCTTCTACGGCGGGCGGCTGCGTCAGATTCACTGTCACCGCCAGCGCCCGTTCCTCGCCGATACTGGCGGCGGTCTCCGCTAGCGCATCAGCGGCGATGTCGAAGAGTACGACGCGCGCCCCTTCCGCCGCACAGCCCAGCGCCGCCGCCCGGCCGATGCCGCTGGCTGCGCCGGTGATAAGGATGACTTTCTCCGCCAGCCGCGTCATGTGGTGGTCGCTCCGCCGGGGCAGCCGTAGACCTGCGCCAGCCGCGCCCGATAGTCGTCGTAGGTGCGGTCGAAGAGTTCGGCGGAGGCTTCGCTGCCGATCAGCGCGGCGCTCGTCAGCACCAGCGGCGGCTTGCCGCGACGCACCAGTTCCTCCGCCACCAGGCACTTGAGCATGTTGACCACCGCCACATAGCCGATCGACGACCCCGGGCCTACCGGCGTCGCCAGCCCGTCGATGCTCACCATGGCGTCGCCCACTGGCGAACAATTGTCGATGGTCACGTCGGCGATCTCACTCAGGCGCTTGCCAGAGGAGTGACGCACGGGAGAAGCCAGGCTGTGCGCCAGCGAGAGCACGGCGATCACCGGCAGTCCGCGGCGTTTGGCGCCCAACGCCACGTCGATCACCACGCCGTTGACGCCGCCGTTGGAGAAGACGATCATGCTGTCCTGCGCGCGAAAGACGAAGTTGCGCAGGATCACTTCGCCAAAGCCCTCCAGCTTTTCGAGATACATCGCCTGGCGTTGACCGTTGGCGCCGACGACCTGCGTGTGGTTGGTCAGCGACAGCTCGACGATGGGATGAAAGCCGGGAAAGCTGCCATGGCGCGGGAAAATTTCCTCCACCGGAATGCGCGAATGCCCGGTGCCAAAGAGATGCACCAACCCGCCCGTCGCAATCGAATCCGCGCAGATGCGCGCCGCCGCCTCGATCGCCGGCATCTGTGTCGCGCGAATCTGTGTCAACATCTGCTGCGCCGCCTCCAGATAGCGCAGCGCCGGAGAATCCGAAAGATTCCTTGTTACTTTAGTTCTGTCTCTTATACACATCT
>DMDA01000023.1:47011-48588 GCA_003451595.1 Chloroflexota bacterium | reverse complement strand
CCGATCATCGCCGAATGGCGGCGCCAACAGGAGACCTCGGCGCTGGCGCGGGCTGTGCTGCGCCCGGAAATTCTACGTATCGCCGACCCGACGCGCAATCTGGGGGCGTGGGGCGCGGCTGCGCTGGCAGCCGATCGGGTGATGGTGAACTATTGATTTCCAGGTTGGAATGTCCCGTTGTTCACAAGCTTCCTGGCAGCTCCCAAGCTGCCAGGAAGCTGAACAGCTAACCTAGAGGTCAGTAGAAAATTGATTGAGGAAGTGGTCATTTTGGCGCAAGGACACAAAGCTACAAAGTTGTGCAGAGAAAAGAAATGCGAATTGGAGTCTCGTCCCCTGCGCACCTTTGCGCCTCTGCATCCCTGCGTCAAACCGTAGACGATAGACACAGGTGAATCCTATGTTGTGTATCCGGCGGGCGACTTTATTGACACCCGACGCGCAAATCGACGATGGCGTGTTGCTGATCGAGCGTGGTCGCATCTTGGCCGTAGGCGACGCTGCCAGCATTGCCGCGCCGGACGACGCCGAGGTGATCGACGCCGTTGGCCTGATCGTGGCGCCGGGCTTCATCGACCTGCAACTCAACGGTGCGTTTGGCGACGATTTTACCCTCACGCCCGATACAATCTGGCGCGTGGCCGCCGGCCTGCCGCGCTGGGGCGTGACGAGCTTCTTGCCCACGATCATCACGTCACCGCTGTCACAGCCAGCACAGGCGCAGGAGACGTTGGAGAGTGGTCCGCCGTCGGGCTGGCGAGGCAGCATTCCGCTGGGGTTGCACTGCGAGGGGCCATTTCTCAATCCACAAAAAAAGGGCGCCCACAATCCTGCGCACCTGCGCCCGCCCACACTGACGGATGTGGCTGCCTGGTCGCCCGAAAACCATGTGCGGCTGGTGACGCTGGCGCCGGAATTGCCGGGCGCACTGGCCGTCGTGGCTGGGCTGGCAGCGCGCGGCGTCGTGGTCAGCGCTGGCCATTCGCTGGCGACTTATCGAGAAGCCAAAGCCGGTTTTGCCGCCGGCATCCGCTACGGCACCCATCTATTCAACGCCATGCCACCACTCGACCACCGTGAGCCAGGGCTGCCCGGCGCACTCTTGGGCGACCCGGCGTTGACGATCGGCATCATTCCTGATGGCATCCACGTACACCCGACGATGGTGGCGCTGGCGTGGGCTGCCAAAGGTCCACAACGGCTGACGGTGGTCACTGATGCGATGGCGGCATTAGGTATGGCGCCCGGGCGCTACACTATCGCCGATCAGGAGGTTATTGTTAGCGCTCACGATCAGGGCGTCAACGAGGCGCGGCTGCCGTCTGGTTCGCTGGCCGGCTCGGTGCTGGCGATGGATGAGGCGCTGCGCCGATTGATCCGCTACACCGGGTGCAGCCTGGGTGACGCGCTGAGGACGATCACAGCCACACCTGCTGATTTGCTCGGCCTCGGCGCAGAACGGGGACGTTTACGCGCCGGCGCCTGGGCCGACCTGGTCTTTCTCACGCCGATGCTTGAGGTTGTGCGCACAGTGGTGGCGGGTGTGGTTTGTTATGAGCGTTGAATGATCGGCAGAC
>DMDA01000023.1:43775-46784 GCA_003451595.1 Chloroflexota bacterium | reverse complement strand
TTGCAGACAGGGAGATTGCAGACTGGGGGATGAGAAACTTGTTGGCGCGTCCCTTCTCACCGTTTTCTCCCCTATTTTTTGTGAAGGAGATGGAATATGGCGCTGGAGCAGTCACACCTTTATCGAGAGATTCATGAACAGCCCGCAGTGTTGCAGGCCTTGATTGCGCGCGAGCGACCGGTCATCAAACGGCTCGCCAGCGCCATCCGTGCGCGCGAGATTGAGTATATCGTCATCGCCGCGCGCGGCACCAGCGACAACGCCGGACGCTATGCCCAATATCTCTTCGGCGCCATGAACCAATTCATGGTGGCGCTGGCGACGCCCAGCCTTTACTCCATCTACCAAAGCCCGCCGCGCTTTGGCAAAGCGCTGGTGATCGGCATCAGCCAGAGCGGCAAAAGCCCGGACATCGTCTCCGTGTTGAATGAAGCGCGCCGTCAGGGCGCGATGACGGCCGCCATCACCAACTTTCCCGACTCCGACCTGGCGCGGCAGGCTGAACATGTGATCACCCTGCATGCTGGCGAGGAGCGTTCGATTGCCGCTACCAAAACCTACACTGCGTCGTTGGCGGCGATTGCAGCGCTAAGCACCGAACTCAAGGACGACGAGCAGATGCGCCGGGCGTTGGCGGTGATTCCCGATAAGGTGAGTGAGCTGTTAGCGTTGTCGCCACAGATCGGCGCGCTGGCCGAACGCTATCGCTACATGCGCGATTGCGTGGTCTTGGGGCGCGGCTTCAGCTATGCCACTGCCTTTGAGTTTGCGCTGAAACTAAAGGAACTGACCTACACCATCGCCGAGCCGTACAGCAGCGCCGATTTCATGCATGGCCCGCTGGCGCTGATCGAACACGGTTTCCCGGCTTTTGTCGTGGCGCCGTCTGGTGTGCTGCTGCCGGAGATGAAAGAGTTTGTCGGCACGCTCAAAGCCCGTGAAGCAGAGATCGTCGCCATTAGCGATGACGCGGAGATGCTGGCGCAAGGTCGCGCGGCGATCCCGCTGCCTGTCGGCGTGCCCGAATGGCTCTCGCCGCTGACTGCCATTGTGCCGTGCCAGCTTTTCGCCATGCATCTGGCCGCCGTGCGTGATTTTGACCCCGATCACCCGCGCGGGCTGCGCAAAGTGACAGAGACAAGATAGCGCAACAGATGAGCAACGATAGCATTCGCCGCCGTTATCCTGACGCGCCGCTGGTGGGCGTAGCTGCGGCTGTTTTTGACGATGCAGGACGCGTCTTGCTGGTGCAGCGTGGACGCCCGCCGCGCGCCGGCTCCTGGGGCTTGCCTGGCGGGCTGCTGGAAGTGGGCGAGAGGCTTGTGGACGGTGTGCAGCGCGAGGTCCGCGAGGAGTGCGGTGTCGAGATAGATGTCGGCGCAGTTGCGGGCGTCTTCGAGCCGATCACGCGCGACGCCGCCGGGCGCATCGAATACCACTATGTCGTCATCGATTTCTGGGCCAGATGGGTCAGTGGGGAAGCACAGGCGCAGGATGACGCCGCCGCCATCGCCTGGGTCGCGCTGGATGCGCTCGACCTTTACGACCTGTCACCGGATTCGCGCCGGGTGGTCGAGCAGGCGCACGCGATGTGGGTGGATGCTGGCTGCCGCAATGATTGATTTCTAGATTGTTACGGCATATCGCTCACAACCTACCTGAAAGCTCCAGAGCTTCCAGGTAGATGAGCAGCCAATCTAGAGGTCAGTAAGAAACTGGAGCTACAGCAAGTATTTCCAGGTGCGCCAGAAGTAACGGTTCATCCGCATCCCATTGTTATCGGTATATTTGAGGCGTTCGAGAATGCAGAAGTTTTCCCAGAGTGCTCCCAGGTCTGTGCGTAGCGCCAGCGGTGCGAATGCCTGCAGGATCGCATTGCGCACCCCCAGATCATAGAAATAGATTTTCTGTGATTTTGCGATCTCGTTTCTCAGGTTCCGGCTGAACGCGCCAAGCCGGAAGACGACAAAGCATTGCTCCAGCAGATCGATGTAGTTCTGCACGGTGTTGCGATTGACGCCGAGTTTGTTGGCAAGCTCGTTGTAGGAGACCTCGCTGCCAACCTGCAACGCCAGCAGCCGCACCAGATCGCGCAGCACCGCCGGCTGTCTGATGCCGCCAAACGCCAGGATGTCTTTGTACAGGTAGCTGGAGACCAACTCATCGAGTTGGGTGCGCTTCTTCTTCGCTTTCCCCAAAGATGCTCGGATACAAGCCAAAGCGCATGAGATGCTCCAGGCGCGGCTCGATAACGCTGTATCCATCTTGCCCTGCAATCTCTTGCAGTGATAGGGGATAGAGCGTAAATGGATAGACGCGCCCCGTCAGCGCCGCACTGGTCTTGTCAGCAAGCTCGAAGGCGGAAGAGCCAGTGGCGATGATCTGCATCTGCGGGTAAGTGTCAACAAGGATTTTCAGCACTTTGCCAATCTCAGGGATGTTTCGCGCCTCATCGAGCACAACTAGATCCTGGTCGCCCAGGAACGCCTTGAGTGGCTCCGCTTCCTGCACTCCCAGACCAAGCTGCACTGACTGAAGATCACAGTTGAGGTAGCGCGCGCCTATCCTTGTGCTGAGCCAGAATCGCCTGCACGAGCGTCGTCTTGCCGACACGGCGGGCGCCATGAATGCTTACCACGCGGCCACGAAAGAGCTGCTGAATGATACGGTGCTCGATGCTACGCTGGATCATGAGGTTTTTTAGAAATTCTCCATCCCGATTTTGTCTTTTCCGTGAAATAGAATGCCTTACCATCAAAATTTACAGAAATTTTGATGGTAAGGCATTCTATTTTGCAGAAAATCATATCGGTCGGCGTCTAGTCGCTGACTACGATGGGAGTCGCAGGCGACAGCTTGATTACGCCGGTACGAGCCGCAGCGTCACGATCTCAAAGGGGCGGATATCGTAGCGCACGCTGTTGTCTGTCACGGCCAGCGCAAACTTCTCCTCCTCCAGCAGATTTGTGCGCGCCGCCGCCCGCAGCGGGAAGCCGGTCGTCAACGTGA
>DMDA01000023.1:41447-43561 GCA_003451595.1 Chloroflexota bacterium | reverse complement strand
CCCCTCCGCACGATCAACGGGTCGTTGAGCGCGTACGCCGCCTGCACCGTGGCTTCGTTCCAGCCGCCGGCGTGGGGCAGGATGCTGTAGCTGAAGGTGTGGTGACCGAGGTCGGCGGTCGGGTCGGGCGAGCCGGGGCCGCGCAGCAGGCTGATGCGGATCACATTGTCTTTGATGTCGTGACCGTATTTGCAGTCGTTGAGCACGCTCACGCCGTAGCCGCCTTCGCTCAGATCAACCCACTTCTGTGCGCACGTCTCGAAGCGCGCCCAATCCCAGCTTGTGTTCCAGTGCGTCGGGCGCTCGGTGTTGCCCCACTGAATCTCGTAGGTTGCCTTCGGGCTGAGTACATCGACCGGGAAGGCCACCTTCAGGAAAATTGCGCGTTCGCGCCAGTCGATGTCGGTCGTCACGTCGATCTGCGCACGGTTGTGTTGCAGGCTGATGCGCTGCGTGTAGTCGCTGCTGAGGATGCGTCGCTTGATCTCCAGCGTAGCCCGCAGCGGCCCGGCCTCCACAACGGTGATCGACGTCGCTGGCTCCGCCAGCCACATCTTGTCGCGCAGGAAAATATCTACATCCCACGCATCCCAGTTGAGCGGTCGATCTTCGTGTGCCTGGAACTGGTTGGCGACCGCGCCTGGGGGCAGCACCTCGCGGGCGTTCACCTTGTCGTAGATGCGCGTGATGTCGCCGGCGCGGTTCAGCTCGATGCGCACAAAGGCGTTTTCCAATCGATCGGCGGCGACTTCCAGCGATGAGGGCGCGGTTGCCCTCGGCGCGGCTTCGATTGCGGCAACCAGCGGCGTTACCGAGAAGGGCGGCAACTCGCCCGCATCGATCAGCAGTCCCTCTGCCGTGGCCTGCACCGTCACTGCGCGCCCGGCGATTGCCAGCGACAGCGGATTTTCGGCGCCTGGCCCCTCGGTGCTTGTTCCGCCCAGGAACGCCAAATCTGCGCGGGGGAAGCTCGACGGATTCACGATCACGCCGTAGACACCGGCAGGCGTCAACGCTGTCAGCGCTGCGTCGATTACGCCTTCCGCCAGCTTGCGAATCTCGGCGTACTGCGCCTGCGACTCGACATAGACGGGACCAATCGAGCTGCCGGGGATGATGTCGTGGAACTGGTTGAGGCAGACCAACTCCCACGCCCGATGGAGCGCCTCACGCGGATAGGTGTAGTCGCCTTCCAGAGTTGCCAGCGTCGCCAGGAATTCAGCGTCATGGAGCAGAAACTCGCTCTTGCGATTGGCGCGCTTGTTGCGGCTTTGCGTCGTGTAGGTGCCGCGATGTAGCTCCAGGTACAACTCGCCATTCCACGTCGGCAGCCGGTCGCCCGATTCGGCTGCCAGCTTTTGGTAGAACTCCTTGACCGAGCCGTTGCGCATCTTGGGCAGGCCCGGGAAGTTGCCCATCTCGCGGATGTTTTCGAGCATCTCGCGCGTCGGTCCGCCGCCGCCGTCGCCGTAGCCAAAAGCCATCAACAGCGTCTGCTGCAATTCTTTTTGCTGGAAATTCTGCCATGTCCCTAGATTTTGCGCAGGCGTCGCCATAGCGTTGTAGGTGCTGGCGTAGGCGCCAAAGTCGGGCGTGGTGCTGAAGTGAGTGAGCACCTTTGTGCCGTCCAGCCCCTGCCACCAGAAGGAGTCATAGGGCAGGCGGTTGTATTGGCTCCAGCCGATCTTGATCGTGAAGAAGTATTCCAGCCCGGCTTCCTTGATGAGCTGCGGCAGGTTCCAGGCATAGCCGAAGACGTCGGGGAGCCAGAGCACGGGCGTATCGGCGCCGGCGCCGAAGTGCTGGCGGAAGAAGTTGCGTCCGAGCAGAAATTGGCGCGCCAGCGATTCGGGGCCGCTCAGGTTACAATCCGCTTCGACCCACATGCCGCCGATGGTCTCCCAGCGGCCTTCGGCCACGCGCGCCTTGATGTCCTCGAAGAGCTGCGGATAGTCCTGGCGCACGTAGTCGTAGAGCTGCGGCTGGCTTTGGGTGAAGTGATACTCAGGGAACTGTTCCATCAGGCGCAGCACGGTGTGGAAGGTGCGCCCGGCTTTCTGCCGCGTGATGCCGAGCGTCCACAGCCAGGCGACGTCGATATGGGCGTGGCCCGT
>DMDA01000023.1:38494-41194 GCA_003451595.1 Chloroflexota bacterium | reverse complement strand
TTGTCGCCAAACGCAGTGTGGCTGGTGGGCACAAAGGAGAGTCCTTCCAGGTTCTGCACCGCCGGCGCGCGCGTGTCGAGCAGCTTGAACGCGGCGTCGAGCGCGTTGAGCAGATGTCCTTTTGCCGGTTCGTTGTCGTCGAGGCGCGTGGCCGTCTCCAACGCCACGCGAGCCGTGACCAGGAAGTCGCGCGTGGGCTGGTCGATCAGCACGACCTTGCATGGACGCATGAAGAGTGCGCTGGCGCTCGGATCGACGGCGTCGCCGAAGAGACCGCTCCAGCCGTGCAGGTCGAGCAGATGCTCAGCGCCATCGCACCAGGGCGCGGGCAGGCGGATTTCCTGGTGATGGCGGTCGCCGGCGGCGTAGGCTACACCGTCGATGTAGGCGAGCGTCTCCGGGTGGCTGAAGTCGCCCGACTCGCCAAGCGGCAGGTAAAGGGCAATTGGCGCGTCGGTGGGCCAATCGGTCGGCACGCGAAAGGTCGTGCTCAGCATGAAGTTGGTGTAGCGCGTGCCCCAATAGCTGTTCGGCTCGATCACCGTCCACTGCGAACGATCGATCGCAGCGCCGACCAGAGGTGGGGCCGACTCAAAGCTGGCGGATGAGAGTTCCAGGTAGCGAAAAGGGGGCAGCGTCACCGTCCGCCGATAGACGACCTGGCTATCCTCCAGCAGTTTGATGCGACGGCCGATCTTTTCGGCTGTCCAGAAAGTCTTGTGGATCATTCCTGCAACTCCTTTGTTTGGTGGATAATGAATTTCATTGTCTATGAATGTCTGGGCGTGGGTGCGACATCATTTCTTGCACGGAGCAGGCGCGTCAAGCAGAACGAGGTGCAATTACCCCAAACATCAATCCCATCTCGTTCCAAGCCAGCCAAAACTCCTCAATCGGCACGGCGATGACAACTTCTGACTGGGCGGGGTCGACGACATAAACCAGGCGATCAACTAGACCGACAACGAGGACGGCATGTTGCGCCGTTTCACCGCCCCAATAGGTCAACTGGTTGGTTTGAACAAACACCACGACAGGAAAACGATGCGCGAGCCACTGGCGGATGATCTCAAGTTCCGCCTCGACACCAAAGAACACATCGATTGTTGATGAACGCAATCTGAGCAGATTCGAGGCAGGCGCACCAACATATCGCTGGACGCCAAGCAGATGCGCAAGTTCGTGCTGCGAGCGGGACGCGCCTAGATAAGCTAATGCCATCTGTGCGCACGCTGGCAGACAGTATCCCTCTTCTATCTGATGGCTATACGGGAGGTCGATAAGCTCGTGCACGTTCGTAGAGAGTAACCTTAGTTTGTTCGCGGTCGAGAATCTCTCCCGAAGCGGCATCGATCTTCAGGACGCCAAGCGGCCCCCAGGGTTTGCGACCGGCTGCCGTGCTGAACACCTCAAACTGCCATACCCAGCCTGCACCGGACCGAATCAGGGTTCCATGATCCGCCATCAGCAGGTTGCCTACTTCGCTGACAAGCCAGCAGTTGGCGATTCGCTTTGCAGCGGGCGCCGAAATGGACGTAGAGGCAACAACATAAACTTCAGCACCGTCAGGCAACTCGATGGTATCCGTTGTCTCAACTTTGCCACGGTGAATGATGCCTCGGTAAGTGGTTACGGTCATGACATGCCTCTCAACGGTACGCAGTCTCACGCAGCACGGCCGTTCTGTCATTGAATTTGCCGGTCGTACTGACATGATTGTAGCACATCTTTTTCTCGTTCGTGCGATTCTTGATCATGCTTCCCCTCATGGATAACCGTCCGGGAGTTGCGCGCCCGCCAGATCAGCGTTCGTCAGGATCGCGTCGGTCAACTCGGCGCCGCGCAGGTCGGCGTTGCGCAGATCGGCGTCGCTGAGATCGGCGCCCGTGAAATCGACGCCGATCAGGTTGGCCCAAGCCAGGCGGGCGCCGCGCAGATCGCGCCCGGCCGCGCCGTCGTTGACCAGTTCGTGGATCAGCCGCTGTGCTGGTGCGATCACGGTGCGGTCGTCAAGAACCGCACCGCGCAGATCGACCAGGCGCAGGTCTGCCAGCGTCAGGTCGGCGCCGCGCAGGTCAGCCCCGGCCAGCGAACCTTCCTGCAGCGCGGCATGATGCAGCTCGGCGTCGCGCAGGTCGGCGTTGTCGAGGCGGGCGTAGCGCAGATCGGCGTCACGCAGCACGGCGCGTTGCAACACGGCGCCGCGCAGGTCGGCGGAACGCAAGTACGCACCAGCCAGCCAGGCATCCGCGAGATCGACGCCCGCAAGTTGCTGCTCCCGATCGACCGTGTTGACGATCTCCCAAACCTGCCGCCATTTGGGGGCGATGCGCGTCTGGTCGTCCAGCTTTGCCTGTTGAAGCTGCGCGCGGGCCAGATTGGCGTTGCTCAGGTCAGCGCCGTCCAGCAGCGTATTGCGCAGATCAGCGCCTTGCAGATCGAACCCCGCCAGCATCGCGCCGCTGAGGTTGGCGTCGCGCAGGTCAACGCCGGCTAGGCTGTCAACCGATCCCGGCATGTGAATGAGGCTCCACACCAGGCGCCACTTGGGGTCAAGCCGGGTCTGTTCGGTGATTCGCGTGTTGCGCAGGTTCGTATGGGTAAGCGAGACGGCGGTGAGATCGGCAGCGGTGAGATCGGCGGCAGTAAGGTCGGCGGCGTCGATGCGTGCGCCACGCAGCACAGCGTCAGTAAAGTCTG
>DMDA01000023.1:37764-38221 GCA_003451595.1 Chloroflexota bacterium | reverse complement strand
TCAAGCGCCGCCAGGTTGCCGCCGCTGAAATCACGTCCACGGCAGGCAGGCGGACAGACGGCGAACAGATTGCGCCCGCCAAAGACCCACGCAAAGTAAGCGATCAGCGCCAGCAAAGGTAGCGAGATCACCAGGAGGAGGTAGAGGCGCTCGCTTTTCTCCCGATTGGTCACCGGACGGCTGCAACCTCGGGTGTCTCGACGCCGGACTCGTAGAGATAGCATGACGCTTCGTGCCCCGCCTCACCGACGGAGTAGAGCGGCGGCGCTTTCTCCAGACAGCGATCCATGCGATGCGGGCAGCGGCCATAGAAGCGGCAGCCGCTGGCAATGTTGGTGCGCATCTGCTCGTCGTCGAGCGTCGTCACCTCTTCGCCACCCCACTTCACCGAAGGGTCGGGCACGGGGATCGAGTTGATCAGAAGCTGGACGTAGGGGTGCTTAGGATTCTCAATGAC
>DMDA01000023.1:5344-37485 GCA_003451595.1 Chloroflexota bacterium | reverse complement strand
ACGATCAGGCGCGGCTTGAGCATGTAGGCGCGCGCCACCATCATGCGTTGGCGTTGACCGCCGCTGAGCTGGTGCGGATACTTCTCCAGCACCTCCTCGCCGCGCATCCCCACTACGTTGAGCGCATCCTCAACCAACGCCCGCCCCTCTTCCTTCGATTTGGCGAGTTTGAAGTTCTTGAGCACCATGTCAAAGATGTGTTTGACGCGGTAGAAGGGGTTGTAGACGGCGTAGGGGTCTTGAAAGACCGCCTGCACTTCGCGGCGATACTCGAAGAGCTGGCTGCTGTTCATGGTGTTGACGTCGACGCCCTTGTACAGCACCTGGCCGCTGGTGATCTTGATGAAGCCGAGCACCAGGTTGGCAAGTGTGGTCTTGCCGCTGCCGCTCTCACCGGCAATCGTGGTGATGGTCGCCGGTTTGGCGTCGATGGTCAGGTTGAAATCCTGCAAAGCGACGGTGGTGCGCCCCTTGCTGAAGAAGCCGGTCCCGCCGTAGACTTTGGTTGCGTTTTTGATTTCGAGCAGTGGTTCGGGCATCGTTGTGACTATCCTGGCTCATTTGATGGGACCAAATTGATCTCGGCTGATCCCTAACTGGGGAATGATGTTGCGTACAGTGCCGGGCGCCAGGTCTTTTCCTCCCCAATCCGGCGCTGACGCAACTTGATTGGCTGCTGGATTGTACCAGATACGATGACTGCCTTTTGCCTGGCGTCGTTCTTCGCACCCCAACTCGCGCAGCCGTTTGGCTAACTCCTGATACTTCATGCTGTTATCAGCACTTCGGCTGTCGTGGGCACTTCAGCTTGTGCATTGCGCAGTGATGCGGGTGTCTCCATGCCCAGCTCGGCCCATACTTCCAGCAACCCGTGAAGTGCATCTTCTACATTCCTGGTGATCTCTTCAGGTGTGGACCCTTCCGTCACCAATCCCGGCACGTCGGGGCTTGTGACCGTGTAGACGCCGCTTTCCTCATTGAGTTCTAGCGTCAGCCGAATCTTGTACATCGAAGTTGTGTTTTCCATGCTGGTAGCTTATCGCGCAGGCGTTACTCATACAAATGGCACGCTACGTAATGCTCCGGCTTGAGCTGGCGCAGCGGCGGGCGATCGCGGCGGCAGACGTCCATCACCTTAGGGCAGCGCTCCTGGAAGATGCAACCGGGCGGCGGGTTGCGCAGGTCGTGCGTGATGCCTTCGGTCAGTTTGAGCGGTTTGCGCTCCTTGATCGACGGGATCGACTCGATCAGCAGCTGCGTGTATGGATGCAGCGGCTCCGCAAAGATCACTGCGACCGGCGCCACCTCAACCATGTGACCGGCGTACATGACGGCGATGCGGTCAACCAGCTGCGCTTGCAAGCCCATGTCGTGCCCGATGAGGATCATGGACACATCCATACGCTCCTTGACATCGAGCAGCGTCTGCCCGACCACGCGCTGCACCACCACATCGAGCGCGCTGGTCGGCTCGTCGGCGATGATCAGTGACGGATGCAGGGCGATCGCCATGGCAATGCAGACGCGCTGCTTCATGCCGCCGCTTAGTTCGTGCGGGTACATGTCGTAGATGCGGCTGGGCAGCCCGACCATTGTCAGCAAGTCGAGGATGCGCTTCTTGAGCTTGTCCTTGGGCTGGCGACCTTCGTGTGTTTCGATCGCCTCGGCGATCTGCGTGTGAATGCGCATCACCGGGTTGAGCGAGTTCATGGCGCCCTGTGGGATCAGCGCCAGCGTATTCCATCGCACTTCGCGCAGCGCCGATTCGTTCAGCCCCACCAGATCGATGCCGTCGAGCAGCACCTGGCCCCCGACGATGCGCCCCGGCGGCTGCACCATGCGCAGGATCGCCATTGCCGTCGTCGTCTTGCCGCAGCCCGACTCGCCGACGAGACCGAGGATTTCACCCTTGTAGACGTGAAAGCTGACATCATCCACAGCGCGCACATTGCCGGTCGGCGTGCCGTAATAGACTTTGAGGTTTTTGACTTCGAGCGTGATCTCGCGGCCATTAGCGCCAGCCGCAGCCGCCTGTTTGCGTTCCAACTGTACAGTCATGCGGTCACCTTCCGTCCGCGCAGACGTGGATTGGCGATTTCATCGAGGCCGACGGTGATCAAGAAAAGGCCGGAAAAGACAACTACGAGGGCAGCAATCGGGATGCCCCACCACCACCACATGCCGCGCAGCACCGCAGCGGACTGGATGGCGTAGTAGATCGTCATGCCCAGCGTCGGGATGCGCGTCGGTCCGAGACCAAGCACTTCCAGACTGGTGGCCGCCAGAATCGCAGCAGAGACGTTGCCAGTGAAGCTGGCGGCAATGTAGGGCAGCATGTTGGGCATCATCTCCCCAAACATGATCGAGAACGAGCTGGCGCCGGAGATGCGCGCCATCTGTACATAGCCGCGTTCGCGCATGCTCAACACCTGGGCGCGGATCAAGCGCGTGGGGCCGGGCCATAAGAACGCCGCCAACAACAACGCCATGTTCTCGACCTGTAGCACACGCACATATGCGCCGATCACAATCAACACCGCCAGCACCGGGATGACGATGATGGCATCCGAGAGCGTGCGAATAACCGCATCTACCCAGCCGCCCATGTAGCCAGCCGTGAAGCCCAGCACAACGCCGATCAACATGCCGATCGTCGCTGCGATCAGCCCAATGCGCAGCGACCGCGGCGCGCCGACGAGCAGCACCGCCAGCATGTCACGCCCGCTGCTCTCCGTGCCGAGCGGATGATCCCACGATGGCACGCCGAAACGCGCGTAGGCTGCCGCACCCACCGCCTGGCGCGCCGGGGTGGCGGCAGGTGCAGCAGCGCTGACTGAATCGGGCGCCGCCGTTGTCGCCGTCGCAAAGGGATTGCCGCCTGTCATCGAGCGGCGAGTTGGTGTGGCGCCAGCGGCTGGCTGATCAGCGGCGGGTGTGCGCGCTGCAAATGGATTGCCGCCCGTGAGCGACGTGCGCGCCGGCGTACTGGCAGCCGCTGGCGCATCCTGTGCGCTGGCAGCATCGGCGGGTGTAGCAACCGGCGTCGCAGTCACGCGGGCGCGCAGCGATTCCACCTGCTGCACTACGGGGCGGGCCGCCTCCGCATCGTAGCCGGGCGCCCACGGCGGCGGCAGATTGAGTGGTGAAGAAGCCGGATAGGAGAGCGTTTCATCCCAAAAGATGCGCCCGATCGGTCCGAGCAGCATGATAAAGAGCACCATGCCCAGACCGATCAGAAATTTCGGATTGAGCCACGGCGAATCCCACCGGTTGAACCTGGAAATCTTGCGCGCCTGTGGCTTTGCACCGGTTGGGGCGCTTTGTGTGGAAGTCGTCATGGGTCAGCCTCGTTCGTAGGTGATTCGGGGGTCGATCAACGGGTAAAGTAAATCCAGAATTAGCACCAGCGTCGCTGTCGTGAAAACAAGCATGAAAACGATGCCCTGGATCAACGTGTAATCTGAAGTAACGATGCCGATGTAGAGCAGATAGCCAACACCTGGATAGGCGAAAATGTATTCGACCAGCACGGCGCCACCGACAATGCCGCCCAGACTGAGCGTCAACGCCGTGACCTGGGGCAGAATCGAATTGCGCACGCCATAGAGCCAGAAGATGCGGCTCGGTTTCAATCCCTTCGCCTGCGCCAGGATCATATAATCCTCACCAGCGGTGGTGATCATCATGCCGCGCATTCCCAGCGCCCAGAAGCCCATCGATGCGATCACGATGGCGGTAGCGGGTAGAATCGCATGATAAATGATGCTGGAGATGTAGGGCCAATTCAGACCTGCAATGAGCCCGCGCCCGACCGAGCCGGAGGCGGGTAGCCATCTTAACCAAAAGGCGAAGATGTAAATCAGCAGAATTCCGAGCATAAAGAATGGTATTGACGTAAAGGTCAGTGACACCGGCAGCAGGCTGCGAATCCAGCCGGGCGTGCGCTCCCACGCCATTAGCGCGCCGATCGTGTTGCCGATCACGAAGGACAGCAATGTTGCCACCAATAGCAACCCGATCGTCCAGGGCAGCGCCTGGGCAACCATGTCTTCGACGCGGCTGGGAAAGTTGGCAAGTGAGTAACCAAGATCGAAACGGAGTGAATTGCTAATATAGCGAATGTATTGAAGGGGAAGCGGATCGTCCAGCCCAAAGCGAGCCCGCCAGGCATTAATGAGTTGCGCCGCATTTTCTACGTATCCAGACTGCGCCATCATACGACTGATCATGCCAGCCACGGGATCGCCCGGAGCAAGACGTGGGATCATGAATATGATCGTGGTGCCCAACCAGATAGTTAGCAGCCACATGCCGAGTCGCTTCAGGAAGTAGTTCCAGGTAAGCCCGCCCATGCCGTTTCCTATTGTACTTTGAATAGCCGAATCGATCTGGAAACCTTCCAGGAAGCTGACAGCTTCCTGGAAGGTTGACAAGACGAGCGCTATTGAGCGCCAGTTGCCGTCAGGTTTTGCAGAATCACGTGGAAGTGCTGCCACCATGTCGGCGGGTGGATGTACTGGTTGTCGAAGGTGGGCCAGCCAGTCCAGTAGGTGGTGTCGAACGGAATGATCTTCTTGGCCTGGGTGACTGGAATGACAGGCAACTCGTCAAACCAGAGGTCCATGGCTTTAATGAACAATTCTTCGACTTTGGGGTCGCCAAGTGGAAGACTGCCCATTTCTTGAACGATCGCACTAAACTCTTCAGCCGCCGGGCCACTCCAGCGCCACGCATCAAAGTCGGCGCGCTCGCCGATTGGCTTGAGCCACTGAACGTCGAACGTGTTCAACGATGCCCACGGTTCGTTGACTGAACCGCAGGTCTGCCAACCCATACGGGCCTCGAAATTGCCATTGCGCCAGTTTTCTTCCCAGGTGCTGCCAGCTTCGTTGCGCGTAGAAGCATTGATGCCCAACGCCTGGAGGTCTTCGACGATCACCTGCGCAATGCGTTGTTTCTCGATGAACGCTTCATGCGTCGTGATATCGAGCGTCAGCTCCTTGCCGTCCTTTTCGTAGTAGCCGTTGGCGTTCTTGGTGTAGCCCTTGGACTCGATGATCTCGGCGGCTTTGGCAGGGTCGGTCGTCCAGAGCTGGTCAAGGTCCCAAGCGCCAGCTTCGATGGCGGCGTCGACCAGAGCATCCAGCGGCGGATAGGCTGGGAAGAAGTGGCGGCTCTTGAGCGTGGTGTTCTCGTAGGCAATCTCGACAATTTTGTCGCGGTCGATAGCGTAGTTGATCGCCCAGCGCATCTCTGGATCATCCCAGGGTGCAACTGCATTGTTGAACTCAAGGGTACGCGAGCAGGGATCAGGCACCCAGGCGAAAGGCGGTTCGGCAAACCAGGTGATGACATTGGGGTTCTGCGCCTGCAGTGCCTGCAGTGCGCCCAGCGTGATGTCCATCAGGCTGTCAAGTTGGCCGTTTGCCATAAGCGCGGCGCGGGTCTCGGGCGGTCCTGCCCAGGTCCAGATGATCGTCTCCGGTTCCGGCAGTTTGTAGAGACCCGTCTTGGCGCCCCACCAGTTGTCATCACGTTTCCAAACTACCTCAGTTGGGCTGGTGCTTGCCAGCTTGTAGGGGCCGGAGCACATCGGCAAGCCAGCGGCCAGGTCGAAGTTCTTGAAGGTGAGCGGATCGACGTCCTTCCAGATGTGCTCAGGCGCAATGTTGGACCCGCCCCAAATCTTCACTGACCAGTAGTCGAGCGCATAGCGTGGGTTCGGCGCTTTCAGGTTGAACTGGACAGTCAAGTCGTCAATCTTTTCTACACTCTCAACCCACTGATTTTGCTCAGCAGAACCGCCAAGCTCAGGGGTGCTCAACAGCATATTCAAGGTGAAAACAACATCGTCTGCGTTCAGCGGTTCACCGTCCTGCCAGGTGATGCCTTCGCGCAGCTTCAACGTCCAAACATCGAGAGTTTCGTTAGGAGTGAAGCTCTCGGCCAACCACGGTTCGAATTCACCTGTCTGATAATTGAGAATCTGCAACGGCTCCAGACAGACCTGGTGGAAGCCCTGGTCGCGGCGATTGCCGGGGACGTAGGGGTTCCAAACGCCTTCCGGGTCTTGCAGACGCCCGCCGTCGATGTCCATGATCAAGGTCTTGGATCGTTCGGAGCCGGTGGCGGCAGCCGGTTCTGCAGCGGGCGCTTCGGTTGGGGTGGCCTCAGCCTCAGTAGCTGCCGCCGGCGCTTCGGTTGGAGCGGCTGGCGCTTCCGTGGCCGCCGCTGGCGCTTCGGTGGCAGCGGGCGCCTGTGGCGCTGGCGTAGCCTCGCCGCCGCCACAGGCTGCCATCACCATCACGGCGATGACCAACAGACTCAGGATCGTGATGATCCGCATTCCTTTGCGCATACGAAAAAACCTCCTGAATTGGGTGACTGGGGAACAACAAAACGTTAACCTACACTTGCGTGCTTGCAGTGATCCGCTTTGTTCGCTTCACCTCCTTCTCTTCCTGTCTGTGCGGGAGCTCATGCAGCGAAATTGTGATTGACTTTGATAGATAGTGAAAAGAGATGTTGCAACAGTCAACGAAATGACGGCATATCGAAGCTGAAATTTGCCTGTTGGGTGTTGCAAAGCGCACTATAGCGCAAACGTTTCAATTGTGCAAACGCCAATTTTTGCTCGTTTTGACTTTCCTCTGACAATCGGCGTGGCGTCTGCTACGATGGCGCCTTGCACATGGCATAAAACGCCCAATGCGAGTAAAATCAGGATGTTATGACGCGATTACTTCTGTCTTTGCTAATCACTACGCTTTTAGCCGGTTGTGGCGGTGTGCAGAGTGCGCCGCTCCCATTTGTCGATTTGAGCGTGCGCACCCCACTGCCACAAATTGCCCCGGCTGAATTGATGCACTTGCGCATCGGCATCGCCGCCATCCTGTCGCCACAAGGCACTGTGACCAGCTATAGTAAGCTGGCTGACTATCTGGCGGAGAAATTGGGGCGCCCCGTCGATCTACTCCAGCGCCGCACCTACGCCGAACTCAACGACATGGTCGAAGCGAGCCAGGTCGAGCTTGCCTTTATCTGCACCAACGCCTATGTCGTGGGCAACGAACAGTTTGGC
This sequence comes from Chloroflexota bacterium, assembly GCA_003451595.1. Taxonomy (GTDB): domain Bacteria; phylum Chloroflexota; class Anaerolineae; order Caldilineales; family Caldilineaceae; genus Caldilinea. The sequence continues at coordinate 30,404 of DMDA01000023.1, read as the reverse complement.
ATGGAGTTGCTCTTGGCGCCGGAGATCAACGGCGAGTCGGTCTACTACTCACAGTTGATCGTGCCCACTGCCAGCGCGGCGCAGAGCATGGCCGACCTGCGCGGCCAGGTGTTCGCCTTCACCGACCCGATGAGCTTCACCGGGCGCATCTATCCGGTCTACCTGCTCCAACAGATGGGCGAGACGCCGGAGCGCTTCTTTCGGCGCACCTTCTACACCTACAGCCACGACCGCGCCATCGAGGCAGTGGCTGATGGTGTGGCTGACGGCGCCGCCGTGGACAGCCTGGTGTTGGATTACGCCCTGCAGCGCAACCCGGACCTGGCCTCGCGTATCCGGATTGTCCATACGTCGGAGGCGTTTGGCATTCCGCCCGTCGTCGTGCCGCCGACGCTGCCGCCCCGTCAGAAGGCGCAACTGCGCGATCTGCTGCTCACCATGCACACTGACGCTGCCGGGCAGGCTGTGCTCCGCGAATTGGGCATCGACCGTTTCGTGGAAATTGACAATGCGGCTTATGATGGCGTGCGCGCCATTGTGCACGCCACGGGGATCGGCGAATGAGCACGCACGACACACCACTGCACACACCACTGCCGGTTGCACCTTTCCCTTCACGACGGCTAAACCGCTGGGCTGAAATGGCCTGGCGCGTCGCCGGCGGCGTCGACGTGCGCACCAAAATTCTGGGCATGGTGCTGGCGCTGACGACCGTGCTCGGCTTAGCCGTGACGTTGCAAGTGCGCGCAGTGATGACGCGCGTCTTTATGGAAGAACTGGAAGGACGCGGCGTCTCCGTCGCCAGTGACCTGGCAAGCCGCAGTGTAGACGCAATCTTGCTCAACGACACCTATACGCTCCACGAACTGCTGATCGAAACTGTGAATAACCATCCCGACGCGCTGTATGCGTTTGTACTGGATCGCGACAATCAGGTGATTGCACATACGTTTGGGGACGCGGGCTTCCCCGCCGCCCTACTCAATCCGACCCTGGCAGTCACCGCGCCCAATCTCGTTGGAACGATCCGGCACTGGGTCTACGCCACGAACGAAGGACGGGTGCACGAGATGATTGCGCCGATCATGGGGGGCAACGCGGGCGTGGTGCGCCTTGGTCTCACCGAGGCGCGGCTGCGAACGGTCGTCAACACCGTCACCGGGCAGATGATTCTGACGACGCTGCTCGTGGCGCTGGCTGGCATCGTCGCCGCCATGATCCTGACTTGGCTGCTGACGCGCCCCATCCTCGACCTGGTGGAGACCACGCAGGCAGTCGGGCGCGGCAACCTGCAGGCGCGGGCGCCGCACTGGGCCGACGACGAAATCGGCACGTTGGCTGACGCATTCAACCAGATGGTGAGCGACCTCGACGCCAGCCAGCGCACCGTGGCCGAAAAAGAGCAGGCGCGCTTCGAGTTGCTCAAGAAGCTGATCTCGGCGCAGGAAGAAGAACGCAAACGCATCGCCCGCGAACTGCACGACGGCGTGGGGCAGATGCTCACCTCGTTGATGGTGGGGATGCGCACGCTTCAGCGCAGCGACGACGCCAGCCCCGCCGCCCATCGTATGGATGAACTGTGCGCCACCGCCAGCGAGACGTTGGAACAGGTGCGCACGCTCAGTCGCGAGCTACGCCCCAGCCTGCTCGACGACCTGGGGTTGGCCGCAGCACTGGAGCGCTACGCCGGTGAGTTTGCCCGCGCTCACCCTACCATCACCGTCGATCTGCATTGCGACCTGCCAATGCGGCTACCCGGCCCCGTCGAGACTGCGCTCTACCGTATCGTGCAGGAAGCGATGACCAATGCCGCCCGCCACGGCAAAGCCAGCACGATCAGTGTGCTCGTCAGCCGCCGCGCCAACGCCGTCCAGGCGATTGTCGAGGACGACGGCGTCGGTTTTGACGTGGCCGCAGTGCGCAAGCGGCAGAGCAGCGTCGGCATCTTTGGCATGACCGAGCGCGCCGAACTGTTGGGCGGTAAACTCGACATCGAGAGCGGCCCCGAAGGCGCCACCGTCTACGTGGAGATTCCGCTGTGACCAGAATTCGCATTCTGCTGGCTGACGACCACGCCGTGCTCCAGGCTGGTCTGGAGGCTATGCTCAACGCTGAGGACGATATGCAGGTCATCGGCACGGCTGGGGATGGTCACGCCGCAGTGCGTCAGGCGGCGCTCCTTCAGCCCGACGTGATCTTGCTCGACATCAACATGCCGGGCATCAACGGGCTGGACGCGCTGGCGCAGATGCGCAGCCAGGCGCCTGCCAGCCGCGTGCTGATCCTGACCATGCACGATGACGCCCAGTATCTGCGGCAGGCAATGGCGAGGGGTGCGGCGGGCTACGTGCTCAAGCAATCGGCGGGCAAGGAACTGCTCACGGCGATCCGCACGGTGGCGCAGGGAGGCGTCTACCTGCACCCGGCGCACGCACGCTTGCTGGCGACGCCCGATCCGCCAGCGGCTGTCCCCACCGCCCGCGACGAAGCCTCCGACGCCGCCAAACGCTTCCAGTTGCTCAGCGAACGCGAGGCCGAGGTCTTCGAGCTTGTGGCGCTTGGCTACCGCAACGCCGAGATCGCCGACAAACTGGCGCTCAGCGTGAAGACGGTTGAGACCTACAAGTCGCGCATGATGGACAAGCTGGGCTTGCAGACGCGCACGGCGCTAGTGCGCTTTGCGCTGGAGTTGGGGATGCTGCAGAAGGCGGACGCGCAGGAAGACGCCTGACCTGAACACAAGGGAGAAGGGCGCAACAGTGCGGATAGTCTTCATCGCCCACTGACCTGAGACGGCTCACGCATTGGCGCAACGAATTCCCAATTGATTGAAGTGTTTTGACGGAAGCAAGTTGTCTGACGCATACTGGCGCAGGTGCGCTGATGCTGCGTTGTAGCGTCAGTCATGGACAGGGGGATATGGCCACTACGCCGACGATTGCCGAGTTGGAATCGCGATTGACCGAGCTTGACGGGCGTTGGGATGCCGATTCACACATGAAAGTGGAGCTGCTCAACGACCTGGCATGGCTGCTGAGCGATGTTGACATGCACCGGGCCTACGCGCTTGGTGAGCAAGCCCTTGTTCTGGCGGCTACAGCTGCGAACGACACTGCGCCGCACCATGCCGGCATCGCCGCCAGCCTGCGCACCCTTGGTTACATTAACCTGCGTCTCGGCAATCACCCGCTTGGACTCGGCCAACTACTCAAGGCGCTAGAAGTGTGCGAGACGCTGCACCTCACTGCGCTGTTGCCCGATGTGTTGGATGGCATCGCCAGCATCTATGTACAGACCGGCGAGTTACCGGTCGCCCTCGACTACGCCCATCGCCAGTTGGCGGTGGCGCAAAAGATCGGCGACAAGCGGCTGATCGCCAATGCGCAAAACAATATGGCTAACCTGTATTATGCAATGGGTGACCTCGATCGATCCCTCGAAACGTTGCAGAACAATCTGTGTATAGCCGACGAAATCGGGTTCGATCGCATCAAAGCCTTGTCGCTGCTCAACCTGGCGGACGGGTATCGCATGAAGGGTGAGAACGAGCGGGCATTGGACTACGGGCAGCGTGCGCTGGCAGTCAGCCGCGCCGCCGGTTTTGCGATCTTTGAGATCTACGCCAAGGAGTTCACCGGCAAAATCTACCGACAAATGGGCAATGCCGAGGCCGCACTTGCCAATCTGGAAAGCGCGCGGTTATTGTCCGTGGCCGCTGGTTCGAAGGTTACGGAAGCACCGATCCTGCTGGATTTGGGCGAGGTGTACCGTGACCTGCAGCGTATTGACCTGGCGCTGGCATCTTTCCAGCACGGCGCAGCCCTGGCAGCCGAGATTGACGCCAAGAGCGAGCAATCTACTGCCTACCGGCTACTGGCTGAACTCTACGAAGAAATGGGCGACACGGCGCAGGCGCTGGCGTACTACAAACAGCATCAAGCGCTCAAGGAGCTGGTCACCGGCGAAAAGGCCGAACAGCGTCTGCAGATCCTCCAGGTGGCCCACGACACCAAAAGCGCCCGACAAGAGGCCGAGCTCGCTCGCCTGCGCGCGGCCGAACTACTTTCGCTGAATGAGCGATTGGAACAAGAAGTTGAGCAGCGCACGGCCGAGTTGACCCAGACGGTGGCGCAACTTCAGCAAGAAATCACCGTGCGCGAGCGCGCTGAGGCTGACCTCCGTCAGTTTGCAGCGACGCTGGAGCAACGCGTGGCGGTGCGCACCGACGAACTGGCGACTTTCTTCGACCTCACGTTGCTGGCCGGTCAGGCGGTCGATCTGCATGACATCTTCGCGCAGGTGTTGGCGCGCATCATGGAGGTCACGCGCAGCCGCGCGCTCTGCATCCATCTTTTCAATGCCGATCACACCGCTTTGGAAATGGCTAGCCAACAGAATCTTTCGGACGACGCGGCTGCGTTGCTGCACACTGCACCGCTGAAATCCAACTTTGCGCATTGGATGCAGCAGGCCAACGACCCGCTCGTGACGACCAACCTTGCCGCGCTGACGCTCTTGCCGCCGGCATTCCGGCTGCCAGGTTTTCAGACCTATCTTGGTGCGCAGATCAAGATAGGCAGCCAGGTCATGGGGTTGCTGAGCTGTTACCGCTTCACCAACCGCGGCTACGGTCTCGACGAAATCGCCCTGGTCACCGCGCTCGCCGAGCAACTGGGGTTGATGCTGGAGACGCAGCGGCTGCGCCAGCACGCGCAGGCCATCGCCGTCGTCGAGGAGCGCCAGCGGCTGGCGCGCGACCTGCATGACTCGGTCACACAGTCGCTCTACAGCCTGACACTCTTCAGCCGCGCCGGGCGCGAGGCCGCCGAGGACGGCGACGCCGCGCGTCTGCAACACAGCCTGGCCGAATTGGAGCACAACACCTTGCACGCGCTGCGCGAAATGCGCCTGCTCCTCTACGAACTGCGCCCGGCCGACCTGGAGCAGGAGGGGTTGGCGCGGGCGATCCAGTTGCGGCTGGACACTGTGGAACGCCGCGTCGGGCTGCAACCGCAGGTGTATCTGGCAGACTTGCCGCCGCTGCCGCCCAACTTCGAGGTGGAGTTGTATCATGTCATTGTGGAGGCGCTGAACAATGTGATCAAACATGCCGCGGCCAGTCGCCTGCGTGTAGAGCTGGTCGAGCGGGATGGCTGTCTTCATCTCTGCATCGAGGATAACGGCAACGGCTTCGACCCGGAGCAACGCAAGGGTGGTCTCGGGTTGAGAAACATGCGCGAACGCGTCGCCCGGCTGCACGGAGAGATTGCCATTGCCAGCGCGCCGGGCAGCGGCACGCGGCTGGAGGCGACGATTCCTTATCCGGCGGAGACAAGACAATGACCGAGTTGATTCGCATCTTGATTGCAGACGATCACTTTGTCGTGCGCCAGGGGCTGGCCACGCTGCTCGTCCCGCGCAACGGCATGCAGGTCGTGGGGGAGGCCGCCACGGGCGCCGAAGCGGTCGAGCTGGCGCTCACCCTGCGGCCCGACGTGATCCTGATGGACATGATCATGCCCGAACTGGACGGCGCAGCGGCGATTGCGCGCATCAAGGCGCAGAACCCGGCGGCGCGCATCCTGGTGCTGACGAGCTTTGGCGAGCGCGAGAAGGTCGCCGCAGCGCTCCAGGCCGGCGCGGCGGGCTATCTGCTCAAGGACTCCTCCCCCGACGACCTCTTCGCCGCCATCCGCAGCGTGCATCGCGGCAACCTGGTCATCCCCCAGGAACTGGCCAAGGAACTGATGCAACCTCCTCCGTCCGCGCCCACCGCCAGCCAATTCACTGCGCGCGAACTGGACGTGCTGCGCCTGCTGGTGCAGGGCAAATCCAACCCGGAGATCGCGCAAGAATTGTTCATCAGCGCCACAACGGTGCGCTCGCATATCACCAGCATCCTTACCAAACTGAACGTCGCCAACCGCACACAAGCGGCGCTGGTCGCGCAGGAACAGCAGTTGGTGTAGAAAACACCCCCTACGATCGTAGGGGGCCAACCGTCTCTCCCAGAATCCTCCTGTCATAGGTTACGCACGGGCAAGCGACCTGCTATGCTTGCCGCCAATGGATACCTCACCTTCGCTACACCCACCGCTCCCGACTGTCATGGTCTCGCGGCCCGGCATCATGCAGCAGTCGCTGCGCGCGGCGCTGGCTGCCTGTCCGGGTGTCTGGGTGGCCGCGTCGTGTGGCGATGGGCTGACCGCGCTGAACTCCGTGGCCGTGCACCGGCCGGCGCTGCTGGTGATCGACTGCAACCTGCTCGACGAAGAGGTGGAAGCTCTGCTATCTGCCGTCAAAATGCATTATGCGACCACCCAATGTGTGGTCTTAACCCGCTCCAGCCAGCACGATGCGTGGGCGCGGGCATCCGGCGCCGATGCCGTTATCCCGCACAGCAGTTCAATGCAGGAATTGATCAGTAGTCTTACCGATTTGCAGGAGAACCAACCATGAAGCAAGCCTTATTTGCCATCCTTCTTGCGCTCAGCCTGCTGACGCCCCCTACCATGCAGGCGTCGGCGCAGGATGCCGCCACCATCGACATCGACGAAGGCGGGCCAGACATCATCTTCGGTGTGGCGAACTACGCCAACACCGAGATCGCCATCACCGGGCAAGAGCCGGTCATCGCGCTCGTCGACATGTCCGCGGAGACACAGCGCGACTACACCCAATTTGCCGGCGTGGGCGGCCAGATTCTCGGCTACTTGACTACGCCGCTGGCGCAGCCGCCGGTCAACTACGTCGTGCCGCTGCCCAGGATGCCCGCCGCTATCCCCGTCGATCTCGACAACAACGGCGAGAACGACATGGGCGTGCAGGTCTTCCGGCTGACGCTGGTCTCCAACCTCAACGGCGGCTCGCACCTGGAGCAGCTCGACCAGTGGCGCTATCTGAACTCGTACCAGGTCGACGACGCGGGGGAAATCACCGAAGGCGCGTTCGTGGTCTATGCGCCGGACGACCAACAGGGCTTTCCTAGCGGCGTGGGCGAGGATGGGCTGATCTTCACCGCCGACGACCCGATCGTAATCCTGCCGCAAGGTTATACCGTTGCCCGGCTCGCGGCGGATGGCGCCATCACCTTCGACCGCAGCCAGGAAGCCAACATCGACGTGTTGGAGGCCGCCGGCGTCGCCTATCCCGATTTCGCCGACCAGGGCATTTTGGAAAGTTTCAACTCCCTGATCGACGTGCTGGTGGCAGAGTACGCCTTCACCGACCTACGTCAGCTCGACTGGGAGCAGATTCGTGCGACCTATCTGCCGCGCGTGGAAGCAGCCGACGCCGCGCAGGATGTGGCCGCCTACGGCGCGGCGCTGCGCGACCTGGCGCAGACGATCCGCGATGCGCATGTCTATGTGCAGGGCCCGGGCGCCGCCATTCAAGCCGCGCCGATCGCCGCCAACCTGGGCGCCAATGTGGTGGAGCTTGCCGACGGTCGCTTTGTCGTCACCGCGATTGCAGCCGGCAGTCCGCTCGAAGCGGCTGGCGTGGTCTTCGGCACGGAGATCGTCAGCATCGACGGTGAGCGCATCGAAGACCGGCTGCCCAACGTGATCTACACCGATCCCACGGGCACGGCGGAAGGTCAGCGCCTGCGCCGCGTGCGCAACCTGCTGAAATTCCCCGCCGGCGCCGAAGTGGAACTGGTCTATCGCCTGCCCGACGCCACGGACACGATGACGGCGACGATGAAAGCCGGCGCCTATCCGCTCGAAAACCCGTTCCTCTGGGAAGGACGCGGGATCGAGGCGGTCAACTACCAGGTCTTCGACAAGACCTTTGGCTATGTCACCTGGCCGAACTTCGAAGACCCCATTCCGGCGGTCGAGGGCTACGCAGATTTCCTGAAGCGGCTCAATGCGGGCGAGTTCACTGCCGGTTCGCAGGCGCCTGGCATCATCATTGACATGCGCAGCAACGGCGGCGGGTGGGATGTGCAGTATCGAACGATGGGTTCCTATTTCTTCACGCCGGAGCAACCCCTGGCTTATCGCTGGGCGGCGGACGCCACCTTCGACGCCGCGACGCAAACGTGGACGCCGGAGTTCACCTATGACTGGTCGCTCAGTGCGCCGGATCCTGCGGCTTACTTCGCTGGCGATGTGGTCATTCTGATCGACCCGTCGTGCGGCAGCTCCTGTGAGTTCTTCACAGCCATGCTGCAATCCAGCGGACGCGCCACGGTGGTCGGGCAGTACGCGACGACCGGCGCAGGCGGCTCCATCAAACGCGCAGCTTTGCCTGGCGGTCTTTCGTTCCAGTATCCCTACACCGGCGTCATCTTCGACGGCACGAACGACCTGGTGCTCGAAGCAAAGGGTGTCGAGCCGGATGTGCGCGTGCCTGTGACCCTGGAGTCGGAAGCGGCGCGTATCGCCGGCGAAGACCCGGTGCTGGCGGCCGGGCTGGACACGCTGAAGCAGCTCGCCGCCGCGCGCTTCGCTGCGACTACGCTGACGCCGCTGACCGATCCGAACGGCGCCTACACCACCGTCGTCCCGGAAGGCTGGAACCCGAGTAACGGCGTCTATCTCAGCCCGACGGGCGCCGAGTACATCGCCTTTGCTGCCATCACGCCGCCGTTGGCGGACCTGGCTGGGACGCTGCGCGGGCAAGGGATCGTCGACATGACTCAGCAGTTGGTAGAGGAACGCACCGCCAACGGCCGCACGTGGGCCATCTACGCGGCGCCCAGGGTCAGTGCGGGCATCGAGCAGACGCTCCAGATTGCCATCACTTCCGATGAGAGGGCGACTTACGCCATCTCGGCGGTCGGGCGCACCTTCCTGGCTGACGCCATGCGCGCGGCGGTGCTCGCGCCGGCCATCGATGCGTTCACGCCGAACAGCGCCGCGCAGTAATCCGCAGCACCGCGGTCGAACGCGCGGCTTGATCACGCAGAAATCCCTTCCTGGAAGCAAGCGAGCTTCCGGGAAGGCAAGAACAGTAGAACAAAGGAAAAGATATGGCTATTCGTCTCATTGATCCGGTTGTCAAGGATTATCTGTTTCATGACGCCCCGCTGCGCTCACCGCTGAACAAAGGGGTTTTGGCGGTGCTTGGCGCAGGGCTGGTGGTGCTGGCGTTTTTCGGCTGGAGTGTCCTGACCGCAAGAAACAACCTGTTCGAAATTCTGCTGTGGGTTCCCTACTCGATCCTCGGTTCGGTCTTGGCTTACTTGGTGATCGCCTTCTTGGATCGGGAGCGGCGGGTGCGCGTCTTCCATTTTGTCACCATCCTGAGCGTTTTTCTTGTCACGGGGCCGGTCGCGGCATTCTTGAATGAAAACTCGCCCTTGAAATTGTGGACGGTTGGCTTCTTCGAGGAAGGGTTGAAAATCCTGCCGGTGCTCTTGCTGGCGATTTATCTGCCCAACTTGATCCGCACCCGCAAAGATGGCATCGTGTATGGCGCCCTGGCAGGGATGGCCTTCAACATTATCGAGATCGGTTCGTATGTTGCAATCGCCCTACACGACCACCCGGTGCTCGAGGCGCTCTATATGCACTCAACCCGTCTGGGCGTCTGGGGCTTTGGCAGCCACATCATCTGGTCGGCGTTTGTGGGCCTGGGGATCGGCTATGCCGCTGAGTCCAAAGCACGCGGCTGGCGGAAGTGGAAACACGCAATTGTGTTCTTTCTGCTCGCTGCCATCGGTCATAGCCTCTACGATTTGGGCGGTTCCGCCGTTGGGATGTTGCCCATCGCCTTTACCGAAATCTGGTGGACAGGCACCGGGTTTCAAGAGGCTTTCGCGATCGCAGGCTCCGCACCTGGCCCTGTGCGTGATGGCATGAAATATGGCCAATACATCTGGAATTTCGCCTTCATCGTTGTGTTGATCGTCCAGATTCGGCGCTCATTCGCCTGGGAGAACAAGCTGCAAGTGGCGCAGATGGCGGAGGAAGATCGATCGATCGTCACGCCCGATGAACTGAAGCAGGTGAAGGGTGAGCGGCTGTTCTTCAAACGGCGCTATGGGGGATTCCCAAAGGCGACTGGCAACAAGATCGTGCTCTACCAAAATCTGTTGGCCATGCAGAAGCATACCGCAGCGCTGCTGGGGGCGCGGCTGAACGATATTGAGCCGGTCACAGCGCTGCGCGATGCGATTCGTGCACTGCGCGGAACCCAGCCCACGAAAGCTTAGCGTGAGCAGTCACACAATCGAAGGTAACCAAAGGAAAAACCATGCACGTAAGAAAACACACCATTATCCTGCTGGCAGCACTGCTGGCGCTGCTAGCCCTGACGGCATGTCAGGGCGACTCAACGCCTGCCCCGACTGCCACCGCCATCGCAACAATGGCGGCGCCCACAGAAGCGCCCGCCGCGGCGCCGGCTGCAGTGCCGCCGCCCACGGAAGAGCTGACAACGCTGCGCGCCAACCCCTGGCAGTGGGTCTCCTTCACCAGCCCGGTGGAGCAGTTCGACGTTGCGACGCCGCTCAGCTACCTGGTGCAGTTCAATACTGACGCCACGCTCAACGTCGTGGCCGACTGCAACAACGCCGCCGGCTCCTACCAGGGCGAAGGTGGCAAATTGCAGATCGAACTGGGGCCAATGACTGCGGCCGCCTGTCCGCCCGACTCGCGCAGTGACCAGTTCGTCAAGCTGCTCAGCGGGGCCGCCCTCTACTTCTTCCAGGACGGCAACCTGCACATCGACCTTTTCGCCGACAGCGGCACCATGGTCTTCAGCCCTGCGCCGCCCGACATCTTTGGCGACGACGGCGAGGGCGCCGTGGCCGGTCTGCCGGCAGAAGTTATGACGACGCTGGGCAACCTGAGTTACAGCGGGCTGTTCGACGACCGCGCGATCACGCTGGTCGACGGCGCCTTCACCGAAACGAGCGACGCCGAAACCATCGCCGTGCGCCTGCTCGACCCGTTCGTCGCTATCGGCGATCTGAACGGCGACGGGAGCGAAGACGCCGTGGCCCTGCTCGAACTCGACACCAGCGGCAGCGGGCGCTTCACCTACCTGGCGCCCGTGCTGGATGTCCTCACGACGCCCACGGTGGCCCCAGCCATCATGGTCGAAGACCGCATCCAACCCACATCATTGTCCATCGCCGACGACCAGGTCGTGTTCGAGTACGTCGGTCACGGCGAGGGCGACGGCGAATGCTGCCCAAGCTGGAACATCCGTCACGCCTTCGCCTGGCAGGACGGCGCGCTGGTGGAAGTCAGCCGTGAAGAAGTGAGCAAGGTCGAGGCGGCTGCACCCGCCAGCAGCCTCGACCGCACCGACGCCTGGACGCCCGTGGCCTGCGACACGCTGGGCGTCGCCCCCGAGCTGGCGGCCGTCGCCGAATGCGGCTATGTCAGCGTGCCAGAAAACCGCGCAACCGGCAGCGACAAGACGATTCAGCTTGCCGTGGTGCGCGTGCCGTCGACCTCCGCCGCGCCCGGCTCACCTGTGATCGTGGGGACGGGCGGCCCTGGCGGCGCCGGGCTGCAGGGCGCCACTGCGCCAGGCGGCAGCACCTTCCTGCAGACGCACGCCGCGATCCTGGCCGACCGTGACTGGGTCTTCTTCACCCAACGCGGCTCGCCCCGTGCCAAGCCCGAACTGAGCTGCCCGGCCTACAACAACGTGCCGCTGGAAGCCGCCAAGAACGGATGGACTGCCGAGGAAAAGCTGGCCCAAAGCAAGCAGGCCATGCAAGCCTGCCTGGACGACTTTGCAGCCCAGGGCGTCGACCTGACCGCCTACAACTCGGTCGAGAACGCCGCCGACATCGACGCCCTCCGCCAGGCGCTGGGTTACGACAAGATCATCTACTACGGCGAATCCTACGGCACGCTGCTGGGACAGTATCTGCTGCGCGCCCACCCGGAGATCGTCGAATCGATCATCCTGGACGGCATCGCACCGGCGACGGCCACGCGCTGGACCGACGTGACCAAGATCAATGAATCGTTCCAGCGGGTCTTCGACGCCTGCGCGGCGGACGAGGCGTGTCACGCCAACTATCCTGACCCGGAAGGGGCGCTGGCCAAGGCGCTGGCTGACCTCAAGGCGAATCCGGCGTCGTACACACTGACCGCGGGGGAAGGCATCACCGTCCCGTTGAAGGTGGACGATGTGCTGGCCATGAATGCCCTGTTCATCAACCTGTATGTGTCCGGCGGCTATGCCAATTTGCCGGCGATCATCTATCAGCTCAGCGAGGGTGACACCTCGGTGCTGGCCAGCACGATTCCACTGTACTACGCCAATTCCGGCGTCGCCCGGGTGATGCACCTGGCCATCGCCTGCTCCGACGACCCGGTGCCCTCGCTGGATGAGGTCAACCTGGACGTGCCGGAGATGTACCAGGGGCTGATCATCGACGACGCCATGAGTTACATCGCAGAGTGCCCGCTGCTTGACGTGCCGCACATGGACGACAGTTCGGACGCGTTGGTTGAGTCTGAGACACCCGCGCTGCTGCTTCAGGGCGGCCTCGATCCGGCGACGCCGGTTTCGGGCGGCGACAACGTTGCAACGGGCCTGCCCAACAGCTACAACATCGTCGTCCCAGCCGGCAGCCACATTCAGTCAAGCAATCCGTGCATCCTGGACATCATGGCTGCGTTCATGCGCGACCCGCAGGCTGCACCTGACACGAGCTGCATTGACCAGACAGTCGCGTTCCGCACACCTGGAGTCGTCAGCTACGCCGGACCTGGCGCCAGCAACGCAATCTCCATCACGCTGCCGGCAATTTTCAGGTCACTTGGACAGGGTCAGTGGTCCAATGGCGCAACGGGCGTCGTGATCGCCTCGTTTCCACCCAGCAAGACCCCCGAAGCCCTGATGGGCGAGACGGCGACCGCGCTGCAGGCCCAGGAATCCGATATCAGCGCCGGTCCTACCATCGCCGGCATGGAGTCGATGTTCCTCCAGACTGCCACCGCCGACGCCTACGTCTTCGGCGACGCGCAGGGCACCTATCGGACCATCTTCCTCGCCGTCGATCCCAACTCGCTGGACTCCGCCCGCGCAACGCTCTACCCGGAACTGCTCGACAGCGTGACGGTCGGCCCGGCGCCAGCGACCGCGGCAGAGACATCAGCGGAGGCAGCAGGAGCAACCGCCATGGCCGCCATCAGTGAAGAAGATCTCGCCTTGTTTCAGCAGGTGGCCCAGGAAGCCTTCCAGCGGATGGTCGCCCGCAACCAGGAAGCCTGCCCAGACGCGACCAGCCGCCCCTTCCCACTGGCTGAGCCGGACTACAACGCCAAGCGCCCGCTCGATCTGAGCGCCTTCGCCGACGCCCTGGCCGCGTTCGACCCGGCGCGCGGTGAGGAACTCGATACGCTGCTCGCCGGCAAGGCGATCCCCGACATCCAGGCGCTGCTCGACAGCGGCGACTTGACCTCCGTCGAGCTGGTCACCTACTACCTCGACCGCATCCAGCGCTACGACGTTGATCGTCTGAACTCGGTGATTGAACTGAACCCGCAGGTGCTGGCCGACGCCGCCGCAGCGGACGCAGCGCGCAGTGAGGGCAAAGTGCTGGGTGCACTGCACGGCATCCCCGTGCTGCTCAAGGACAACATCGCCACGGGCGGCGGCCTGCACACCACCGCCGGCGCCTATGCCCTCAAGGACTGGCAGCCCGACCGCGATGCGTTCCTCGTCCAGCAGTTGCGCGACGCGGGCGCACTTGTCTTCGGCAAGACCAACCTGTCAGAGTGGGCCAACTACATGGACCCGTGCATGCCCAGCGGCTTCAGTGCGGTGGGCGGCCAGACGCGCAACCCCTACGGCCCCTACGAGACCTACGGTTCCAGCAGCGGATCAGGCGTCGCGGTGGGCGCCCACTTCGCCACCGTCGCCGTCGGCTCCGAGACCTCCGGCTCCGTCATCCAGCCGGCGCGCGTCAACAGCGTCGTCGGCCTTCGTCCCAGCCAGGGGCTGATCAGCCGTGACTACGTCGTGCCGCTTGGTCCACACCTGGACACCCCCGGCCCCATGGGGCGCTCGGTGACCGACGTCGCGCTCCTGCTCAACGCGCTGAAGGGCGTGGATGAGAACGATCCCAAGACGGCCGACGCCGCAGCGCTGGCCGATGTGGACTTCACCCAATACCTGTCGCTGGACGAAGCGCGCAAGGTGCGCGTCGGCGTCATCATGCCTAACAAGGAAGTGGGCGACCTGCTGGCTGCCTATCGACCCGCCCTGGAGGCCAGCCTGGGCCGTGCGCCAACCGACGCCGAGCTGCAGGAAATCGCGGAGACAGTGATCCTGCCTCTGTTCGGCTTCAACCAGCCTGCCGCACTGGACGCGCTCAAGGCGCAAGGCATCGAGGTGGTGGAAATCGACGACGCCACCCTGCCCTGGACCGACAAAGACACGGCGCAGCCCCAACTGCCCTACGACTTCGCTGCTGGCGTCGCCGCGCTCTTCGGCAACATGGAAGGTGCGCCCATCACCAGCCTGGCCGACGTGATCGCCATCAACAACGAGGACCCGGCCAACCGCGCGCCCTACGGTCAGAGCTACGTAGAGTGGTCAGCCAACAACACGCTGACCGCCGAGGAGTTTGCCCGCGTGCAGGCGACGGCGGTGGCGCTGGCCAACACCTGGATGGACACGGTGCTCCAACAGAACGACGTGGACATCCTCGTTACCGGTATGCTCTACTCCGGCAACGCGGGCGCGGCCGGCGTTCCCGCGCTGACGATTCCCAACGGCCTCGACGCCAACGGCCGGCCGCAAGGGATCATCCTGAGCGGGCCGTACCTCTCCGACCCGCAGCTCATCGCCGTGGGCTATGCACTGGAACAGGCGCTCAACGGGCGGGTGGAGCCGGATCTGGACGCGACGATCGCGGAGATCGACGCGGTGACCGGGAAGTAACACAGTCGTGTCTCCAGGCGGCGGTCATCTCCCCCGATGACCGCCGCCTGGAGACATCCATCCAGCTAACTCAACTGCTGCACGGGCGTGCATGGGGCGTTTCCTTTGACGGGTGCATTTCTGGTTGGGACGCTGCCCCCACCGTGAAGTATCCTCCCCAGAAAACTGAGGTTTCGCCGGCGATCCATGATGATGTATAATCGACAGCGGTGCTCAGGATACCTGTAGCCGACTACGGTAGGCGCTGATGCCATTGGTGGACGTTTCGCCCGGAGTAGAAGGGGTAGAGAATGTCACAAACGATGACGCTGCAACTTGAGTTTCCGACCGATCTGGCAGCTTTGCTTGGCGTTCAGTCCCAGGCCACCGAGCTCGCCAAAGAGTATATTGTTCTGGGACTTTACCAGGAAAACCGCATTTCCGGCGGGAAGGCCGCCGAATTATTGGGCGTGACCCGGCGCGGCTTTGTCGCGCTGCTTGCACGCAGAGGCATCGATTACTTCCGGCTTACGCCCGGCGAGTGGGTAGAGGAGGTTGATACCGTCAAGGCGTGGGTTGCCAGGCATGGCTGATATTGATTCCAACACTGGCCCGATCATCGCCCTGACAGGAATTGGCCAACTCGATCTACTGCGGCGTCTCTTCGGTGCTGTGTTCATTCCGCCTGCCGTAGCCGCCGAAATTAAGGACGAGAACAGCGTCGAGGCACTGCGTCAGACAGAATGGATCACTGTTCAGCCAGTGACTGGTGTTCTGGCGGTGCAAGTGCTCCAAAACGAACTTGACGCTGGCGAAAGTGAGGCGATTGTACTTGCGCGAGAACTGCATGCGGAATTGCTGTTGCTTGACGAGCGCGCTGCCACACGCAAAGCACGTTCAATTGGATTGCAGACCATCGGCACTTTAGGCCTCTTGCTGTTAGCAAAAGAGCAAGGCATCGTCCGCGCAATCAAGCCCATGCTGGGCGAACTGCGGCAGTCTGGCTTTCACATGAGCATTCCGCTTTATCGGCAGGTGCTTGAGAGCGCCGGCGAAAGCAGCGATATCACCCCTGACCAGTAAGGCGGCTAGTACATTATTCTCCTTGTGCCTACCGCCCAGAGGGTGGACTTGCGCGTCAACCCGCGGCTAGCAGTGCCTAATCTGCGGGTTCTCTCTGGCTAAGAAGTTAGCGTGCTAAGGTGGGGCGTAGCTCTCCGACCCGCAGATCATCGCAGTGGGCTATGCGCTGGAGCAGGCGCTGGACGGGCGGGTGGAGCCGGATCTGGACGCGACGATCGCGCAGATCGACGCGGTGACTGGGAAGTAACACAGTCGTGTCTCCAGGCGGCAGTCATTTCCACCGATGACTGCCGCCTTTCAACATCCATCCAGCTAACTCAACTGCTGCACGGGCGTGCATGGGGTCGCAGGTCATCGTCTCCGGCGTGACGGGCGCCATGTCATGTCGGAGACGATGACCTGCAAAACAAACGCTGCCCCCATTGTGAAATAGACCCGCTGCCCATTGACGCGATGCAAGACGCCATGCTATTCTATAAAAATAGAATAGCTTTCTACCTTTATAGAATCAGGAATGGCAGATGAGCCTGAATATCAAAAACGCAGAGGCTTACACCCTGGCCCGTGAGCTGGCCCGGCTGACCGGCCACAGCATGACGACGGTTGTCCTGGAGGCGTTGCGCCAGCAACGGGAACAACTGCTGCTGGCGCAGCAGAAAGATGCGCGTGTGCAAGACTTGATGGCGATTGCGCAGCGCTGTGCGCAGCACATCGTGCAACCGGTCAAGGCAGTCGATCACGGCGACATGCTCTATGATGAACGCGGACTGCCGCAATGATCATTGACACGTCTGCGCTGTTGGCCGTTCTCTATCAAGAGGAAGACGCCGAGTGGTTCGTCACCGCCATTGTGACGGCGCCGACGCGCCGCATGTCGGCAGCGAATTTCCTGGAAGCGGCCATCAACATCGATGCTCACGGCGACCCGGAAGCCAGCCGGCAGATCGATCACTTCGTGCGCCAGGCTGCGATTGAGATCGTCCCCGTCACGCTGGAACAGGCGCAAATTGCCCGCCAGGCGTATCTGGATTTCGGCAAGGGCCGGCACAAGGCGGCGCTCAACTTTGGCGACTGCTTCGCCTATGCGCTGGCATGGGCGACCGGCGAGCCGCTGCTGTTCAAAGGGAACGACTTTTCAAACACCGACATTGTCCCCGTCACGCGCTGACCAGCGCGTGAACCGGATGCGGTATCGCCCTGAGGCCGGTTGCCCCGGAGGTCGTTAGGTCGAACCCCTGGCGGAAACTTCGCCACTGTGAGTTGAATCCGCGCGCGTGCAGGCAACGGCCGCGGCGCTGGCGAACACATGGATGGACACGGCGCTCCAACAGAACGATGTGGACATCCTCGTCACCGGTATGCTCTATGCCGGCAACGCGGGCGTTCCCGCGCTGACGATTCCCAACGGCCTCGACGCCAACGTCCGGCCGCAGGGCGTCATCCTGAGCGGGCCGTACCTCTCCGACCCGCAGCTCATCGCCGTGGGCTACGCGTTGGAGCAGGCGCTGAACGGGCGGGTGGAGCCGGATTTGGAGGCGACGATCGCAGAGATTGACGCGGTGATTGGGCAGCAATTCATTCGTTGCCCCAGGCGGCGGTCATCGGCGGAGATGACTGCCGCCTTTCAGCATCCATCCGGCTAACTCAACCGCTGCGCCGGCGAGCCTGAAAAGTTCCTGTGACGGGTGCATTGCAGAGCATCCTTGTGATTTCGACTGCACTGGCAGTTCAGCAAATCGGGCGGGGAGAAACGGTGGTTTCGCTGATGGTGCGATGATAATGTATAGTTACTGGCGGTAGTCTGTTTCGTGACGATACTTCTGACGGACGCTGCAAAGCAAAGGAGGCTGGACAGTGCCCAGGGTGCTGCAACTTACAGCAATCATTGAACGGGAAGATGACAGCTACGTCGCCACCTGCCCGGAGCTTGGCGTCGTTAGCCAGGGAGAAACAGTCGAAGCCGCGCGGCAGAATTTGCTGGAAGCCGTGGAAGGCTTCTTTGAGGTGGCCTCACCTTCGGAAATCCGGCGCAGATTGAAGCGCGAAACCTACATCATGCCCCTTTTGCCTACCGCCCCAGTGGGTAGATCTGCGCGTCAACCTGCGGCTGGCCATGCCTAAGCTGCGTGTTCTCTCTGGCCAAGAGGTTTGCGCGATCATGGCAAAACATGGCTTTGAGCAGGTCCGGCGCAAGGGCAGCCATATGATCATGCAGAAGAAGACGGGACGCACGACAATTACGGTACCCGTGCCGGATCACGACGAGCTGAAGACTGGCACGCTGCTGGGCATCATCAAGCAGTCGGGGCTGCCGCGGAACGTATTTGAAACTTCATAACGGGACGATTCCCAACGGCCTCGACGCCAACGGCTGGCCGCAAGGCATCATCCTGAGCGGGCCGTACCTCTCCGACCCGCAGCGCATCGCCGTGGGCTACGCGCTGGAGCAGGCGCTGAACGGGCGGGTGGAGCCGGATTTGGAGGCGACGATCGCGGAGATCGACGCGGTGACCGGTAGGTAGACTGGGTTCCTAAAGTGATATGCGATAGAGAAACCGAGTTTCTTGGCCGTCGGTGACCGGTAGGTAGACTGGGTTCCTAGATGGCAGTCATCTCCCCCAGTGACTGTCGCCTTTCTGTATAACCCCACTTGGAAACGCAGATTGCCGCAGGTTTGCGCTGCAACAGGCGCCACGTGTGGCATGGAAGCGATAAGCAAGTGAATCGAGGCATGCGCGCCAAATAACTCGCACGGTGCGCCTTGAAATGGAGTCTGTCGATGTCAAGACAACAATTGATGAATGTCGTCATAACCGCAGCGGCTGCGGTCACTGCCTTGGTCGTATTGAGTGCCTGCCGCCCGGTTGCAGCAACAGGAGGAACGTCGATGGCAAACGCTGCACCCACAACAGTGCCTACTTACCTGGTTTCCCTGCAGGCCGCCTATGGGCCGCCCTCAGATGCGGGGTTCGGCAGCGCGGTCTTCTACACCGCACTGGGCGCCGACGCCAGCCTGGAACAGGCGGCGCTGGACAAGTACAAGGTGTTTACCGGCGAGCTCTGGCAGCGTTATGGCGAAGCCGCATGGATGGGACCGTGGAAGGAAGTCTACACCCGCGCGCCCGGTGCACCGGCCGACATCGTGGCGGAACTGCGCGGGATCGCCGACCGGGATGCAGCCATCTCCGTGCCGCTGATCCTGGATGAGGTCGACGATGCTGCAGCAGCCCGCGCGGCCCTGGCCGCCGCGTACGACGACCCGGCGGTGACCGAGTTGCGCGTCTACAATCTGGGCGACGGCGCAGCTCTGGCTGGGCTGCTTGTCGCCGGGCGGCGTGGGGCGACGGGTGACGCGATCTTCCTGGTGTTTTTACTGGATTGAGCGTGCCCGGTTCATGGTTTGGCGCGTATTAGCAGCGGCGCCTCCGCCGCGAAACGCTGCCTGCGCCGCTGGACGATGGCATCCACATGCTGCGACCAATCGTACAGCACACCCGGAGCGATGTCCGCACCGTTCGGCCAGATCAGCGCGCACCCGTTGCCCCAGGCGCTGATCATCCCCCGGCGAATGGCGCTTGCGACTTTGACGAAATACCTGCCGCGAACTGAGGGCATCCGCCATGCCGCCACTAGAAGAATCAGTATG
The DNA here is from genome assembly GCA_003451595.1 of Chloroflexota bacterium. Taxonomy (GTDB): domain Bacteria; phylum Chloroflexota; class Anaerolineae; order Caldilineales; family Caldilineaceae; genus Caldilinea. The sequence continues at coordinate 10,831 of DMDA01000023.1, read as the reverse complement.
GGCTTCAGATGGCGATCTGTCAGGGAACTCCCTGACAGCCGCCCCGTAAACCCTCAAGCATTCCCTGACATCTTCCCAAACTTTCCCTGATACAAACATCTCAACGGCTGCTCTACACTGGCGCACAGGCAATGCGCCGGCGCAGATTCGCGTTCGGCTGTCCTGTTTCCAATTCATCAACCGTGAGGTATTCCTATGGCTGACATTGTACAGAAGGAAAATCTGCTGGTGCGTATGCAGGAGGATATCCGCCGCGCACTGGAGAAACCGGAAGGCGAGCGGCGCTGGGGCATGGTCATCGACACGCGTAAGTGTGTGGGCTGTCACGCCTGCACGCTGAGCTGCGTGGCCGAGAACAAGCTCCCGCCCGGCGTCGTCTACCGCCCCGTGCTCGATCAGGAGATCGGGACGTATCCCAACGTGACGCGGCGCTTCATGCCTCGCCCCTGCATGCAGTGCGAGGAGCCGCCATGCGTGCCGGTCTGCCCGGTCAACGCCACCTACAAACGCCCCGACGGCATCGTGGCGATTGACTACGAGCAGTGCATCGGCTGCCGCTACTGCATCACCGCCTGCCCCTACTCGGCGCGCACCTTCGACGTGGGCTACACCTACACTGAGGGCACCCCGGAGCAGGAGGTCTACGAGCTGCTGCCCAACTACGAGTACGGCGTCGAACATGCCCGCGTGCCGGGCAGTGAGGAGTCGCCCATCGGCAACGCGCGCAAGTGTCACTTCTGCCTGCACCGGCTGGAGCAAGGCGCGCTGCCCATGTGCGTCACCACCTGCATCGGCGTCGCCAACTACTTTGGCGATCTCAACGACCCCGACAGCCTGGTGGCGGAGATGGCTGCGCAGCCCAACGCCGTCGTGCTGAAGGAAGAACTCGGCACCAAACCCAAAGTCTTCTATCTGGTCTAGGGAGGCAACCGAAATGACAACCTTAGCGACTCCCATGCCTGGGAATGAAGTGAAAAGCCCCAACTGGGTGCAATGGGTGGCCTGGGCGCTCACCATTGTCTGCCTGGCTGCCGGCGCCTACGGTCTCTACCTGCGTTTCACCGAGGGCCACGCCGCAGCTAGCTACGGCTCCTATGTGCCGTGGGGTTTGTGGATCGCGGCTTACGTCGCACTGATCGGCGCGTCGGCGGGCGCGTTCGGTTTCGCCGCCGTCATTTTCACGATGCGCAAGACCGAGTACTACGGTCTGGCGCGGCTGGCGATGCTTGTTGCCTTTGGCGCCTTTGCCGCCGGCATGATGAACGTCTGGCTTGACCTCGGTCATCCCTTCCGCTTCTGGAAACTGATGTTGCAAACCTCGTGGACGTCGATCATGGGGTGGATGTCCTGGTTCTACGTGATCTACGGCTTGATCCTGGTGGTCGGCCTCTTCCTCACCCGCAAGGGCGTGATTCCAAAGTTCATGGAGCGCTTCTCCTGGGTTGCCTTCCTCTTCGCCATCGCCTTTGCCGGCGCCGAGGGTGCGCTCTTCGGTGTGGTCGGCGCGCGGGCGCTGTGGGAATCGGGCTTGACGCCGATTCTCTTCCTGGTGGAGGCGGCGCTCTTTGGCGTGGGTCTGGTGGCGGCGGGTGCGCTGATCTTTGGCGGTATGAACCCAAAAGCCGCGCGCATGTTGGGTGTGGTGATGCTCATCCTGCTCGGCGTGCTGCTGCTGCTGGAATGGGCCGAGTACACCACGGCGCTCTACGCCTCGGTGCCCGCCAAGAGCAGCGCGGTGATGACAATCCTGACCGGGCCGTTCTGGTGGGTCTTCTGGGGGCTGCATCTTGGCCTGGGCGTAGTGCTGCCGGGGCTGCTGCTGCTCTTTGGCCGCGGCAACGTGCTGCTCACCGGCATCGCCGGCGCGCTGATCGCAGCGATGGGGCTGGCGACCAAGCTCAACCTGGTGCTGCCGGCGCTGGCGCAGGAAGAACTCGAAGGTCTGGCGCACGCCTTCACTGGGCCGGGCCTGACTTTCTCCTATTTCCCATCGACGATGGAATGGCTGGTCTGGCTCGGCACACTGGGGCTGGGCGGGCTGATCGTCCTGATTGGCTACCGACTCTTCAGTCTGTCCACGCCGACCCGCAGCAGTGCAAGCAAGTAGGGAGGAAATCTCTATGTCCAACGAAATGCTCAATCAAGTTCCGGTAATCGAAGAAGATGCGTGCGGCTGTGAACCGGGGCTGACGCTCACCCGTCGCACCTTTGTCAAGACCTCGGCGCTGCTCGGCGGCGCGGCGGCGATCGTCAGCCAGCTGCCGGCCGTCGCCAAGACGCTCAACGAACCGGCGCAGATGGTCGAAGGCGCCACCGCTGCGGCGGGCGCCAACGGCTATGCGCTGATGGATCCAAACAACATCCTCTATTCATGTTGTCTGCAGTGCAACACCGGCTGCCCGATCAAGGTCAAGATCGTGGATGGCGTCGTCTCCAAGATCGACGGCAACCCGTATGCGCCTTCCACCTTCTGGCCCTATCTCGACTATACGACGCCGCCCACCGAAGTCGGCGCCATCGACGGCTGGATTTGCCCGAAGGGGCAGGCCGGGCTGCAAAGCGCCTATGACCCGTATCGCATCCGCAAGGTGCTCAAGCGCGCCGGCCCACGTGGTTCGGGCAAGTGGGAGAGCATCTCCTTTGACCAGGCCATCGAGGAGATCGTCAACGGCGGCAAGTTCGCCGACGGCACGACCAGCCCGGGTCTGAACGAAATTTACGCGCTGCGCGACGCCAAGGTTGCCAAAGACATGGCGAAAGCGGTTGACGCCATCCTGGCGGAAAAGGATCGAGAGAAGCAGAAGGCGATGGTGGAGGAGTTCAAGGTCACCTTTGCCGATTATCTTGACACGCTGATCGACCCGGATCATCCCGACCTGGGGCCGAAGAACAACCAGTTCACCTTCGTGTGGGGACGCCTCAAGGACGGGCGCGGCGAGATCATCAAACGCTTCGCCGGCGATGCGCTCGGCTCGGTCAACGCGCACGGCCACACCACCGTCTGCCAGGGGTCGCTCTACTTCACCGGCAAGGCGATGAGCGAGCAGTTCGTCGAAGGCAAGTGGACAGGCGGCGAGAAGTTCTACTGGCAGGGCGACCTGGCCAACACCGAGTTCGCCATCCTCGTCGGCAACAATGTCTTCGAGGGCGGCTATGGCCCACCCTATCGCGTCTCCAAGATCACCGATGGGCTGACCAACGGTCGCCTGCGCTACGTCGTCATCGACCCGCGCCTGGGTAAGACCGGCAGCAAGGCGTGGAAGTGGCTGCCGAACATCCCCGGCACCGAAGCGGCGATTGCGCTGGCGCTGATCCAGATCATCATTCAGAACGAGCGCTATAACAAGGGCTACCTGGAGAATGCCAACCAGGCGGCGGCGACTGCGGCGGGCGAACCGAACTTCTGCAATGCAGCATGGCTGGTCAAACTCGACAAGGAAGGCAAGCCGGGCAAGTTGATGCGCGGCTCGGACCTGGGGCAGGAACCAGAGGAACGCGAGAAAGCCGACGGCTCCGGCACATGGAAGTTCGACCCCTTTGTCGTCCTGCAGGATGGCAAGTTCGTGACCTTTGACCCCAACGACAAGGAGAACCCGGTCAAGGGCGACCTCAAAGCTGACACCGAATTCACCACGCTCGACAAGGACGGCAAGGCAGTCACGGTCAAGGTCAAGTCGGCATTGATGGTGCTGGCCGACAGCGCCAACGAACACACTGTCGAAGAGTGGGCGGAGATCGCCGGCGTCGGGGCGCGCGACCTCTATGAGATCGCCCAGGAGTTCACCAGCCACGGGCGCAAGGCGTGCGCCGACATCCACCGCGGCGTCAGCCAGCACACCAACGGCTACTACAACGTGCAGGCATGGAACGATCTCAACCTGTTGATCGGCAACTACGACTACGCGGGCGGCTACTCGGTCGCCAAAGCCTACGACCAGAACGGCGCCAAAGAGGGGCAGCCGTACAACGTCAACAAGATGATCAGCGGCGCCATGGGCAAGTTCGGCCACACGATCATCCGCTCCAGCAAGTACGAGACGAGCACGATCTTCGAGGAGTACCCGGCGAAACGCCCGTGGTATCCGCTGGCGACCGACATCTACCAGGAGATCTTCCCGTCAATCGGCGACGCCTATCCCTATCCGGTCAAGGCGGCGTTCTTATACATGGGGTCGCCGGTCTATGCGTTGCCTGCCGGCCACACCAACATCGAGACGCTCAAAGACCCGGCCAAACTGCCGCTCTTTGTCACCTTCGATATCGTCATCGGTGAAACCTCGACGTACGCCGACTACATCATCCCCGACCTGAGCTACCTGGAGCGCTGGGAGTTCCACAAGTCGCATCCGAATGTGATCGTCAAGAACGCACCGGTGCGCCAGCCAGTGATTGCGCCACTCACCGAGACCGTCACCGTCTACGGCATCGAGCAGCCGATCTGTCTGGAGAGCTTCCTGCTCGCCATCGCCGAAAAGATGAACCTGCCCGGCTTCGGTCCGAATGGCTTCGGCGAGGGCAAACCCTATCAGCGCATGGAAGACCTCTATATCAAACAGGTCGCCAATATCGCCTACGGCGAAAAACCTGACCTGGCTGACGCTGTGGAAGAGGCGACTGACGCGGAAGTGGAGTTGTTCCTCAACGCCCGCCGTCATCTGCCCAAGACGGTCTTCGACGTGGATGCGTGGAAAGCTGCCATCGATAACGACGAGAGCCTATGGCGGCGCGTCGTCACCGTGCTCAACCGCGGCGGACGCTTCCAACCTTACGGCAAGATTCTCAGCGGCGCACAGTTGGCAAACAAGTACGGCAAGTACATCAATCTGTACGCTGAGAAGACCTACGACACCAAGGACAGCATGACAGGCGCCCACTTCTCCGGTGTGACCCGCTACTTTGAGCCGGGACGCGACTCATTGGGCAATCTCGTCTCACAGCAGGACAAAGCCGAAGGCTACGACCTGCAACTGATCACCTTCCGCACGATCACACAGACCAAGAGTCGGACGTCGGGCAACTACTGGCTGCGCGCCGTGGAGCCGACCAACTACGTGATCGTCAACAGTCAGGATGCCGCCCGCATGGGACTGAAGACAGGCGACATGGTGCGCATCACCTCCAAGACCAACCCGGAGGGCGTCTGGGATCTGGGCAACGGCGAGAAGGTGCCGATGGATGGCCAGGTGCAGGTGCTCGAAGGGCTACGTCCGGGTGTGGTGGGCTTCAACCTGGGCTACGGCCACTGGGCCTACGGCGCCAACGATGTGACCATCGACGGTCAAGTGATCAAGGGCGACAAGCGCCGCGCCACCGGCATCCACGCCAACGCGGCCATGCGCACCGACACACAGAACCCCAACACCACTCTGCGCGACCTGGTGGGTGGATCGGCGGTCTTCTATGACACGATGGTGAAGCTGGTGAAGGTGTAAAGGAAGAGATTAGGAGATTAGGAGATTAGGAGATTAGGAGATTAGGAGATTGGAG
>DMDA01000023.1:3046-5120 GCA_003451595.1 Chloroflexota bacterium | reverse complement strand
CTCTCAATCTCTCAATCTCTCCACCCATGACACCGAAACGCATCGTAATTCTGGCTGGAATTTTCGTTGTTCTGCTCGTTGCCTGGTTTGTGCTGGCGCCGCCGCGGTTCTGGCTGAACATGACCAAGGCGGTGGAGCCGACCGCCGCAACCGGTGCACAACTGGTCGAACAGTACGAATGCCGCAACTGTCACCGCATCGCCGGGCAGGGCGCGCTCAAGGCGCCTAGTCTCGACGGCATCACACTGCGCAGCGACGACCCGGTGCACGTGACGCTGCGCCTCTGGCTGCGCGACCCACGCGCGGTCAAGGGCGACACCGCCATGCCCAACTTCCGCCTTTCCGACAGCGAGATCGAGGCGATTTTGGCGTATTTGATCGAAATCGATCAAAGCAAGTAGAATAGCCCTATGAAGACGCTCGATGAACTCCTGGCTGAATCCGCAGCGCTGCACCGCCATCTCTGTCCGCGCCAGGTGCTCGGCGTGCAGATGGGGCGCCTTGCCGCCGAACTGCTCGGCCTTGACCTGCCACAAGGCGACAAACGCCTGCTCACCATCGTCGAGACCGACGGCTGCTTTACCAGCGGTCTCTCCGTGGCGACCAACTGCTGGGTGGGACGGCGCACGCTGCGCGTCGAAGATTACGGCAAAGTTGCCGCCACCTTTGTTGACACTGAGACGGAAACTGCAATCCGCATTGCGCCCAGCCCCACGGCGCGCACCCGCGCCGTCGCCTTTGCTCCTGAAGCGCGCAACCGTTGGGAGGCGATGCTGCTTGGCTATCAGCGCATGACGCCCGCCGACATCTTTTTGTGGCGGCCGGTGATTCTGACCACGCCTGTTGCTGCCATCATCAGCCGCGCCGGGCATCGCGCTGCCTGCGACCACTGCGGCGAGGAGATTCTCAACGAGCGCGAAGTTGTGATCGGCGGGCTGACGCTCTGCCGTCACTGCGCATACGGCGGCTACTATCAGCGCTGCGACGACGCTGCGCACACTTTGCCGCTGGCGCAATGGAAGCTACAGGTTGCTGATTGACCGACGCCCGCATGGAACCGCTCTTTGCTGGCGCCGCCCCTGAACTGTTTCCTGGCCGCTGCCTGAATCGTCGTCACGCCGGCGCGAGCTGCACCCGTTGCGTAGATGGCTGCCCGGCGCAGGCAATTGCACTGGACGGCGTCACACCGCAGCTCGACGAGCGCGCCTGTGTGCGCTGCGGTCTCTGCACCGCCCTCTGCCCCACCGACAGCTTTGTGCCCGCCATCGACTACGAAAAGACGCTGTGCGCCACTGTTGCCAATTTGCCTACGGCGCCGACTGCGCTTGTCTGTCCCGTGCACCCCACACCAGATGCAACCGCCGCCGCAGTGAACGCCGTTGTGCAGCATCGCCGCTGCCTGGCTGCGCTCGACGTGGCCGACTTACTCGAACTTAGCGCCAGCGGGACACGGCCGCTCTGGCTCGACGACAGCCCTTGCGCAGCGTGTCCCATCGGCGCGGCGCAGGCAACGCTGGTGCACACGGTTGAGGCAACGCGCACGTTGTTGCACGCCGCCGGCTCTCCGCCCGCAATCCTGCTACACAGCGAACGTCCGCCCGCCGCAGATGCCAAGCGACACCGCGTGCCGCTTTACGACGGCGCCCAGCCAGCAATCAGTCGACGCGCACTGTTCACGCGTCTGCGCCCGACGCGTCCCGACAGGGAAGAAGTTGGAGTGATCGACGATCTGCTCCAGCGTGGGGCGCCGCTGTCCGCGCGCCTCCCCCAGCAGACGCCACACAGTCGCCAACGCTTGCTGGCGGCGCTGCACGCGCTCGTCATCACAAACCCGACTGGCATCGACGCAGCGCGCTCGCCGTTTGGCGCGGTTCAGGTTGACGATGCGCGTTGTTCAGGCTGTAGCCTCTGTGCGCGTTTTTGTCCAACGGGTGCACTGCAATTTACGCAGCGTGAGGAGCAGTTTGCGCTGGCTTTCCAACCTGAGGCCTGCATCCGCTGCAGCATCTGCGTCATCGCCTGCCCGGAAGATGCGGTTGAACTTGGCGCGCAGGTATCGTTGACCGCGCTCCTG
>DMDA01000023.1:2118-2891 GCA_003451595.1 Chloroflexota bacterium | reverse complement strand
TACTCGACCACCGTCACGATGCGATCGATCAGATCGCGCGTGTTGACCACGTTTAGCTTCCTGTAGAAGAAAGCGAACTGGTCTTCCAGCGCCTGGTAGAGCGTCTCCTTCGTTTCACCCGAAATCGCCCACAGTTCCGGCTTGAAAGGCCCCATCGCCTTCTTGCGCGACTTGTAGTAGAACTGCGCGTCGGTCATGTTGGGCTTGCGTTCGTCGGCTGCCGCCACATCGAGGAACTTGTGCAACTTTGCAGTCAAGTTGGCCGGGAAGGCCGGGTGATCCAGGAAGAGGTTCATGAAGCCGGTCGCCAGGTGGATTTCCAGCGTCTGCACTTCAGGGAACTTATTGAAGTAGTCTTCGGGCAGGGTGCTGGCGCCGTGCTGCACTGCGCCACCTGCGCCATGCTCGCGCGCGCGCTGCCCCAGGATGCCCAGGGTGTCGAAGTCCACCGCAACTTTGGCGATGCTGCCGTCGGGCAGGACGATCCCGCCATGGCTGGTGCCCGTCTGCACGCTGATCTTGCTGAGGCCGGCATAATCACCTAGCGCAGCCAGTGTTTTGTTGTAGTTCTCGATGTAGGCGTCAAGCTCTTCCGGCGTCGAGTTCTTCTCGCCCACTTCGCCGATCTCACCGCCTAGACTGATCGTGACGCCGGCCGGCTCCAGGTCGCGGATGTATTTGGTGATCTCGGCCGAGCGGGTGAAGTTGTGATATTGCTGCTCTTCCAGCGTCGGCGGTTCGAGCGTAACCAGCGTGCTGGTGTCGATGTCGAT
>DMDA01000023.1:0-1878 GCA_003451595.1 Chloroflexota bacterium | reverse complement strand
TCGCTGCGGGCGATCTCGAAGATCAGCGCGCCAGCGTTGGTCTTCTTGGCGGCGCGCAGTGCAGCGCGCACGGTGTCGTAGGCGGTGAAGCGGATGTTCATCGCCGGCACGGTGCGATCCGACCATTCGTTGCGTGCACGCGCAATGTAGAATTCGTGAATGCTGGCGGGACGCGCACCCAACTCCTGGCCGATCTCCCAGATCATCCAGCGCGCATACGCCTTGACTGCGTCCGTGCCAAAGGTGGCGGAGCGCGCCAGGATGTCGATGCCGTGCGCCTGCAACTTGGCAAGATCGACGACCTCGACCCGATCGCCTTTGACGATAACAGAATCTTTCAAGTCCTGGCGAAGTTCATAAGTGCTTTCGTAAATCATTATTACCTTCCTTTTTCAATCGAAACCTACGCATATTTGATCCGCAGATTACGCAGATTGCACAGAGAGAACGGCAATTTCATCTGCGCGATCTGCGTAATCTACGGATAACATTTCTTAGTACAGGAACATCGGCTTGCCGAGCACGTGGCGGACTTTGGGGCGATATTCGTTCACATCGTAGAGTTCGCTCACATCGACGCGCTTGACGCCGCTGGTGACGGTGCTCATCGGGATGTGCGTGTAAGTGCCGTCGCGCAGCGCCACCATGCGCCCGCTGACGCCGCTCGTGATCAAGGAGACGGCCAAGTTGGCGTAGTTGACGCCGACCATCAGGTCCAACGCGTCCGGCGCGCCCGAGCGCATGAGGTACGAGACCTGCTGGTAGATGATGTCTTCACCGGTCAGCTTCTTGAGCGCTTCGCCCGTGAGTTGACCGATGCCGCCCAACTTGCGGTGACCGTAGGCGTCGGCCTCGCCATATTCGACGACCTGCCCGCCCAGGAAGTGCGCGCCTTCGCTGATCGTGACCATGGCGTAGTTGCTGGGGTTGCTCTTCTTGTCCTTCATAACTAGCTTGGCCAACTTCTCCACGTCGAAGGGCACTTCGGAGATAATGGCGCGGTCAACGCTGGCCAGGTAGGAGCTAATCAGGCTGGTCTCACCGCTGTTGCGCCCGAAAAGCTCGACCACGGCGATGCGCTCATGCGAGCCGGTGCTGGTGCGCAGTTGGTGAATGAACTGTACGCTGCGCGTGACGGCCGTGCCAAAGCCGATGCAGTAATCGGTGCCATACACATCGTTGTCCATCGTCTTGGGGATAGCGACGACCGGGAAGCCCTCGCTGTGCAGGCGCTCGCCAAAGCTGAGTGTGTCGTCGCCGCCGATGGGGATCAGGCGGTCGATGCCCAGGAACTCCAGGTTGCGCAATACGTGCGGCGTAAAGTCGAGCGTGCCCTTCTCTGAAACCTGCGGGTTTTCCGGGTCGCGTAGGAATTCCGGCACATCCTTCGGCTTGACTTTAGCTGGGTTGGTGCGGCTGGTGTGCAAGAAGGTGCCACCCGTGCGGTCGATCGTGCGCACCTTGTTCTTGTCAAGCTTCATGTAACATTCGTCGTAGGTCGTTGGGTCAGCTGGGTTGAGATAGAGCAACCCGGCCCAACCGCGCCGAATGCCGATCACTTCATGCCCCTCATCCACAGCGCGATCGACCGCCGCCTTGATGCAGGGGTTCAGTCCAGGGACATCACCGCCACCGGTCAAAATACCAATTCTCATGATCTACTCCTTTTCAATTGAAAAAAGTCATTTTGAATCAAAAATACGTGCGCCTGGGATCACGGGTCGCCGCTGACTTTCCGACCTGGCGTCGCTGTGCATCATTGCGACATGAGCGCCCGGGAGAGGGTCGGAGTGTGATCGTTCAGCGTGTGTATCGCTGCCTGAATCAACCAAATATTATAGCACTGCCCCTATCGATTGGCTACCTGACGCAGAGCCG
>DMDA01000008.1:14431-23478 GCA_003451595.1 Chloroflexota bacterium | reverse complement strand
ACAATAACCAAACGGGCGACCTGCTCAAGGTCGCCCGTTGTGTTTTGACTGTTGCTGCCCATCGACCAGATGGGCAGCTGCCAAGTATGTTACCCGTAACGTTATTCGAGCGGGCTAAGCCAGCGCTCTACACCGTCGCTTTCCGCTGCCCAACCTTCAACGTCGCCGCTATCGGAACGAATTTGGTACCAGGTATAGCCGCTTGCGTCTTGCGGCCCACCGGTGACAGTGAATTCTGCGCCGGGATCGACGCGGGTGACGATGGTGGCGTCTGTGCCCGGCGTCTCGCGAACGGAGAGCTGTCCACCGGGTGACATAGTGACGCGTACACGCTCGCCGACACGTGGAGAGCGATCCACCGGCTCTGGCTCACCCAACTGCGGGCTGAGTGTGTCGGTTTCTCCGTCGTTCTCGATAGCCCAGCCCACGTTGCCTTCGCCATCATCTAGTTTCCACCAGCGGAAGCCAGCTGCGTCCACCGGTCCCTCAACGACGGTGACGCGCAGGCGCGACGGCAAGTAGCGGATCAGCGTTGCGTCTGGCGAGGGTTCCTCGCGCATGTTGACGCCATTCGGCGCCACGACGCGCGCCGGTTGCCCAATCGCCAGCGCTGTGCCAGGAATGGGCGTGGGTGTGAAGGTTGCCGTTGGTTCAGGCGTCGGCGTGTCGGTTGAAACGGGGAGAATCGGCGTTGACAGGGTCACCGGTCCTCCGGATGGGCCAGTCGGCTCCACTGTGACTTCACCGTCAACCGTCAAGGGCGTTGGCGTTGGCGTTGGACGTTCGGCAAAGCTGCCACAGGCAATCGTTGGCGCCAGCCAGATCAACGCTACGGCCAGCAACGCGCGCAACTGCCAGCGGCGGCTCAGGCGGGGGCGCAGGTTTGTTGGTGCATCATCATGATTCATAGCGCCAGATTATACCCTATTCTTGCCATACAGGCTATCTTGAAAATGCCGCGTGCGCCAGACCATGCCTGACTGGTGATGTCTGACCGGTAATGCTTGACCGGTGGTGTTTGACGGCTTTTGTACATCCCTTATAGCGTGATCGCCTTGAGCCACTGAATGTGGGGCATGGCGCTGATTGTTGCCTGCAACTGTGGCGTGGTTGGTTCATCGGTGCCCAGCGCCATGATCGCTTCGCTGCGCGGCGCCCGCCGTCCGACGTGCATGAAGCTAATGTTGACGTCGGCGTTGCCCAGCACCGTGCCGACTGCGCCAATCATTCCGGGGCGATCGTTGTGCATCGCCAGCAAAACATGCCCTGTCGCCGGAAAATCCACCCAGAGGTCGTTGATGGCGACGATGTGCGGCTCCCCCTGGAGAATAGCCCCGCGCACGGTCCAACGCTGTGCGCCCGACGTCGAACGTAGCGTCAACAGGTTCTCGTAGGCGAATTCACGCTGATGCTTCTTGCGTTCGATCAGGTTCATGCCGCGTTTTTCGGCCATCAACCCGGCGTTGACCAGATTGATGCGCACGGAGACCACATCGGCCAACATGCCTTTGATGACGGCGGCGCGGATAAAGGTCAGATCGAACTCGGCCAGATCGCCCTCAGCGGTTAGTTCGACATCTCCCATCCCCTGTGCGCCCAGTTGCTTCATGAAGCGCCCCATGCGCTCCGCCAGATCAATGTAGGGCACCAGAAATTCCAGGTCTTTGGGCGGGATGATCGGCGCGTTGACGGCGTAGCGCGCAGGGCGATCATTGAGCACATCGAGCACTTGCAGCGCTACATCCTCCGCCACCTTCTCCTGCGCCTCTACCGTGCTGCCACCTAGATGAGGCGACAAGATGATGTTGGGGCAGCCGCGCAGCGGGCTGTCGGCCTCCAACGGCTCGTGCTCGTAGACATCCAGTGCGGCGCCCGCCAGTCTGCCCGCTTGCACGGCTTCGAGCAGCGCCTGCTCATCGACGATGCCGCCGCGCGCTACGTTGATCAGGCGGGCCGTCGGCTGCATGAGCGCCAGCCGCTCCCGATTGATCAGGTGGCGCGTTTGTGGCGTCAGCGGCACGTGCAGCGTTAGAAAGTCGGCGCGCGCTACTAATGTGTCGAGATCGACTAACTCGACGCCGCGCTGTGAGGCATAGTCAGCTGTGACATAAGGATCATAGGCCATGACGGACATGCCCAATCCTTGTGCGCGGCGCACAACTTCCTGGGCAACGCGCCCCAGCCCGACGGTGCCGAGGAGTTTGCCGCGCACCTCGACGCCCATGAATTTGTCGCGTTTCCATAAGCCAGCGCGCACGTGGGCATCGGCTTGGGGAATGTTACGCGCCAGCGCCATCAGCATGGCGATCGTATGTTCAGCGGCGGCGACGACATTGCCGGTCGGCGCATTGACGACAATGACGCCAGCCTGCGTTGCGGCTTCGACGTCGATGTTGTCAACGCCAACGCCGGCGCGACCGACGACCCGCAGCCGCGTCCCGGCGCGCAACACCTCTGCCGTGACTCGCGTGGCGCTACGCACCAACAGTGCATCGTAGTCAGGAATGATCGCAAGCAGACGCTCGGGCGACAACCCGGTTTGCTGATCGACCTCGACGTTTGGGGCGGCGCGTAACGCCGCTAACCCTACATCGGACATGCTATCGCTGACAAGCACTCTGAATTGATTTGTCATAAAATTCTTACTCCGCGCAATTATGTCATCATTATCTATCGACTATGGTTGTTGATCTTCATCGTTACATCGAGGTTGGCGCACTGATGCCCATCAACTGGAGTGTTTTGGCCAGACCGATGCGCGCCGCCTGGCTAAGCTGGAGTCGCGCCGCACTGAGCGCAGGCTCGGTGGCGTCGACCACCTTGCAGTCGCGATAAAAGGCGTTGAATGACTTCGCCAGATCAACAGCATAGTGGGTCAGGTTGTGAGGCGACAGCTTTTCGACGGCCATCTCGATCTGCTCTTCCAACTCCAGCAGTTTGCGAATCAAAGCCAGCTCCGAGGCGTGCGTCAGCAGGGTGGAGTCGGGTGTCACGGCAACGTTGCGCAACCCTTCTGCCTCCGCCTTTGCCAGGATCGAACAGATGCGCGCGTGGCTGTATTGCACGAAGTACACGGGGTTCTCGTTGGAGGTCTGCGCTGCCAGGTCGAGGTCGAACTCGATGGTGCTCTCAGGCCCGCGCGTCAACAGGTTGAAGCGCACGGCGTCGGCGCCGACTTCATCAACGACTTCACCGATGGTGATGATCGCACCGCGTCGTTTGCTGAGCTTGACTTCCTGGCCGTTGCGGATCAGCTTGACCAGACCGTGTAAGACGATGGTCAGTCGCGCCGGGTCCAGCCCCAGCGCCGTCATAACAGCCGCCATGCGCGGCACGTGCCCCTGATGATCCACCCCCCAAATGTTGACGACATGGTCGAAGCCGCGCACGATAAATTTGTCATAATGGTAGGCGATGTCGCTGGCAAAGTAGGTGGGGGCGCCGTTGGAGCGGATAACAACCTCATCTTTGTCAACTTTCGGATAGTGACTGGCAAGAAACCAGAGGGCGCCATCGCGTTCGCCAATATCGCCTTTGGCGCGCAGCAGGTCGAGCACTTCCTGGACAAGCCCGCGATCGTAGAGCGATTGCTCGCGGAACCACTGGTCGTATTCAATGCCGAGCTTGCGCACTTCCTGTTGCAGCGCCTCGAGTACAAGCTCTTCGCCGAGCGGCTTGAGCTGAGCAATTGCGTCCGCTTTGGGCATCTGTAGAAAACGATCTCCATAGCGGTCGGCAAGCGTTTGCGCGTAGCCAAGCATATACTCGCCCTGATAGCCGTCAGCCGGGATCGCTTCATCATGACCAAAGTGCTGGGCGTAGCGCGCATAAAGCGTCGCGGCGAAGATGTTGAACTGGTTGCCAGCGTCATTGACATAAAACTCACGCTGTACACGATAGCCTGCAGCTTCCAGCACATTTGCCAGGGTGTCGCCAAGTACGGCATTGCGCGCGCCGCCATAGTGCACTGGTCCGGTCGGGTTTGCGCTCAAGTATTCGACCTGCCAGTAGGCGCCATTGCCCAGATCGATGTTGCCAAACTGGTCACCGGCCTGCACGATTGTCTCCACCTGTCGTTGCAGCCATGTATCAGCCAGATGGATGTTGATGAAACCCGGTCCGGCGATTTCGACGCGCCCGATCGGCCCGTCTGCCGGGATGTGGTTGGCGATGAGCTGAGCGATGGCGCGCGGATTGCTGGCATGTCCGGCCTTGCGCAGGGTGGACCCCATGATCATGGCGACGTTCGTGCTGTAGTCGCCATGATCGGCTTGCTTAGGACGCAACACCTCGATGGTGGGCAAGTCGACGGTTGGCAAGAGACTGCTTCTCTGGGCGGCGGTCAGCGCGTGGGCGATGGCCGCGCGGATCTGGTCACGAATCATGAGGGATACTCAACTTTCTAGCATTTTGCATCAGCAACCACCCGCCGTTTTATACGCTGGTCAGGTCACGCCAATTGGGGCCAACTTCGACATCGACCTTGAGTGGCGCTACCAGGGTGTACGCAGCCGACATGGTGTTGCGCACCAGCGTCACGACAGCGGCCTGTTCTTCTGGGGGTGTCTCTAGCACCAGTTCATCATGCACTTGCAGCAGCAAGCGTGTTCGATAGGCGCCGGCTCGCAGCTGTGCATGCAGCCGGATCATGGCGATCTTCATGATGTCCGCCGCCGTGCCCTGGATCGGCGCATTGATGGCCGCGCGTTCCACTGCTGCACGCTGATTGAAGGGCAGGCGTCCGCTCAGCAACTCTGGGAAGAAGCGCTTGCGTCCCAGCAACGTTTGTACATAACCTGTTGTGCGCGCCTGTTCGAGCGTACGGTCAAGAAAGCCGCGAATGCGCGGATAGCTCTGAAAGTACTGATCGAGAAATTGGCGCGCCTGCTCGCGCGTTAGTTCAGTGCGGCTGCTCAGACCGAACTCACTGACGCCGTAGATCGTAGCGAAGTTGATCGTCTTGCCCAACCCGCGCTGCGCACGCGTGACTTCCTCGATCGGCACACCAAAGAGTTTGGCGGCCGTCACGGCGTGGATGTCCTGGTCTGCACGGAATGCCTCGATCAAGGCCGTCTCATTGGCCATGTGCGCCAGGACGCGCAGCTCGACCTGGCTGTAGTCTGCCGAAATCAGCTGCCAGCCCGGCGGCGCCACGATCGCGCGGCGAATTTCGCGCCCGATGTCGGTGCGAATGGGAATGTTTTGCAGGTTTGGGTTGCTGCTGCTCAGGCGCCCGGTGACAGCCCCAGTCTGGCTAAAGCTAGTGTGTAGCCGCCCCGTCTGTGGGTTGACCAGCGCTGGCAACGCATCGATGTAGGTGCTGCGCAGCTTTTCCAACTGGCGCTGCTCCAGGATGATTGCGATCACGCGTTGTTGCGCCGTGGATAACTCGTCGCCATACGCTGCCAGCGTCTCCAGCGTATCGACAGCCGTGCTATAGTGGCCGGAAGCTGTCTTCTTTAGCCCGCGCGTGGGGAAGCCCAATTCTTCGAACAGAACCTGGCTCAACTGCTGGGTGCTGCGCAGGTTGAACTCATGGCCGACCACCTCGAACAAGCGCTGTTCGAGTTCGGATAGCCTCTTGGTGAATTCCACCGACATCTGGGCAAGAAAGTCGGTGTCGAGCAGGACGCCCGCCATTTCCATGTCGGTCAGCACGGGTAGCAGTGGACGTTCGATGCTCTCGTAAAGCATCTGAAGTCCTGATTCGTGTAGTCGCGGCTGGAATATCTGAAAGAGCTGGATGGTGGCGTCAACGTCGGCGCCACAATAGGCTGCCGCCAGGTCAATGGCAACCTGGTCGATGGTGATCTGCTTGCGCCCGCTGCCGATTAACTCGGTCAATTCTGTCATCTTCCAACCGAGTTCGGCGTCTGCCAGGGCTTTGAGACCCAGTGCGCGGCTGGCCGGGTCGAGCAGCCACGCCATCAAGAGCGTGTCGTCGATGACGCCGGTGATGTCCAACCCATGACGTCGCAGGACGGTGAGGTCGTATTTTGCGTTATGGGCGACGAAGGTGCGCGCAGCATCGTTGAAGATAGGTTGCAATACCGCGCACACCGATGGCCACTCAAGCTGAATGCCCTCGGCGTGCGCCACAGGGATATAGGCTGTCTGGCCGGGCGCCCATGCCAGTCCTAGCCCCACGAGCGCTGCCTGCATCGCATCGGTGGCGGTCGTCTCAACGTCGAAGGCGATGCGTTCGGCGCTGTGCAACGCTGCGATCAACTCGGCCAGCCGTGCCGGGTCGTTCACGACCAGCACGCGGCGATCCGCGGTGGGCGTCGGGATGGGCTGGGCAGCGGGCGCAGCTGGCGTTGCTGGCGCTGCAAAGAGCGCCATTTGCCCATCTTCGGTGGCGTTTTGCGGTGGTGATGTGGGCGTGGTGCGCGAGGAAGCCGGCAATTCCTTGAGCAGGCTGCGGAACTCCAACTCGTCAAAGAGAGCGATGACGGCTTCCGGGTCGTAGTCGCGTGTGGCGCACTGCGCTGGGTCAAAGGCCAGGTCGAGGTCGGTGCTGATCGTGACCAGGCGACGATTGTGCATCACTTGCGTTTGGGCGTCGAGCAGCGCCTGGCGCGTCTTTGGCCCGTTGATCGCGTCGAGGTGCTGGTAGATGCCATCGATCGAGTCAAATTGCTGTAAGAGTTTGATTGCGGTCTTCTCGCCGATGCCCGGCACGCCAGGGATGTTGTCGGAGGCGTCGCCGGTCAGCGCTTTGAAGTCGATGAACTGCTGCGGCGTCAGTCCATAGCGCGCCTGCACCTCGGCGCGTCCATAAACTGTTGTCACCGGGTTAGGCCCGCCGGAGGTGTAGAGGATTTTGATGTGCTCATCGACGAGTTGGAACATATCACGGTCGCCGGTCATCACCAAAACGTCAAAGCCCGCTGCTTGCGCCTTGCGCGCCAGTGTGCCCAAGATGTCGTCAGCCTCGAAGTTGGGATAGGTGATGATGGGGATGTTGAAGGCGCGCAGCAGCGCCTCGATGCGGGTCATCTGCGTGCGCATGTCGTCGGGCATGGCGTCGCGCGTCGCCTTGTAAGCCGGAAATTCAGCGTGACGCCAGGTGTCGCCCGTGTCGAAGGCGACGGCGACATATTCTGGCTGCAACTCGCGCAAGGTGGCGAGCAGTTTACGTGCGAACCCATAGACGGCGCCGGTCGGCTCGCCAGCGCGCGTCGAGAGCGGCGTCTTCATGCCGAAGTAGGCTCGATACGCCTGTGAATGTCCGTCGATGAGTAAGAGTAGCGCCATGACCTGGGTTGGTTATTCAATGGCCAGGCTGCCATCTTCGACCAGCGCCATGATCTGTTGATGTTTCAGGATCGAGCGCAGCGTGCGCATGCGGCGGCCGGCGTCCAGTCGATAGCGGCCGGCTGGCAGGTCGAGAATAAAGTTTTGGTTGGTGCGGTTGGCGAGTACGATGATGTCATCTGGATTTTCGCGCCAGGTGTATTCCTGCGCAACGTTGCTCGTCGTAGTTTTGGTTGTCATGCGCATCCCCCTGTGGTCAAATGGTTCCGTCAGGCGTCAATGGTGCATTGTACTTGCCGGGGTCACTTCTTGCCAAGAACCTGCGTCGTCGGAAACGCCGCAGCAGGCGCGGTGGGAGGTTCTGCCAGAGAGTGACGCCGACGATAGTGGCGAAGCCGGCGGCATAGAGCAGCATGAAAAAGGCTGACGCCCAGCCGCTGTGCTGCGCCACCAGCCAGGCGGCGCCAAGAGCGTAAAGCATCAATCCGGCTTCCACCATCATCATGCGGTCAAGTGGCAGGCGATAGGCGCTGCTGCGCCAGGCGTCGCCGCGCTGTTCGACGCGAAACTTCGGCGTGCGTTGAAAGGCGCCACCGCGCATGCGCACGCCTTGCCACACCGCCAGCGTATTACTGAGACAGACGCCCATGCCGAGCAGGGTCAGCAATGGCAGATAGAGCCAGCGGCGCCACCACTGGCCGCCGTAGAGTCGCTGTTGACCGACGGCATACAGGAGCGGCGGCCCAAAGGATGTGAAGCCAACCAGCGCAATGGGCGAGGGCGGCGCGCCGCCCAGCAGCAATAGCGGTGGGATCGTGAGCAGCAACAGGAGTAGCATCGGGTGAATCAGATAGCTGCCTAAATGGATCAAGGCGGCGCCGCGCACCATAGCGGGGCGGTTGCTGCGCCAGACGCGGCCACCGAGCTTACGCAGCGTCTGGATGCTGCCTTTGGCCCAGCGGAACTGCTGGCGTTTATAGGCATGCAGTTGTGGTGGAATTTCAGCGGGCGCCACGATCTCGTTCACATAGTAAGCGCGCCAGCCGGCAAGTTGCGCACGGTAGCTGAGGTCAAGGTCTTCGCACAGGGTGTCGGCCTGCCAGCCGCCGGTCTGCACATCCTCGATGCAGGTGCGGCGCCAGACGCCGCCTGAACCGTTGAAGCCGAACAGGTAGCCTGCCGCCTGACGGCCAGCCTGTTCCACCGCAAAATGTCCGTCCAATGCCAGCGCCTGACTGCGCGTGAGCGGCGAATAGTCGCGGTTGAGGTGTCCCCAACGCGTCTGCACGAAGCCAACACGTGCGGCGTCTGCGGTCAGGAAATGTGGCATGGTGCGGCGTAGAAAGTCGGGCGTCGGGCGGAAGTCGGCATCGAAGATGGCCACAAAGTCGCCGGTGGCAAGTGGCAGGGCGTGCGCAAGCGCGCCCGCCTTGTAGCCGCGCCGATCCGGGCGCCGCACCACAGTGATGTCACAGCCCTGCGCCTGCCAGTAGGCGACGCAGCGATCCACAATCAACCTTGTGTCGTCGGTAGAGTCGTCCAGCACCTGAATCTGCAGACGGTTACGCGGATAGTCTAGATGGGCGCACGCCTCAATCAGCCGCTCCACCACATGCCGTTCGTTGTAGACGGGCAACTGCACGGTCACGGTTGGCCATGTGGGCGGCGCAGGCGGAGCGGCAGTAGGCCGGGCGCGACGCACTTGCCACACCAGCCACACGGCGTGAAGGCTGTAAAGCGCCAGCCCCAGTGCGCACAGCCCATAGAGGACTTGCAAGACGAGTACGACC
>DMDA01000008.1:0-14176 GCA_003451595.1 Chloroflexota bacterium | reverse complement strand
TTCGAGCACGACCAATTCGAGCATAAGCCACCCAAAAAATCGAGCCGACGCGCCGTCGGCTCAAGCCAACGGATTATACTGTGTTGTGATTGCGCAGACCAAATGTGGTATACTCCGCAAAGATGAAGATGCCCTGGCTGGGCGCCTGAGATAGACGTCTGCCGACGGGCGCCTGGCAATGTATTCATCAGCCACGCCGCCCACGCCGCCGCCCGTCTACCCACGGGCGCCCGGCAATGTAGCCAGGCTGACGCCTTGCGTCAGCACCAGATGGGAGTCAGCGTTATGGAGAGTAGTTTGGATGCTAATGCACCGATCGTTGACCGCAGCGCCCTCGATGCTCTTGTCGACATTTTTGGCGCTGATGACCCGGATGCAATTTTGGACTTACTGGATACATTCCTGACGGAGTCCACGAAACAATTGAATGATATCCAAAGCGCATTTGCGAGCAGCGATTGGATCAAACTACATCGTATGGCGCACAGCCTTAAGTCGAGCAGCGCCACGTTCGGTGCGATGCGGCTTTCTCAGGCATCGGCAGCGCTGGAAGCAGCAGCAAAAGGGCAGTGCGCCGACCAACTGTGCCCGGCTTTGATCGACGTTGTGAGTCGCGAACATCAGGCGGCGTGCGCCATTCTGCGTGGGGAACGTGCGCGTTTTGTTGACGTGTAAGGATTTCTCGGCGTTAATGTGTCAATAAAGCCGGATCATCAAGTGTTTTGGCGCCTTATAGACAACACAAATAGACTTTGCTCATCTTCCCGGAAGCTCTGAGCTTCCGGGAAGGTATCGGATGTACGATGTTTGATTGTGCTATCTATTAGCGGCGCCGCTCTTCGCCGTCAAACGGGCGGGCCGGGGTGGAAACACCCCGGCCCGCTGCGCGATGTGGATAAGTGTTGCTACTTGCTGATGGTTTTGGTCAATCTTCGCTGGCTTCTTCCTTGTGCTGGGCGATGATGTCGGCGGCGACGTGGGCGGGGACCGGTTCATAGTGGTCGAACTCGATGGTGTAGACGCCGCGTCCCTGCGTCATCGAGCGCAGGTCAGTGCTGTAGCGCATGATTTCAGCGAGCGGCACCGTAGCGCGTACGACCGTGCGGTTGTTCTTCTGCTCCATGCCCAACACGCGCCCGCGCCGGGTGTTGAAGTCACTCATCACATCGCCCATGTACTCGTCCGGCACAGTGACTTCAACGATGTAGATCGGCTCCAGGAGCACCGGGTTGGCGGCCTTGAAGGCCAGCTTGAAGACCTCGCGTCCTGCGGTTTGGAAGGCGATGTCTTTGGAGTCGACAGGGTGTTCTTTGCCGTCATAGACGATGGCTTTGACATCGACCACCGGGTAGCCGGCAATGACGCCATTTTCCATCACGGACTTGATGCCCTTCTCGATCGAGGGGTAGAAAGAGCTGCTGATGGCGCCGCCAAAGACCTCACTGGTGAATTCATAGCCGCCAGCCGGCAGCGGTTCAACGCGCAGGTGCACTTCGGCGAACTGACCGGCGCCGCCTGTCTGCTTTTTGTGGCGATATTGCGCCGACGCAGTCTTGGTGATCGTCTCCTGATAAGGCACCTTGGGCACGGCAACTTCGACGTTGGTGCCAAATTTTTGCGACATGCGGTGCACAGCCACGTCCACATGTGTTTCGCCCATGCCCTGGAGCACCGTCTGTTTAGTGGCGGAGATGGTCTGGTAGCGGAGGGTTGGGTCTTCTTCGCAGACGCTCGTCAGCGATGGTCCCATCTTGGCGCTGTCGGCTTGGGAGACGGGCGTTACCGCCACCGAGTAAAGCGGGCGCGGATAGCTGGGCGGCGTCACGGTCAGAATCTGGTCGGGGGCGCACAGCGTGTCTCCCGTCTGCACATCGTCCAACTTGGTGATGACGCCGATGTCACCCGCCACCAGCTCGTCCAGGTTCTGCAAGTCTTTGCCGCGCACGCTGAACAGGTTGGCAACGCGTACGCTCTTGCCCGTGCGTGCGTTGGCGATCTGGGCGTCGCGCGCGATCTTGCCGGAGAAGACGCGGATATAGTTCATGCGACCGATGTAGCGGTCGATGATCGTCTTGAAGACGGCGCCAGCCACCGGGCCATTGACATCGGAGTTCAGCATGATCTCAGCGCCGCCTTTGAGGCCAGCAACGCTGCGCTCATTGGGGGCGGGCACATAGCGGCGCAGCGCCTGCATCAAGCGTTCCAGGCCGATGCCGCCGGTGGCGGTGCCGCAATACACTGGCGTGATGGCGCAGTTTTTGACGCCGACGTGCAACCCGTGCCGCACTTCGTCGATGGTCAACTCCTCGCCCTCAAGATATTTCATGATCAGCTCATCGTCGGCCTCGGCGGCAGCTTCCACCAGAGCGACGCGTGCAGCTTCTGCTTCGGCCAGGAAGTCGGCGGGGATTGGCGCCTCCTTGCCTTCCGGTCCCAGATATGCCTTCATTTCGATCAGGCCGACGATGCCTTTGAAGGAATCGGCGCTCCCGATCGGAATTTGGAACGGCACGATTTTCTCATCGCCTAACGTCGTGCGCATACTCTGCACGGCATTGGTAAAATTAGCATTCTCACGATCCATCCGGTTGACGAAGACGATGCGCGGTTTTTGCAGCTCGCGCAGGTGGTCATAGGCCAGTTCAGTGCCAACCTGGCAGCCGGCGACAGCATCCACCACCAGCAGCCCTGCCTCGGCGGCATGAAGGGCGCTGATCACTTCGCCCACAAAGTCTTGATAGCCTGGCGCGTCGATCAAATTGAGTTTGATGTTTTCAAATTCAACGGGAATCACCGACAGGTTGATTGAAATGCCACGGCGGTGCTCTTCGGCGTCCCAGTCCGAGACGGTGGAGCCATCCTCCACGCGCCCCATGCGAGTGATGACGCCGGTCTTGTACAACAACGCTTCGGTGAGCGTTGTCTTGCCTGCCCCGCCGTGGCCCAACAAGGCCACGTTACGGATTTGCTCCGTTTTGTACTTCGCCATAGAAGCCTCCAAACCACCTGAAAAAAAGTAGAAAGATGCGTGCTGACGATGCGCCCAGACGCGGTATCGTCAATACGATCCATTGATTACGTCGTTTGCCGCCTGTCGTTGGGTTGAACCGTAGCCACAGAATGAGCTGACCAGATCGCCAGCCGCCAACCGAGTGATACAACCGAATGATAGATGGGAGCACAACGCCATCGCGTGCAGGGTGCGGTTGATTTACTTGCTACTGTCGGATATGCGTTCACAGTTGGATAGAGATTGTACGCAAAAGTGTGGTATGGGTCAACTTGCGTCATGTTGGTCTACTGCGTGTTCGGGCGCATGGCAGCACCCGTTGAATCATGCTGACAGCGTATGTCATGCTTCATTACATGCGCCATGTGTCGACCACGTGGTGATTGACCGCGTTGACCAGGCTGCCGTCCGCCACTAGTCGGCGCAGTGCTTCAATGTAGGGATAGAGCACCTGATCTTCCTGGATAAAGGGCGCATGCGCCCGAATCAGCGCGTAGGCATGGCGCGTCCCCTGCCCAAGCTGCGCCGCTGCCCCCACCTGCTGCCGCCGAAAGTCGATGCCCTGCGCGGCTGCCAACAGTTCGATGGCGAGGATACGCTCGACGTTGTCGTTGATCTGACGCAATTTTAACCCGGCGGTCACGCCCATGCTCACGTGATCCTCGACATTGGCGGACGTCGGAATCGTGTCGACGCTCGCTGGGTGCGCCAGCACCTTGTTCTCGGTGGCGAGCGCAGCGGCGGTGTACTGTGTGATCATGAAGCCGGAGTTCAGCCCGCCGCGCTGTGTGAGGAACGCAGGCAGCACATGTGCGTTGCTGGCTTCGTCGGTTAGCCGCATGATGCGCCGTTCGGCGATGTTGCCCAATTCAGCCATCGCCATGCCCAGGTAGTCCATCGCAATGGCCAGTGGCTCACCGTGAAAGTTGCCCCCCGACAGCACCTCGATGGCGCCGTTCTCCTCGTCGATGAAGAGCAGCGGGTTGTCAGTTACTGAGTTTAGTTCGATCTCCATCACCCAGCGCGCGTAGGCGATGGCGTCGCGCACTGCACCGTGCACCTGCGGGATGCAGCGCAACGTGTAGGCGTCCTGTACGTTGGTAGGATCGACGTGTCGGGTGAACTCACTGTCCGCCAACAATGCGCGTAAATAGTCGGCGCAATTGAGTTGACGTGGGAATGGGCGCAGCGCGTGAATGCGCGGGTCGAACGCCATGTCAGTGCCGTGCAGCGCCTCCAGGCTCAAACAGCCGGCAATGTCAGCGACCCGGCTCAGCGCACGCGCCCGCCATGCTTCCAACGCGCCAAGCGCTGTCATCACTGCGGTGCCATTAGTCAGCGCCAGCCCCTCTTTGGCGGCGAGCGTCACCGGCATTAGCCCTTGAGCGGCAAGCGCATCAGCGCCAGACAGCACCTTCCCGTTGACCTCCGCTTCGCCTAGTCCAATCATTACCAGCGCCATGTGCGCCAACGGCGCCAGATCGCCGCTGGCGCCGAGCGAGCCTTTTTGGGGGATGAGGGGATGGACGCCGCGATTGAGTAGCTCCAACAGCAGTTCCAGCGTCGCCAGCCGCACGCCAGAATGACCGCGCGCCAGTGTGTTGGCGCGGATCAGCAGAATGGCGCGCGTCGTGGCGCGGTCGAAGGGTGCGCCGACGCCGACGGCATGGCTCATCACAATGTTGCGCTGTAGTTGGGCAACCTCTGCTGGCGGGATGATGCGATCTTTAAAGGCGCCAAAGCCGGTTGTAATGCCGTAGGCGACTACGCCTTCATCGATCAGTTGTTGCACGGCTTGGGCGGCGCGCGTCACGCGCTGACGTGCGCTGGGCGTCAGCTGAACGGCTGGCGCCCCGGGGGCGCCCTGGGCAACCGCGATGACCTGATCGATGGTGAGTTGGGCGCCGTCGAGAAGAATTGTATCCATCTGTCAGTGGCAGCAGGCTTGAGTGTGGCGTATCGCGACAACGCAACGCAGCTTTATTCCTCCGCCCACGACTCAACAACCAGGCGGAAGATGTCGCTCTCGGTGATGATGCCGACCACTTTGCCATTGCGCACCACAGGCAGCCCGCTGATCTGATATTCAAGCATGCGCTCGGCTGCTTCCTGGATCGTGGCGCTTGGGTTGATTGTGATCGGCGAGTAAGTCATCACCTCACGCACGGTGCGTTGTGTGAGGAGTAGACGCGTGTCGTCGTCGGTTTCGTCGATCGAGGCCGGAATCTGACGCAGAATGTCGCTGTGGGTAATAATGCCGACCAGTTCGCCCCGCTCCACCACAGGGAGACGACGCACTTCGTTTTCACGCATCATCTCCTGAGCGGCAGCCAGCGTTGCACTCGGGTCGATGGTGACCGGGTTCTCGCGCATCCAGTCCTGGACTTCAGTCAGGTGACGCTTTTTCATGGGGAGCCTCCTCTTGTGTGCATCGTTTGGGTGTGCCTGTCACGATCAAGTGGCATGAACTCGCACGAGCAATACCGATTGTTCGACATAACGCACGATAGTGTTGGCAACGCTGCCAGGAAAATGTCCTGGGCTGGATTCGCTGCCAACGACAACCAAATCATAATCCCCATCACGGGCGCGCTGCAAGATTACTTCCGGGACGGAGCCGGGCTGCAGCGTGATGGCGGCGCGCGTGAAACCGTGCGCTTCCAGCCTGCGCTCCCACTCATGCAGTTTGGTCGAGAGGCGTGTGCCCTGCGCGATCGCCCGGTCCACATCCATTGTCGCCGAAGGATCGGTGGCGAGGTAGGGCGCCGCCGATGGCGGCATCACGTGGAGCAGGTCTAGTTTTGCACCTAGCACCTGAGCAAATTGGGCGCCAACCGCCACCACGGCTTCGTCTTCGACGCTGGCGCAGACCAGCACGCGGTGAAAACTGTGGCGATGACCTTTCACTAGCAGGACTGTAGTTGGCGCTTCCTGCACCAGCCGATGCGCCGTCGGTCCGACTGCATTGACGCCGCCGGCGCCGCGATCAGCAAACGCGCCAATGACCAGCAGGTCGACCGGGTGATTTTGCAGGTATTGTAGCAACACCTCATCGGCGTACCCAACCAGTGGCACGGCTTCCGGCTTGGGGTCGGGGGGGAGCAACGCCACTGTGTCTTTCATGATCTGCTGCGCCTGTACTGCGCCTTCGCGCCCGGAAGTTGTGACCAGGACGGTGAGGGCGCCGCCGAATATTGTATGTAGCTCGCTAGCAAGCGTCACGGCGCGCTGGCCGAAGGTGGAGCCATCGGTCGCCACGGCCATACGCAGCGCGCCACTCTTGCCCAGTGAGAGCGCCAGCTTCTCGCCAGCAGTCTTGACCGCAGCCATGCTTTCCGGGCGCAAGAGCAGCACTGGCAACGACACGCTACGGAGCACGCGTTCCGCCACGCTACCCATGACCAGCCGATTCAGCCCGGAGCGACCATGCGTCGCCATAGCGACAAGGCTCACGCCTTCCTCGTTGGCGTATTGCACAATCCGTTGTGCTGGGTCGCCAAACTGCACCTCCAACTTGACTGCGTACCCCATTTCGCGCAGGCGGTCAGCTTCTGGGCGGAGATCAGTCAGTAACTCCTCGCGCAGCGCGCGCAAATCTTGTTCGACTTCGCTGTAGCCACGTTCGATGGCGTTGCTGTAGGCTTCATAGGAAAGCGAGAGTGGGTAGCTGCCAATCAGCATGTCGCGTGAGGTGGAGATGTCTAGTGGCAGGTTGGGTGGCGGCGCCACGCGTAATAGAATCAGCGAAATGTCGTGCGGGTCAAAGAAATCCAGCACGATCCGCATGATTTGCAGGCTGAAGTCAGAGCCATCGAGAGGAATCAGCACTTTGCGTTTCACGGTGTTTGCCTCCTTGCGGGAGTGGTCAGGAGAGATCGCCGCCGCGCGCCGGCGTCCTCTCCTCCCGATTTCGGGTCAGATGGCTGTTGGTGGCAGCCGATGATCAGCGCAACAGCACGGTCAGCGTAACAGCACGCCGGTCGGGTCATATTTCCAGGATTGCAGCACTTTCATGTAATTGGCGCGTTCGAAGGCGGCTGGTTCGGCGACATTACGCTGGCTCATGCTGCCGCGCGCCTGTTGCAGTGAATGATACTCATGTTCCTCCAGCCACTGCGCCACTTCTTGCACGATCAGCCCGATGCGATTTACCCCGTTGCGCAACAGTTCGGAGGCCATCATCGTTACGTTGGCGCCGGCCATGACGCCTTTCAGCACATCTTCGTAGGAGTGGACGCCGCGTGTGACGGCAAAGTCAACGGGCACCTTGCCGTAGAGGATCGAGACCCAACGGATCGGCGTGCGCAGTTCCCATGCGCTCGATAGCGTCAGGTTTGGCACGACTTCGAGCCGTTCCAGGTCGAGGTCTGGCTGATAAAAGCGATTGAAAATGACCAGACCATCGGCGCCGGCTTTGGCCAGGCGCATCGCCATGTTGGCGAACGAGCTGAAGTATGGCCCGACCTTGACCGCCAACGGGATCGAAATGCTGGCCTTGACATCGTGCACCACGTCAAGGTACATCTGTTCGACTTCGGCGCCGGTCATGGCCGGATCGGTGGGAATATAGTAGATGTTCAGTTCAAGGGCATCGGCGCCGGCCTCCTGGATCATCCGCGCGTATTCCACCCAGCCGCCCGTCGAAACGCCGTTCAGGCTGCCGATGATGGGGATGCTGACGCTTTCTTTGGCGCGTCGGATCAGGTCTAGATAGGCGTGTGGCCCAACGTTATAGCTATCCATCTCTGGGAAATAATCCAGCGCTTCGGCAAAGCTCTCGGCGCCATAGGAGAGATAGTGATCGAGGAGGTGGCTTTCGCCAACGATCTGTTCCTCGAAGAGTGAGTACATAACGACGGCGGCGGCGCCGGCATCCTCCAGCCGCTTGATCTTGTCCAGACTTTCTGACAGCGGCGAAGCCGACGGGACGACTGGGTGTTTCAGTTTGAGTCCCAGATAGGTTGTAGACAGGTCAACCATGGATCGTGTCTCCTGTGTAATGGTTGGTTCAACGCATGATTCTCTTTGTGGCGCAGTGTGCGACGCGTGATGGTTGTGGTGGGGAGCACCGTTCCTCCAGGCGACCCGTCAACAGCGACGATCGATCAGCCATCCAACCGCCACGCGTCACACACTTGCGCTCACACCGGCTCAGCCGCGAGGTACTCCAGGTCTTTCCAGCGACGGGCGATCAATGCTTCGGCTTCCGTCAGCAGCGCTTCCGAAGTTTGCGGGTCGGACTGCATCAACATGCGGTAGCGCGTCTCGTTCAAGGCGTAATCGCGGAAGCGCAGCTTTGGCGCCTTAGAGTCGAGTTGGAAGGGGTTCTTGCCTTCGGCGCGCAAGCGCGGATCGTAGCGATAGAGGGGCCAGTAGCCAGACTCCACAGCCAGCTTCTGTTGCTCCATGCCTTTCGCCATGTTGATGCCGTGCGCGATGCAGTGGCTGTAGGCAATGATCAGCGAGGGGCCGTCATAGGACTCTGCTTCCTGGATTGCACGCAGCGTCTGCGCGTCATTGGCGCCCATGGCGACGCGCGCCACGTAGACGCTGCCGTAATCCATGGCCATCTTTGCCAGGTCTTTCTTGCCTGTCGCCTTGCCGCCGGCCGCAAATTTGGCCACCGCTCCCATCGGCGTCGCCTTCGATGCCTGACCGCCTGTGTTGGAGTAGACTTCGGTGTCGAGCACGATGATGTTGACGTTGCGCCCGCTTGCCAACACGTGATCCAGACCACCGTAGCCGATGTCGTAGGCCCAGCCATCGCCGCCGATGATCCAGACATCTTTCTTGATCAGCTTGTCGGCCAGGCTCAGCAAGTCACGCGCTTCGGGGCGTTCGATGCCACGCAGAAGCTGTCGCAATTGCTCGACGCGCGCCCGCTGGGCGGCAATGCCGCTTTCATCGCTCTGGTCGGCGATGAGCAGCGCATTCACCAGTTCATCGCCGATTACGTCGGTCAGGCGCACCAGGAGTTCGCGCGCATACTCATTCTGCTTGTCGAGCGTAACGCGCATGCCCAGGCCAAATTCGGCATTGTCTTCGAAGAGCGAGTTCGACCATGCCGGGCCGCGCCCTTCTGGGTTCACCGACCACGGCGTGGTGGGCAGGTTGCCGCCGTAGATGCTGGAGCAGCCCGTCGCATTGGCAATGACGGAACGATCGCCGTACAACTGGCTGATGAGCTTGAGGTAAGGCGTCTCACCGCACCCGGCGCATGCACCTGAGAATTCGAAGAGCGGCTGGAGCAACTGCACGTTTTTGACGTTGTTCCACTTGAGTGTATCAACATGTGGCGTCTCTGGCAGTTTGGTGAAGAAGTCCCAGTTGCGGGCGCCTGCCTCGCGCAGGGGTAGCTGCTCTGCCATGTTGATCGCCTTGCGCCCGACGGCGGTCTTGTTCTTGGCAGGGCAGACTTCGACGCAGAGCTGGCAGCCGGTGCAATCTTCGACCGCAACCTGCAGCGTGTATTTGTAATCCGGAAATTCGCGCCACTTGGAATCTGCTGTCAGGAAACCTTCGGGCGCATCCTTGAGCAGCTCCGGTGCAACCAGCTTCGACCGAATGACAGCGTGCGGGCAGACGTAGACGCACTTGCCGCACTGAATGCAAACGTCCGGGTCCCAAACCGGCACTTCGAGGGCAATGTTGCGTTTTTCCCACTGCGTTGTTGCTGTTGGGTAGGTGCCATCTACGGGCAACTTGCTGACTGGCAGCAGGTCGCCTTCCCCTCGGATCATGGCGGCGGTGACATCCTGCACGAAAGCCGGCGCGGCGACAGGCACGGCGGGCGGCAGCTCCAGGGTGCTGGTGACTTTGTCCGGCACTTTCAGTTCGAAGAGATTGGCCAGCGTTGCATCGACCGCAGCGTAGTTGCGACGCACAACAGCCTCGCCGCGTTTGCCGTAGGTCTTCTTGATCGATTCCTTGATCTTAGCGATGGCCTCTTCGCGTGGCAGCACACCGCTGATGGCAAAGAAGCAGGTTTGCATGACGGTGTTGATACGTCCCGCCATCCCCTGTTCGGCGGCGACCGCGTAGGCGTCGATCACGTAGACTTTGAGCTTGCGCTCGATGATCTTCTCCTGGACAACGCGCGGCAGGTGATCCCAGACCTCATCGACAGGATAGGGCGCATTCAGCAGCAGCACGGCGCCCGGCTCGGCTTCGGCGAGTACATTGTAGCGTTCCAGAAAGCCGAACTGGTGGACGCCAATAAAATTGGCTTTCTGGATGAGATAGGTGCTATGAATCGGCTTGCTGCCAAAGCGCAGGTGCGACACAGTGCGTGCGCCTGACTTTTTAGAATCGTAGACAAAGTAACCCTGAGCGTAGTTGTCGGTCTCTTCGCCGATGATTTTGA
Source organism: Chloroflexota bacterium (assembly GCA_003451595.1). Taxonomy (GTDB): domain Bacteria; phylum Chloroflexota; class Anaerolineae; order Caldilineales; family Caldilineaceae; genus Caldilinea. The sequence goes on along the minus strand of DMDA01000008.1, from coordinate 3,803 downwards.
TTGAGTTCTTGTTGGCGCCCACCGTGCCATCGGAGCCAAGCCCCCAGAAGAGCGCACGCACGACTTCCTTAGGCTCGGTTGAGAAGGTAGGGTCGTAGTCGAGGCTGGTGTGGGTGACGTCGTCAATAATGCCGATCGTGAAATGGTTCTTGGGTTCGGCTTTGCTTAGCTCATCGTAAATCCCCTTTGCCATCGCCGGCGTAAACTCTTTTGACGATAAACCATAGCGCCCGCCGATCACGCGCGGGAATTTGGCGAAGGGCGACCAGCCCTGCATGGCGCCTTCGGCCAACGCCGTCAGGACATCCTGATAGAGCGGCTCGCCCGCTGCGCCTGGTTCCTTTGTACGGTCGAGCACGGCAATCGCCTTTGTCGTCGCTGGCAGCGCTTTGACAAAATGCTCGACAGAGAAGGGACGGAAGAGGCGCACTTTGAGCAGGCCAACTTTCTCACCGTGGTCCAGCAGCCAATCCACTGTCTCGTGGACTGCCTCGGCGCCCGAGCCCATCACCACGATCACGCGCTCTGCATCCGGCGCGCCTACGTAGTCGAAGAGATGGTATTCTCGCCCGACAAGCTGGGCGAATTTGTCCATCAGTTTTTGTACAATGCCCGGCGTCGCCAGGTAGAAGGGGTTGGCGCTCTCTCGCGCCTGGAAGTACACATCCGGGTTTTGCGCAGTGCCGCGCATGAAGGGCTTCTCCGGGTTGAGCGCCCGCGCCCGATGCGCGCGCACCAGGTCGTCGTCGATCATGGCGCGGATGTCTGCTTCATCGAGTTGCTCGATTTTGGCAACTTCATGCGAGGTGCGGAAGCCATCGAAGATGTGCAGGAAAGGCACGCGTGCTTCCAGGGTGGCAGCCTGGGCAATGAGCGACAGGTCCATCACTTCTTGCACCGAGTTGGCGAAAAGCATCGCCCAGCCCGTGCTGCGCGCCGCCATCACGTCGCTGTGGTCGCCGAAGATCGATAGCCCTTGCGCCGCCAGCGAACGCGCCGCAATCTGGAAGACGGTGCTCGTCAGTTCGCCAGCGATCTTGTACATGTTGGGGATCATCAACAACAGACCTTGACTGGCTGTGAAGGTCGTCGTCAAGGAGCCAGTCTGCAAGGCGCCGTGCACAGCGCCTGCTGCGCCGCCTTCAGACTGCATCTCGACGACCGTCGGCACGCTGCCCCACAGGTTGCGCATCCCGGCGGCGGCCCAGGCGTCAGCCAGTTCTCCCATCGGGGAAGAGGGAGTGATGGGGTAAATGGCGGCAACTTCATTGGTTTTGTAGGCGATGTAGGCGGCCGCCTCGTTGCCGTCAATCGTCACTTGTACACGTGGCATGATGGAGTCCTCTCTAGCCTGTTCCTTATACCTCGCGGGCGTCGACGACATGATCGCCGATCGACTCCAGCGCAGGAATCAATTGGTCTTTGCTGACACCCTTGACCTTCACAACGACCTCGCGGGTTTTGTCACTTTCGCGATTCAGTGAGCCAACACTCAGGATCAAGCCTCCCTGCTCAGCAATCTTGCTGGCCAGCTTGGCCAATGTGCCGGAGCCAGGAGGAACCTGCACCGTCAGGCGCAGCCCATGTTCGCCGCCGCCCAACATCTCTACAAAGGCGCGGAAGATGTCGGTTTCTGTAATCACGCCGACGACCTTGCCGCTGTCATCGACAACTGGCACGCCGCCAATCTTGTGTGTCACCATCAGGCTGGCGGCATCCTCAATCGGGGTGTCTTGATGGAGGGTCAGGACATTGTGCGTCATGATGTCGCTGATCTTTAGCTTCCACAGCAGATAGTTCACCTCCCAGACGCTCAACGAGGTGGCGGGCGAGGGCGATGCATGCAGCATGTCGCGCTCAGAGACGATCCCGACGATCTTGCCGGTGCTGTCGACAACGGGCAGCCGCCTGAACTTCTTGTCGCGCATCAATTTGAGTGCTTCTTGGAACGGTGTGTCCGGTGTAATCGTCACCGCTGGCGATGTCATCCGTTCACGAACTAACATAATGATCCTCCTTGAAAATACCAGGACATAGGGCTAAACCACTATACGGCAGAATTTCTCCGCCTTGCGTCATGCACGTGGGGAGATTCCCTTTGGTCACGTGTGCAGTCAGGTTACTGGTCAACTGACCAGGCGTTATGGTCTGCCCTGTGCGGATGTTGGGAGGAACTGCTGCAACTAGCGTTGGAGGCCGTCGAAAAATATCGATAAGAGTTGTTGGATTAGGCTTGTGGTTGGCGCCACGCCCGTGACAGGGGTTACATGGAAATAGGGGTACATCATGCCCAGCAAGGTCCAGGTGGCGATGCCAGGATCAAGGGCGCGGAACTCGCCGCACGCCATCCCTGCCGCCAGGATGTTGGTGATGCGACCGATGAATTGGGTGTGATACTGTTCGATAAAGTTGCGTCGGGTGGCGGCGTCGAGGTTGCCCAATTCCTGACTTGCCAGGCGCAGGCTGGCGCGTCGTTCGGGTGGCAGCGACATGATCTGCTGTACAATAGCTTCGATCTGTCCCCGGTGCGAGCTTTCCGCCAGGTGACACTGTTCGATGAGCGCACTCAGCTCATTCAGTACGCCTTCCAGGATCGCCATGAACAATTGTTCTTTGTCGCGGAAGTGATAGTAGAGCGCCGCCTTGGTCATGCCGACCGCATCGGCGATCTCGCGCATGGAGATGGCGTGATAGCCTTTCTCGACAAAGAGGCGCTCCGCTGCGCTGAGGATGATTGTCCGGCTGTTGGCAACTTCGGGATGTGACATAAAATTACGAGCAGACCTTCCATGCATCCAGGCGTATTGCGTGGTGCGTGTTCAATTTCACCGCGCACCACGCAACCATCGCCTCATCTGATGCCCACGTGAGCTAGATCGCGCCAAGCAACAGTGCAGCAAACTCCGGCAGCAATGGGCGCCCATAGGAGAGGAAGGGCCACGGAATGCCGACCAGCACAGCAAGGACGGCGAGCGTGGCGTAGATGGCGCCACGCTTGAACTTGCCCGGGGCGCTCTCGGCGCGCTTTGCGAAGACTACCGCCAGGTGCGCCAGAATGACCGCAACGATCATGATGGTGATGTGCTCCATCGCAAAGAAGCGGATACTGTTCTGCCACCACCTGCCGCCGATGTACAACACCAGGCCGAGCAGTAATTGCACATCCAACGAGATTGAGAACCAGGAAAGCGCCTTGCGATCCCCTTCGGTAAACTCACCCTTGCTGAAGACGCCCCTGTACATGCGCACCAGCGCATACACTGCCATGGCCACCACGACCCAGCGCATGATGTTGTGGAGAATTAACACGAAATCCATTCAATCGCTCCTTTTCTGGTTAACTTTGTCTGTCAAGAACAGAGACTTTGTCGCCCATATCGACATGATGATGCCTGATGCAAACAGATTCTTCCGTAAGCATAATCCGCAGCATAATCCGCGTGATTTCATGCCGCTGTTGCGCCGCCAGCAGCGCTGTTCGCCGCCACCGTTGCCAATTCCGCTGCGCGCGGCTTCAATCCAAATGCCAATACCGTAAGCACTAGGGAGATCACGCCGATGGTCAGGTATGCCGCGCTGTAACCAGTCACGCCGCCACCCATGCTGGCCGCCACCGCCCCGACCGACGCCGCTCCCACCAGTTGCCCGATGCTGGTAAAGACAGTGGCAATCGCCTGCGCCGGTGCGCGGTCATCCACGCTCACTTCGTTAACTGTGGTTGATCGAATAGGGGCCCCCAAGAGTGCGGAGAGTCCCAGACCGACCAGCACGCCAGCTACGTAATAGATGATCTGGTTGGCGGC
>DMDA01000009.1:60185-64421 GCA_003451595.1 Chloroflexota bacterium | reverse complement strand
ACAAAATACCGGAAAGTAAAGTCTGCCTCAATTCGCTTAATTCGCGCAATTCGCGGCAGGATGTTCGTCAACGCGTTGCGCAGGGTGTCGGGGCGGTGCCGGAGTGCGCCGATGCAGCCCGCCTTAAGCGAACGCGCGGGGTAGCGTTTGCTGAGGTTGTCGACGCGGATGGCGATGTCGGACATGAGGTGTTCAATCCAACAACGCCAGTAGCTCGGCAGGCGTCATGTCAGCGTCTCTAAGGATCTTACGCAATAGCCCGCGTCCGATGTCCTGGCTGCCATGCACCGGCACGGTTACCACTCTCCCGTCGGGGTGTTTCAGACGGACATGGCTGCCTGTCTGGCGCTGCACCTCAAAGCCCGCCTTCTCCAGGGCGCGGATCAGGCGGCGAGCCGTCAACATGGGCAAAACGCTCATCAGGCCAACACCCGCTGGACGCCGACGAACTCCGTAGGGGTGTAATCAGGCTCTTCCGCGAGGCATAGCGCAATGACATCCCGTATGTTGGCCATCAGCTCGTCAATCGTCCGGCCCTGGCTGTAGCAGGCGCGTAACTGGGGGACTTCGCCCACATAGAAGCCGTCCTCATCACGCTCGATGACCACATAAAACTCAGATCGATTGGCCTTCATCACAACACTCTCCTGCAGTCTCACTGCTTACGGCTTTGTCACTCCAGTCTAAGGGAGGCAAGGATGCCGCGAACACGTCCATAGTTTGCCACGACCAGCGCTCCTGTTGAAACAGCATACCCGCCGCTGTCAGCAGGGTGCCGGCCCGGCCGCTGGTTGGCTCGGTGATGCGCGAGGGGATCTACTTGCTTGGCTCCAGAACGTCCTTCTGCGCTTTCGACAACTTCATGCCATACGGCAGCAGGAACGAGGATCCCAGCAGGAAACCTTTTGTGCAACAGATCAAGCTGGCCGATGATGCTCAGACTGATGAGCACAGAGGAATTGGAGACTGCCTTCAAGGTAGCATCTCCAGGGTGGACAGGTCTTCGGCCAATTCTTCGCTGTCGTAAGTACGCGTGACTCCTTCAGCGCCTAACAGCACATGAAACGCCCATTTGCTCATTCCGGCGAGTTCGCGTGCCTTGCCAAGGGAAAGCATTCTTTTCTGATAAAGACGAACAGCAAACTCCTGCCTTAGCCTGCCCTGCTGTTCAGGTGGGGGTACCTGCAGGGCATCTACAACATCAACTGGCATTTCCAGCACTAACGGTCGCATGACTTGCACCTCACGCTCGACTCTCTGGTTAGTCAATGTAGTCCACGGTAGAGCGACACCATTGTACACCGACGACAACTGTGTGCGAAACGCTGCATCTCACCTCTAGCAGTGATCCGGCCCGGCCGCTGGTGGGCTCGGTGATGCGCGAGAGGATCTTGAGCAGCGTCGACTCATCTGCACCTGCCTGCGCCCGGGCTGCGGCAGCCAGGGCGCACGCAGGCGCAAGTGTGCCCGCGCCGTTGCGGCCAATGATGCCCACGACCTCGCCGCGCTTGACCTCGAAGGAGACGTCCTTAAGCGCCCACAGGTTAGTTTCTTCTTGCCACGAATTACTCGAATTTGTCGAATTTTTTCTTCGTGCAATTCATGGCAGAAACCCGTCCACCAGCGCGTCCCGCAGGGGATCATGCCGCCGCTGGGCGCGGCCTATATGATATCCGCAAACATTCGTTCTGTGCTGCGGAAGAAGACCGCTCCACTTACCAACACCAGCAGCGTGATGCCTATCGACACGACGAACAATGCGCCCAGAGACTCAGTCCGCATGACGCTGCCCAACACTGCCCAACGGAAGCCGCTGACAACACTACGCTGGCCACGCCAAAATCTACAAGCCCGCTTAGTACTCCGCTGATCGGAATAACCAGTCGCGGAAAATAGACCTTTGTGATTAGATTGGCGCTCCCGACCAGACTCTGTGAAGAACGCGTCAGCGCCCCTGCAAAGTAGTTCCAGGGAGGCAATCCGGCATAGGCAAAGACGGCGTAAGGGCGCTCATCATTGGTTTCCAATGCAACATCTTTTCGCCGCCCGGTCTAGCTCTTACCGGTCTCTGCTAACATGAGAATGATCCTGCTAACTCAAGCATGGCAAGCCACTCACCTCCCCGGAAGCCCGGAAGATTGGGCGGCAGCTTTTGCCTCACCATTTCGGTAAGGGTTCGTCTCCCTAGCTTTGATCTGTCTTCCATGTCCCCGCGTTCGTCGTGGCGGATGCAGATCTCTTTGAGCAGGGATCGCCTCCTCCAACATACTTACTTCCATACGTACACGCTGCGTCCGCCCCAAAAACTCCAATAGAATCTCCACGCGTTCACTCGGTGTTGTTGGCCCTACAAAGACTGCTTCTAGTCCTGCCAGCGGACCTGCACGCAGCCGCACCGCGTCGCCCGGCTTGAATGAATGCGTTGGCAAACCGCCCGCTGCGTTCACTGCCGCCACGCGCGCCTGCAGCGCCGTCACCACTGCATCTGCCACCACACACGGTGTGGCATCCACCGTCACCACTCGCACCACCCCTGGTTGTGCATCGACTGCGCTGCTCACAAAATGCGCCGGCTCACTCGTGACAAATAGATAGCCCGGAAACAAAGGCGCCAGAGCTGCCCGCCCGCGCCGTCGCTGTCGCACCTGTGGCAGATAGACCTGCAACTCCAGGTGCTGCTCCAGCATCGTTGCCGCCAGCACTTCTCTCCCTGTCTTTACCTGCACCACGTACACAGACATAGAATCTCCTAGTAAGAAGCAGTGAGCAGGCGATAGGCCAGTAGCCCTTCATCTGCTGCCGACCCTCCCGCTCGCGCCCAGGCGCCGCCCTCACCTTCCTGGCTTCCGCCAGTCAGACGCACACTTCCTGGTCTGACGCCCAGCGGACGGAGCAGTGGCTACGACGCCCCGCCAGGGTATTTGTTAACGCCACATCACAACCAGTGCTGCGTAGTGCGCGGGAAGCCACCCGTCGCTATCATTCCCCACGCAACAACGCCAACGCTGCGTCAAACGCCGCTACATCCGCCGGCGTCCCCGTTTCGCCAATCCACCAGCGGCGCCCATCGAGTTGTCCCATACTCAGGTCGAGCGTGCGCCACAGTGCAACCGCCTGCTCTGGCTCGCCGTCCAGTGCATACACCTCACCCAACAACAGGCGCGTCGCCGGGTGATCGGGTTGACGGGTGTAAGCCGCCTCCAGCCACAGCCGCGCTTGCGCCCGGTCGCCACGCGACAAGGCAATCTGCCCTAGACGGCGGTTGGCGGTGACATTGGCAGGATCAAGCGCCAACGCCGCCTGATAGCGCGCAATCGCTGGCGCCAGATCGATCACGGGACTGCGCCGTAGCGCATCTTGAATCGGCCACGCCGGCCATGTGTATAGGAAGAGTTCAGCACGCGTCTGCGCCACCGCGCCCAGATTGGCCTGCCATGCCGCCCGGCTACCCGGCCAGGCAAACAGGATTGCCACAACCGCCAACGGCGCCAACGCTCCCAACAATCGGCGGCTGCGTCCTTCCAGGTCATTGCCGTGCTCTCGGCCGCCTGCCGCCCACGCTACGCCGATCGGCAGGAACAACAAAGGCGCCAATCGCGACGCATACAAACCGGCGTCAACCACCCCGTGCAGCAGCAACGCCGTCAAGGCTGCGGCCACCGTAGCCTGCATTGTCATCGGCAACACCTGGCGACGCCGCGCCTGCACCAACGCTGCCCACGCCGAGATCACCAAAAACCCCCAGGCGAACAGCCCAATCAGCCCTTGCTCCGCCGCCAGCTCCAAATACAAATTGTGGACGTGGCTAATAAAGCCAACATGCAGAATATAGACGTAGGTAGAGAGCGCCATCATCGTGCCGCGCAACCCGACGCCGGTAAAAGGCGCGTCGCCGATCAGCGCCAGCCCAGCACGCCAGAGCGCCACGCGCCCTCCCATCGACAGGGTGGATGGCGTCGGCTGCATCAGCAGCAACAACCAGATCACTATGACGACGACCGCTGCCGTGATCAAGCCAAGATCGACAACAAGGCCAGCAGCGCGCCAACGCTGCATCGCCCAGGGACGCAGCATCCACACTCCCGCCACCAGTGCGGCCACCACCAACCCTGCCCATGCCCCGCGCGAGCCGGTGATGATCAGCGCCAACAGATCACTAAGCCAAAGTGCAGCCCACGCCGCCAGCGCCGCCCACCCTACCCAACGGCGGCGTCTGGCTGGCGCCAGCCAGACGCC
>DMDA01000009.1:59284-59945 GCA_003451595.1 Chloroflexota bacterium | reverse complement strand
GGCCCCAGCCAGACGCCGCCCGCTGCACCTAACGCCAGCAATGGCGAAAGCGCTGCTGCCAGCACATTCGGGTTCACTGCCGCACCGCCGCCGTCAGTCGTAAGCCCCCCGTTGCGCACTGTATACACCGTTAACGCGGCTCCGAGAAGTGTGGCGGCTACACCTACCCAACCGAGCAGCTGGGTGCGCGTCTGGCGCGAACGTCCACCCCACGCCAACAACCAGGCGCCGCTCAGCCCGCTCAGCAACAGCGCCCCCACAACAAACGCCGCGCTCACTTCGGGCGCGATAGCTACGGCGACCAATGTAGTAGCGCCAAACAACCATGAGGCCGTCACGCGCACCCCTGTCTCCTCGCTGTTGCGCCGCGCTGCGCCAGGCAAGTCACGTGAATGCTATCAGACGCGCCGCCAGTGACATGGCATGATTGACACAACCACCCCATACTGGTGCTCCATGAATCTTCCTTGCAGATTATCTGGCTGCGTGTTGCGCGTCCTTTATTCATGCAGCGTCTTGTCTTTCACCGCCAAACCATTTGCGCTCAACCATTGCTGTCCAATTATTAATTCCGCGCGCTTTATCAATTCAATGCGCGTAGACGGGGGACTATTCTGACCAATTGACAGGGTAGAAGGATTCTTGTGCTCGCAAAGTGTAA
>DMDA01000009.1:42443-58997 GCA_003451595.1 Chloroflexota bacterium | reverse complement strand
GCACATGTCGTGACTCATGGAGCGGGGCGACGACAACCTCAAGTCGCCATTGCCTGACCACGCAGCAGAGCAGCACCCTCTCGGCAGTACAACTCTGCTGCGTGGCTTTCCTCTTGTCACCCTTACCGTGTCACGGCTGGCAAGTAGAGGGCAAAGTCCGCCTGAGGTGGCGGCCCAGCATCAGGCGCCGTCTGCACCGTACACGAGCCGCCAAAGACAGTGACAGTCAACCGCACTGAACCATCTACGAGCGCACAGACGCCTGTTGCACCCGTTACAGAATAGCCTGTCGGGCTGTTGACAGTGACAGTGTAAACGCCTACCGGCATCAACAACGTCTGACCGTGATCCACCATCTGGCCGTTAGCGACAAAATTCCACAACTCAGGCGGGGCGTCGTCACTGGGAGCCGCGTAGAAGCTGATGGCGCCCACACCACTGGCATCATAAGCACTCTGGAGATTACAGGTGCCGCCCTCGACGCCTACTGTCATCTGCACGTCATGACTCTCCGTCAGCACGCAAATGCCCGATGCGCCGATCACTGTGTAGCCCGCTGGCCCCTGCACAGTCACTGTGTACAGACCGACCGGCATCAACAGCGCGCCATTGTGCGGCACTACCTGGCCATTGACGATAAAGCTCCACTCGCTCGCCTGCGCCGTACCACCGCCTGGATACATCACGAAACCGACCGGGCCAATGCCGCGTGTGCTGATCAGCCCACACTCGCCGCCTTCTTCGGTGACCGTCAGTTTGATCTGTCCTTTATCCAGAGCGCAGATGCCTGACGCTGCTGTCACCACATAGTCGGGCGGCCCAGACTCAATGACGGTGTAAGTGTTGGTGTCAAGCGTCACCGGTGTGTCAAGCGGCATTGGCTGCCCGTTCACCATCGTCACCCAGTCAGAGGGCTGGGCGTTGCCACCCTGCACGACGCGCTTGAAGGTGACGATGCCTGTCGTGCGTCGATGTACGATGGTGCACAGACCATTGCCTGGCGCCGTCAAGGTGAGTGTCTGTTCCGACGGATCGAACGCACACGCATCGCGTGCTTCCACCAGACGGTAGATCGAGATGTTGCCTTGCACTGTCGGCGTGTAGATGCCTGGCGCCAGCAGCACCGTCCGATTGTGATAGACCAGGATGTCGCCCAGGCGAAGACTCCACGAATATGGACTACGCGTGCCGCCCTCGACGACGTTGACAAACTTGACCACATGGGTCATCGTTACTGCGCACTCGCCGCCTGCCTTTTCCACTGCCAGCTGCACCGTTCCGTTGACCAGTGTGCACACGCCGCTCGCCACGCGCGGAGCAAAACCTGCTGGACCCTCAATGGTGAGGGTGTAGCTCTCCGTGGGCAGGATCAACTGGCCGCCGTCGCCGTTGGCAAACCGACCGGCCGCGCTGTAGGTGAAGTTGCCGGCAACGGCGCCTTCACCCTCAACATTCGTATGGAAGGTGATCGTACCGGTGTCGCGGCGGTTAGTAAGCGTGCATTGGCCTGTGCCGCCCGGCGCAGATGGCACTGTAAGCACTGCCGCCCCATCAACCAGAGCGCAATCGCCGCTGGCGCCCACCAACGTATAACGCTCCGGGCCGTTCTCCACCACCGGGTAGCTGCCCGGCGCTAACAGCAGGCTGGCTGTGGGAGAAATCGTCTGCCCGTTGACCGTGAAACTCCACTGCGCAGGCAGGGCGTCGCCGCCTTCCACCACCTTAGCAAAGGTAACAGGCCAGGTGTTGTGGACAGTGCACGTCCCGCCGCTCTTGGTCACGATGAGTTGGAGTGCACCATTGACCAGATCGCACGTCCCATTTGCCGTGCGCAGCTCATAACCCAGCGGGCTGTGTTCGGTGACGGTGTATAGGCCAGTCTCAAGCGTGATCACCTGACCGTGCGGTACGGTGTATGTCAACACGTCAAAGCTGAAATCGCTAGGCTGCGCCGTCCCACCTTCCACCACCTTGTAGAAGAGAATTTGACCAGTGTCACGGCGATTGGTGATGGTGCACACCCCGGCGCCGCCTGGCCCTGCCGGCACAGTCAGTTGCACGCCCCCACCCTGGATGGCGCAGTCGCCGCTGGCGCTGTAGAGTGTATAGTTCGCCGGGCCGCTCTCACTCACTTCATATGTGCCCGGCGGCAGCACCACCTGGCTACCCGGCGCCAGCGTCTGCCCAGAAATTGTGAAACTCCAGTCGCCCGGCGTCGCTTGGCCGCCGCTCACCTGTTTGACCAGCGTAATCGGCCAGGCATTGTAGACATTACATACTCCCCCAACTTTTGTCACTGTCAACTGGATGGCGCCGTTCACCAGTGCGCAGGCGCCACTGGCTGCACGCAGCACATACCCCGTCGGGCCACTCTCGGTGATCGTGTAAAGCCCGGTTTCGAGCATGACCGTCTGATTGTGATTCACCGTCTGCGTCAACACAGTGAAGGTGAAGTCGGTGGCTTGCGCCGTCCCACCTTCCACCGTCTTGACAAAAGTGATCGCCCCCGTATCGCGAGTAAAAGTGAAAGTGCAGGTGTTGGCGCCCAATGCCGCGTTGAGTGTGATCGCATTGCTGGCGAGACTGCACGCGCCGCCGACACCGGTCAACGTGTAGCCAGATGGTCCGGTGTAAGTTACTGTATAGCTGCCAGGATTGACGCGCAGCGTGGCGTCACCCGCAACCTGTTTGCCACCAGCCGTGAACATCCAGTCGCCCGATTGGCTGGCGCCCCCCACCAGAATGACGTCCATCAACACATCAGACGCCCGCACCAGGGACAGGCGCACCGAGGCGGACGCCGAGGTCGAGCCATTGGACTGCCCACCAGGATATTCGCCATAGGCTTTCACCCACACATTTTGTCCCATCGGCAGCGCCACGTTGGTGATTGTCCAGCCGGTATCCAGCCGTGCACCCTCACCGAGCGCCACAAAATTCAGGTTGTCGGTGGAAGAATAGAAGTGCACGGCGGTCAACTCAGGCCCGGCGCCGGTCTGCGTCCAGGTCACACTGTCGCCGTCGCTCGCCACCGTCAGTGTCTGCGACGCCGACAGGTCACTGCTGAGGCGGGCAATGCGTCCGTGTAGCTGCCCCCCGATTGTTGTAAAGGCGCCGCCCACTAACACCTTGCCGTCGGGCAGCAATGCAACGGCATACACTGTGTCGTTGGCGTTGGCGTCCCAGCTCATATCCAGCCCGCCATCAGCGTCGAAGCGCGCCAGGCGGTTCCGCGTCACCGGCGCCCCGTCCACCGTGACGCTGGTGAAGGCGCCGCCTGCGATTAGGCGGCCGTCGGGTTGTAGCGCCAATGCATAGACTGGCCCGCCTACCGTGGTCGTCGGCGCAAAGGATGTGTCCAGCGCGCCGTTCGCCTCCAGCCGCGCCAGATAAGGACGTGGCTGCCCGTTAATTTGTGTAAATGCGCCCCCCACCACAATCTTGCCGTCCGGTTGGACAAGCACAGCATAGACGTCGCCGCCCGTTGCGCTGGCGCTGAAACCGGCGTCGAACGCGCCAGCACTCGTCAGTCGCGCCAGGCGATTAGCGGGCTGCCCACTTACGCTGGTGAATGCGCCGCCGATGACCAACTTGCCATCGCGTTGCTGCGCCAGTGTGCGCACTGTCGCCGACGGATTAGGCGCAAAAGTGGGGTCGAGCGCCCCTCCGGCATCGAGACGCGCCAGTCGCGCGACAGAGCCGCTGCCAATCTGCGTGAAATTACCAGCCACCAACACGCTGCCGTCAGCTTGCCGCAACAGGCTGTAGACCGGCCCATTGGGATTCGGCGCAAAGGTTGTATCGAGAGCGGCGTTGGGGAGCAGCCGCGCCAGGTTGGCGCGTGCAGAGCCATTCACGGCGTTAAAGGCGCCACCCACTAGTAGTTGGTCGTCGGGCAAAGCGAGCAGACTGTAAACGGCGCCGGTGACGGTGGGCGTAAAGGCGCTATCTACGGTAGCCGTTGGCGTGATGCGGGCGAGTGCGTCACGAGGCTGAGCATCGAGCGTCGTAAAAGCGCCGCCAACGATGATGCGCCCTTCAGGGCGAGCGCTCATGGCATAAACGACGTCGTTGGCAGCACTGGTCATGGATGTCTCCAGATACCCTTGAGGGGAAAGACGCGCGATCCGGTTGCGCGGTTGACCGTTCACTGTCGTGAAATCGCCACCGATCACGAATTGTCCATCAGGCAAGACGGCAAGTGCATGAACATAATTATTAATTGCAAGCGAAGGAAAGGCTGTGTCGTAAGCACCACCAGGGTATAGACGCCATACACCTGGCGTGGCTGATGTACCTACTGCCAGGATGTTTCCATCAGGCAAGACCTCGATCGCGGATGTGTAGTTTGAGCCAGTTGGAGGATGAAACTCTGCAAGTACGCCGCCAGAATCGGTGAATTTCAGCACATTCGCAAAGATGCCTGCATAATTGCTGGAACCACTTCCAACAATATAGCCATCATCAACTACCCGAATATCAAATGCGGGCGCAGTAATGGATGGTGAAAACGTAGCATCAAGCGCTCCATTACTTTGTAAACGCGCCAAATACGGGCGCGACGAGCTATTGATGGTGGTAAATGAACCACCCACCATTAGTCGGCCATCCGATTGTGGCGCAACCTTTCGCACAGGGTTGTTGGTCGTTGCCAGCGTTTGAATGACTTGTCCATTACCGTCGTATCTCCGCACACCAAGAAATAGACCAGCCACAAAATCTCCGCCAGGCAAAGCCGCCAGGCTATATACCGCCGACTGATCGGTGGAGGAGGAGAAACCAGAAACGCTTTGCCCGGTTGGTGTGAAACGCGCCAGATCGTGTTGCTGCTGCCCATTGACAATCCCGAATTCTCCGCCGACCAGAATCTCTGAGTTGTCTAGCAGCAATATCGAATAAACGGTAACGAAGTTGGCCGTTCCTTTTGCCAACGACGGCGTAAAGCTGACGTCCAACCTGCCATCCGGCCATAGTCGCGCCAGGTATGCCTGACCTACACCATTGACCTGAGTGAACGAACCGCCAATCAGTATTTTCCCATCCGCCTGCACTGCAATCGCATAGACAGGCCCATTCACATCCGGCGCGAATGGCAAGTCCGCCGACTGGGCATGAACAGGCAGCGGCGCCAACACCGCACCACACGCCAGCGTCAGCAGGCTCAACAGTAGTGCGCGCACCAGCCATGTGTGGGCGTTGGTGTGCAGGATTCTCAGGCTATCGTGACGGCTCTTCATGGTCGTTCTCCCGTTTTGTGCTTGCAGTAGACACCGGTGGGCGCCGCCCCATGTCAGGACTGCCCCTGCGGTTCATTATAGAAAGACTGACGCGCCCCACTCTAGCGACAAAAGCAAGAGCTGCCTACGCAATATGCTGATTTCTAGATAAATCTGCTACGATCGACGTATTCACACTTGCATCCTCTATCACATCTCCTGCGTCCTTGCGCCACTGTTCATTCCGGCCATGCCTGGTTCCGCACTTTGCTGCATGCCGTTCCGCCGAAAGGCCAGAGTGCGGCGCGCCGTCCTCGATCACGCGTCGGACAATGACATGAGATGAAGGAATTAGGTTTCATCATCTCTTTTCACATCTCCGAAATCTCTTTTTGCATTTCCTTCCCGCCTGTGATATATTTCTATTCTGAAGTTGAGCAGTGTGGCGAAAGTGGGCGACCCCCACTTTTGTTGTTATATGGGGATGCAACAGAGAGAGCATTTATGTCCAAAGCATTGATTGCGGGCATCAACCAGGTCGCAACGGACAAAGGGTTGGACCGCGAAGTCATTTTCGAGGCGATCGAGGCTGCCCTCGTTTCGGCCTATAAACGCAACTATGGCCCGGTCGCCAATGTCACGGCGCAGGTTGACCGCGTCAACGGCGAGATGCGCATCTTTACCGAGCGCGAGGTGGTGGAAGAGATTTTCAACGAGCGCACCGAGATCACCGAGGCCGAGGCGCGGCGCTATGTGCCAACTGCCAAATTGGGCGACGTCATCTCCGTACCCAACACGCCCACCGATTTTGGCCGCATCGCCGCGCAGACCGCCAAACAGGTCATTCTGCAACGCATACGCGAGGCCGAGCGCGACACGGTCTACGAGAACTTCGCCCATCGCGTCGGCGAGGTGATCACGGCGCAGGTGCGCAGCATCGATGCCCAATCTGGCGCTGTCTCATTGCTACTGGACGATAAGTACGAATGCCTGATGATGCGCGAAGATCAGATTCCCACCGAGAAACTGCGGCGCGGGGACTACCTCAAAGTGTATGTGGTGGACGTGCACAAGAGTACGCGCGGCCCCGTCATCAAAATCTCGCGCAGCCATCGCAATCTGCTGCGACGGCTGATGGAGCAGGAGATCCCTGAAGTGCGTGACGGTAAGGTCGAGATCAAATCGATTGCGCGCGAACCGGGACAGCGCAGCAAGGTCGCCGTACAGGCCACGATCCCAGGTCTCGACGCTGTGGGCAGTTGCGTTGGTCTGCGTGGATTGCGCATCCAGAACATCGTCAACGAGCTGGCCGGCGAGAAGATCGATGTGGTGGAATGGGATACCAACCTGGCGCGCTACATCTCCAACGCGCTTAGCCCAGCGAAGGTGCAGGCCGTGCTGCTCGATGAGAGTGGCGCCATCAAGACCGCCACCGTCGTCGTGCCTGACCGCCAGCTGAGTCTCGCCATCGGCAAGGAAGGACAAAATGCTCGTCTTGCCGCCAAGTTGACCGGCTGGCGCATCGACATCAAGAGCGACAGCGAGGCGCGCAACGAAGGACTGGATCGCATCATCGCCGACCGGGCGCAGGAAGCCGCCATCAAAGCAACCGAAGACCTGCTGGCCAAGGCAGAGCGCATCCTGCGCAGCGAGGGCGAGGAGGTGGAGGATCGCCTCTTCCAGGCGGCGCAGGCGCTGCGTTCAGGCGAGACGGTCGAAGCACCCGAAATCCTGCCTGGCGAGTTCAAGAGCTTCGAGGAACTACTGGCCGAAGTGAGCGAGAGCGACCAACCTCGGCACTTCGGCGAAAGCGCCTTTATCGCCGAGGAAATGGGGGGCGGCGTGCCTCTACCCCAACCCGGCGCACCAGAATGGCCGACGATCCTCTCCGAGGAGACCGTTCTGCCCTCCGAAGCGGCTTTCTCTGCGCTGGAGAGCGAGCCAGCAACCCCGCCTGTTACGCCCAAACCGGCGGAAAGCGCGCCAGCTGAGATCGGTCAGGAGCAGTTGCCAGAAGTAATCACGGCGGACATGCTGCGAGCGCGCATGGCGGAACGCAAGAAGTTCGCCTTCAGCGAGGAAGATTTCGAGGTGCCGGCTGAGCTGTTGGCGGGCTACGAAGAAGAGGACGCTGAGGACGAACTCTTCGAAAGCGGCGGCAAGGGCAAGGGCAAGGGCGGCAAAGGTAAGGGCGGCAAAGGCAAGCCCGCTCCCAAAGGCAAAGGCAAAAAACCTGCCGGCAAACGCGGCTGGGGCTTCGAGGACGACGACTTCTAGCCTCGACGGACTTGAACAATTCGGGTGTTGCGTGTTGCGTGTTGTAATCCGCAACGCAACACGCAACACGCAACACGCAACAACATTGATGTTGTGGGTAGGTTGGTTTCGAGCGTTCGGCGGAAGGTAGGCTATAATGGGAAAGACAGCGTCGGTTGGACGCGTCAAGCACACGCCGATCCGAACTTGTATTGGCTGTCGGCAGGCAGAAGGTAAGCGCACTTTTGTACGCATCGTGCGCACACCACAGGGCGTTGTCGTTGACCCTACAGGTAAACAGGCGGGGCGCGGCGCTTACATACATCGCTCACCGGCGTGCTGGGAAGCGGCGCTCAAGGGCAATCGCATCGAGCAGGCGCTGCGCACCAAGCTGACGCCAGAGGAGCGCGCTGCACTCGCTGCATTTGGTGCGGAATTGCTGGAAACGCACGAAGGACAAAACGTGGGATCATGAAAGACCAGGCAACGATGTCCATCAGGGCAGGCGGTCATGACGACCGTTGACACGGTGACCATGCGCCAACAGGAGTGGCCGACGTCGGTTCTCGATGTCGTACAGATACGGCGGCGGTGGAGTAGCGCGAGGATGCGTATGTAACAGAGCACGCACCTGCCTTGCCCAATCATGGGTAACCTCGCCCCTCTTTCCACCTCCACTTCCTGTCTTGCGCATCTCACCAAATCGAGTTGTCAAGTATCTGTTGAGCTTGCAATTGCTCGCCGTAGTGACGGCGTCTTTTGCCGGTTGCACACGCTTGTGAGTCACATCACGTATTGCGCGACATGGGGTGCGCGCATCACGCACTACCCGTTTTCGGGTGAAAGGGACAGCAAAATGACCGTAAAAAGCAAAACACCAACCAAGGGCGGCGCTTCGCACGCCCCTGCGCGCAATGACAAGGGGCGTTCCCATAGCGGCGGGAGTCGGCAAGGGGGGAATGCTGTCAAAGACCGCCCCATGCCGCCCCGCGAGGAGCCGCGTCCGGCTGTCGCCCCGCCTCCCAAAGAGGTCATCGTCGACAATGCGATCACGGTGCGCGATCTAGCTGCGTTGATGCAACGCAGCCCCATCGACCTGATCAAAATCTTGATGCAATACGGCATCATGGCGCCAATCACGCACACTCTCGACCATGACACCGCCGTGATCCTGGGCGAGGAGTTGGGCGTCAAGGTGAGTTGGCCCGCCAAGGTTGCCGAAACCAGCACCGAAGCTGAAGCCACTGCCGACGCCACACCGCAGCCGCCCAAACAACGCACTTTCATCCAGGCCACGATGGCGGGGCAACGCGCCGACCGCATGGTGGAGCGCCCTCCTGTCGTGGCGGTGCTGGGTCATGTCGACCATGGCAAGACGACGCTGCTCGACCGCATCCGCCATACGAATGTGGCGGCTGGCGAGGCAGGCGGCATCACCCAACGCACGGGCGCCTATCAGGTGACCGTCAAGGGCAAGAAGATTACCTTCCTGGACACGCCAGGCCATGAAGCCTTCACCGCCATGCGCGCCCGCGGCGCCCAGGTGACGGACATCGTCGTGCTCGTCGTGGCGGCGGACGACGGCGTGATGCCACAGACCAAGGAAGCGATCAGTCATGCCCGCGCGGCGAATGTGCCGATCATCGTGGCGATCAACAAGATTGACAAGCCGAATGCCAACCCGCAACGGGTGATGGAAGAGTTGGCCAAGGAAGGCTTGCAGCCAGAAGCCTGGGGCGGCGACACGATCATGGTGGAGTTGAGCGCCCTGACCAACCTCGGCATCGACGACCTGCTCGACAACATCCTGGTGTTGGCCGAAGTTGAACAATACAAAGCGGACCCCAAGGGCGATTGCGTCGGCACCGTAATCGAAGGCGAACTTGACAAATTCCGTGGCGTCACGGCCACCCTGCTTGTCCAGAACGGCACCCTCCATCGCGGCGACACACTGGTCGTGGGCAAAACGTGGGGACGCATCAAAGCGATGTTCGATTACGAGGGCAAGCCGATCAAAGAAGCCGGCCCCTCCACGCCCACCATGGTGCTCGGTCTACAGGAAGTGCCAATGGCTGGCGATGTCTTCGAACGGGTTGAGAACGACCGCCAGGCGCGCCAAATCGCCGAGGCGCGGCGCCTGGCGGCTGCCGTGCCCCAGCCAGAGGCGCGCCGTGCGGTCACGCTGGAGGACTTCCTGAAGCGCTTCGAGGGCGATGAGACCAAGACGCTCAACCTCATCGTGCGCGCCGACATGCAGGGTACGTTGGAGCCGATCATCAAGAGTCTCAACGACCTGAGCAATGCGGACGTCGAAATCAAAATTCTGCAAGCCAGCATCGGCGACATCTCCGAATCCGACGTTATGTTAGCTGAAGCCAGCGACGCCGTCATCATCGGCTTCAGTGTCGGCGTCGATAAAGCCGCCGCCGTGCGCGCCGACCAATCTGGCGTGGAAATTCGCAAATACGACATCATCTACAAGATGCTCGAAGACATCGAAGACGCCATGAAGGGCATGTTGGAGCCAGTTTACAAAGAGGTGGTGGTGGGACACGCCACCGTCCTTCAGCTCTTCAAGCTACGCAAAGGCTTTGTCGCCGGCTGCATGGTCAACGACGGCGTTGTCAAGCGCGGTGGATTGGCACGCGTGCTGCGCGGCAACGAGGTCATTGTCACCGGCGCCCGCGTTGAAACGCTGCGTCGCTTTACGGAAGATGTGGCTGAGGTGCGTCAAGGCTACGAATGTGGCATCAA
Organism: Chloroflexota bacterium; assembly: GCA_003451595.1. Lineage (GTDB taxonomy): Bacteria > Chloroflexota > Anaerolineae > Caldilineales > Caldilineaceae > Caldilinea. Next base: position 48,771 of record DMDA01000009.1, on the reverse strand, counting down.
TCTCTCCCAGGGCGACGAACTTCTCAAAGAAGGCGACGTCATCGAGATGAGCGAGCGCGTAAGAGTTAGATAGAGATTGAGCGATTGCGAGATTGAGTGATTGAGAGATTTGGGTGAATCTACAACAGGCGCCTAATCTCCCAATCCCTTAATCTCCTAATCTCCCAAACCCTCCAATATCTTTGGAACAATTCCTATGTCTTCAGAAATACGCCAACAACGCGTGGCAGGAATGATTTTTGAGGAGCTGACGATCATGCTGGCCGGTGAGTTGCGCGACCCACGCATCAGCCTGGTCACTGTGACCGATGTGCGCGTAAGCAAGGACTTGCGGAACGTGCGCGTCTTTGTCAGCCACGACGACGAGAGCATATCGCGCCACGACCTGCTGCAGGCGCTGCGCAACGCCACACCCTATGTGCGTACCCAGCTTGCCAAACGGCTGGCGTTGCGCGCAGCGCCAGAGTTGATCTTCAGCTACGACGACGCACCGGAAAAAGCCGCCCGCGTCGCCGAAATCCTGCGCCAGATCGCCGCCGAGCGTCAGGCGCCAGAGTAACTTTTACAGAGCGTCGAATCAGCCGAATCATCGGTCATACCTCCACAATGCTATAACTATGCCAACCCTACCTACCACGCTGGGCGACTTGTCAGCGCCATTGCCTGGCGTCGTCCTGCCACATGAACATATCTTTGTCGATCTGGGGCCGATTGCGGCGCGCAGCTACGCACACGCCGACGTCGATGAAGTCGTACGCGTCATGCTGCCGCACATCCAGGCTGCACAGGCGGCAGGCGTCACGGCGCTGGTCGAGTGCACACCGGTTGGCGTTGGACGGCGCGTCGACATTGTCAAGACCGTGTCAACAGCGGCTGCCTTCCCCGTCGTCGTCGCCACCGGCATCTACCGCGAGCCGTGGGCGCCCGACTGGGCGCACGCTGCCAGCGAAGCCGAACTTGCTGACTGGATGGTGCGTGAATTGACCGTTGGGATCGAGACCACCGGCGTGCGCGCCGCGTGGATCAAACTCAGCGCCGGCGACGATGGCATCACTCCCGTCGAGGCCAAGATTTTGCGCGCTGCGGCCCAGGCCGGACGCATCACCGGCGCCCTCATCGGCAGCCACACGATTCGCGGACGCGTTGTGCGCGACCAGCTTGCCATCATCGAGGCCGCCGGTTATCGCGCCGACCGCTTTTTGTGGATTCATACTCAGGCTGAACCCGACTTTGCCCTTCACCTGGAGATGGCGCAACGCGGCGCCTGGCTGGAATACGATGCCATCGGCAGCCCAGACTTCGCTGACGCCTGGTTTATCGAGCACATTCATCGCCTGCTCAGCGCCGGTTTTGGCAGCCAACTACTGCTTTCACACGATCGCGGCTGGTACGATCCGTCCAAACCGCACGGCGGCATACAGCTGCCCTACACCTACCTCAGCGAGAGCTTCCTGCCCGCCTTGCAAGCGTCTGGCGTCGCCCCGGACACAATCACACAGTTGACCGTTCAGAACCCCTGGCGCGCCTTTGCCCGCTGACCTGAGCTGCCCAGGCGAGCCATACCGCCCCATTCCAGGTTGGAACTACGTATGGCTTACTGATTGTTTTCATGTTTTCAGTGTTGCGTGCTACGTGTCGGAATCCCTTACGCAACACGTAATACGCAACACTGCGCTCATAAAATATCAACCTAGAAATCAGTAGGTCATCATCTCCCGACGCGTCATGGCGCTATGATACGCTGGCAATGATGACCTATAATAGATTATGCACATCCCCCAAACGTGAAGTTGCGCTAGCGCGGTTGTTGGCGCCATCGCTTTGGGTGTAAGCTACAATCCATGCAAATGCATCTTCAGAAGCGGTGCGCTGCCGCATACAAGCAAATCGGGCGGTTTGTCCTACACACGCGATATCTGATGCTTGTCCTGGCGTTACTACTGTCGGGCGCGCCCTCCGCACGTGCTCAGAGTGCCCTGCCGCCTGTCGCCGCCTTCGATCACAGTGTCGCCACCGCCTGGTTTGAACTGCTCAACGAGCTGGTGCGTCAGGCGCCGGGCTTTTCGCCCCCTGTTGCGGCGCGAGCGATGGGCTACGCCGGCGTTACGCTTTACGCTGCACTCCAGCCGGGAATAGCGGACGCCCCCTCTCTTGTGGGCCAGGTCAACGGGCTGACCTGGCTGCCGCCCGCCAACGCCGCCGACGGCTACTACTGGCCGCTGGTCGCTAACAGTGCGCTTGCCAGCATCAACCGTCGCCTGTTTGCACATGCCGGCGACTCCGTGCGCAGCGCCATCGACGCGCTGGAAGCAACACTCCTGACGCGCTATGAACATGCGGCGCCGGAGGATGTCGTGCGTCGCTCGGTGCGGCGCGGGCGGGAAGTAGCCGCCGCAATCTTCGCCTGGTCGCAACAAGATGGTGGCCACGAAGGTTACTTTTTCAATTTCCCATACACCTATCAACCACCACAGGGACCAGGCATGTGGTCGCCGACGCCCCCAGACTTTCTGCGCGCCATGCAGCCAGATTGGGGGCAAAATCGCCCCTTTGTCATGCCAACTTCTGATGCATGCACGCCGCCGCCGCCACCCGCCTACAGCGTCGCTCCAACCTCACCGACTTATATCGAAGCGATGGAAGTCTACACGACGGTGAGGGACTTGACGCCAGCGCAGCGCGACACGGCGCTCTACTGGGCCGACGACCCCACCCTGACCGCCACACCGCCCGGCCATTCGCTCGCCATCGCCACGCAGGTGTTGCGCCAGGAGAACGCATCGTTGGCGCTGACCGCCACCACTTACGCCCGGCTGGGCATGGCGGTGGCCGACGCCTTCATCGCCTGTTGGGAGGCCAAATACACCTACAACCGCATTCGCCCCATCACCTACATCCAGCAAGTGATCGACCCGACGTGGAACGCCACCGCCATCACCGATCCGGTGCTGACGCCGCCTTTCCCGGAGTATCCCTCCGGCCACGCCACCGAGGCTGGGGCTATGGCTACTGTGCTCAGCGCCATCTTTGGGGACAACTACGCCTTCACCGACGCCAGCCAAACGCGACTGGGTTTTACCCCGCGTCGCTACACCTCTTTCTGGCAGGCCGCCGAGGAAGCCGCACTATCGCGCCTCTATGGCGGCATTCACTTCCGCAGCGCCAACGTACAGGGGCTGGCGCAAGGGCGCTGCGTGGCGGGATATGTGAATCAGATCGATCTGGGGGAATAAAGCGTCACACGTCGCCTGGCGCCCCTCAAAAATCACCGGCGCCGACTGACGAGTGGCGTATGATCCCTGACCAAATCAAATCTATCAACCAAGGAGCATTCGTATGCACGGAAAATTCTCATTGGCGGCGGAGATTGCGCGTGAGCAGCTCGACTGGGGCGAGTTAGGATGGGTCAGCCGCCCCGCCAACGGCGCCGCCCAAATCGTCGCCATCGAAGTAACGCTGCTGCCAGGCAAGGGGCACAACTTCCACAAACACCCACAGCAGGAAGAAGTGATCTACGTGCTTGCCGGCGTCGTGGAACAGTGGCTGGATGGCACGCGACAGACCCTGCACGCTGGCGACAGCGTCTTCATCGCGCCTGACGTTGTCCATGCGTCGTTCACAGCAGGCGATGAGCCAGCACGCCTGCTCGCCATCCTCTCGCCCTGCATCGGCGATGGTGGCTATGCATTGGTCGATGTTAGCGGCGACGCGCCGTGGAACACTTTGCGTTGACCCAAGGAGCAAACAATGACGAAAACCGTTGTGATTGTCGGCGCATTGGACACCAAAGGCGCCGAATTTGCCTTCATCAAAGCGCTCATCGAGGCTGCCGGCTTGAAGACACTGGTGGTCGATTTCGGCGTCATGGGCGCCCCTGCTTTCCCGCCTGACATCGACCGCGCTGAAGTCGCCAGAGCAGGCGGCGGCGACCTGGCGCAGCTGGCGAGCGGCGACCACAAGGACGCCGCCATGGAGGTGATGGCAACCGGGCTGGCTGCTGTCGTGCGCCGCCTCTACGACGCCGGTAAGCTGGATGGCATCATCGGCATGGGCGGCAGCGGCGGCACTTCGCTGGCGACGCGCGCCATGCGCACGCTGCCCATCGGCGTCCCCAAAGTGATGGTCTCGACGATGGCAGGCGGCGATGTCAGCGCCTATGCCGGCGCCAAAGACATCACCTTTATCCCCTCGATCGTCGATGTCGCAGGGATCAATCGCATCAGCCGGGCGATCTACACCAACGCCGCTGGCGCCATTGTGGGCATGGTAAAGATGGATGCGCCCCCACCGCAAGCCGAAAAGCCGCTGATTACCGCCTCGATGTTCGGCAACACCACCAAAGCGGTCGATCATGCGCGCAGCATTCTAGAAGCGAACGGCTATGAAGTGCTGGTCTTTCACGCCACCGGCGCCGGCGGTAAGACGATGGAAAGCCTGATCACTGATGGCTACATCGTCGGCTCGCTGGACATTACCACCACAGAACTGGCCGACACGGTCTGCGGCGGCGTTTTCGACGCCGGGCCAGAGCGCTGCCTAGCCGCTTCACGCGCGGGCGTACCGGCGGTGTTGGCGCCCGGCTGCGTGGATATGGCGAATTTCTGGGGCGTGGAGACGATGCCAGAAAAATATCGCCAGCGCAATCTCTACCGCTGGAATCCTAACGTCACTTTGATGCGCACCAACGTCGAGGAGAACACCCGCATCGGCGAGATGCTGGCGGCGGCGGCGAACGCCTCAACCGCGCCGGTGGCCTTTGTGCTGCCGCGCAAGGGCGTCTCGATGCTGGACAGCGAGGGCGGCCAGTTCTGGGACCCGGAGGCGGATGCAGCCTGCTTCGACGCCATCAAGCGCAATCTCAGAGCCGACATCCCGGTGATTGAGCTAGACAACAATATCAATGACCCAGAGTTCTCCGCCACCGTGGCGGAAACGCTGCTGGGGCTTTTGCAAAAAGGAGCTTAACGATATGGCGCTTTCACGACAGGAAATCCTGAAACGGCTGCGCGCCCAGGTTGCAGCGGGCAGACCGATTGTCGGCGCGGGGGCAGGCACAGGCATCTCCGCCAAATTCGCTGAGGCAGGCGGCGCAGACTTAATCATCATCTACAACTCCGGGCGCTACCGCATGGCTGGACGCGGCTCGCTCGCTGGCCTGATGCCCTACGGCGACGCCAACGGCATCGTCGTAGAGATGGCCGCCGAGGTGCTGCCGGTAGTGAAAGATACGCCGGTGCTGGCGGGCGTCTGTGGCACCGATCCCTTCCGCCTGATGCCGGTGTTTCTCAAGCAACTCAAAGAGATCGGCTTCTCCGGCGTCCAGAATTTTCCTACGGTTGGCTTGATCGACGGCAATTTCCGCGCCAATCTGGAAGGGACGGGGATGGGCTACGACAAGGAGATCGAGATGATTCGGCTGGCGCACGACCTCGATCTGTTTACCTCGCCCTATGTCTTCGATGCTGACCAGGCCAAAGCGATGGCCGCTGCTGGCGCCGATCAGCTTGTCGCCCACGTCGGGTTAACGACTGCTGGCAGCATCGGCGCGGCTGTTGCCCTCACGCTAGACGAAGCCATCGACAAGGTGATGACGATCGCCGCCGCTGGCCGTAGCGTCCGTTCAGACATCCTGGTCATCTGTCACGGCGGGCCTTTCGATGAACCGGAAAGCGTCGTTGCCGCCCTGGCGCGCATGCCGGGCATCGACGGCTTCTTCGGGGCCTCGTCGATCGAACGACTCCCCACCGAACGCGCCATCAAGGCGCAAGTGGCGGCGTTCAAGGCGGCGAAGTTGGGGTGACGGACGAAATCACCCCAACAAACTCATCGCATCGTACAAATTGAAGGCATCTACGTACTGCTCGATGGAACGGGCGACCGCCGCGACGATGGAAGCGTGGGGGTCGGGAGCGACCAGAGCCAGGTGTTCGTACAGCGTCCGGCGTGCTTGTTGCACGGCGGGCGCTGTCCACACGTAGCGCGCGCCGGTCTGCGCCAGCCAGCGTCGCCGCGCCGGCGCCAGATCGACGAATCGTTTGCCAACTTCATCCGGTTGCAGCCACTTCTGCCACCGATTGGAGGCGACGACCGCTGCCTCCAACGTCGCCATCATGCGCGAGGTCGGCAGGCGACGGTTGGCGCACAACCGACGCTCGCGCTGTTCCAACTCCTCCAGCGCATCGAATTCCACCGCTGTGAACTCCGGCCCCACGTTGGCGCCGCCCATGCCCGACGCCGGATAGTCGGCGGGATTCTCCACCCAGTCAGTGTAATGTCCTTTGAGCAGCGCGCCGGTCGGACGCACGATCTCGGTCAGGCGTTCGGCGGC
>DMDA01000009.1:41265-42249 GCA_003451595.1 Chloroflexota bacterium | reverse complement strand
CGCCAGCGCATCCTTGAGTTGATCGAGAAAAGCCGTGAAGTTGGCAAAATCGACCAGGCCACCGTGCACTTCCTCGGTGCCGACCTCGTACGCGACCGGCGGCAAGTTGCGCTGCTTGCGCACCTGCTCGGCATGTTCGATCAATTCGACGGTGCGCGCCACCACCACCGGCACCTCCGGCGCCTGACCAGGCGGCAAGGAGCGATCCACGGTTGGGTCGATGTGCAGCAGCGCGTAGCCAGCTTCCAGACAGGCGCTCAGGCTGAGCTTGACTTCGTGCATCGCCTGGTCGAGCGGCAACTTCTCCAGCGTGTGACGATCCTTCAGCCAGGGGCCGCCGTGATCCAGGCAGGGGTAGAGCGGGCTGGTGCAACCGTACCGCACCGCGTAGTGACGCATCTCCGCCACAAATTGGGCGGGCGTCCAGCCCGTGTAGCCGCCGTCGCGGTCGACTTGATTGAGCGTGGCGGCAAAGAGCATCGGCGTGTGACAACGCGCCGCCACCTTCACCGCCGCCTCCAACACCGCCGCCGAGTTGGGACAGACCGCCAGCAGCGTGAGATGAACCTGCTCGTGTTCGCGCAAGTCGATCAAGCGCAAAATCGTATGACGTAGCTTAGGCATATTGCAATTCCTTGTGATGATAGCACGCGGATGACGCGGATTCGGCGGATTGACGCAGAATTGTTTGATCTGCGCATATCCGCTCAATCCGCGTCATCCGCGTGCTATTTGAGACTGTTCCAGCAGCGCCATCGCTTCTGCCAGCGTAGGCTGCGATTCGATCCCACCAGCCGCGCGCGTCGAGGCTGAGCCGCAGGCGACGGCAAACGCCAGTGTGTGCGCCAGCGACCAGCCGGCGAGATGACCGTAGACAAAGCCGGCGTTGAAGGAATCGCCGGCGCCGGTGGTGTCGACGACGTGAACCGGAATCGGCGGTGCGGTGATAAGCTCCTCCCCGCGCTGGGCGGCTGCGCCGTCGCC
>DMDA01000009.1:27072-41059 GCA_003451595.1 Chloroflexota bacterium | reverse complement strand
CGCCACGCCCGATTGCCTTCACCTCGGTTTCGTTGGGCAGAAAGATGTCGACGTTTGCCAGCGCTGCGTCGATGCCGCCATCCCACTGCTCGGTGGGGTCGTAGTTGGTGTCAAGTGAAACGGTGAGACCGTGAGCATGCGCGGTGGCGAAGAGTTGTGGCATGGCTGGCCGCAGTGCGTCGAGCATGTAGTAGCTGCCCAGGTGCAAATGTCGCGCCCGCGCCACGATCGACCAATCGACGTCATCGGCGGCGAGCATGCCCAACGTGCCCAGATAGGTGAGCATCGCCCGGTCAACGCCGCGCGAAAGGATGGTGGTCAGCCCGGTCTTGATCTGCGCGTCGCGACGCACGCCTTCAATATCGATGCTGCGGCTGACCAGCACGTCGAGCAAAAAATCGCCGATTGGGTCGCGCCCGACCTTGCCGATAAATGCCACGCGCAAGCCGAGCCGCGCTGCGCCGCAGGCAAAGATCGAGGTCGAGCCGCCCATCGTCAGCGTGGCATCGTCGATCACCTTCTCGACCTGCCCAAAGACCGGCGTCACATCACCCGCCAGGATCAGGTCGGCGTTGAGGTCGCCGACCGCGATAACATCGAACTCTTTATGCATAGACGGCCAAATCTTCGATTTTTTGATTACCGGTTACACACTCCGAATCAACAACCCACAACCCATCACTTGCAACTCGTCACTTCCTACAAAAACACCACGGCGTCCAGGTTCTCCGGACGATCCGGATTTAGCCCTTTTGCCAGTGAGCGCCCCAACGCCACCATCTGCCCAAAAGGCAGGTAGAGCGCACTGCTGGCAATCTCGTCGAGAGCATCGCCGAACGCCACGTCCACATCATGGCTGCCGATCGTCAGCGAACGCGCGCCGAGCGCCTGCATATCGGCCACGACCGCCATGTCATCGCTGCGACGTTCATCCGAGACCAGCGCCACAACCAGCGCGCTGGGCGTGATCATCGACTTGGGGCCGTGGCGAAATTCCATGCAGTGAAAAGGTTCGCTGTGGCTGAGCGTCATTTCCTTCATTTTCAGGCTCAGTTCGCACGCCAGCCCGTAGCGGATGCCCGATCCCAGAAAGTAGAAGCGGTCGATGCTCAGATCGGCGCCCAGGCGCTCCAACGCGTCGGCATGCTCGCTCAGCAGCGGCGCCAGCACGTCGGGCAGACGATGCAGATCGTTCCATAGCGGGCTGTTGTCATCCGCCCACAGCGCCGCTAACGCCACGGTCGCCAGATAGAGGCCGGAAAAGGCGCGCGTCTGCGCCACGCTCTCCTCACGGATCGACGGGAACACCAGGTTCAGGTCGCCCAATTGCGTCAGCGCCCGGCCCGGATAGCAGCTCAGCGTCACGATGTCGCCGTTTGTCTCAGCGCGGAAGTGCTCACAAGCGCGCAGTGTTTCGGTCGTCTCACCGGAGCGGCTGACAGCCACGAGCAGCGTGCGTCGCGCCGGTGGCAGCGCAGTCGGGTTCAGCCAAACCTCCGAAGCCGGCAGGCCCAGCGCCGGGACGCCCACCACGCGTTGCAGCACCGCCGCCGCCGCCATCGACAGGTAATACGTCGAGCCACAGCCGGTGAAGACGACCTGCTCGTATGCGCCCGATGTCAGGAACGTGCGCAAGCTGTCGACCTCGGCGTCGAGCACGGCAAGCACGCCGCGCCATGCTTCCGGCTGCGAATAAATCTCCTCACGGGTGTGAAAGCCTGCGGTCAATTGAGAGTTGCTCATGGGATGAATCCTTGATGAATGATTGGAGCGCAGTTACCGGTCATGCGATGCGCACATCGATGCCTTTGTCGCGCAATGATTGAACGATTTCCGCCGGTGCAGCCGCGTCAGTCACAAGCACGTCGATGACATCGAGCGGCGCCACAAAGACCGTTGACACCCGCCCCAGTTTGGTATGGTCTGCCACGATGATGATTTCACTGCCGATGCGCAAAATTTCGCGGTCGAGCAGGCTCTCCTCCAATGAGTTGTTGGTCAGCCCCTGTTCCAGGTCAATGGCGCGGATGCCGAAGATCACCTTGAGTGCGCGCAATTCCGCCAGAGAACGTAGCGCCAACGTCCCCACGAGCGAGCTTTCGCTGGCGCGCACGACGCCTCCCAGCAGGATCACTTCGATGCCTGGCGCGCCCGCCAGCTCATTGACCACCAGCAGCGAATTGGTAAAAACGGTCAGGTGACGGCGCTCACGTAGCAGATGCGCCACTTCCATCACTGTCGTGCCACTGCTCAGGAAGATTGTCTCCCCGTCGGCGACTAACGCTGCAGCGACCGCCGCGATCCGTTTCTTCTCATCGGCCTGTTCGAGCGCACGTTGCAAGACCGGCGGCTCCGGCGGCGCCCGGCGCACGGCGATGGCGCCGCCATGCACGCGCCGCACCTTGCCCTCCGCCGCCAACGCCTCCAGGTCGCGCCGCGCCGTCGCCGGGCTGATGGCAAAGCGCGCTGTGATCTCCGGCACACTGACGCGCTGGCGTTGCTCGATCCAGGTCAAGAGCAGGCGCTGCCGCTCGATGGCCGGTTCGGTGGCAGACGCAAGCAGAACTTCCACTTCAGCTGATGGCTGCATACTACCACGCAGACTTAATCACAAAACAATCATAGTCAATCATAATATACTTGCAAATGCGCACAATGTCAATCGCTGCTTCACCCCCCCCACACAGCTATTTCAAGTTGTATTTACCCCAGCAATCCGCAACGTTTTTTGCAGATTGCTGGCGTAGAAACGAAAAGCATCCGGCAAATAACGCCACCCCTCATGATGGAGTTGCGACTCAGACTGAAATTGACCCGTTTTGATGGAAAGAAAGTTAAGCACCCGCCAGCTTCTGCGCGCAGAAGGTGATTGAGTGACGCCGTTCAAATTCGATCGGACTCAGGTAGCCAAGAGCCGAACGGCGACGACGCAGATTGTAGAAGCCTTCGATGCAGAGGAAAATGTCGTCACGCGCCGCACCACCGGCGAGTCCTCCGCCTGGCGCTATGAGGGGGTGATCGAAAACAGTGGTGGCGTGACGGCCTTCATTGGCGCGCCCATCAAAACCACACTCGGCGAAGACGACGCTGTGTGGGACACAATTGTGGTCGCCAACGACGGGGGTGATGCATTGCAAATCACAGATTTGTCCAACCAGAGCAGCGACGAAGTCCGCTTTGTGGCGACGGTGCGCACGGTGGAGGTGGCCTGGTAGATGAGGCCGCTAGCCCGATCCTCCTGAAACGGTGCGGCAGCTGGATGACCTCTGGTTCGGCGACCTACTCCACAGCGAGGAACCGCCCGGGCGTTGATCGCATTGAGGCCCAAACCGTTCAGAGCGCACGGCCAATCGCCAGTCCCGACAACGCCGCGCCTTCGACGCGCGGTGCGCCGAACGCATCGCCGCCGATGAGCAATGGTGCGTGCGCCGCGACGCGCAGCAGCCGCTCCGGGTGCAGCACGGTCGGCGCGGCGTAACGCCAGCGTTTGATCTGCTCCTCGGCGATCCACGCGTCCGCCGCCAGCCAGGGACGCAGGGCGCACTCGAACGCTTCACTGAGTTCGGCATCGGGGGCGTCGTAGCGCGCCGCGCTCCAGTCGCCGCTGGCGTGCACGGTGATCACGGTTGCATCCGGGGAGATGCCTTTGCGCCGGTTGTCGGCGATCCAGGTAAAGTCGGCGTCGGGACGCTGCACCGCGCCGGGCGCGGGCAGGTGCACCTCGCCCTCCACCACGTACAGCCCACAGAGCGCCGGTGCGTAGCGGATGCGTTCCAGGCAGGCGCGGTCCTCTGCCGTGAGCGGCGTGGCGCCGGCGTCGAGCATCGCCAACGTCTGCGGTGCAGGGGCGGTCATGATCAAGGCGCTGGCGATAAAGTTGCGGCCGTCGTCGCCGATCAGTCGCCAGCCGTCGCCGTGCGGCGTCACCGCCGTCACGCGCACGTCGGTAAGGATTTCCGCGCCCTGCGCCTCGACCTGTGCGGCAAGGTGCTTGGCGAGTCGATTCATGCCGCCCTGCACGGCGTAGCGGGGATGGCCATCCGGCGGCGCATCCGCCAGGCTGCCGTCGCTCCAGCCGTGCGACCAGACATAGACCAACCCCTCGTCGCGCCAGCGTTCCACCCATGCGCCAAACTCAGGATCGCGCACGGTGAAGAACTGCGCACCGTGGTCGGCCCGCCCCGCGCCGATACGCCGCGTCGCCAGCCGCCCGCCGACGGAACGCCCCTTGTCCAGCAGTGTGACGCGCCGTCCAGCCGCAACCAGCACACTGGCCGCCATCAACCCGCTCATGCCGGCGCCGATGATGAGCACGTCGCTGTGGTGGGTGTCGCTCATAGATTTTGTTCTCCTTTGTCAGGTTTTGGATGGACAATCATGCAGTTGCGCACCATGTTGACGACAGGAAAATGCGGTTACGAACCGCATCTACGATTGACCGACCTTCTCCGTAGGTGCGGTTCTCAACCGCACGTGCTCGATCGACAGGAAAATGCGGTTACGAACCGCATCTACGATTGACCGACCTTCTCCGTAGGTGCGGTTCTCAACCGCACGTGCTGGATCAACAGGAAAATGCGGTTGCGAACCGCATCTACGATTGGCTGATGTCTCCCGAACCTGCCGCATCCTCTTTTGCCAGCAGCGCGTGGATCAGGTCGAACTTGAAGAGAAAGAGACCTTGAACCAGGATGCCGGCGCCGTGCCCGCGCTGCGTCTCGTCGTCACGGCGGAAGAGCGCCAGCCCGCCGAGCATGTACAACACATCCAACCCGGCGTTGAACCAGAGGATGCGGCGCAGGTTGCGCAGGTCTTTGGCAGCCTCCGTTGGCGGATAGCCGCGCTGAACCTTCTGCTCCAGCCCGCGGCGACCGAAGATCGCCAGCGCGGCGTCGATAGCGCCCCAGCCGATCGCCTGCTGCCCAAAGGCGCGCCAGAAGGGTGAGCGCGCCGCTTGCAGCAGCGCGCCGCCGCCGATGCTGAGGACGCTCCACAGCAGCAGGCGGTTGCTGACAGAACGCTGAAATTGCTCCGAATTTGTCATAGAATTTCCTCCAGGTTGCCGCCCAGCTCCAGCCCGGCGTGCCGTCCGCTTCCGGCGAAGATTTCGGTCACACGTCCGCCAATTTCGACGTGCAGCGCCACATCCACCGACGCCGTCAGACTTTCGAGCACGCGTTGCAGCATGGCGGTGCGCATCGGCGCGTGCAGCAGATCGACGCCTTCCTCGTCGCGGTGGGCGACCAGGGTGAGGCGGGCCTGGCGGCGCACACCGGCATGGACGACCGGGCCGCGCATCGCCCACAAGACCTGATGCTCGGTCACCTCCAGCCGCTCAATGACGGCGCCGGTGTAGGAGGCAAAGCGATAGAGTGCGCCGTCGCACAGCAAGCCGACGATGAAGCCGCGAAAGGCCGTCCCCAGCCACGGGATGCGCGCCACCGACGCCGTGAGCGAGACGCCGGTGCGCCCGAAATGGTTGGTCTGCATCCAAATCCAGGCGCGCGGAAAGGCCTCGCCCCAATCCTTCTCGATGTAGCCGCGCCCGCCGTGGAAATCGACTGCAGCGCCGTCGATGACCAGCTGCCCGCGCAGCGCGTGATCCAGGCTCAAGACGCCGTGGTAGCACTCCATGAAGGGCACAAAGCTGTACCAGTCCATGATGCCGGGGGAGCGCCAGGTTACGGGCCAGGGCGTCACGCCGTCGAACGCCAGCCGTCCGATCAGTCGTTGTTCGGGCCGGTCGATGTTCAGCTCGATGCCGTGCGCAGTGAAGCGGTTTGGGCCGATGCGAATATCAAACGCGGCTGGCGCAGCAGTGAACGCCTCCAGCGGATAGCGATGATAGCGCGTAACGCCGTTGGCGCCGTCGAGCGTCTGCACGAAGCTGTGCGAATCGACGCCGTCCTTGCCGAGAAAGATGCCGGGGATGATGGCGTAACGGCGCTGCTCGGTCGCATCGACGATCTTGAAGTACCAGCCCTCGAAGTAACTCGTGTGGTGACCAAAGCCGTGATAGGCGGCCGGCTGCCAGATCGTTTTCAGGCGCGTGAGCGCAGTCTCGGCGAAAAGCATGACTATCGTCCGCAGGCGTGTTGTGTCGGCGTCGGCTCAGGTGGCGCCGGCACGGGCGTCCAGAAGGCGCGCAGCTTGAAAGGGAAACCGATGTCACCGCCGGGAATCTCGCGGTCGCCGACGACGAGCGTGTAGCGCCCGACCTGTCCGGCCTCATTCCACACGGCGACCCAATATTCGCCGTCGGCGGGCAGCACGAAGCGATCTTCCTGGCGCTCCCAGTAGCGGGTGCGGCTGAATGGCTCGAAGAAGCTGGTCGGTTCGCCCGGCGCGGCGCGCAGGATGCTGGCGCCTGTGTCTGGCGGCGCTGCGACGCGGGCGGGCAGGCGTGTTGCCGGCAGCCCTGGCCCGATCAGGGCAAAGGTGGGCGTGAAGCTCTCCTGCCCTTCGATCTGCGGAATGGTCAGCCCGATCAGGATCGACTGCCCCGCGCGCCCGGTGAAGCGCACGTAATCGACATCGTTGCGGCGATCCAGCGTGGCGTAGAGCGCGGTCGAGACGGTCGGGTCTGTGACGCGGTAGGCTTTGACGGGCGTCCAGTCTTCATCCTCGAAGTAGGGCTGATGCGCCTCCGCCGGGCGCGGCGAGAGCAACAAGAGCACACTTGCCAACAGCATGATGAAGAGGGCCTGCAGCTGTCTCATCAACATCCCCTTTCTTCTATGCTCTCGTCGTAACCCTCTAGGTTCAGTTGTCACTGCGCCAGTGCACGTAATGCCGCTTCGTCGATGACTGGCACGCCGAGCTGGCGCGCCTTGTCAAGCTTGCTGCCCGCAGCCTCTCCGGCCACGACGTAACTGGTCTTGCTACTGACGCTGCCCGCCACCTTGCCGCCATGCGCCTTGATGAAGGCGTGCGCCTCGTCGCGGCTAAATGTAGGCAGGGCGCCGGTGACGACAAAAGTTAGTCCGGCCAGTGGTTGCGCGCCAACTGGAGCGGACGGCGATTCCTCCGCCACGCGCACGCCCAACCGGGCGAACTTGTCGATCAAAGCGAGATTGGTTGGTACAGAGAAGTATTCATGAATGCTGGCGGCAATCTTCGGTCCGATTCCTTCGATAGCGCTCAGCTGCTCCGGCGTGGCGCGGGCAAGCTCGAGCAGACTGTGGTAGTGTTGTGTGATCGTCTCGGCCACGACAGCGCCGACAAAGCGGATGCCCAGCGCCGTCAATAGCCGGTGGATCGGACGTGTCTTGCTGGCTTCAACGGCGGCCTGCAACTTTTCCACGCGCTTGTCCCCGTAGCCGTCGAGCTTGCGAATCTGCTCCCATGGCAGCTGGTAGATGTCGGCCAGGTCATGAATAAACCCCAACTCTACAAACAACTCGGCCTGCTTGATGCCAAAGCCGGCGATGTCCATTGCCTCGCGCCCCACAAAATACTCGACGGCGCGCACAAGCTGCGCCGGGCAGGCATTGTTGACGCAGTAGGTGGCAGCCTCACCTTCAGGACGCACCAACGGGGCGCCACAGACCGGACACGCAGCGGGCATCGTCCAGACGCGTTCACTGCCAGTGCGCAAGTCCGGCAAGGGATGCAGCACCTTGGGGATCACTTCGCCGGCGCGCTTGATCACGACCTTGTCGCCGATGCGGATGTCCAGGTCGCGGATATAGTCTTCGTTGTGAAGGGTGGCGCTCTTGACGATGACGCCGCTTACTGGCACTGGCTCCAGTACAGCGTTGGGCGTGACAGCGCCTGTGCGCCCTACGTTGACGACGATATCGAGCAGGGTGGTGACGGCTTCCTCGCCTGCGTATTTATATGCCAGCGCCCAACGCGGGTCTTTGCCGGTGAAGCCTAGTTCTTCCTGCATGAACAACGAATCCACCTTGATCACCAGCCCGTCCACCTCGTAGGGCAGGTTATGCCGGCGCTCGCCAAACGCTTCGACATAGGCAGCGAGCTGGTCGAACTCGGCGTCGGTGAAGCGGCGCATATCCTGACAAACTGGCAGCCCCAAGGTGCGCAGATAGGCGAGCGCCTCCCAGTGGCTGGCGGGTTGCGGCGCGCCCTCCACGATCAGCGCCTGGTAGACCCACAACTTGAGCGGGCGCGTGGCGGTGATGCTGGAATCGAGCTGGCGCAGGCTGCCGGCGGCGAAGTTGCGCGGATTGGCGTAGGCGCGTTCGCCCGCCGCCATCTGTTTTTGATTGAAGCGCTCGAAGTCGGCTTTGTCGACATACGCCTCGCCGCGCACCACCAGACGCGTCGGCGCGGAAAGGTCAGAAGCGGGATCAGCCGGAATTTGCAGCGGCAAGACGCGCACCGTGCGCAGATTCGCCGTGATCGTCTCGCCATATTCGCCGTCGCCACGCGTGGCGCCCAACGTGAAACGACCATCCGTGTAGTGAAGCACGACCGTCAGCCCATCGAACTTTGGCTCGACGACATAAGCCAGGCGCATGCGTTCTTCTTCACTGAGCAGGCGCTGTATGCGTTCGCGCCAGGCGTACAATTCGCCGGGGCTGAAGGCGTTCGCCAGGCTGAGCATCGGCGTGGGATGACGGGTCTTCTCAAAGCGCTCGGCGATCACGCCGCCCACACGTTGCGTGGGGCTGTCCGGCGTGCGCAGTTCAGGATGTTCCGCCTCCAATGTGCGTAGTTCATTAAACAAGGCGTCGAACGCCTGGTCGCTGATCTCCGGATCGTCGAGCATATAATAACGGTATTGATGATAGCGGATGCGCTCCGCCAGATATGCCGCGCGCGCGGCCAGATCGTCAGCCTTGACGTCTGCGGTTGGGTTGGATGCTGTGGGCATGAACACTCCCTTATGAACGGACGCACTTCAGGGTAGGGCATCTGCCGTAGGTCAGCGCCTCCGGCACGACATGATAGCTCGTCACGCCGGAGGCGCTGACCTACAAAAGCAACACTGCCCCAATGTAAAATAGCCCCCTTCGGTCACCATGTTGGTTGGATCGAATGTACACATCATGCTATAGTGGGAGAAACACTTTGGCAAGTCTATAGCGACAAGGAACGCTCCATGCTGAACAGCCCGAACAATGCCCAATGGCAGCAACTCTATACAATCGCCGACCGCATCAAGGGACTGGCGCCGTGGAAGAATCTCTACGAAGACGAGCTGTTTGGCGTGCGCGACCCGGTTACGGGTCAAGACTGCTTCATCAGTGTGATGGGACAGGGCGGCAATCATTACGCAATCGGCGTCTATATTGGCGCCCTGGCGCTCTATCAATTCTGGGCGGTTCACGAGGTCGACAATGATGAGATGGCGTTGCAAATGCTGTTGTCGACTCGCCAACTACAACTTTCCTTCGAAGACCGTGAGGCCCTGGAGAACTTCGATCGCGCCATCATCAAGCAATTAGGGCACAAGTACCGTGGACGGGCGGCCTGGCCGATGTTTCGCTCCTTCAGGCCCGGTTACCTGCCCTGGCGAATCGATGCCGCTGAAGCCGACTTGCTGATCCGCACGCTGGAACAGGCCGCCGAGGTGCTGAAGCGCATTGCTGCTGGCGAAAGCCTGCCAGAACCGGTGGATGAAGAGAGCTACCTGATGCGTATCCCCGACATGCAAGCCGGCAGCCTCATTTGGCGTGAAGAGATGGTGCGTATTCCGCCGCCCCCCTTACCTGAGCTGAACATCCAGTTGGAAGTGGCAAAGGTAGAAGCTGCCCGCCAATTGCCAAAACAGCGCACGATCGAGCTGGACATTGCAATGCTGCCAGAGCCGGTGGTAGATGAGGAGGGGCGTCCCTATCTGGCGGCAATGTTGCTGATCGTCGACAACCAATCGGGGATGGTGCTCGTCAGCGAACTTCTCCCCAATGGCGAGACGCCGATGCACACCGTCGCCAACGCCCTGTATGTGCTGCTTGATAAATTTAACCATTGGGGCTGGACGCCAGGCGCCATCCATGTTCGCCACAAAGTGGCAAAAGAGTTGTTGACGCCATTGACGCAAATGCTGGGGATCAAGCTCAAAACCAAGTCCCAACTTCCCATGTTGGACGAAGCGCTAGAATTTCTGATGGCGCGCTTTGACAGTACATGGGCGGAAGATTTCGACAGCGATGAGGATGATGAAGCGCCGCCGCCTGTTCGTCATCGTGGTGCGCGCTAGCAAGACAACGATTCAGACGCCATCTGGGATTCAGACGCCATCTGGCATAGCCCGTCGGCTGCGCCACCAGATGCCAGGCAACATACGCAGCTTGCGTCCGGTCGGCACGAAGGCGCGGCGCCCAAAGTTGTCGTAGTCATTTCGCTCGATCTCATCCAAAATGCCGCGATACAACTCTGCCGCTGCGCCAATCGCAAACCGGCCGTCTGGATTGAGCAGCCCAATCCCTGGCATTGCTTCGTCATATAAACGCCGGTTGCGCTCAATCTGGAATTGCATGAACGCCCGCCACCGCGACGTGACGACGCCCGCCGCTAGATCGCCATCGCTCACGCCGAAGCGCGCCATCTCTTCGCGCGGCAGGTAGACGCGACCAGCGCGCCAATCCTCGCCCACGTCGCGCAGGATGTTCGTCATCTGCAGCGCCACCCCTAGCTTGATCGCATACGGAATGGCCGCCTGCCCCGCAAAACCGATGATATGCATGCTCATCAACCCTACCGTGGAGGCGACGCCATAACAATAGGCAGCCAATTCCTCGAACGTTGCATAGTGCACTGGCTGGAAATCGCGCGCCACGCCGTCGATCAACTGCTCGACATAGCGGAGCGGCACATTGAACCGTAGCCGTGCGTCTGCCCAGGCGATCGCAACCAGATCACCCTGCGGTGGGTGCGCAGCAGTCGCACGCCGGCGCCAGGTTGCCAGCTGTTCCTGCGCATCACCTTGTGCACGATCCACGATATCATCACTCACGCGACAGAAGGCATATAAAGCTCGCGCTGCCCTGCGCTTTTCAGGGGGCAACAGCTGCGAAGCCAGATGAAATGAGCGGCTGTTGATAGCCGTGATAGCCTCACATTGTTGATAAGCCTGCTCCAGCAACAGTTGATCAAAGGCGACCTCGTTTGCCGGCAGCTCGTTGTGGGCAGCTTCGTGGGCAAGGTCCAGCAGAGTCCGTTCCCAGGCATGTTGCAGTTGCATTGCGATCTTGTCCTCTCTATCACGCATGTGGTTGATCTGTACTGCGCTGAGTATGGACGTGAAGTTAACACACCTGGCATCAAATGTCAAGGAGTATACACCACATTTGTCCAGAAAAAATCCAGAATAAAACTAGAAAAAGGTTATGCAAATGATTGACAAGCAGAAAAACCTGTGCTATCGTTTAGACAGTGCAAACGTATGACGAGAGTTCATATCAATTTAGCAGGTTGGTGTAATGACACATAGCGATAAAACGCCTATCTATAACTTGAAGGCTGTAGTCCAGGAGACCGGGTTGAAAGCCGACACCTTGCGTGCGTGGGAGCGTCGCTACGGGGTGCCGACGCCGCAACGCACGGACAGCGGTCACCGCCTTTACAGCCAGTACGACATCGACATCCTGAAATGGCTGATCGAACGCCAGGATGAAGGTATGAGCATCAGTCGCGCCATCGAGCTGCTCCATCGTCTTGAGGAAGAGGGCAAGAATCCTTTCGACGCTGCCAGCATTCTAGGCGCACCGCGCAGCGACGGACGTACGCATGATGCGCGCGTATCTTCCATACTGCTGGAATCACCACGGCTCGGTGAGACAGGCACTGTAGCGCAGATGCGCGACGCCTGGGTGAAAGCCTGCCTCAACTTCGAGGAAGCCCAAGCCGAGCAACTCCTGGCGCAAGCCTTTGCCCTCTTCCCAGCAGAAGTCGTCTGCCTGGACTTGATCCAGAAGGGACTGCATGAGATCGGCGTCGGTTGGTATGCGGGGCAGGTGACCGTACAACAAGAGCACTTTGCCTCAGCGTTGGCGATCCGCCGCATGGAGGCGCTGCTTGCGTCGACGCCAGCGCCGACGCGACCCGGTCGCATTCTGGTCAGCTGCCCGCCCGAAGAAGAACACACCTTTGTCCCATTACTCATTTCGCTTCTGCTGCGCCGGCGTGGGTGGGATGTGATCTACCTGGGCGCCAATGTACCGTTGCGCAGCCTGGAAGCCACGCTGACTTCCGTGCGCCCCAACCTGGTCATTCTGACAGCGCAACAACTTTACACCGCCGCCGGGCTGATGGAGATGGCCGAGGTGTTGCTGCGGGTGCGCATTCCGGTGGCCTTTGGCGGCCTGATCTTTGCCGAAACGCCTGGCCTGCCTGAAGCGATTCCTGGCTACTACCTGGGCGACAAACTAGAGCATGTGGTGGGCGAGGTCGAGCATATCATGAGCAACCTGCGGCCAATGCCTGCGCAACGCCAGGTGAGCTACGACTACAAAGAAGCGCTCGATCACTTTCGTTCACGCCAGGCCTTGATCGAGGCAGAGGTGTGGCAACAGTTGCCCGAAGCCATGCCACAGCGCTTGCTGGCGATGGCGAATCTCAGCTTCGGTCGCGCCATCAGTGCGGCGTTGACGCTTGGACGCATGGACTACCTGAACCCTGACATCGATTGGATTGAGGGGTTGCTGGTCAATCACCATCAAATGCCGCCTGAGGCGCTCGAAGGCTACCTGGCCGCCTACTACGAAGCCACGCTCCGACATCTGGATCAGCGCGGTTACGTCGTGGTGGAATGGCTGTCACGTCTATTAGGCCGACCGCTGCCCAATGAATTTCAGCAACACACCGAGCGGATAAGCAACGTCCGGCGTCAGGCATAATCTGTCAAACATTTGCAAGGAGGGGAGATAAGATGCGCATCATCATTACAGGGGGAACCGGCTTGATCGGGCGGCCATTGAGTCAGGCGTTGGCGGCAAAGGGACATGAGGTGATCGTTCTCTCACGCCAGCCAGAAAAAGTGAAGAACATTCCAGCTGGCGTCAAGGTGCAAAAATGGGATGGCAAAAGTGCTGAAGGGTGGGGGGAGTTGGCCGACGGCGCTGGCGCCATCGTCAATCTGGCGGGCGCCGGCATCGCCGATGAGCGCTGGTCGGCGGCGCGCAAACAACTGATTCGCCAAAGCCGCATCGACGCCGGCAAGGCTGTCATGGAAGCCATTACCGCCGCCAGCACCAAACCCGGCGTACTCATCCAGGCTTCGGCAGTCGGCTACTATGGCGTACAACATGGCGACGCTCAGATCACTGAAAGCGCGTCGCCGGGTGGAGACTTTTTGTCCAAGGTCTGCTTCGACTGGGAAGCCTCGACTGCGGCTGCCACCAGGCAAGGCGTGCGTCGGGTTGTCATCCGCACCGGCGTCGTGCTCAGCAACGAAGGCGGCGCTTTCCCCAAACAAATGATGCCCTTCAAATTCTTTGCGGGCGGACCGGTGGGCAGCGGCAAGCAATGGTATCCGTGGATTCACATCGATGATGAGGTGCGCGCCATTCAGTTTTTGATCGACAACGAACAAGCCCAAGGCCCCTTCAATCTTGCGGCGCCCAATCCAGTCACCAACAAAGAGTTTGGCAGGCTGATCGGCGAAGTGCTGGGGCGTCCAAGTTTCATGCCGGCGCCCGGTTTTGCCATGCAGATCGTCTTTGGCGAAATGGCGGTCGTGCTGCTCGAAGGGCAACGCGCCGTGCCGCAGCGGCTACTCGCGCTGGGCTTCCAATTCAAGTACGAAACTGCACTGGCGGCGCTGAAAAATTTGCTTGGCGCCCCCACAACGACCGGCGGGGCAGCGCCTGCGTCCAAGCCAGCCGAAGAAAAGCAGCCCGAACCGGTTGCTGCAGGCAAGGAGTAATCCACTTGCGCTACCATCATCGTTTTATCGTTCATGCCCCCCTGGCTGATGTGGCTGAATTTCACAGCCAGTCCGCCAGTATGGGCGCCATCACGCCGCCACCGATTATTGTGCGCGTGCATGCGGCGCCAGCGACATTGGGCGAAGGCGACC
>DMDA01000009.1:26372-26826 GCA_003451595.1 Chloroflexota bacterium | reverse complement strand
GCATAAACACACCTTCGAACCCATCGACGCCGAGAGAACCGCAGTGCTTGATGAGGTGAACGCCACCCTGCACACCAACTGGTTTTGGAAGCTGGTCGGTGTGGGCATGTGGCTAGGGCTGCCGATCCTCTTCGCCTATCGCGGCTGGAAGACACGGCGGGTGCTTGAACAGTCGCGCAGGCATGAATTGCGGAAAGCAACACCTTACTGACCGCTGAGTTGACAGTCTATCTACTCGGAGTCCCAGGAACTGAAAGGATGCTGTTGATCAGGCGACGCTCACTAGAAAGTCTCGACACATGGCTGAAGTTGAACCGATCATTGTTATCGGCGCCGGTGTGGGCGGCTTGACCACCGCCGCCCTGTTGGCGCAAGCCGGTCTGGATGTCACCGTGCTCGAAGCGCATGTCTATCCAGGCGGCTGCGCGGGCACATTCTTTCACAAGAACTATCA
>DMDA01000009.1:25696-26148 GCA_003451595.1 Chloroflexota bacterium | reverse complement strand
ATGACCGTACATCTGCCCGAGGGTCAGGCAATTACCCGCTATGGCGACGAACGGCGTTTCGATGAGCACCATCGCGCTTTTGGCAAAGCCGCCGACGCCTTCTGGCGCTGGCAAGAAAGTCGCGCCGACGCCTTGTGGGACCTGGCGCTGCGCACGCCGACCTGGCCCCCGCAGAGTCTGTCCGATGCCGGGGCATTAGTCGTCGATGGCGTGCAATGGCTTACGGATGACCTGCCCAAACGGCTGAATCCGCAGTTGGTCGCTGACGCTTTCCGCCCTGTCGCCGCCCATCTGCGCGAGGCGCCCAAGTCGCTGCGCCTGTTCGTCGATGCACAGTTGCTGATCGCAGCGCAGACCACAAGCGCACACGCCAACGCACTCTACGGCGCATCGGCGCTAGACCTGCCCCGGCGCGGCGTTGTTCATTTGGAAGGCGGCATTGGCGCCATTGC
>DMDA01000009.1:23747-25452 GCA_003451595.1 Chloroflexota bacterium | reverse complement strand
GCTTCCCGGCGCGCACGGTGATCGCCAACCTGCCGCCCTGGAACATCGCCAGGCTGACGGGAGAACACGCACCCGCATCGTTGCAGCACCTGCCCCAAAACCCGGAGCCGGGCTGGGGCGCCTTCATGGTCTACGTCGGCTTCGACGCGCAGATCGCCGATCCGGAGCTGGTGCTCCACCATCAAGTGATCGAACGTGAGCCGCTGGGCGAAGGCAACAGCGTCTTTCTCTCACTTAGCCCGGTGTGGGATGCAGGGCGCGCGCCAGCCGGTCGCCGCGCCCTGACGATCAGCACACATACGGCGCTTGCCCCGTGGTGGAAGCTCTTTCAGTACGATCGCAGCCGCTACGAACAGCGCAAACAGCATTATGTCGAACGCATGTTGCGCGCCGCCGAGCGCGTCCTGCCCGGCTTACGCGCCCACGCCGACCTGGTCATGCCGGGCACGCCGGTCACTTTTCAGCGTTTCACTCGCCGTGCGCAGGGCTGGGTGGGCGGTTTCCCTCAGACCAATCTCTTCCAGGCCTGGGGGCCGCGGCTGGACAAGCACCTGTGGATGGTGGGCGACAGCATCTTCCCTGGACAATCGACGGCGGCGGTGGCGTTAGGCGGATTGCGCGTGGCGCGTGCTATACTCCAGGAAGCTGATGCACGCCAACCGGCGCCACGTCGCCACGTTTCCCCACCGCATCCGGCAGCATCCAAAGTTACATAGCGCAGAAAAGTCTCATCAAGAAGAGGGGATATCATGCAACTTCGCGGGAAAATAGGCATCGTTGGCAGCGGTTTCGTCGGCTCAGCGGCTGCCTATGCCATGGTGATGCGCGGCGTCGGACGCGAGATCGTGCTTGTCGACCTGAACAGCAAGCGCGCACAGGCGGAGGCAAACGACATCTTCCATGCGGTGCCCTTCGCACATCCAATGTATATCCGCGCTGGCGACTATCAAGAGCTGGCGGGGTGCAGAGTCGTGGTGATCACGGCTGGCGTCAACCAGAAGCCCGGAGAGACGCGTCTACAACTACTCGAACGCAACGCTGTTGTCTTCCGCCAGATCGTGCCGGCGATTCTGGAACACGCACCCCAGGCGCGGCTGATCGTCGCCACCAATCCGGTCGACATCACCACGCACCTGACCGCTCACATCGCGCGTGAATTGGGTGCTCCGGTGCAGGGCATTTTCGGGTCGGGCACAACCCTGGATACAGCGCGCTTCCGCGCCTTGCTGGGAGAAAAGATGGGCGTCGACCCGCAACACATTCACGCTCATGTCGTCGGTGAGCATGGCGATTCGGAAGTGCTGGTTTGGTCGCAGGTTACCATTGGCGGCACGCCCTTGAACGACTTCTGCCGGTTGCGCGGCATCGCTCTGACCGACGCCGACCGCGCTGAAATCGACGAGCAGGTGCGCCGCGCCGCTTACCACATCATCGACGGCAAGGGCGCCACCTATTATGGCATCGGCAGTGCGCTGGCGCGCATCGTCGAAAGCGTGATCGAGGACCAGCGTTCGATCCTGACCGTCTGTGCGCCGACCGAGGAGGTGGCGGGCGTGCGCGATGTCACCGTGGCGCTGCCGCGGCTCGTTGGCGGCGACGGCATCCTCGCCACTTTCCCACAGCCGCTCAGCGCCGACGAAGCCGCTGCCCTCAACCGCAGCGCCACCATCGTGCGCGCAGCGATCTCCAGCCTAGGTCTATAACC
>DMDA01000009.1:18476-23549 GCA_003451595.1 Chloroflexota bacterium | reverse complement strand
TGTCCGTCCGGTTTGATCTGTAGTCCGTTGCAACCGTATCACAGACTGAGGAGGAAACTATGAGCAGCGCAGTCACACCCGCGACTGACCGCAGTCAAACGGCGCACACCAACGCACGTCGCCAGGATATGCTGATTCTCTGGGCTGGCATCGTGTTCAGCATCGCTTTCACTGCGCTGATCTGGGCGCTGGGACCACGGCTGGAAGTCTTCCCGCATCTGCCCGACCAGGGCGCCACCTGGTATTACTGGAAGCTGCCCGCGCCCGACACCTGGGCGCGCATCACGGCGTGGGGATTCTACCTGGTGCATAACGCCGCCATCTGGGCGATCCTGTTCATGGCGCAGCGCCATCGCACCAAATATGGCGTCACCTTGAGCCGCTTCAACATTGCTGCGCTGGCGGTCAACGCCGTGTTCGTTGTGCTCCATCTCTTCCAGAGCCACATCTGGTACGACGGCCTGGCGCAGGATGTGCATATCTTCACGTCGCAATGGTCGGTGATTCTGATGCTGGTTGTAATTGTGATGATGGAGAACCCGCGGCGGGGCATGTTCTTTGGCAAGAAGGCGCCGCTGCCACAGCGAACCGTGCAATTTGCACGCAAATATCACGGCTATCTCTTCTCGTGGGCGGTGATCTACACCTTCTGGTATCACCCAATGGAGACGACGCCGGGGCACTTGCTCGGCTTTCTGTACACCTTTTTGCTGCTATTACAGGGAAGCCTGTTCTTCACACGCGTCCATCTCAACAAGTGGTGGGGCTTTACGCTGGAGACGATGGTGCTTGTGCACGGCACGATCGTAGCCATCATTGCCGCCAACGGGTTGTGGCAGATGTTCTTCTTTGGCTTTGCAGGCATCGTGGTGGCGACCACAATGTACGGGCTTGGCCTGCCACGTTGGGTGCGGCTGACCATCATTGGCGTATACATAGTGTTTGCCCTGGCCATCTACAGTCAGGTCGGCATCACCAAGATTCATCAAGTCACGTGGATTCCGCTGACCTACTACGCCACGGTGTTCGTGTTGGCGTTCTTGATCGGCGGCGGCATCTGGTTGGCGCAAAAGCTCGGCGCACGTTCGCAACCATCCGCTCCAGCATAGGGAAACATGCAATGCGCACCGCAGTATGGTGGATCCGCCGCGACTTGCGGCTAACCGACAATCAGGCGCTGACAGCCGCTCTGAAGCACGCCGAGAGGGTGATTCCACTCTTCGTGCTCGACCCAGGCTTGCTGCAATCGCGTTACGTTGGCGAAAAACGGCTGGCGTTCATGTTGGGTGGTCTGCGCAGCCTCGCTACTGAGATCGCCGCGCGGGGCGGCAGGTTGATCGTGCGCAGCGGTTCACCTGTCCAGGCGGTGGCGGATGTGTGTGCTGCGTGCAAGGCCGAGGCGGTCTATGCCGAACGCGACTTCTCTCCCTATGCGGTGACGCGCGACGCCAACGTTGCCGCTGCGTTGTCGGCGCCACTGGTGCTGACCGCAGGCGTCACAATTCGCCCGCCCGATCAGGTGCGTAAGGATGACGGGACGCCCTACACAGTCTACACACCCTACAGTCGCCGCTGGCGGGCGTTGCCCCCTATCGTGCGTAGCGAGATTCTTCCGGCGCCGCGTGAATTGTGCGATGAGCCGCATCTGCCCAGTGCGCCGCTGCCGGTGCAGCCAAGTCAGCCGAAGTCGACGCCCTTCCCCTCAGGTGAGGGGGAAGCCAAAGCACGCCTGAGCGCGTTTATCAAGGGTGAAAACGCCCCCATCTACACCTACAGCGAGCAGCGTAACCGCCCTGACCTGGAAGGCACCTCCGGGCTGTCGCCCTATCTGCGCTTCGGTATGATATCGCCCCGGCTGGCAGCCCTGGCGGCGTACACGGCGATCGAGAACGCCCCCAATGCCGCCGCCCGCGCCAGCGCCGACACCTGGTTGAGCGAGCTGATCTGGCGCGATTTCTATTTCGCCATCCTGCACCACTTCCCACATGTGCGACGTGGCGCGTTCCGCAGCGAATTCGATGCAGTCGCCTGGGACAAAGATGAAACCCTGTACACTACGTGGTGCGCCGGCCAGACAGGCTACCCCTTCATCGACGCCGCCATGCGCCAGCTAATCGCCATTGGTTGGATGCACAACCGGGCGCGCATGGCGGTCGCGTCATTCCTGGTCAAGGACTTGCTGATCGATTGGCGCTGGGGCGAGCGTTGGTTCATGCAGATGCTGATCGACGGCGACCCGGCAGCTAACAACGGCGGCTGGCAGTGGTCGGCGGGCACCGGCACTGACGCCGCGCCCTATTTCCGCATCTTCAACCCGGTGGCGCAGGGGCAAAAGTTCGACCCCACCGGCGCCTACGTGCGGCGCTGGGTGCCGGAACTGCGCACCGTGCCGGATAACTTCATCCACGAACCCTGGCGCATGGCGCGCAGCGACCAACTGCGCGCTGGCTGCATCATTGGCCGCGATTACCCCGCCCCGATTGTCGATCACGCCCAGGCGCGTGCGCGTGTCCTCGCAGCGTACAAGGCCGTCAAGGTATAACACCCCCTGCGATCATGACTGATTGACGCACTCATGCTACACTCCACGCCTATGCGAATGATTGCCCCATCGCTTCTGGCAGGCATATCCGCCATATGTAAGCGCAAAGTAGGGATTTCCCTGACCGCGCTCATGTTGCTGCTGATGAGTTGTGCGCCTGGCGCGGCGCCCGCCAGGGGTCAAATTCAATTACGCAATGCGATCTTGCTCTGGCACAACCTGCCGGAGCCAGAAGCAGCAGCCTTCGCCAATGTCATCGACCGCTACCGACGCGCCAATCCAGACGTCGATATCGTCGTGCAGCCGCAAGGTCCGATGATGGAAGATGAATTTATCCGCGCCGTGCGTTCTGGCCTGGGACCGGATGTGCTGCTCACCAACAGCGCCAACCTGGCGTTGCTGGCCAGCACCAACGCTCTACTGCCGATCGATGATCAGGTCGGCGCAGAGCAGCGCCAACGCTATCTCTCGATCGCCTTGCAGACATTGCGCTACGGCGACGCCCTCTATGGCCTGCCGGTCGGGATCAACACGCAGGTGCTCTACTACAACCGCGCCCTGGTCGAACGCCCACCAACGACGGTCGATCAGTTGCTCCAGGCAGCCAGCGGCGGTCAACGCGTCTTGATGAATAGCCAGTTCATTGACGCAGTCTGGAGTGCACGCGCCTTTGGCGTCGATCTCTTCGACAGCGCCGGCAAACCGCAGGACGCCACCGCTGGCATCGCCAACTGGCTGACCTGGATGGAACAGGTGCGCGACACGCCCGGCTTCATCACCGACGACAACACCGAAGCGCTACGCAACCGCTTTCTGGAAGGCGACATCCCCTACTATATCGGCCATGCCCACGAACTGAATCTGCTGAACGGCGCACTTGGCGCCGCCCTGGGTGTGGCGCAGCTACCTGCCGGGCCTGCAGGCAGCGCCGGCCCTCTACTGACAACAACCGCCCTGCTGTTCAACGCCATGTCATCGCCCAATCAGCAGACGCTGGCGCTCGACCTGGCGCGTTTCATCACCAGCAGCGACCAACAGGCCGCGATGATGCGCGAAGCCAACGTCGTACCAGCCAACGTGCGCACGCGCATTTCCGAGGGACTTTACCCTGAAGTAGCGACCGTCGAGGCGCAAGCGCGTACGGCGATTCCCTGGTACAACGACAATCATATTCAAGCCGCCTACACAGCGCTGGCCAATGCCTATAATCAGACGATGATCGGTCTGGTAAGCGCCACGGAGGCCGCCGCCACTTTGCAGACAACGTTGGTGACCGAGCATGGTTTCCCGGGCGCGCCGATGGTGTCGCTCTGCATTGCCAGCGGCGATCTGACGATTCTCACCGGTGATGGCGCCAACTATGCCGCTATCCTCGGCACCCTGATCGACGCATTCAGCGAAGTCTGCCCTAACCTCCGCGTGACCGTGACGCGCGTCGCCCAGGACGAGATCGGCGTCGAGGTCGCCAACCGCGCGCGGCAGGCCGATCTCTTCTTTTTCCCACATGGCGAAATGCGCAGGTTGACAGAAACCGGCGGCGTGCGCCCAATCACCGACTTGATCGACTCGGCGCTGGTGCAGCAGATGCGACCTGTCGCGCTTGAAGCCGTGCGCGTCGATGGTGAGCTATATGCTGCGCCGCTCTTTATCGACTTGCAGACGCTCTTCTACAACAAGGCGCGCGTACCTGATCCGGCGGGCACCCTGGCTGATCTGCGCGCCCAGGCCCAAGCCGGCGTGCCCATCGTGCTGGATGGGGACTTCGAGTGGGCGTTCTGGGGCATCGGCGCCTTTGGCGGGCGACTCTATGATGACAATGGTCAGTTCGCCCTGACGCCACAGGCGTTGATCGACTGGCTCACCTGGCTGCAAGAATCGCAGAAGAGCTTCGGCATCCGCACGACTACTGCACGCGACAGTCTGCAGGCCGATTTCGCGGCTGGCGTCACAGCCTATCTGGTGACGCCAGCCGAGCGGGAAAACGAGCTGCTGCTCAACATCCCCAGAACCGACTTGAGCGTTGCGTTGATGCCGGAAGGGCCGGCTGGTCCTGGCCGTCCCTTCGTCTGGATCGACGGATTGATGGTCAACGCCACGATTGACGATACACAACTCGAGCTGGCGGCGCGCTTTCTCAACTTCGCCGCCGGCATCGATGCACAGGCGGAACTGTTGGCCCGGCATTTGCTGCTGCCCGCCAACAGCGCTGTCTTGATCGATCGGTATCCGAATGTGATGCGGATGGCCGAGCAGCTCCAGTCTGCACAACTGATCCAGGCGCAGCCCTGGCTGCCACTGGTCTTCCGGCTGGGAGACGCTGCCTACCGTCAAGTGCTGATCGATGGCATTGCGCCAGCCGAGGCAGTGGCTGCCATGTACGCCGCCCTGGCTCGTGATGGCGCCCAATACGGCATGGCTGTGCCCACGCCACTGCCCGCCGCTGTCGTCACCGAAACGCCTACATTTGTGCCCACGCCGCCAGGGGAGGAAAGCAACTTACCGCCCGGCGCAGAGTAGGCCGTGTTGCGTAG
>DMDA01000009.1:14541-18206 GCA_003451595.1 Chloroflexota bacterium | reverse complement strand
CGCAGACCGTGTTGCGCAGACCGGACTATCGCACTACAGGAGGACACCGTGATCGTTGATTTCACAATTTTCATCCAACGCCTCGGCGAACAGCTGCGTCTCATGCTGATCATGCTGGAACGCGAAGCAGTGCAGCGACAGATGGCTGTGCTCCTGCTGATTTTGCTGATGGCATGGCTGGCGCCCAGGCTGATCGACATGGCGCTCAAACGGTGGGAGCATCGGCCGCCTGACGCACCGCCGGCGCCTCCCACGCTGCGCACCCGCGTGATCCGTTGGCTGCGAGCGGTAGACTTCGTGCTCTTTCCGATGCTCTTTTTGTTGCTCGCCCAACGCGCCATCTATCGCTTTGCCGACAATGGCTGGCCCTATGGTCTCATCGATGCGCTCACGCCGATCTTCTGGCTGTTGTTGGGGTATCGCCTCATCGTGGGCATCGTGCTAGCTGCACTGCCCGAACGACAGTCGCAGCGCTTTGCCAGCGACGTGGTGCAGCCGATCCTGTGGATTTTGATCTTGTTGATTGCACGCAGCATCCTCTTCTCCACCCTCGGCATCGGCGAAATCGCACTGTTGACCTTTTCCGATGTCACCATCAATCTGGGCGACCTGCTCAATGCTGCGATCGCCGTGTTGGTGGCGCTGTTGGCGGGTTGGGTGGCGCGCAACGCCGTGAACAACCTGATGGTGCGCAACCATGCCGAGCTTGACGTCGCCAACACAGTGAGCAATGTCACGCGCTATGCAGTTTTCAGCCTGGGCGCGTTGATTGCGCTCGGCATTCTGGGCGTCGATCTGGGTGCACTGGCCTGGATCGGCGGCGGCCTCTCCGTCGGGCTTGGCTTTGGGTTGCAGGAGCTTTTTGGCAACTTTGTCAGCGGCATCGTGCTTGTCTTCGAGCGCATCGTGCGCCCCGGCGATGTCATCGAGGTGCAGGGGCTACGCGGCGCTGTCACACGCGTCGCCATGCGCGCCACCGTCCTCAAGACCGCCGACAACAGCGAAATCTTTGTGCCCAACAAAGAGCTGATGACCAAACCCGTGCAGGCGATGACCTATTCCGATCGCACGGCGCGTGTGGCGCTCAATATTGGCGTTGCCTACGACAGCGATTTGCCGCTGGCAGAAAAGGTCTTGCTGGACACAGTGCAGCGCCACCCACTCATCATGGCCGAACCGGCGCCGGGTGTGCTGATTACCAGCCTCGACCCCTACAGCGTCCACTTACTGGCTTTCGGCTACGTACGCGAATTTGGCGATTCGTTCCGCGTCAAGAGTGAACTGTATCAGATGGTGCGCGATGCCTTTGCGCTGCACAAGATCGTGATTCCATTCCCGCGCCAGGATATCACCGTCATCATGCCCGCGGAGTCGCCATCCGGCAGAACCAACCTGCTGACGCGGCAAAGTGCCGCGCCGGGTGGCTAAACGCCAACCCGTTGCATCGTCCTTACATAATTTGCACACTCTCGATATTTGGCGAACCTATCGGGCTTTGCTAAACTCGACCGTTGTGTCCAGAGTGGGCCACGCTGTGAAGCCGAGCCTGCGCGACGACAACACATTCGCAGTAAGGTGTTTTGTGCTGCTCCACCATTGTGGAAGTCAGCCGGAGTATGAAAGTGAGAAAATCTTATGATCAAACGCGCAAAAGAAGGTGAAGATAAGGTCAAAGTGACCTTCGTGTTGCCTTATGAACAAGGTCAGCCGGCCATCTCCGTCGTAGGCGATTTTAACAACTGGGATGCCACCGCTAACAAGCTGGTCAAGCGCGCCAACGGTACGTGCAGCGTTGCGGTGACATTGGACGCTGGCAAGACCTATCGCTTCCGCTACTACAACGCCGATGGCGTGTGGAGCAACGACAGTGAAGCCGACGGCTACGAGGCCAGCGAGCACGGTTCGGAAAACTGCTTGCTCAAGTTGTAACAGCAATAAAAAAGAGCACAGGGGCGCAGAACTATCCCCTGTGCTCTTTTTCATTGTCGTCTATTACGCTCAACCTGCCTTAAGCGCCTGCGCCGCCACATATTGCCAGGCAGACAGCCCAGCCTTGGCGCCCTCGCCAATCGACACCGGCACCTGCTCGGCGTAGACGATTGTCACATCGCCCGCCGCAAAGAGACCCGGTGTGCTGGTGGCGCAATTCTCATCAATCACGATGTGCCCGTTGTGATCCAGCTCCACCAGACCACGCACGGCGCTGTTATTGGGCAACAGTCCAAACTGCACAAAAACACCCTCTTCGGGCAGCGTGCGCACCTCGCCATTGATGCCAACCAGGTCGATGCCTGTGACAAATTCGTCGCCAACCACTTGCTGCACTTCCCATCCGCGGAAAACGCTCACGCGCGGATGACTCAGGATGGCGTCAACCTGCGCACGATCCGCCACCGGCTGTGGCCGCGCTTCGATGTAGTCGATATGGCTGGCGAGCGGGATCAAAATTTGCAGCGCGGCGATCGAGCGTTCGCCGCCGCCTAACACGGCCACGTTGCGCCCGGCAAAGAGCGGTGCGTGCGAGATTGCCGAATAGCTCAGCCCTTTGCCCCAATACTCCGCCTCACCTGCCACGAAGAGGCGCTGGGCGCGCACGCCGGTGCATACGACCACTGCCGTGCTCTCGATCGTATCGCCGCCAGTCAATACCAGTTGAAAGGCGCCGTCATCCAAACGTTGTACATGCTCGACCGTGTCGCGCACGTGATGCTGCAGCCCAGCAGCAACGCGCTGCGCCAGCTCATGCACAAGGCCGGCGCCCCACACGGTGTCCTGATTGGGCACATCGCGCAGCGCAAAGGGATACGTGACCTTCCCACCCAGGTCTGGACTGACCAGGGCGACATTCAGGCGGGCATAGAGCAGGTAGGCGGCAGCAGCCAACCCTGCCGGGCCGCCGCCCAAAACAACTGCATCGAAGCGTTCGGTCATGGCGTCTACTCACTCATCGTCTTGACCCGGCGAAGCGCAGCCAGCAGGCGTTCTGGCGGGTCGGCTTTGCTGACAAAGGCGCTGGCCCCGGCCGCCAACGCATGACGATTGGCTTCCGGCCGGCCACTGAGCACAATGATGTGCAGGCTTGGGCAACTGGCGTACAGAGAGTTTATCACAGGACGCGCACTTCCCGTAGTGTGCAAACCCGGCAATTCCCAATCCAGCAGAAGCAAATCAGGTTGATGCTTAACCGCACATGCCAGCAGACCGGCCACATCGCTCGCTTCTGCGACAATCACTACATCTGGCTCATGCTCCAATAGAAACCGCACCGCCGACCGCAAGGTTGGCTGGTCGTCGGCCACTAACACACGCATCTACACTCCTTTGCCCGGCAATTGCTGGAGAAAAGCTCCCCCGGCACGAGTGTACACGGGTTTTCGGCAGGAACAGCCGGGCAGCGGGGCAGACTTATACCTGCCGCGTGTGCAGTCCATTTCCTGGTCAGTTGACCAGGAAATACTTCTTCCGCCGCGTCTCATAGATAGCACAATCAAACATCGTACTACTTCACGATTGGGGAAAGCATTTGCATCAGGCGCCCCCTAGCTTAAACTACACGCCGCCAAAGACAGGGAATCTTCACTTTCAGATCGCTTACGACGTGTGTTCGCCAGGGAAGTCCACCAGATTCTGCTGCAACGCATAGGCGACGGCCTCGGTGCGCGTGG
>DMDA01000009.1:13891-14253 GCA_003451595.1 Chloroflexota bacterium | reverse complement strand
GCGCATGTGTAGCGCTGTGGATCAACGCGCGCGTTGCTTCCGGCGCCAACGTCGGACGCCCGACGTGCGCCGAACGGATCGCGTTGACCAGCTCATCTGCGGACACATTCTTGAGCAAGTAACCAATGGCGCCGGCGGCCAACACGCCTTGCACCNNNGGCGACGGCCTCGGTGCGCGTGGTGGCCTGCAATTTCGAGAGAATGTTGCTAACGTGATACTTGATCGTGGAGCGGCTCACAACCAGCTTGTCAGCGATCTCACTGTTGTTCATGCCTGTCACCATCAGCGCCAGCACATCGCGCTCGCGCTCGGTGAGATCGTGACCCAGCGGCTGCTGCCGCGCATGTGTAGCGCTGTGGAT
>DMDA01000009.1:13023-13833 GCA_003451595.1 Chloroflexota bacterium | reverse complement strand
GTTCGACCGCCGCTAACGCCTCCACCCCATTGGCCGCCTCGCCAACCAGTTCCAGATCATCATAGGCCAGCAAAAAAGTGGCCAAGCCGCCGCGCACGACTGCGTGATCGTCCACTACCAGGACGCGGATAGGGGGGTGCATCGAAGTCTCGTTTTCTGCCATCGCCACTCTACCTGTCAAGTTGTTCTGCGATCCGGTTTTGCTGCCAACGCAAGGTCACGACGGCGCCGGCGCCGGGGGCGCTCTCGATCACGAGCGTGGCGCCGATCGACTCCGCTCGCTCACGCATGATCGCTAGGCCCAGGTGTTCGGGCGTGACGGTCGTCAGGTCGAAACCCTGGCCGTTATCGTGGATGGTCAGCACTGCGTGCGTTGCGTCAGCATCTAACAGCACCACCACGCGCCCGGCGCGCGCATGTTTAGTCACATTGTTGAGCGCCTCCTGCGCCACGTAGTAGAAGGCAACCTTGACCGCCGGCGGCAGTTGCGCCGTCCCCTGCACCAAGAGTTCAATCGGGATGCGGGCGCGCCCGCGCGCGGCTTCAGTCAACTGGCGCAATAATTCCTCGATGCTGACTTCCATCAAGGTCGCTGGGCGCAATTCGAGCAACAGCGTCCGCATCTCCGCCAGCGCGCCGCGCGTCAACTGACGCAGTTCTTCGAGACGGCGCATACTCTCGTCAGGATGACGTTGCACCAGGCGCGGCAAGACTTCAGCAATCAGGCTGGCAGAAAAAAGCGTCTGCGTCACAGAATCATGCAGATCGCGGGCAATGCGGTTGCGTTCGGCGGCGACGGCGACGCGCTCC
>DMDA01000009.1:0-12820 GCA_003451595.1 Chloroflexota bacterium | reverse complement strand
CCATCAACGCTCAGGAGCGGCGCATCATGTGCACCGTTATTGAGCACGGCGCCGACCGCCTGGTGTGGCGAAGCGATTGTGGGATCGGTCTGCGCGGCATAAATCGCAGTGAGTTGCGCAGGTGAGATGCCAACGCCGGCCTGAAAGCTGAGCGGTTGAGCATCTTCGTGCAGTTGGTAGATGGCGCTGGCGTCAGCGCGCAGCAATTCCCGCGCCTGCGCCACGATGATGTCCAGTATCTCCTGCAGCGGGCGATTAGAGTTCAGCACGCGCAAGATATCGCGCAGGCTGTCGGCGACGCGCCGCCGGCGCTCGATCTCGCGCGTGCGCTCCTCGACGCGGCGCTCCAGAAGTTCTTCGGTCTGTTTGCGGCGCGTAATGTCGGTAATCGAACCCAGCACGATCAACAGGTCGCCGCTGCGAAAGTAACTCAGCCCCACCTCGACGGGGAACTCGCTGCCATCACTGCGACGTCCCGCCAGATCTAGCCCTGACCCCATCGGGCGCGTATGCGGGTTTTCGGCAAAGAGGCTGCGATAGATGCGATGGTCGCTGCGGTAACGTTCGGGAATGAGGAGTTCGATCGATTTGCCCATCACATCGCCGACCTGGTACTGGAACATGTCGGCCAGCTTCTGATTGGCGTAGAGGATGACGCCAGCCTGATCGACTGCCACGACCGCCACCGGCGACGCCTCGATGAGGCGCCACAGAAAACGGCTCAGGCGATCATCGGTTGGCGCTGATAGTGGGGCAGGCAATTCCGGCATGAGCGATGTGCGTCCGTCTCCGAATCGATTTCAGCATCGACTTCAGCATCGATTTCAGCGCATCAGTATACTACAAGACGAGAAGCGAGGTCGAAAATCGGTGCGCGCGTCACGAGGGAACTTCCCAACGCAGCGGCAGGTGTTTGGGGCCGCGCACGATTGGGTTTGTCTGCCAACGAAGCTCGCTGTGCGGAATCGCCAACTGCACAGCGGGCAGCCGGTCGAGCAATATGTCGAGCGCCACACGCGCCTCCAGCCGCGCCAGCGGTGCTCCCAAACAGTAATGAGCGCCCAACCCAAAACCCAGGTGGCGGGCGCCGACACGCGCCAGGTCGAAGGCATCGGGCTGCGGAAAGGCGCGCGCATCGCGATGCGCCGACGCCAGCACCAGACTGACCGCATCGCCGCGCTGAATCGTTGCGCCATGCAGCTCGATCTCCTCGGCGGCGAAACGCATCGTCGCCCGCTCGACAGGACCATCGTAGCGGATCACCTCTTCGATGACAGGGGTGATCAAACTGCGGTCGTTGCGCACGGCTGCCAGCACTGTCGGATGCGTAAGCAAGGTCAGCGTCTGGTTGGCAAGTAGAAAGACGGACGTTTCGTGCCCGACGACCGTCAGCAGCAGGATCATGCTGTATAGTTCCTCGGTGCTCAAGCGGTCGCCCGCCTCTTCGGCTTCGAGCAGGCTAGTGATCAGGTCCGGCTGAGGTGCGCGCCGGCGCGCGGCAAAGATGCCCTGCAAGTAGTCGACAAAATCCTGCATCACCTGGGCAAGCCGGGCGGTCTTGCGTTCGTTGCGATCAGCGTCAACGGAGGGCGCCACCAGGATGTGCGACCAGGCGCGGAAGCGATGGCGGTCTCGACTGGGGATGCCCAGTAGTTCGGCAATCACGGCGATCGAGAAGGGCAGGGCAAAATCGTCCACATAATCCATCATCCCGCGCGGAACAAGGCGATCAAGTAGATCGTGAGCGATCGTGCGCAGGCGCAGTTCCATCTGTTCGACCTGGCGCGCGCTGAACGCCTTGTTGACGAGGGCGCGCAGCCGGGCATGGGCGTCGCCGTCGGTGTTGAGCATGTGGTGAGTGAGCAGCCGATAGAGTGGCGGCGCTGGCGGGCGGGCAAGCAACTCCGCCGGGCCGAGGGTGACATCGGCGTCCTTGACAAAACGGCGATCGTCGCGCAGTGCTGCAGCGACATCAGCGTAACGGGTAAGAAACCACATCCGCGCAGCGCCATCGCGACTCACCCGGCAATAGACCGGCGCCTCTGCGCGCAGCCGGGCATACGTCGGGTGCGGATCAGCCTTGAACGCAGCGCCAGAAAGCAGCAGTGTCCGTGCGTCGGTCATGCCCTTTACCCGTGTTGCAGGGTGGC
The DNA here is from genome assembly GCA_003451595.1 of Chloroflexota bacterium. Taxonomy (GTDB): domain Bacteria; phylum Chloroflexota; class Anaerolineae; order Caldilineales; family Caldilineaceae; genus Caldilinea. The sequence goes on along the minus strand of DMDA01000009.1, from coordinate 10,670 downwards.
GGTGACGATTGGCGGCGCTGTAGGCCCGGCGCTGCCGCTGGCTGGCTCCGGGGTGACGCCCATGCCGTCAAAGTCATCTAGCGAGCCGCCTGGTGTGAAGACCAGTGTGCCGCGCCCATTGCCATCGACGGTGAAAATGCCGCCGCTGGTGCGAACGCCATCCTTGATCAGCCAAAACTGATAGACCATGTCCGGCGGCAACGGTGGGAAGTTGTCTGCGCGCAACACGCCGATGCCAGCCTGGTCAAGCCAGGCGACGGTGGCAAAGGCCGCGCTGCCGCCTTGTGCGGGCGTCATGGTGTAGTTTTCACCAGCGGCGGCCACGACTTGCGCCAGCAAATCGTTCTGGCCGGCTACAGTGCCGGCGAGCACAGCTTCCTGATCGCGCAACATCTCCAGCTGCGCGCGCTGTGTATCGATCTGCTGTTGTTGCGCGGCAAGTTGCGTCTGCTGGACGGCCACCGCCGTCGCCTGCGCCGTGACCTGACTTTGCAGCTGTGTATTTTCTGCGCGCAATCCTGTCATCTCGCGGAACCACCACAAATTTAACACTAGCAGCACCGCCGCCGCCGCCGCCGTCACAATTGTCGCCAGGCGCGGCCAGTGCCAGCTGCGCCCGGTGTAAGACGACGGTGACGAAAGCGGCGCCGCTAGCCGGCGTCCCTCCCCGGATGCATCCGCCAGCGCCGCGCGCAGACGCGCTTCCAACGCTGGCGGCGGTGCGACTGGCGGCGCAGCAAAATGCAACGCCTCGACCAGGCGACCATAGGCAGCAAGCTCATCCTCGGCGCCATGCACGTCCATCAAATGAAGACGCACAAATGTGGCTTCCTCTGGGTCGGCGGCGCCCAGCACAAAGGCTGGGAGCAGCGCCAACAGCTGCGCGTCGGTCGGTGGCGTCAGGCTTTCATCCGGGGAGCGCGCCCCGGCAGGTGGCAAATCGTTCATCTCATCATAAATAACGTTGCAACGATGACATTTGGATGCTCATCACCGATCCGTTGTGTACACAGCGGCTTCCCACAATGCGCGCAGCCGCTGCATGCCAGCGCGGAGACGCGTCTTGACCGTGCCTAGTGGGATGCCCAGACCTTCCGCAAGCTCGCTGTGGGTGTAGCCGCGATAGAAGGCCAGTTCGATCAACTCGCGCTGTTCCGCCGGCAACTGTTGCAGCAGATCGCGCAGCAGTTGTCCGTCAGTCCAGGCGCCCGTGTCCAGCGTCGCCATGTTCGCTTCGACCTCGCCGTATGGCTGCCAGTCGTCGATGGAGTGACGCGCCTCTCGCCGCAAGCGGTCAATCGCCGCATTGCGTGTGATGGTGACCAACCAACTGCTCAATTGTCCCAGCGCCGGATTCCACCGTTCGGGTTGCTGCCAGAGCTTGAGAAAGACATCCTGGGTCACTTCTTCGGCCAACCCCGGACGGCGCAACGTGCGCAGCGCAAGGCCATACACCAGCCCGCCGTAGCGCTGATAGAGCGCCAACAGCGCGGCCTGATTATGTTCTGTCAGTTGGCTCAATAATGCGATGTCGGTTGGCTCAGTCATGATCATGGCGCGATGATGCGGTTGTTGGTGCTGCATTGTGTGCGGATGTTGCCCGATTGTCAACTGCGCACGTGTCTGCTACACTGCACGATATGGCAAAGAAGAAATTGCAAGGACAGGTGGCGATCATTACGGGGGGCGGGCGCGGCATCGGTGCAGCGGCGGCGGCGCGCCTGGCGGCAGCGGGCGCCAAGCTCGTGTTGGCGGCGCGCAGCGAGGACGAGGTCGAGAACGTGGCGGCGACGCTGCGGCGTCAAGGGGCGCAGGCGCTGGCCGTGCCCGGCGACGTGAGCGACCCCGAAGCGGTGGAGGAGATCGTCGAGACTGCGCTCGAACAATTCGACCGCGTTGATATTCTCATCAACAATGCCGCTGTAATCTGGCCGCTAGAAGAAGTGGTCTACGCCGACCCCGACGAGTGGGCGTATAACATCAACACGAATTTGATTGCACCGTTCCTCCTGACGCGGAATGTGTTGCCGGTCATGCTGGAACAGCGCTATGGACGGATTCTCAATATCAGCAGCGATGCAGCCTCCACGCCTGTCTTTGGCGGCAGCGCCTACTGCGCGGCAAAAGCCGGGCTGGAGATGTTTGCGCGCGTGCTGGCGCTGGAGCTGGCTGGTAGCGACGTATCGATTAACACCTTGAACCCTGGTCATGTCGACACCGCCATGCAAGAGGACATCCGCAGCATCGATACGACCGGCACGCGCCTGGACACCAGCTGGTTCCACGACATCCATGCGCGCGGCGAACTTGCCACCCCGGCCAGCATTGCTGATTTGATCTATTGGCTGGTCGGACCATGGAGTCGCGCCCACAACGGCGCGTTCTTCAACGCCGAAGACACAACCTGGGTGGCGCAAGTTCACCGCGACCTGGCCTGACGCCTCACCTTGTTTGGCATGGACGCCGGAGATGTGGATCGCACAACTGGCGGCTGACGCCGCCGATATGCTGCCAGCGGCGCCCGGAAGCTACACGCTCATCTTGCGCGCCGAGCACGCTGCGACGATCACCGTAGGGCGGCTGGGCGACGTGCGCGTCCTCCCTGGCTGGTATTTGTACACAGGCAGCGCCCTGGGGGCGGGCGGAGTGCGCGGGCGTGTGCGCCACCACCTGCGTCCGGTGACGCGCCCGCACTGGCACATCGATTATCTGCGCCAGGCGTGCACGGTGCTTGAAGTCTGGTATCGAGTCGATGTGCGCCGCTGGGAACACCTCTGGGCGACCGCCTTGGGGCAGTCAGCCACTCCTCTCCCTGGCTTTGGTGCGTCCGACTGTCACTGCCAGGCGCACGCCTTCCATCAAACGCATCAACCGACGCTCACCTGGTTTGTGGCGGAGATGGAGCGTCTTAAACTGGCCACCGCAGCAACCGACGCAATGCATCTTGGCAGACGTTGATGAAGGCGCAGTAGATGTTCACGCTGGAGATACCCGAGATGCACGCTGGCGTGCATGGTGCAATGCCTGAGCAATCGTTTCCGCCAAATCCTTGATCGGCGGTGGTTTGAGAAGCCACGCGCTCAATCCCTGCGACTTGAGTTCATCCAGATCGACGCCGAGCGAGTAACCGGTCAGCAAGATCAGCGGGATGGCGCTTCTACGCTGGCGCATCTCCTGCAACAGTCCCACCCCGCCCAGCTTTGGCATCACCACATCACTCACCACCAGATCGATGGCGCCTGCCTCCTCGTCCAATATCTGGAGCGCGTCAACGCCATTGCTGGCCTCACAGGTGCGATAGTGCAAGACTTCGAGTAACTCCACCACCGCGCGACGCATCACCTCTTCATCCTCCACCACCAGCACGCGTTCGCCATGCCCTTGCGGCAGGTTCGCTACAATCGTGGGTGCATAGGTAACGCTGCTGCCATCCAGAACCTCGACAGCCGGGAAATAGACAGAGAAGGTCGCGCCTGCGCCTGGTGCACTGTCCACCACAATGTGCCCCTCATGCTGAGCGACGATGCCATGCACTTGCGCCAACCCTAATCCGGTGCCCTTGCCCGGCGCCTTCGTGGTAAAAAATGGCTCAAAGATGTGGGCCATCACCTCTGGCGTCATGCCCACGCCCGTATCACTGACGCGCAGACGCAGCCAATCGCCGGGGAGCATGGTGGGAAGGGGCACCTCCGCCGCGTTCAGATGCACCCGGCACAGTTCGATGCGCAACAGGCCGCCATTCGGCATAGCATCGCGCGCGTTGACGGCAAGATTGACCAACAATTGCTGAATCCGCGTCGGGTCGGCGCGGATGATGTGCTCGGCCTGATCATAGTGCAGTTGAAGCTCGATATTCTCCGGCAGGGTCTGCTTTAGCAACTTGTATTGCTCTTTGATCAAAGGCAGCAGCTCAAAGGTGCTGCGTTCCATCACAGAACGTCGGCTGAAATCGAGAATTTGTCGGATCATCTGCGCGGCGCGTTGCCCTTGCTCACGGATGGCGCCGATGCGGTTGCGTTCGTATTCCCCTAGCCCCGGCGCCTCTGCAAGCAATTGGGCATAGGTGATGATGACCGACATGATATTGTTGAAATCGTGAGCGATGCCTGCCGCCAACTCGCCCACCGCCGCCATGCGCTCCTGGCGCTGTAACTGACGTTGCAGCGCGCGCTGTTCGGTCACATTGCGTATGACCAACACCCAGCCGGCAGCCAGCGGGCCAGCAGCAACAGGCTGCGCCGCCAGTTCAAACTCTTCTTTCTGTGTGCGCACCAAATGCCAACCACCCGGCGGCGGGGGCGCCAAAATCTCATCCAGCAAGCGATCCCCCACCTTCGTGAGCACCGCCGTGAACGGGCCTGCGTGGTTGGCAGGCAGCAAGCTATGCAAATAGGCCTCAGCTTGTGGATTCGCCTGCACGATGGCATGTGTAGCGTCCAAGAGCACCACGCCTTCAGGCACACTATGCATGATCTGCATCAGTTGGTCCGCCTGCGCCTGCACTTGCGCCAACAAACGGTTGCGCTCTTCCTCCTCGCGCACACGTGCAGAGACATCTTGTTTGATGCCGATGAAATGGGTGATCACACCGGCCTGATTGCGCACCGGCGTGATCGTCTGCTCTTCATAGTACAGACTGCCATCCTTGCGGCGGTTGATCAGCTCACCGTGCCAGGTGTCGCCGGCCAGAATCGTGTCCCACATGCGTTTGTAGAAAGACTCACTGTGCAAACCGGAGCGCACCAGTTCACGCGGGTTTTTGCCGATCGCTTCCTCAGGGGAGTAGCCGGTCAACGTGGCAAAGGCTGGATTCACCCACTCGATGCAACCGTCGCGATCGGTGATCACAATACCATTGGCAGCAGCCTCCAGCGCCGCAATGCGCAAACGCTGCTGTTGTTCGCTGACCATGTTCTCGGTCACATCGCGGTTAATGCCAATCAATCGCTGCGGTTTCCCCTCCGCGTCACAGATGACCTCGGCGTCCGATTCGATCCAGCGCACCTCGCCGTCCGGTCGCACAATTCGAAAGTGCTGATGCAGGCGCGTCCCGCTTTCCATCTCGGTGCGCTCCGCCTCCAGCAGCCGAGGCAGGTCATTGGGATGGACAAGCGCGCGCCAGGCCGCTTGCGACGGTGTGAAGCTCTGGCGCGAGACGCCATACATCGCGTACATCGTGTCATCCCATGTTTCGCTGCCGTTGGTCAGGTCTGTCTCCCATACTCCTAATCCTGCCGCGCGCGTCGAGATGGTCAGCCGGCGGACACTGGCCGCCAGTTCCGCCTCGACGCGTTTGCGTTCAGTGATGTCTTGAATGATGCCGGAAAGTCGCACAAGCTGACCATTGGCATCGACTTCGCGATCCCCCATCTGCGCCCACACCACGCGCACTTGGCCATCGGCGCCGATGACGCGATATTCGGTGGCCACTGGTCTGGCATCATGGATAGCGGCCACATTGAGTTCCCGCACACGCGCACGGTCATCGGGATCAATGGCGCGTGCAATCATGGCATTGAGGTCGCCATGAAACTGCGCCGGGTCCACCCCCAAAATACGTTTCATCTCATCTGAGCATGTTACGGTATTGGTGCGAATGTCCCATGTCCAATGACCAACATGCGCAATCGCTTGCGAGCGACGCAATGCGTCCTCGCTCTCGCGCAAAGCCTGTTCTGCCAGCACGCGCTGTGTGATATTTTCGTGGGTGATGATCACGCGTTTCGGTCCGTCGCCAGGAAAGCGGGTAATGCGCAATGTACACCAACTTGGCGCATCGGCGTGAGAGCAGGTGCATTCCAGCTCCGCCGCATCACTTGCACCAGCCAGTACGGTGCGCAGCGCAGCGCCGCAGTGCGCCAACTCGCCGGCGCCCATGCGTTCACAGATATCTAGAAAGTGAACGCCTTCCAGGGCATTGGTCAACGCGCACGAACTGGTGGTGGCGAACGCGCGCCACGCCTTATTGATGGCAATGATGACGCCCGTTTCGTCCAAAATGGCAATGTGCGCGGCAAGACCATCCAGGGCATTGCTGAGAAATTGCTCACGTTCGCGCAACTGTTGATTGGCAGCCTCTAGCTCGCGCACCTTTGCTTCGAGTTGCTGCACCAGTCCGGCGTTGCGCGCCAGATTGTCAATTTCGTGATCGCCTTTGACCCGATTCGCCATCATGGCTCATTCCTCCACACTCCAACCTTGTCAATGCGCTGCACGTCTGCATCAATCCATTATGGCTGCAACAGCACCTTGCCTTTGGTCTGCCGACCTTCGATGTACGCGTGCGCTGCGGCGACATCAGCCAGAGGGAAGATACGATCGATGCGTACATCTAGCGCTCCCGACTGAACCCAGGCGAAGAGAGCGCTGGCGCGCTCCAGGAGTTCAGCGCGTGTGGCGATGTACGCGCCCAGGCTGGGACGCGTCAGATAGAGCGACCCTTTCTGGTTTAGAATCTGCGGGTCAATCGGCGCCACCGGCCCGCTTGCCTGGCCCCACAGCACCATCATCCCGCGCGGCTTCAGACAATCAAGCCCGCCGGCAAAGGTGCTCTGTCCTACTGAATCATAGACGACATCGACGCCAGCGCCGTTTGTCAGCCGCTTGACCTCGCTCACAAAATCCTCTTGCGTATAGATAATCACGGCGTCGGCGCCAGCGCTGCGCGCCAGCTCCGCCTTCTCCGCCGTGCCCGCCGTCGCCAGGACGCGCGCCCCGGTGCGTTTGGCGACTTGCACCAACAACCTCCCCGTCCCACCGGCCGCAGCATGGATCAACGTCGTGTGTTGGCGCGCCAGCGGAAAGGTGCTAAAGGCCAGGTAGTGCGCCGTCATGCCTTGCACCATCAGCGCGGTCGCCACATCCAACCCGATGCCCGGCGGCACAGGCGCCACGCTTGCAGCGGGCACGACGGCGTATTGTGCGTAGGCGCCATTGACCATGCAATAGGCCACGCGGTCGCCCACGTTTACCTCGGTCACGTCAGGGCCGATAGCATCCACAACGCCGCCGGCCTCTAGCCCCGGCGTAAAGGGCAGAGGCAGCTTGTATTGTCCCAGTCGCTGATAGATGTCGATAAAGTTCAACCCGGCATACGCTACTTTGACCCGCACCTGACCGGGGCCAGGCTCCGGAATCGGGATAGTCTCCAGTTGTAGAACCTCGCGCCCGCCGGTAGCGTAAATCCGAATTGCCTGCATCGTGCTTGTCATGATGGCATTCCTTCGCAAATGAAACATGAAAAATCAGACCCACATTTCCAGGGTGCTACACATCGGTCTCCAGGGGCAGCCAGCGCTTTGCAAGTTTGCAGATCACAGTATAAGCCGGGTCAAAAACATTGCCGATTTCGTAATCGACCGCCTGCCCAAGCAGTGTCTGTGCATGAATCGGCGTCAGGCCATATTCCTCCTGCAGCCAGCGCGCCATCTCGGTGGTGGCGTGCTGGAGCGCCTGATCCAGTGGCCGCGCATTGCCAGCGGTAAAGATGTGCGTTGCCGTCTCCCCGCGCGGCCAGTTGAGCCGGCGTCGCTTTTGGAGATCGAGCGTGAACTGGACATCACACGAAATCTCGACGCCTGTGCCGGCGATTTCGCCTGCACCTTGTAGCGCGTGCCCATCGCCCAGGAAAAAGAGCGCGCCGGGCACAAACACGGGGAAATAGACGGTCACGCCAGCCGTAAAGCCCCGGTAATCCATGTTGCCACCCTGAGGTCCCGAAGTCGCCGTTGAGATCGCCTCACCGCCGGCGGGAGCAACGCCGAAACAACCCAGCATTGGCGCCAATGGCAACACCATTCCACCCGGCACTTCTGGCTCGACTAGGGTCGCCGCACCCGCCGCCACATCGACATGCCAGTGACTGCGCCGACGTTCACCGGGCGGCGGCCACGGCAGCTCGCGCACGAACTCCGGATCGACGACATTGGGCGCCAGCATCGTGTTGCCCCAGCCATAGGTGCGATTGGGCACGATGGCGTCGAGGTGCACAACCAACGTGTCGCCTGGCTCAGCGCCCTCGACAAAGAATGGACCGGTCATCGGGTTGCCGGGCGGCGTCACCTGCCGGCGGATTGCGTCAAACCCGTGTGCATCGACGGTCGTTGTTCGCACTGTGTCGCCGGGCGCCAGCGTTAACACAGGCGGCGCCACCGCCAGCACGCTGAAATAATGGGTCGGAGTAAAGGTATGAATTGTCATGGGCGCTCCCTTGCATCGGCATCAGTTCAATTTAGGTACAACTTTACCACAAAAAAGGCTGCACCGCTGATTGCGATGCAGCCTAAACCGATTGTGGATTGCCCGGTGCGCAGGCGTCCCGCAAGGTCGGTGCGAACGTCGCCGCCTGACACGGGAGCGCCTGCGCACCATTTACCGCTGCGCCCTATCGTCGGTGAAGTGCGGTTCACCGGCGACGCCGACGCTGACCTATGCCGCCGCCGCCAAAGCAGCCTCCATCTCTGGCGCTGCTGTGATCACGAGCGCCGACGCTTTGGGTTCCAGCACGATGGGTAGACCATGCTGCCCGCGCACCAGTCGATCAATCTCGGCAGCCAGGTCAGGATTTTCAGCCAGAAAACTCTTGGCATTCTCACGTCCCTGCCCCAGGCGGATGTCACCGTAGCTGTAGAAGGCGCCGCGCTTCACGACAATCTCCTCGCTCACCGCCAGGTCGAGCAGGTCGCCGGCGGCGCTGATGCCTTCGTTGTACATGATGTCGAACTCGGCGGTGCGGAAGGGTGGCGCCACCTTGTTCTTCTTCACTGTGACACGCGTCCGGTTGCCCACCACTTCGTCGCCTTGCTTGATGCTCTCGATGCGGCGCACGTCCAGGCGCACGCTGGCGTAGAATTTGAGCGCCATGCCGCCCGTCGTCGTCTCCGGGTTGCCAAACATCACGCCGATCTTCTGACGCAGCTGGTTGGTGAAAATCATTGTAGTGTTGCTGGCTTTGACGACGCCGGTGAGTTTGCGCAGCGCCTGGCTCATCAGCCGCGCCTGCAAGCCGACGTGACTGTCGCCCATCTCGCCCTCGATCTCGGCGCGGGGCACAAGCGCCGCCACGCTATCGACGACGACGACATCCATGGCGTTGGAGCGCACCAGCGCCTCGGCAATCTCCAGCGCCTGCTCGCCGGTGTCCGGCTGGCTAACGTAGAGGTTGTTGACATCGACGCCGATTTTGGCGGCGTAGGCAGGATCAAGGGCGTGTTCCACATCGACGAAGCCGCAGATGCCGCCGCTGCGCTGCGCCTGGGCGATGGCATGCAGGCACAACGTTGTCTTACCCGAACTCTCTGGCCCGTAGATTTCCACAATGCGCCCGCGCGGATAGCCGCCCACGCCCAGCGCGATGTCCAGGCTCAGACTGCCGCTGGCAATCGATTCGACGGTGAGCTTGGTCGCATCACCCAACTTCATGACGATGCCCTCACCGTATTTTTTGTTCAAATTGGCAAGCGTCGTGTCGAGCGCCTTGCTCTTGCCGCTATCCATCGCGGGTTGTTGGAGAGGTTCCTGTTTGTTGCGCGCCGGTGGCATGGGAAATCCTTTCGTACTCAAAGTTGGCCGGTGACGGTCGCTGCCCTGGAAAACCGCGACAGCATACTACATGACGGCCAGTATAGCACAAATGTTCTTACAATGTCAATCTGTACGCCTGAAATTTTTTCCAACAGTCAGTCGTGCAATCATGACGGGCGCTCCGAGCAGCGGCTTGAGGATTCCCAACTTGACGTCAAGATATTGAGACACAAGAACGTGCAGAGGCAGAACCACGTAATGGTAGAGCAACGCAGGGGCAAAAGAACACGGAATGCAGGCATCGCCATGTGTTTTCCCTGCGGCTGTGCGTCGCTGCGTCAAAATATGGGAATTTCCAAACGGTCGATCTCAACTATTTGAGCAGCCATTCCTTGACCCACGCCCGATCCGCCTCCGACAGCGCGCCCGGCGGCTCCGCCGTGTAGTCGATCAGCCGTTCGTAGCCAACCAGCGCAAAGCAGGCATCGACCGCCGCCTGCAGGTCGAGCACGACGTCAGGGTCGGGGCGCAGCAGCGGAACCGGCACGCGCGGCAGCGGCTCTTGCAGGCGAATTGCCCACACCTCGGTGCGGGGGCGGCGGTTGGCGCGGCTGAGGTAGACGTAGTAGGGTGCGGGCGGCAGCTTGCCCACCAAGGGGATGCGATAGCCGACGGTCAGCAGGTCGATCTCCAGCAAATGCGTGGCGGTCTGCATCAGCTCGATGCGGCGGTCGAGGTATTCCTGCGCACCACTCCCGCGCTTGTTCACCGGCGACAGGATTTCGATGATCGTCACCAACCGGCGCTCGGCCACGTCACGGATTTCGACGCTGAGCACCGGCGTCTCCTCCAGCATCGGGCTGGTCAGCTCCAGGGTCGCCGTGGTCACGCCGGGTGTCGTCTGGTAGACAGGCGCCCGTTCCGCCACCACGTGCACGTCCGGGTAGATGATCCGCTCTGGCGGCGGCGCAAAGATGCCCAACGCCGGTCGATCCACTACATAGCGTTTGGCGAGCAACGCGACATATTTCGGTGCAAGCTGCGGCAGCAACTGCATACTGATTTGGTTCGCAAGGCGATCGTGAAACTCCTGCCACAAGTCGCCTTCGAGATACGGATCCATGCCTGGAAATGGTGACGCCATGTTG
>DMDA01000002.1:233974-235612 GCA_003451595.1 Chloroflexota bacterium | reverse complement strand
AAGAGACAGGAGTTATGGGACAGAAGATCATTGTCATTGGGAGTGGGTTTGGTGGGCTGGCGGCAGCGGCGCGGCTGGCAGTGAAAGGCAACGATGTCACGTTATTTGAAAAGCGCGACAAGCTGGGTGGTCGCGCATACACATATGAGATCAACGGTTTCAAGTTTGACGGCGGTCCCACAGTCGTCACGGCGCCATGGCTGCTGGATGAAATCTGGGAACTGGCAGGACGTCGCCGCGAGGATTACTTTGAGCTGATTCCTAACGATCCATTCTACAAAATCTTTGACCACCAGGGGCGTGCGTTTAGTTACAACGGCGATCATGAGTACATTCTTAGCCAGATTGAGCAGTGGAACCCGCGCGATAAAGATGGCTACACCCGCTTCATGGCAACCACCAAAGAAATTTTCGATGCGGGCATGGCATTGATCGACAAGCCATTTCTGCACTTTGGCGATATGTTGCGCGTGGCGCCTGACCTGGTGCGGCTGCAATCCTACCGCAGTGTCTACGGCTACGTGAGCAAGTTTATCGAGAATGACTTCCTGCGACGTTGTTTCTCTTTTCACCCATTGCTGATCGGCGGCAACCCGCTCGACGCGCCCTCGCTCTATGTGCTCATTCACTACTTGGAGCGGGAATGGGGCATCTTCTACGCCAAAGGCGGCACCGGCGCTATTGTCAATGCGTTTGGCAAGTTATTGGATGAATTGGGCGTCAAGGTGCACCTCAACACGGAAATTCAGGAGATCGTGATCAAAGACAGGCGCGTGCAAGGTGTGCGCCTGGCAGATGGCACGGTGCACACGGCAGACGCTGTTGTCTCCAACGCCGACGTTGGTTGGACGTATCTGAACTTGATCCCCAAGCAGCACCGCCGCAAGAATAGCGATCGCTGGGTTAAAAGCAAAAAGTTCAGTATGTCGCTCTTTGTGATCTATTTTGGCACGAAGAAGCGCTACACCGACACCCCGCTGGCGCATCACAACATCATCCTCAGCGAGCGCTACAAAGGGTTGCTGCGCGAAATTTTCGCCGAGCAGGACTTGCCGGAAGATTTCTCGCTCTATCTGCACATGCCAACGTTGACGGACCCCAGCATGGCGCCCGAAGGCCACGAAGCCTTCTATGTGCTGTCGCCAGTGCCAAACCTGAATGCCAACATTGATTGGACGACGAAAGCCAGACCCTACCGCGACGCCATCATGCAGTTCCTGGAGGATAACTATCTGCCTGACCTGCAGGCGAATATCGTCGCCGAGCACCACATTGACCCGTTGCACTTCCAGAACACGCTCAACAGCTATCTGGGGTCAGCTTTCTCGGTGGAGCCAACGTTGCTGCAATCGGCATGGTTCCGACCGCATAACCGTTCGGAGGATTTCGAGAATCTTTACTTCGTCGGCGCGGGCACGCACCCGGGGGCAGGGTTGCCAGGCGTGATCTCCTCTGCCAAGATCGTGGATGATCTGCTCAACCCGGCTGGCGCCACTGCAGCGTCCAAAACATCAGAAGCGATGGCACACGCGCTGCAAGGCGCGTAAGTTTGCGGCGTCAGGCGTCACATGTCAGTGGCGCCTGACGCCGCGTGACGCTTCACCGTTCGTCCCCGCGCAATTGCAGCCACAGTAGCGG
>DMDA01000002.1:227851-233720 GCA_003451595.1 Chloroflexota bacterium | reverse complement strand
CCGGCCAGTCCAAAGACCGTTGCCCACAACATATTGTGCACCAACGTCGGGCGCGGCAACACGCGAACCTGCACAATGAGCAACAGACTCAGCACGATCACCAGGGTCAGCAGGGCGATCGACAGCGTGAGAAGATTGACTCGATCTAACCTTGCGCTGCGCCCCAGGGCGCCATTATCGACCGCTGGCGGCAGTTCTTCCGGGGTGATCAGGGTGACAGGCGCGGGCGTCGGCGTGATCGGCGGGATGACGACGATGCCAAGTCCAGCGCCACTGGAGGCATTGTACGAACGCGCCGAAATCTGCAAAATGCCGCTGCGATCGGGCGTCACTTCGCGTACTGCCATCCCATTGCGCGTGAGCGCCGGCTCCATCGTCAACGCCACATCTTCAGTCTCGTAGCGCAAGTCAAACGTAACCTCTGTTCCGTCAGGCACAGGATGCCCATTCAAGTCCAGGATGGGGCCAAGTCGCAGACGCATCAAGCTGCCAGCCACGATGGTTGGGCGTTCTTCGGCGGCCGGTTCGCCAGCATTGGTCGCGATGACCTTCCCATCGCTATCTTCCACCGCCAACACAATCTGGAGTGCAGGGTCGGGGAGCAGGCGCGCATTGAGATTGGCAAAGCGCGTGCCCGGCACATCGACAGGCGGCGCCCCGATTGGTGGGTAGCGACGAAAGAGCGCATGAACAGCGCTCTCCAGGAAGGGTGAGGTCTTGCTGTAAACGCCGAAGTACGCCGTGAGCTTGCTCATCTCTGTAGCGTCAAGATAGTAGGGCGCCTGTAGCGCCAGCACGACGGCCTTCTGATCATCCAGCAGATCGCTGTGTTCGCTCAGCAGGCGCTTGACCGCCGTGCTGGTTGGTGCAGTTGTCGGCGCGACATCTAGCATGACGAAGATGATCCAGTCTGCGGATTGGATGGCGGCCAGCGTCTTGTTGTTGGCATCCTCACCGGTTGTAACGGACCCGCTCTCCAGGACATCGAGCGTGGAGGGCGTGACAATCTCCAGGTTGTCGGTGGTGGTAATGAGCGCTGTCGTGGTCAGCGCCAGTTCGGGCGTCGGCGTCGGCAAGATATCGCCCGCCACGACAGGCGTGGTTGTCAGCGCCGCTGTTGACGCCGGGGCAGGCATCGCCTTTGCCTGATCCAGGCTATCCAGTAACGCCGTCAGTTCAACAAAAGTTTTGCTTACAATGTTATTGGGATCGATCACGCCCGCAGATTGGGAACCATAGAGCCGTTCGATAATCCTGGCCACTTCGTCCGGACCGACTGATGGCTCCTGTTCGCAGGTGGCGCACTCGCGTTGCAGGCGAAAATCGGTGAAGACCAGAATGTTGTCGGTGGCGCGAAAGGCGGGCGGCACTAGCGCTGTCTGCGTGGCTGGATCGGGGTAAAGCAACGTGACCGCCGATCGCGCAATCTGTCCCATCTGCTGCTCAGCCGTGACGCGCGCTTCACTGGTCAATACACTCAGATCGGTGTCTGTGACAAGCACGTTGGGCAGCGGCACGGCGGGAGCGCCGGTGACCTCTGATGCGTCTCTGTCGACGAGCAATGAGGCTACATCGTTGTGATAGATGCCCAGCTTCAGACGGATGATTCGCTTGGCTGCGGCGTCAACCAATGCCGCAAAATCCCGGTCGGTGGTGTAAAGCGACCGGAACGCCTGCACCGTTGCCTTGATGTTGGCGTATTGTGACGGCCAATCATCACCGAAGCCAAAATCGGAAAGAAAGAGCAGATCGTTGCCAGCGACGAAAGCATCCTGCACCATGCGCCGGAAGGCTTCGGGGTTGTCGGTGGCGAGATAGCGCTGTAAAGCCAGCGCACCCAGCGGTCCCGACATAACGACGCCGCCACTGGTAAGCCAATCGCCAATGCCTTCCTGCTTGAGGATCGTGCGCAGTTCCGGCGCCAGGCTCAATGGTTTTACCCGGTTGTCGGCGCCTTGCAAGCCGGTGTAGCGCATGTGGCTGGTCATGAGTAGATCGGTGGCGCCGGGATCGCCCGCAGGGTCAAGCACCGTCGAGGATTGACGCGTCACCGTGATAAAGGGAAGTAAGTCGCGTTGACGTAGTTCGGTCTGGCTGGACTGGATTGTGGCGACCTCTTCGCTGGGGATGCGGTCGGCATTGCCCTGTCCTGGGAAACTGCTGGCGACGGTCACCACGCGCCCCTCGCCGCCGGTGTGCACGCCCTCAATGTAGGCGCGGCCGAGCTGCCCGACCCAGTAGGGGTTGCCGCCCAGAGAGGTAATGCCCAAAGGATGCACTTTGTCGAGACTGGAAGGGTTGAACACGTCGAGCGCCGGCCCCAGCAGCATGTTGACGCCCACTGCCTGGAGTTCTCGCCCCACGACGGCGCCAACATCTTTGACCTGTGCGCGATTCCACGATGCACCGAGCGCCATAGGAGAAGGCAGAGGTGTGAAGCCGCGTCGCAGCGCTGTCAACGGCAGGTCATCGCCAGTCTGGACGACGCCAACCAGAAGCGGCAAGTTGGTGGGCGTCACGTCGGTGACGTCGGGCAGATAGGTAAAGACGCCGCGCGGCGGCCAGGGCGCCAACGGCACGGGCTGCAAAGCGTTCTCTTTCGGCAGCAATACACCATAGGCGGCAGCCTGCAGTTGATTCACCAGTACAGCGACCTGGCGCGGCGTATCGGTGCCGCGCGCATTGGAGAAATTGCCCGCGCGTGGACTGAGCACAACCCCACCGATATGGTCGTTGGTGATCAGATCAACAATGTCACTGTCAAACAGCACATCGTTGCCTGAAAAGGTCACAATAAACAGTTGACCCACACGCTGCGCCGGGGTCATCTCGGCAAAGATGGCTTGCGCCAGTGCGTCGAACGGATCGACAGCAGCGGTTTCGGCAGCGTTGGGCGTTACACCGGGGGCCGCCAATGGCGAGGTCGACTGTGCCAGACCATTCATTGTCTGCGTCAACAGCAGTAGGATTGCTAAGACGAAAGCGCCGCGCTGCAGACAACAGCTTTGTGCGCCGATCCTAAGACCCACTTTTCGCGCTGGGAATATGCTCAAGATTCTACACGCGCCGCGTCGGGCGAACATTTGCCTCATCATCTGCAATCTTACTGCCTGGACAACGTGCCGCCAAATCGGTATACTTCTTCACCGGAATGAATGATTTGCACGAAGCGCGCACTAGTGAACAATACCACGCCGAGCAGGTGGACGATCTGCCGCCAACGCCAGAGGAAGCGGGTGGCGTGTGGCAACTCACGCGCCCCGCGATCAAAGAAGCGTTGCAGATTGTTGCACCAGCTCTGATCCTGGCGCTTGTGGTGCATCTTTTCCTGGCGCAGGCGACAGTGGTTTTCGGCCAGAGCATGGAGCCGAACCTGCACCCGCATCAACGACTAATTGTTGACAAGATTAGCTACCGCTTGCACGCCCCCCAACGCAACGATATCGTCGTCATCGACCTGCCCAGCATGGAGGAGTTGCTGGTCAAACGCATCGTGGCAATGCCGGGTGAGGTGGTCGAAATTCGGCGTGGGGTTGTCTATGTCAATGGACAACCCATTGCCGAGCCGTTCCCCCACGACACCACCCCGATCGACATGGCGCCGATGACGCTGGGGCCGCTCTCCTATTTCGTTCTGGGCGACAATCGCAGCAACAGCAATGACAGCCGCGCCTTTGGCCCGGTCACCCTCGACCAGATTTTGGGGCGAGTCTGGCTGCGTTACTGGCCGCTTGACGAGTTTTACCTCTTCTGATTGCAACTTCTTGCCGCCTCTGCACGTGCATTGTGATCACACACACCGACACCTTCGGATTTCGGTGGAAAAGTGACTGTGTAGCTTGGAATCTATGTAAACCTATGCTAATCTGCCTGTCCACATGCAAAAATAGTTTTCACTGGGTGCATACGATGAACGTGCGGAAGATTGTTCAACTTTCACTGGTGCATGTCGGCGTCTCGCTGACGGTGGTGCCGATCACGGGCACCCTCAACCGCATTATGATCGCTGATATGGGAATCCCTGCCGTGTTGGTTGGTTTGCTAGTGGCGCTGCCTTATTTGCTGTCACCCTTGCAAGTGTTGGTCGGCAATTGGGCGGATCGGCGTCCGCTTTGGGGGTTGCATCGGGCGCCCTGGATGCTGATTGGCGGGCTGATGGCGGCATTTGGCAGCTATCTGACGGCGCACACCGTATTCTACATGGATGAACACTTTCTGCCCGGCTTGCTGACTTCGTTGGCTGTCTTTACCTTGTGGGGGGTAGGCGTCAACGTCGCCTCGGTCAGTTACCTCTCGCTGGCCAGCGAACTGACGGAAGGGTCGCCTAAGGGCTGGCGCACGGCTACGGTCGGCGTCATGTGGACGGCGATGATCCTGTCCACGATCGTCGCCAGCATTGCGCTCTCCAGCGCGTTGGAGGCCGACGCCAGCGTCAATGGCATTTACACGGCATTTGGCGCTATCTGGCTGGTGGCGACTTTGTTCGTTTTGATCGGCGCCGCAGGCATCGAAACGCCCAGCGCGCCAGACCATATTGTGCGCAACACTGCCGACAATCCCCTCGTTGCGCTGCACGCGCTGGCGAACAACCCGACAGCCAAACGTTTTTTTGTCTATCTATTGCTGGTGCTGGTCGGCATTCGCGCACAGGATGTGCTGCTGGAACCATACGCTGCTGACACGCTGGGACTCTCCGTCAGCGCCACAACGCGCATCGAGTCGATCTGGGGCGTCGGCGTTTTCATTACCTTGCTCGGTGGGATGGGAACAGTGCGCTGGTTTGGCAAGCGCGCCAACGCCAATTTCGGGGCAATGGTGGCCATTGTTGCATTCGCCTTGATCATCATTGCAGGAATTTTACATAGTGCGCCTTTCTTCTATGGCGCAGTGTTCCTGCTTGGGCTGGGCAGTGGCCTGATGACGGTGAGCAATCTCAGTTTCATGCTTGATATGACGGTGGCGCAAAATGTGGGGCTGTACATGGGCGCCTGGGGCGTCGCCAATTTTGTGGCCCAGTCGCTCGGCACCGTGGGGGGCGCCTTGTTGCGCGATATTGCCTATCAGTTGACAGGGAATGTGTCGCTGGGCTACATGGTCGTCTTCGCCATCGAAATTGCTGGGCTGGTGGTGGCGCTCCTGCTCTTCCGCACCATCACCGTCGAGAACTTCCAGCGTGACGCCCAGTTGGATGTCACCGACGTGCTGGCGTTGGCCGGCGATTGACGTCGGGCTGTGCAACACAATGTAGGCGGTGTCACTTGTCAGGCGTCACACGTCACTATCGATAGGATGATCTTGGGCGCGTGGCGCCTATGCCTCATACACTTCGCAACACGATGGTATTCCACGATGGATCCGCCAGCTTCCAGCCCTCACCATCTGACGTGATAGGGATGGCAGCCTCCTGCAGGCGCGCCACGGTCGCTGCCAGCGCACCGGCATCCGGTAGCACCAGCTCGAAGTCAAGGAGACGGGCGGCGTCCAGTGGTGGGGGTGGCGCACCAACCCCTGCCCAGGTGTTCAGCCCCAGGTGGTGATGATAGCCGCCTGCCGATACAAACGCCGCCTGCCCGCCAAAGCGCTGCATCAGGTCGAGTCCCAGCAGATCCACGTAGAAGTGCACGGCGGCATCCAGATGCGCCACGTGCAGATGTACATGGCCGATTGCCGTGCCCGCAGCGATGCCATCCCACGACACCTGACTGCGGTCGGCAGCCAGCAACCCGCGCACGTCGAGCGGATCGGTCGTCATCGCCAGGCTGCCCTTGACGAACGGCCATTCGCGTCGCGGCCGGTCGCGGTAGATTTCGATGCCATGCCCATCGGGGTCGGTCAGATACAACGCCTCACTGACGCCATGATCGCTGGC
>DMDA01000002.1:224781-227586 GCA_003451595.1 Chloroflexota bacterium | reverse complement strand
AGCAGGTCGGCGGCGCCTGCACCCAACCATGCGACGCCACCATCACGCCGATGTAATCGCAGCCCAATGCGATCCTGATAATAAGCCAGAGAGCGCTCTATATCGCGCACGACTAGCCGAACTGCGCCACAATGCAGCGCTGTATTGCTTCTCGTTTCATTCATGTCTGATTCTCCCTGACTGCAGAACTC
Organism: Chloroflexota bacterium; assembly: GCA_003451595.1. GTDB lineage: Bacteria > Chloroflexota > Anaerolineae > Caldilineales > Caldilineaceae > Caldilinea. The sequence goes on along the minus strand of DMDA01000002.1, from coordinate 227,395 downwards.
CATCGCGCAAGCGCAGAATCGCATTGTACGTCATTTGAGCATTGCTGTTCAATCAGGTGAGCACTGGGAGCAAGGTTGGCTCAGGTGCAGACGCGCGTGCTGCGTATCCCTCTTGACAATCAAACCGGTTTGATTCAACTCCATCATGTCTATGTCACCCTGAGGGAAAAACTCATCATGGCAAGTGTCACCATTGCCGATGTCGCCGCCAGGGCGCAGGTGAGCAAGAGCACAGTCTCGCACGCGCTGAGCGGCAAGCGCCCGATCTCTGCAGCCACGCGCCAGCGCATCGAGCAGGCAATTGCCGAGCTGGGCTACCGTCCCGACCCGGTGGCGCAGAGCCTGGCGATGCGCACGCGTCATCGCGGCGTCGGCTTTGTCTTTCCGCTGCTGGCGCCGCAGGTGGCGGAGCTGGAGGTGCGCTTCATCGCCAGCGCCGCCGACGTGATCAACAGCGCCGGCTATGCGTTTATGTTGATGACCCATCTCGATGACAACATCGGCCATCTGGAGGAGTTCGCCGCCAGTGGGCTGGCGCAGGGCTTTATCCTGATGCAGGTGCAGATGCACGACCCGCGTGTGGCGTATTTGCAGGCGCAGCGGATTCCGTTTGTCTTGATCGGGCGCTGCGCAGAGAACAACGGGCTGGTCTATGTCGATTCGGCGATCGAGGCGGGGATGCAGCGTTGTGTGGCGCGGCTGGCAGAGTTGGGCCATCGCCGGATTGCGTTTCTGCACCAGGATGACCATCTGACGGGCTTTGCCGTGCGTGTGCTGGACGCCTTTCAGCAAAGCTGTGGTGAACTAGGCGTCGCGGCGGTGTGTGCGCCGTGCGCCCTGAACCTGGCTTCCGGCGCCGAGGTGATGGGTGCGCTGCTGGATGCAAACCCACAGGTGACCGCCGTGATCGTCTGGAACGACCGGGCGGCGGCGGGCGCGGGCGAGGCTGCGCTGGCGCGCGGGCGCCAAATTCCGCAAGACCTGTCGTTGGTCTGTTTCAACTACTCGTCGTTGCCGCGCCTGCTCTCGTTGCAGCCGGCCGTAATCGATATTCAGGCGGAGACCATCGCCGCCACCGCCGCCCGCATGATGCTCAGCCAGTTGGAAGGCGTACCCCCGGAGCCAGCGCAGGTGTTGATCGAACCGCGCTTCAGCGAAGGCCAGAGCATTGCGCCGCCCGCCTCTTGAGTTTGTTGGGGTGTGTGCACTCGCCGCAAAGCGGGCGTACACTTCTCGGTTTGTCGTCAAGTGATTTTTCAAGCTGCGCAAAGGAGTGAAATCGATGAAGACTATGCGTTTTGCCATGTGGGTCAGCCTGTGCCTGCTGCTGACCCTGGTGCTGGCGGCGTGCGCCGCTGTGCCTGCCGCGCCCGGATCGGGGGCAGCGCAGCCAGCCGCCGAATCAAACGAGATCGTGGTGTGGAGCCGCTATGATCTGGATGACCCGAACGATAGCAACGGCGCCGTGCTGAAAGAGTTCATCACCAACCTGGAAGCCACCGAAGGCGTCAAGGTGATCCACGAGCAGGTGGCGTGGGATCAACTCTCCACCAAGCTGGCGCTGGCGGTGCAGTCCGGCGGCGACGTACCCGACCTGGTAGAAACCGGCAGCCAGCATGTGCCGGCGCTGCTCGACGCGGGCGCGCTTTCGCCGCTGAGCGAGTGGCTCAAGGACGAAGCGTGGGCTGAAGATTTGACCGACGGCGACAAGAGGGCGTGTATACATGATGGCGAGCGTTACTGCGTCGCCAACAACGTGCGCGGCGGCATGACCTACTATAAGGCGGAACTCTTCCCCAACGGTTTCCCCACCTCCCCGGATGAGGCGATGGCGGCTTGTGAGGCGTTGAAGGCGGATGGGTTGTATCTCAACACCTTCTTTGCCGGTCGCAGCTACGGCGCCATCGAGATCAACTGGTGGCCGCTGATCAAGTCCAACGGCGGCAGCATCTTCGACGCCGAGGGCAAGCCAGCCTGGGCGAGCGACCAGGTTGTCGAGGTGGCGAAGTGGGCGCAGCGCATGTTCCAGAACGGCTGCTTCCCGCAGGTGGCGTTGACCGGCGACTTTGCGGATTCACAGATCGTGTGGACGGACGGCCAGTCGGCGGCGTTTGGCGGCGGTAGCTGGTCGCCCAACTTTGTCGAAGGCTTGCTCGACCAGGTGAATTCCGGGCAGGTGGCGATGCAGGGTGGTCTGCCCTTCAACGGGACGCCGCACGTCTTCATGGTAAGCGAGGGCTGGGTCGTGCCGACGGGCGCCAAGAATCCGCAGGGCGCAGTGGCATTCCTGCGTGCGTTCATGCAGCCGGAGTTCCTGGCGAAGTGGGCGGAGGCGCAGTTTGGCATCCCGACCACGAATGCCGCATACGCGATGGGTAAGTTCCAGGGCAGCCCCTTCTATGAAAATGTTGACGCCATTTTGGGCGAACAGGGCGCCTACATGGAGCCAAGCCCCTATTACGTCGAGAGCCTGGACATCCTCGCCACGACCTGGCAGGAGCTGATGCTCAATCCTGACCGCGACCCGGCGCCGGCGTTGCAACAAGCCGCCGACGAGGTGTTGGGCCGTTACTGGCAGTAAGCAGTAGTTGGCAGGTCTGGACATCCACCAGGC
>DMDA01000002.1:195043-224629 GCA_003451595.1 Chloroflexota bacterium | reverse complement strand
GCCTGGTGGATGTCCAGACCTGCGTGGGTGTCTCCGTCCGCTGGAGGAGGTGGTTGTGCGACAGAAAACGATTTTTCCCTATTTGCTGATTCTGCCTGCGCTGCTGATCATCTGTCTGGTCAGCCTCTATCCCGCGCTCTACAGCATCTTTCTTAGCGTCAACACCTTTCGGCGTGGGGAGCGCGTCTTTGTCGGCACGCGCAACTTTGAGCAGATTCTAGCCAGCGCCAACTTCTGGGATAGCCTGCGTCTGACCGCAATCTACGGCGTGTTGTTCGTGTTGCTTACCATGATCTTTGCCTTCATCCTGGCGGTGATGCTCAACCGGCGGCTGAACTACACCGGGCTGTTCATGACGATGATCTTCGTACCGTGGATTCTCTCCGAAGTGGTGACAGGGGTGATCTTCCGCTGGCTCTTTCTGCCGGGCTATGGCTTGTTGCAAGACCTGCTGTCGCCGCTCTTTGGCGACATCGCCTTTCTGGGGCATCCCCAGGGTGCGATGGGCGTAGTGATCGGTGCGACAATCTGGCGCACACTGGCGTTTGCCATGCTGCTGATCCTGGCGGGCTTGCAGACGATTCCGGGCGAAGTGTACGAAGCCGGCGCCATCGACGGCGCCAACGGCTGGCAGAGTTTCTGGTCGATTACCTGGCCCCTGGTGCGCCCGACCACACTGGTGATCGTGCTGCTGCTCACCCTGCAGGCGATCAACGCCACCGGTCTGTTTCTCTCGATCACCAACGGCGGGCCCGGGCGCGCCACCGAAGTGCTCAGTGTCTCGATGTACCGCGAGGCGATTGTCTTCTTTAACTTTGGCTACGGCGCGGCGCTGGCCGTGTTGATGTTGTTGATCAACATCGTGCTGGCGGCGATCTACATCCGCACGATGCGCAGCGAGGTGGTGGCGTAGTCGCCGCCCAATCCGCTTGAGGAGGATGCCCATGACAACTCTCACCCAGCCTCGGCCCGTTGCCGCGCAGCGGTCATCGCGCTTCAGCCGTAAACAACGGATCGACACGCTCCTGATCATTGTGCTGGCGATCATCTCGCTGATCGTGATCTTCCCGGTGGTCTATGCTATCTTCACGTCGTTCCGCCCGCGCGGCTTCGGGCTATCGCGCGACCTGTTTGCTGGCGGCTTCTATCTCGGTCATTATGAACAGCTCTTCTCGACGATCCGCTTTGTGCGCCAGATTTTCAACAGCCTGGTGATGAGCCTGGGCGGCGCCGTGGTGACGACGGTCGTGGCGGCGATGGCGGGTTATTCCTTTGCGCGCTTCAATTTTCGTGGGCGCACGCTGTTGCTGGCGCTGTTTCTCGGCGTGTTGATGCTGCCTGGGCTGACCAACCTGATCCCGCTCTACAAGATCGCCAGCGACCTGCAACTGCGCGACACCTATGCGATCATGATCATCATCTACGCTGCGTATGGCGTTCCCTTTGGCACGTGGGTAATGATGGGCTTCTTCAAAAGCATTCCGGTGGCGTTGGAGGAAGCCGCCGAGGTGGACGGCGCCACCCCCTTCCAGGCGTTCTGGCGCGTGGTGCTGCCGATCTCGGCGCCGGGGCTGATCGCAGTTTTTATCACCAACTTTGTCTACAACTGGAACGACTTCCTCACCGCCCTGGTCATGCTCTCCAGCACGGCGATGAAGACAGCGATGGTGGGGCTGTTCGACTTCCAAAATCAGCTCACCGGCAACAACAACGAGCTGCTGATTGCAGCATGTGTGCTGATCATGTTGCCGGGCATCATCTTGTTCATCCTCTTCCGCAACGCCTTCCTGCGCGGTATGTTGGAGGGCGCATTGAAGGGATGAGTTGCGAGGGGCGAGGGCAAAACGTTGTCGTGATCTGTGCGTTGGGCGAGCAGGCAACCAGATGGCGCCCCTCGCAACTCGCCCCTCTATCAATCTGAAAGGTCGTGCTTGTGCTCACCATTCCTGTTTCCTATCCGGTGACCCCGTTTTTGGGCAAGAGTGCGCCGGTGACGCTGGCGGCGGAACTGGCGGCGGTTGCAGTCGATGGTTCCGTCGTGCGGCTGCACTGCAAGACCAGGCAGTACACGCCCGAGGTCGCCGACTATTACGGCACACTCTGTGAAACGATCCTGGAGCCGGTGACCGCCGGCGCAGCGCTCGATCTGCACCTGGACTTCTGCACCGACGCCATCGTGCGCATCCGCAGCGCGCCCGCCGACGCACCCACGCCACCCCCAACGCCGATGGTCGTCGGACGCTTCGACGGTGCGTCCCGCTTGGAAGTCACCGAAACGCCGGAACGCGTCGCCATCGAGACGGCGCTGCTGCGCGTCGAGGTGATGCGCGAGCCGCTGCAGGTGCGCATCCTGGATCGCAGCGGCAGGCTGCTGTGGAACACACGCCCGCTTGACCTGGCGTGTATGCGGCGACCCGAGACGCAGTGGAATCCCACCGAGAACCGCTGGCTTTTCTTTCATCGCTACGCCTATCCGCTTGGGTGCGCCGACTTTGGCGCTGACCGCTACGCCTTTCTTTCGACCGACCTGCACTATGACGAACACATCTACGGCTTCGGCGAAGATTACGGACGCATGGACAAGCGCCAGACGCAACGCCGGTTATGGAATGTCGAAGCCTTTGGCAACGCCAGCCCGGGCGCGTACAAGAACATCCCCTTCTACATGAGCACACGCGGCTACGGCGTCTTCCTCAATACGTCACACGCGATCACCGCTCACATCGGCGACCGCGAATATACGGCGCTCTCACTGCTTGTCGACGACACAACCGAACTCGATCTCTATTGGATCTACGGGCCTACGCTCAAGGAGATTCTGCCGCGCTATACGTCGATCACCGGCGCGCCGGGCGTGCCGCCCAAGTGGAGCTTTGGGCTGTGGATGGGGCGCATCAGCTACAACCGGCAAGAGCAGGTGGAGCAGGTCGCGGCTGAACTGCGCCGCCGCCGCATTCCCTGCGACGTGATCCACATCGACACCGATTGGTACGAGCACGACTGGCAGTGCGATCTGGAGTTTGGCAAGAGCAAATTTCCCGACCCGGCAGGCATGACGGCGCGGCTGCGCGCGCAGGGGTTCCGCGTCTGTCTGTGGCAGTGGCCCAACCTGACCGTGAGCACCAGCTTGTTCAGCGAAGGGCGGGACGCGGGCTATCTTGCTCGTCGCACCAACGGCCATCCCTACCTTTTCCCCGGCTTTGCGGGCGACGCCGGCTTCATCGATTACTCCAACCCGGATGCGGTGGCGTGGATTCAGGCAAAGTTTCGCAAGCTGTTCGAGCTGGGCGTGGCTGCGATCAAGGTCGATTTTGGCGAAGGCGCATCGCCGGAGGCGCGCTATCACGCCGCGGCGCCGGCGGCGATGCACAACCTCTACGCCCTGCTTTATAACCGTGCGCTGTTCGAGGTGACGGAGGAGCACTTTGGCAAAGGCAAGGCGGTGATCTGGGCGCGGGCGGCGTGGGCCGGCTCGCAGCGCTATCCGCTGCACTGGTCGGGCGACGGGCTGGCGCGCTTCGAGGACCTGGCGTGCGTGCTGCGTGCGGCGCTGAGCTTTGGGCTGAGCGGCTTCCCCTTCTACAGCCACGACATCGGCGGCTTCAGCGGTCTGCCGGACGCCGCGCTCTATGTGCGCTGGGCGCAGTTTGGCCTCTTCTCCTCGCACGCGCGTTGTCATGGCGTCCCCCCGCGCGAGCCGTGGGCCTATGGCGAGGAGGCGGAGGCAATCTTCCGCCGCTACGCCGAACTGCGCTACCGTCTGCTGCCCTATATCTTCTCCGAGGCGGTGGCGTGCGGGCAGAGCAGCACGCCTTTCCTGCGTCCGCTCGTGCTCGACTGGCAGGACGACCCGAACGTGCTCGCTCTCGACGACCAGTATCTCTTCGGGCGGTCGCTGCTCGTGGCGCCGATCCTGGATGAAACCAACCGCCGCCGCGTCTATCTGCCGGCGGGCGACTGGTTCGACTATTGGACGAAGACGCGGCTGGAAGGCGGGCGCTGGATCGAGATTGACGCGCCACTCAACATCCTGCCGATCTTCGTAAAAGCGGGCGCCATCATCCCGTATGGGCCGCTGGCGCAGCACACGGCTGAGGCGACGCTCGATCCGCTGACGATCGAACTGTACGCGCCGGATGATGAAGGCGAGTACACCATCCTCGACGAGGAGCGCCCGGCGATCGTGCTGTACTATCGCCGTAATAGAGAGCAGTTGACGGTCAGCATCGACGCCGCGCCAGGATCGGTGGAAGTCATTCTCTACGGGGTGGAGGTGCGTGGCGCCAGTTACGATGGGGACGATCTATCAGTCGAGCTATTGGCAAACGACGGCAGGCAAATTCTACTCCCGCCACCCAGCGAATCGAGTCGCAGCATGCGCACGGTGCTGACGGTGCAGCGATAGGTGATCACGTCACTGCACCGTTTTACTGATTTTTAGGCTGACATTTTATGAGTGCACTGTTGCGTGGTACGTGTTGCGTAAGAGATTCCCAATACATAGCCGCAGTGTAGCGATTGGGAGATTGGAGCGTAGGGGCCGTCAGTGGCGTGTGCTCAATCTCCAATCTCCAATCTCTAATCTCTAATCTCCTAATCTCTCAATCTTCTCTCCCGATACCACCGAATCAGCGCGTTGGTCGAGCTGTCGTGGTGCAACTCTGGTGCGGCGGCGCTCAGCTCGGCGGTGATCTTCTTTGCCAGCACCTTGCCCAGCTCGACGCCCCATTGATCGAACGAATTGATGTGCCAGATCACGCCCTGCACGAAGACGCTGTGCTCGTAGAGGGCGACCAGCTTGCCCAGCGTTGCCGGGGTCAGACGCTCCGCCAGGATCGTTGTGGAGGGGCGGTTGCCCTCGAAGGTGCGGTGCGGCGCCAGCCAGTCGGGCGCACCCTCGGCGCGCACTGCGTCGGTGGTCTTGCCAAACGCCAGCGCCTCTCCCTGGGCAAAGATGTTGGACATCAGCAGGTCGTGATGCTCGCCGATGGGGTTAAGGCTCTGGCAGAAGCCAATGAAGTCGCAAGGCACGAGTTTCGTCCCCTGGTGCAGCAACTGGTAGAAGGAGTGCTGACCATTGGTGCCTGGCTCGCCCCAGTAGATCGCGCCGGTCTGGTAGTTCACCGGCTCGCCGTCGAGCGTGATGTATTTGCCGTTGCTCTCCATCGTGAGTTGCTGGAGATACGCCGGGAAGCGTTTGAGATACTGGTCGTAGGGCAGCACGGCGACGCTCTCTGCGCCGAAGAAGTTGGTGTACCAGACGCCAAGCAGCGCCATGATCACCGGCATGTTGCGCGCAAAGGGGGCAGTGCGGAAGTGCTCGTCCATGGCGTGGAAGCCGGCCAGCATCTCCCGGAAGTTGTCCGGTCCAATCGCGATCATCGTTGACAGCCCGATCGCCGAATCCATCGAGTAGCGCCCGCCGACCCAATCCCAGAAGCCGAACATGTTGGCGGTGTCGATGCCGAACCTGGCGACTTCTGTGGCATTAGTCGAGACGGCGACAAAATGATTGGCGACTGCACGTTCATCACCCAACGCAGCGAGCAGCCAACGCCGCGCTGAGTGGGCGTTGGTCATCGTCTCCAGCGTGGTGAAGGTCTTGGACGCAACGATAAAGAGCGTCTCCGCCGGATCGAGATCGCGCACCGCCTCGGCGAAATCGGTGCCGTCGATGTTGGAGACGAAGCGAAAGGTCATGTCACGTGCGCTGTAGTGGCGCAACGCCTCATACGCCATCACCGGCCCCAGGTCGGAGCCGCCGATGCCGATGTTGACGACGTTGCGGATGCGTTTGCCGGTGAAGCCTTGCCAGGCGCCGCTGCGCACGCGCGTTGCAAAGTCGCTCATCTTGTCAAGCACGGCGTGCACCTGCGGCACGACATCCTCACCGTCGACGTAGATATGGGCGTCGCGTGGGGCGCGCAGGGCGACGTGCAGCACGGCGCGGTGCTCGGTGACATTGATCTTGTCGCCGCGGAACATGGCGTCGATGCGGTTGCGCAGGTCGCACTCTTCAGCAAGCTGCACGAGCAGCCGCAGCGTTTCGTCGGTGACGCGATGCTTGGCGTAGTCAAAGTAGAGGCCGAGGTCATCGATCACCAGGCGTTCGCCGCGAGTAGGGTCCACGGCGAAGAGATTGCGCAGATGTGCGTCGCGCATGTGCAGGTAGTGTTGATGTAAAGCGCGCCAGGCTGGGAATTGGGTCAGCAGATTGGTCGACATTGCGGGTGAGTCCATTCAGATTTCAAAGAAATGATGATTCAACTGACATAGGTCAGCACAATTCTCATGATCTCTGGAAGCATCGTTGACAGATTCCTGGCGGTGGGGTCCAGTGCAACGACAGCTTGCAGCTTTCCTTCATTGATGGGTTGGGCCACCGCGCCCGCGTGCCAGAGATTTTCCGCCGGGCAGGCGAGCAACAGACGGATGGTTGCTGTATGCCCGTCCAGGATGGCGAAAGGCGTGGCTGTGTTGGCAACAAAGTAGCGAATCACTTTGCCAGCCGCGCGCAGGTCATACCGAAGTATGCGGTTGCCGGACGCCTGGCAGCGAAGTATCTGGCTGTGAATCCCCTCCAGGTGGGCAGAGATGGCTATGCTGTGCGCAATTGTCGCCTCGACAGGCAGCTTAGGCAGTAGCCGCTGCCCATTCATTGAATCGGTTAAGACATCGAGCAGTTTGATTGCCTCCACATAGAGCGCGGCCGCCAGGCGAATCTCACTTTGTTTATCAACAAGCCGCAACAAGTGCAGGGCGATGCCTAACCACAGGCGCTCTCGATAATAGCGATCCTGGCATCGATCGGCGAAATTGGCAACTGCTTCGAGCAGCGTTTGTTGAAAAAGTTGCGCCGTTTCGGTGACGAGCGTTGGGTAAGCAATGTGGGCGCGATCAGTGGATAACGCTATCTCATCAGGACGCAAGCAAAAGCGATATTTTTCATCAAAGAAACGGCGGAAAAGTGTGACATCCTCCAGCAACATTGCAATATCTAGGATGTAGTCGCCTGCAGGGTCGATACGGTCGAGATCGATGAACTTTGCGCGTTCAAAGCATTTGTCGAGCATGATATTGCGAGAATGGCAGTCGCCATGCGTTGTGACCAGACAAGGCGGCCGTAACCTTTGGAGATGGCGGTGCAGCGCCTGTTGATAATGACCAATCGACTTGAAGTGTATCTCGATGCCGTCACCGGTCTCCAGCGTGAAACCGCGTAAGAAGTCCTTGAGGCGCGGAAAGCGATGGTCGCTCACCATATCGAGCAGCGAGCGATCTAGGCGGCTGAGATAGAGGCGCGAGACTTGTGCGCCAGCGATGTCGTCGATAGGGCGCAAGGTGCGGGAATAAATGTCAAACAGGCAGGTGATGATTGCATTGGTGGCCTGCAGCAAGCGCGTCCGATCATCTGGCGATGGCCGACGCTTGTCGACTTCATCCAGCACCTCGCGAAATGTGGCATAGTCTTCTGTGAGGTCCTCCAAAACCATGAAGCCCACTGGCCCCGCGTCGCCAATAATCTCCGTGACATGTGCGTGACGTGCGAAATAGCGCTGCAGCGCAACGGGCAATTTTTGATATTGGAGCACTGATCGTTCCAGCGCCGCGCGATGATCAGTCTTGATGACGACGCGCATAGCGCCGTTACGCTGTAATGCCGCCCTGTCGGCCAGGATGTCCTCCTGGATAGCATACTCAACCCGATAGACGCGGGCAGTCGTGATGCCACCCGTGAGCCGAACCGTGTGGCGAATATCGATCTCCACGCGTTGTCGAAGCATCTGGGCAAATTGTTGGCTGAGCGCCGCGTCCTGCTCTCGATCCAGATGTTGGCGAGAAGTGAACGCTTCTTCCCACAGGCGCCCTATCATGCTCTGACCGAGCGCTTCGCCGCCACACGTGAGGAGCATCCGCAAAATCAGTGGCAGCATGTCCTCTTGCTTGAGCCAGCGACGTTCTTCGCCCTGCGCAAATCGTTGGTGGAGAAACTGGTGAAAACGCCCCACCGCGGCCAGGACTTCCTGGTCAGTGGGGTAGTAGCTGTTCAACTGAATTGCGCTGTACAACGCATCTTTTTCTAGCACACGCTGATTGCGTTGCGGCGACAGTGCATCCAGCATGGCGGCGCGTACTGATGCACACAGCGGGTCGTCGAGTGGAATGGCGCCGCTGCGCAGTAAGATATCGAGTGCATAAGAGGCTTCACCGACGTTGTCAACCAGTCCCTGGCGTTGTCTATCTGCTCCGGAATTGCACCAGCGCTGCAAGTTGGTTTGGATTGCCGGAAGGGTATATTGGGCGATATGTTCATATTCGGGAAGACCCTGACCAGCGGCGCGCAACTCCAGCAGGCAATCCATCACAATCAGGGAGCCGAGCAATTGATCTTCCAGTATCTTGTTCAGCAATCCATCTTCGCCGATACGTCCGCAAAGCTCTGCAAAATCCTCCTGCAATTTCTCATCTTGAAACTCGCGCAAGCGCGCCAACGTCTTGAAGCGACTTGGGTGCAGGCGAATCGTGACCCAGGCGCCACTGTTTTCATCGATTTCGTCATCCAGATTCAACAACCAGTGCACGCCATTAGCAATGACCCGTGGAAAAGGGGCGCCGCCCAACAGATGTAATGCCTCCAACGCATGGCAGGTATTGCGCAGGTTGTGCCCCAGATCGCTTCCTGGCCAGAAGCCGTTGGGTTGTTGCTGTGCGCGTAAGGACATGACTAATTGTGTCGCCAGGCGCGCATTCTGCTCAGTGTTCACCATTGTTGTATTATTGTTCGTCGCTGGCGCCATTTCGGAGGAGTCCATGTCGTGTCCTGATATGTGGTGTGGCCTCAGTCAACGCCTGAAGTTACATAATAGTTTATGGTGGATGCTCAGGAATGTCAATAGCTATAAACAAGGCCAGGCTACTTCAGGATTGGGGACAAGTTTTTAGGGGCAGCGAACCACATCTACGTGTGGCTGGACGACGAATTTGTGCTTGATCAACGCGGAACCTGGTCGCCGCGTGCGGTGGCTGGTTCTCCTGCGACGCCGATGGCAAATTCCGTTGCTACAACTTGACTACTACTGATTTCTAGGTTGATATTTTATGAGCGCAGTGTTGCGTATTACACGTGTTGCGTGAGGGATTCCGACACGTAGCACGCAACATGCAACACTGAAAACATGAAAACTCGGCTAAAAATCAGTAAATGGCTGACAATAAGGTTTGGGCTAGAAAACAGAGACCGCATAGTCAGTGTTTTGCACCTGATTATGCGGTCTCTTGTCTATGTTCGACAATCTGTGTGGGCGAGGAGGGACTCGAACCCGCGACCTCACGGATGTGAACCGTGCGCTCTAACCAGCTGAGCTACTCACCCAAATTCGTCATTCAATGGCGACTAGTATATCATATCGTCACTGTTTGGCAAATTTGCCGAGAAATGACTTGACCTATGCTACGACAAAATAACCGCTGGACGATCCGATTGAGCTTTGCTGCGGTCCTGTTGATGGGGATCGTGGGCTTTGGCTACGCAGTGTCCGTCTGGCTGCCACTGCTGGACGCAGTCGATCTTTCAGCTTTCGCCGATAATGTCGATTGGGTCGACACTGTCGCCACGATTGGCGAGCAAGTCGTCCAATTCTTGCTCGGCATCACAAGTCAGGGTTGAAACAGCGCCGGGCGACAGGGGGCGCCGCCCGGTGCATAAGCCCTCACTGATTAGGATCGTAGATACAGCGCTGTCCTCGCAGCCCGTTCAGGTAAATGCACAACTCGATATACGCTGGACGCCACTCTTTGGCGTTGATCGGGCTTGGCTCCATGATCGCCCACCAATACTGCTCTTCATCCGAGCCGTTGCCGTCATTCAACCAATCGAGATTGGGCATTGTCAGCAGACTCATCAGACCTACCCACGGCCAGTTAGCTGCTGCGTACTGATAGGCGCGCTTCAGATAATCTGCCTGCACGAACATGTCGATGCCCGCGTCGGCGCCATGCCATTTGTACGCCGGGTTGACCGGATCAAAAGTCCAGCCAAATTCCAGCAGCACGATTTTCTTGGCGGTGTCGCCATATTTTTCCATGATTGCGCGGATGTCTTCGACGTGGCGGAAGGCAAAGAAGCGATAACCGCCATACTTGGGATTGCTGGCCGCTTCCGCCGGATCGAGTTCGGGCGGCGCCGCATACCCGGCGCCGTGCACGCCCAACGCATCGAAGTAGCCGCTGCTATTGCCGCCCATGGTCTGATACATCTGGTCATAGAAAAGATCGTCGGGCATGGCAATATCGCTGTTGTCGCCAGTCGGCGCCATACCGGCGCTGATGACGATGGCGTTGGGGTTGGCGGCTTTGATCGCCCGGTATGCTTTGCCCAGGAATTCCACGTATTCGGCAGGATTAGGGCGCTTGCCACCCCATTCGCGCGCCAGGTTCGGCTCGTTCCAAATCTGGTACGCCTGGATGCAGCCGATAGCGCCGGGCTGACAGTTGTAGCGGGCGGCAAGCGCGCCGGCATACTCGGCAAAGGCGTCGCCACTAGCAGGCGGGTCGCCGGCCCAGAAGCCCCGCGCGTCGGGATCGAGGCTGAGCCGCGCTAGAATCTTGAGACCGCGTTCGTTGGCGTGTGTGACCACCTTGTCGGCAATCGACCAGTCGAACTGGCCACGCCCGGCGCCTTCGATCGATTCCCACGAGAACGCCTGTTTGATCCAGTTGAAGCCGGCTTCCTTCATCAGGTCGAGATCGCGGTCGCGGATTTCCTCGCGCCACCAGACAAAGACCTGTGCGCCATAATCTGGGCTGGACATCGTTGCCGGCGCAAAGTTGCCAATGCCGCCGCCAGCGGGCGCTGAGGTTGGCGCCGTTGTATTGCCGTCACTGGCTGGGGCTTGGACAACTCGCTCCTCGATCGTCATGAACTCGGCGGCGCCCCAACCGAGCGGCGCGCCATTCTCGCCCAATTGCAACCACTGCCCGTCCTCCGACTGCCCCAACAGGGTGAAGGTTTCGCCGTTGTTCGCCAGCTTGACAATAGCGCCTGCGGTGCTTGGCTCGCTGCGCACGTTCAACTGATCGACTGCTACGCGCGCGAGTTTTTCGACAATGGGTGTTGGCGTCGGTGGAACTGGTGTGTTGGTGGGCGCGCTGGCGGCAGGCGCCTGGGCGCCTGCATCGTTCACGGCGACAGGCGCCAGGGTTGGCGTCGCCGTTGGTTGCGTCTGCGCCATGGGCGTCTTGGTGGGCGTTGGTGTTGGCTCTTCGCCACCGCCACACGCGGCCAGGAAAATCATCGTCGCCACGAACAACGCGGCGATGGTGAATGAACGTTGCTTTGCCATGATCATTTGCATAGGTGCACCACACTCATCTTCCCATCATTGCCCGCAGCGCATCGAAGGCGGGGCGGCCAGCCACAGCGAACGCTCCCATCTCCGTGTCGCGCGGATAGTTCAGATTCCAGAGCATCGGCACGGCCACATAACCGGACCCCGCCATGATGTTGAACGCTTCCACGATCCAGCGCGCTTGCGTTGCTTCGTCGATGCGCGCTTCGTATTCGTACCCGGGGAAGGGCGACGGCGTCGAACCCCACCCAAATTCAGTTGGCCACAGGCGTTTGGCCGTGTCGCCAAATTCTTCCATCACCCGTCTCGACTCGCGCAGCGTACTGAGAAAGTAGAAGCTGCGATGGTTGACGTGCGACAGCGCCGTGTAGTTCCCCGACTCCCAATCCTGGAAAGTGACCGATGGCGGGTTGGCGAAGCCGCTGGGATGAATGCCGATGCCATCGCTGTATTGTTTGAGGCCGTTCTGATACATCCCGCGCAGATAATCGATGTCGTCGAAGGCAACGTCGCTGTAACCGGCAGGCGTGGTGGCGCCGCTGATGACCAGCATCGTTGGGCACGCGCCCTTGATCGCATTGTATGACCGTTTGAGGAGCTCCATGTAGCTAGCTGGCTCAAGTGGGAAGCCCTCCCACTCGCGGCGTAGATTCTGTTCGTTCCAAACCTCGATGGCTTGCAGCCGACCGCAATAACGCCCGGCCATCGCGCCCAGGAAATTGGCGAACAGTTGAAAGTCTTCGGGCGGGCCGCCGGTGCCGCCGAGCGTTGGGCGCGTCCATGGTGGCGAAGTCACGACGCTAAACATCAGGTTGATGCCGTTGCCGTTCATCGCATCGACGATGCTGTCCATCTCTTGCCACTGGATGGCGCCAGGCTGTGGTTCGGCGTACTCCCAGCGCACTTGCTGTTTGACCCAACCAAAACCAAGTCGTTTCACCAGGTCGACGACGCCCTGCTTATCTCCCTGCCACATGTTGGCGGTGACGCCGTAGCCAAACCCGACGCCGGTGTTGGGGGCGGCCACGGGCGCTGCAGCCGGCGCAGTTGCCACGGGCGCCGCTGCTACCGGAGCCGGCGGTAAGTCTGTTTCCGCCAACTGTGGCACGCCAGTCAGGTCACCGCTCACTGTCGCCAGGTTGGCAAAAATCCAGGCGGGTTCGGCTCGATCTGGCACGCGCACTTGATACCAATCGCGCGCCGGGTTCAAGCCGATGATCTCGAACTGTGCGCCTGCCAGCGCCGAGCTGACGACGGGGTAGTTGGTGCCCGGCCCGCTGCGCACATTCATGCGCGCGGGCGTAGTGGTGGCCACGACGGCGCCAGGAGCAAAGGCAGCGCCTACAGTAGGTTGCGCCGTTGGCGCGTTGTTGTCGGCGGCGACTTGGGCTGAGGTGTTGTCGGCGGCCGGGGCAGGAGCAATGTAGATGGCGTAGAGCCAGCCTGAACGCGCATCGTCGGTAGCGACCTGATACCAGCGCTTATCGGCGCTGACAGTCAGGATCTGCACTGTCGTGCCTTGCGCCAGGCGCGCCACCACCGGCGCGGTGATGCTGGGCGCGGTGCGCAGGTTGAGTCGCGCCACGTTGACCTGGCCGCGTGCAGGTGGGGCGCTCGTCGCATTGCTCATCGCGCCGCCGGTTTGAGCGCTGGCAAAGTTGACGGCCAGTAGCGTCAGCAACAGCGCCGCCAGCACGGCGCGGCGCACACCTGGCGCGCCGGGTCGCCTCAAATCAAATTTCCAGGGAGATACCTTCATGCTTCATCCTCTTCGAAGTCTATCGTGTCGAGCCACTATGCTTTGACGTTGCAACCGGGGAAAGATCGAGGAGATAATAACATAATCAGACAGGGGCGACATCATGTCGCCCCTGTCTGGAATTCCAACAAGCGAAAACGGTTCCCTGGTCATTTGGGCATTTGCGCCAGGGCAGTGTAGGCGGGCAGTGGATTCCAGCTGGAATCGACGATGCCCCATTGCGCCAGTTCGGTGCCGTTGGCGATGACGCGGAAGTTGAGATTCCACAAGAAGGCTGGCCCGACCCATCCCCAATTCTTCATCATCTGGTAGGCTTCGACTGTCCACTGCGCCTGTTCGGTGAAGTCGTTGTCGTCGGCATAGCGATAGTTCGGATTCATGGCGCCGCCAGCGGCCCAACCGAACTCGGTCGGCCAGATCAGCTTGTTGCCGCCGCCGTAAACATTGGCAATGTTGCGATAGCCCTCCATTGTGCTGCGGAAGCTCCAAGAATGGTGCGGCGAATCACAGGCGCCGTTGAAGCTGTTGCCCGTCTTCTGAATGGCCTCGCAAGCACCTTCCCAGGTGACGGAGGGCGGCACGTTATAGCCACTGGGATGTGCGCCAACGCCATCCAGATAGTTGTTGGCGCCAGCCTTGAACATTTCCTCCAGATAGGTGAAATCGTCCATGGCGTAGGGCGGGTTGTTGCCCGCGGGGGTCAAGGCGCCGCTGATCACCTGCATCGATGGACAGGCAGCCTTGATAGCATTGAAGGCAGGCGCCAGCAGGTTTACATATTCCTGTGGGTTGAGCGGCTTGTTGCCCCACTCGTAGTGCAGGTTTTGCTCGTTCCATACCTCAATGGCTTTGAGCGATTGCCCGCAATAGCGACCGGCCACTGCGCCGACGAAATTGGCGTAGGTTTGCGGATCGGCTGGAGGGCCTTCGACGCTGCCATCGAAGCCAGGTTCACGCGCCCAGGCCGGCGCTTTTACAATGCTAAAGAGAACGTTGACGCCACGGCTGCCCGCCGCGCTGACGATCTCATCCATCGCGCCCCAATCAATCTGGCCTGGCCCTGCTCCCTCAAAGCGTTTCCACTCGATCTGTTGCTTGAACCAGTTGAAGCCCATACCGCCGATTGCATCCAGCACCGGGTAGATCATGCCGTTGTCCACAACGTGACCCTGAATCCCATAGCCAAAGGAGCCACCGCCAGAAGGTGCAGCTACCGGAGCTGGCGCCGCCGCCGCTGCCACGGTCTCTTCGGCGGGTGCGGCTTCGGCAACGGGCGCCGCCTCCGCAGCGGGCGCCGCCGCGACGGCTGCCGCCTGGGGCAGGTTTTCCACCACCGCCACGGCGTTACCATCCCCAGCGGTGGAGGCAAGTTGGGCGATCACCCAGCCGCTGCGTCCGCCAAAATCGATCTGCCACCAGTCCGAGGCAGATGTTCTACCCGTCACTTTGTAACTTTCGCCAGGTACGATTTGGCCTAGCACACCAAACGCGGTGCCTGGCCCTTCACGCACATTGACGATTTGGTCAACGCTCAAGGAGGCTGAGGGTGCAGATGCTGCGTTTGTCGCAGCTTCTTTGGCGCTGGCTGTCAGGGCCAGCACGGCCGATTTGGGGGTGGTCAGCGCCGTGCCGTTGGCGTTGACTAATTGTGCATCGACGCGCAGCGAACCAGCGCTACCCGTTGGCACCTGGAAATCGACCCGTGTGCTGTCTAACGGGCGAATCTGCTGACCGACGACGCTGCCATCTTCGCTGTAGAGAGTATAGGCCACGGCCATCTGCGCTGCTGGCGCCGACGACGTGGCTTCACCCATCTGGAAGCGTTGCAACACCTGCATGACTGCCGGATCGACGTCGCCATTGGCGGGCATGTCCAGAGTCACATTGGTGACGTTATATTTGCGCAGCATATCGAGCTTGCGCCCCAGGCTGCCCGCACTCTCGATGTAGACGGTGCGCTGCAGCCCCTGATCGTCCGTGTAGGTGTAGGAATAGATGCCCAGTGTTTCATCCCACTGCACCTGACCTTGTAGGCGGGGGTTGTCCAGGCTGATGGTGACGTTGTTCTCGGCGCCGGCTTCGGCGGAGATCGTGCCCAGGAGGGGCTGGAGCGCCTCCTGGTAGCCCTTCAACAGCAGATAATTGCCGCTGCGTTCAACGGAGTGCCCAGGCAATTCGATTGCCACTTTGTTGGCGCCAACTTCGTCAGTGGCGTACGCCAGCAACTGTTCCATTTCACCGCCGGGAGCGTAGGCGCGCGGGTCGATCGGCGCAGGAATCACCAGTTGATCCACTACCCGTCCGAGTGCGCGCCAGTCGTAGCCGCCCGTATTCCACTCCTCGGCAGAGATCGGGGTGGCTGGTTCGACGCGCACCGCCAGCGTTTTATTATTGGCGGCGAGGCGCTCTGCTAACTGGCCGATGAATTTGGCGTAATCGGCGCGGGCGCTGGGCACGGCATCGACGCCACGGTAATCGATCAGCAGCCCAGGATAGCCATTGGCGACGACCAGTTGCTCCAACGTCATGAGTTGGTTGTCACGCAAACCCTCATCGACCAGCAGGTTATTGATCAGGTCGGTGCGGACGGTTTGACCTTCGACATTTGTAATGATAGGAACTGTCGAACCAGTGTTAGCGGGCGCCTGTCCATCCAGACCGCCATCGCCACGCAGGTTGAGTACGCCGCGCGCCTCGTTGGTGACGACGGCGCCTTGGGGCAACTGGCCATCCAGCCCCAGGTTGAGCGTGACGGCGGGCACGCCTGCCAGCGTCTGCACAACCATGAAGTCGCGCGGCACATAATCCAGGCGCGCCTCTAATACATCAGCTTCTGGCAAGACGCGTGCGGGCATATGGCGCCATGTCTCGCCGGTCCATTCGTAGACGGCCAGCGTTTCATAGGGTAGGCTGTCGTTCGGAATCGGAATGGTGACAATGGTTTGCAGCGGCTCACGTCCACGCAATTCGACGTGGTAGACCGGGCTTTTGGCGATCAAGGTGTCGGGAAGATTCTGCGCTGCCTTGTACAGCTTCTCACCCGCCTGTCCTTCGATGAATTCGGTGCGAGGCGTGGCGGTGATCTTCGCCTGGAAGTTCGCCATGACGCCTTCGGCAGGGAAATTGACGGTGGTGCCATCGGATTCAACGATGGCGCCGCCAGTGTTGGCGCTGATGCGTTCAAGCGTGAACGCCTGCAACCGATCCAATAGGCTGATGGGTGGCAGCAGAAGGATGGCAACGAGCAATGCGGGGATCAAAAGAAACGTTACCAGCCAGGCGGCCGGGCCTTCCAGGAGCCGACCTACGCCGCCCGACGAAGACGAAC
Organism: Chloroflexota bacterium; assembly: GCA_003451595.1. Classification (GTDB taxonomy): domain Bacteria; phylum Chloroflexota; class Anaerolineae; order Caldilineales; family Caldilineaceae; genus Caldilinea. The sequence goes on along the minus strand of DMDA01000002.1, from coordinate 208,194 downwards.
GTCGATCTAGCCTTGTATTCTGCATACGATGTTTACTCCTTACCGTTCAATCTACCAGTTCACTTCCAACACATCGAATCATGGCGCCGGTATGAGTGCATTGGCTGTGCAGCGCACCGCATGTTTGGCGTTCTGCTCGAACACCCGCTAACGCGCATAAGCGCCACAGGTGGTTCCAGTAACCTGGTTAAGTGGCTATCTTAGCATACGGCAAAACACTCACCAAAATCACCTTAGGATTTCAGCAGCCCAGTTTCATAAATTCAGCGTCAATTCCCAGACAATTCGCCTATCATTTTTCCAGAGTGGTATACTCCTGTTCATGTCCTACACCCTGTCGAGCGACCGGCCACCATCCACTGTTCCGCAGCAACCGCGCCGCTGGCTAGAGCGCCTGCTGATCGCTGCGTTTCTGTTCTGCCTCGTGATTGGTCTGGCAGCATTGGCGCTTTTTTGGGTCGTGCGCAATGAATCGCAACCCTCTATCAACGTCGATCCGCTGCAATCAGTTCGCTCGCAGTGGATTGTGCCGCAGATTGCGCTGCGCGAATTGAGCGGCGATGCGTCAGCTGCGTTGGCGGCGCAGGCGTTGCAGGCTGGACACCGCGAGACGGCTCGCGCCATTCTGACTTTTGCCACCTCTATCCCAAGTGTGGAACGCACGGCGCGTCTGGCAACTCTGGCGCAAAGCTACCTCGCGGCTGGTGAGCCAGAAATCGCTGCGCAAGTCGCGCACCTGGTGGTTGCCGACGCCATTCTGGACGACGCACTGCCCGTGCGCGAGCGCGTGAACCATCTGATCCAGAGCGCCGCGCTGCTGTACGCCAGCCATTTTGGCGCTGCCGCCACCGACGCCGCGACGCAAGCGTTGCGCATCACAGCACAGGCGCCTGGATTGCTGCCTGCGCAGCGCAGCGCCCTCTTCAACGACCTGCGCGACGCAATGACGCCCTACGCCAACCAGAGCGAGGCGACGCGCGCGCTCAACGCACAGGTCGCAGATTTCGCCCGTAATCCGTATCTTATCGGAGCGGGTGTGCTCGTAACACCGACGATGGCGGCGTTTGCCCAACCAATCGCCTACGATTCCTCAACGCAGGAGAAAATTGCTGCGCGCCAGCAAGCGGCGCGCATTTTGGCCGATCGCATCGAGTTCACTGGCGGCGCTGACATCGAGCCGGAGCGGCAAGCGTTGGCGGCTGCACTGCTGGCGGAGGATGCCGCGCGCACACAGTTTTATCAAAACCCGGGCGAAATCGCTCGCGGCCAACAATTGTGGCTGTTGCTCGACCGGCGCGCCTGGCTAGTCGAAAAGCTGCGTGTAGCGATGCTGGGATATGGCCTTGTGCTCGTGCCTGAGTGGGAAGCCCAGACAAACCAGATACTGTCCGATCTGAACGCGGCCCACAGCTACCTTGCCACCGTCATGGCGGCGTATGCCAGCGATCAGAGCGCGCTGTTTGAGCGGACGCTGCTGCAGCTCGAGACGCAGCACTGGTTGGCGCAGCAGGCGATGCACGGCTTCTATCCCAACGCTCCGGTGGCGACGATTGGCGAGCTTCTACGCACACACCAGGATGAGCTGACGCAGCAGGGCAACCCGCTCGCACTCCCCATCGCCTACGATGCAACCGCCACGCCTCCCGGCTTTCGGATTCAACCTCTCCCCTGACCAGGGGCAGGCATCTCCTGCAGGTCATCGCCTCCGGCGTGATGGGGACAACCGGCGTCGTCGGGCTGGCGCTGCAGATTGTAGCGCAATCGTCGAAATCGGGTCTGCATGTGGGGTTTGACAGTATCGAGTCAACGACATATACTGAGAATATCAATGATGATCTCGGATGGTCTCGCTGACACGGATGAGATCGCTTGACGTGTAGAACAATGCCTGCTGTGCAGCTACAACATAGTCGCATAGCGGAGCGGCTCCTCATCATTAGGCCAGCAATACCGGGCGCCAATCATCAAGGAGGGCACGGAGCGGTGGCATTGAAAACGCTGATTTTTACGCTCAACTGCATAGGTTGCTGACAACACCCAGTGTGCGTTTGCGCCTGGGTGTTTTTTTCTCCAGATTACGGCCATCCAACTGGAATGGGCCAATTCACGTGTGTTCGCACATTCATCAACAGAAAGGATCGAACCATGGACTCAGCGGTGAGCAGAATCCTCAAGGCCAAGCAGTATGCGGCAGAACGCGACCATCGCGTCAAGGTTCACAGTTTCGAGGTTGAACTTCATGGCGACAATCACAACCATCTCGTTATCTATGATCGCGGTGAGTGGAAGTGTGATTGTGAAGAGTTTCTCCTACGCGGCGTCTGCGCGCATGTGATGGCCATGGAGGAAATTCTGGGTGACTCCGTCGAGCCGGCGATGATGACCACCCCGCGCTAGCGGCAAACAGTCTCACTTACATTTGTAGACAGAGAGGCGCGACAAACGCCTCTCTTTTTTGCGCCTGATAATGCCGTATGGAGCGCTGCGGGCAGTGGTCGCTTTCCGACGCCAGGGCGCGGAGCCGCAGAGAAGGTTCAAGAAGGGGATGGGTTGTCAGCTAGAAGAATAAAATTCGGCTGGATGGTTTGGCTGCTATCCCATGCGTGTGATATTCTGCGCCGTGGCTTTGAATTGTCGCAAGGGAGAGACAGCCAGCTTGAAGCGTTATTTGCAACTGACGATAGGTGTGCTCGTCAGCGCCATTTTCATCTACTGGGCCTTGCCAGGCCTGCATCTACCCACGGTGGTGGAGGCGCTGAAGACCGCCAATTACTGGTGGTTGTTGCCGGGCGTCGCCGTCTACTTGTTGGGACTGTGGGTGCGCACCTGGCGTTGGCAATACACCTTGCGTCCGGTCAAGCTGGTGCCGGTCGTCACCCTCTTTCCGATGGTCTGCATTGGCTATTTTGGCAACAATATCTTTCCCTTTCGCGCCGGTGAACTGTTGCGTTCCTACGTGCTGAAACGGCGCACTGACATCGCCATCTCCACCAGTCTGGCAACCGTCATTGTTGAACGCATCACGGATGGGCTGGTCATGCTGTTGTTTGTATTCCTGGCATTGCCCTTTGTGCCGCTGCCGTCCATCTACCGCAACGCCGTGATTACGATGACGGTGCTCTTTCTGGCGGCGACTGCCCTCTTCATGTGGATGGCAAGCCAGCCTCATCGGGTCGAACGCTTCTACGCCCTCTTGGCTGGCGTTGTTCTACGCGGCCCCGTGCGCGAACGAACCGATGATCTCTATCATCGCTTTATGTTGGGGCTGCGCAGCCTTGGCCATCCATCCGATGTGATCATGATCTTTTTCACCAGCGTGCTGATCTGGCTGCTTGAGACGGTGAAGTATTGGTTTGTCATGCACGCCTTTGACTTTTCTGTCGGTTTTATTGTGTTGATGTTGATGAACGGGCTGGTCAATCTGGCGACGACCTTGCCAGCTGCGCCAGGTTACATTGGCACCTTCGACACCCCTGGCATCAAGACACTGGAGACCTTCGGCGTCGATCCGTCGGTGGCAGCCAGCTACACTTTCACTTTGCACGCTGCGCTATGGGTGCCGGTGACGCTGTTGGGGGGGTATTATTTTTGGCGTGAACATTTGCACATGAGCGACATCGAAGCCGCCCGCCGCCAGGCCGAGACGCAAGTGACGCCGGCGAAGATTGGGCGCAACGCGTCGTAAATTCTAGGTATGTTTGACTATCATAGGAGCAGAACCATGCGTAATATCGCTGTGGCCGGCACTGGCTATGTCGGCCTCTCGACAGGAACCTGTTTTGCCGATATGGGCAATAACGTCACCTGTATCGATATCAGTGAAGAAAAGATCGCCATGCTGCAGCGCGGCGAGGCGCCGATCTATGAGCCGGGGCTTAATGAGATGATCGTGCGCAATATGAAGGCGGGGCGTCTGCATTTTACGACGAGCTACGATGAGGCGCTCAAAGACGCCGAGTTTATCTTTATCTGTGTGGGTACACCCAGCGGCGTCGATGGCGAAGCCGACTTGCAGTATGTGCGCATGGCTGCCGAATCGGTGGCGCGCGCGATGACGCACCCGCTGATCGTCATCAACAAGAGCACGGTGCCGGTGGGCACCGGCGATTGGGTGGCCGACATCGTGCGTCGCAGCCAGCCGGAACCGATAGATTTCGCTGTCGTGAGTTGCCCAGAGTTCACGCGTGAAGGCTCCGCTCTGCACGACTTCATGAATCCGGATCGCGTCGTCATCGGCAGCCGCAACCCTGAAGCTGCGGAAAAGGTGGCGCAACTGCATCTGCCATTGCGTACGCGCATCATCATGACCGATCTGCGCACGGCTGAGATGATCAAATACGCCAGCAATGCCTTCCTGGCGACCAAGATCAGCTTCATCAACGAGATCGCTGTCATCTGCGAGAAGCTCGGCGCCGATGTGCAGGAAGTCGCTGAGGGCATGGGCTTCGACCGTCGCATTGGCGCTCAGTTCCTCAACGCCGGTTTGGGGTACGGCGGCAGTTGCTTCCCCAAGGATGTCAAGGCCTTGGAGCATATGGCGCTCGTCCACGGCTCACATCCGGCGCTGCTGCGCGCTGTCATCGACATCAACCGCGACATGCGACGCTGGGCTGTCTATAACCTGCGCGAATTGTTGGGCGGCAAACTCGATGGCAAGAAAATCGGCTTGATGGGGCTAGCCTTCAAGCCCAACACCGACGACATCCGTGAGGCGCCGGCGTTGGAGATTGCACATATGTTGCGCAATGAAGGCGCGCTCGTCAGCGGCTATGACCCGGTGGCAATGCACAATGTCGCCCGTGTCGACAAGCACATTCGGCTGGCCGAAGACGCGTATGATCTGGCCGATGGCGCTGATGCCCTGCTTGTCTGCACCGAGTGGAACGAATTCAAGCAGCTTGATTTGGCGCGTCTGCACGGCGTGATGCAGCGTCCAATCGTGGTGGACGGTCGCAATATCTATGAACCCACACGGATGCAGGCGCAAGGTTTTATTTATCGTGCCGTTGGGCGCGCGCCGGCAGGCAACAACGGGAATTGAGAAACAGCGATCGAGAAAACAGGAGAATGAGGGGATCAGGAGAATAGGGGCAACCAGGTGATCGATGCCCGATGGCGTCAGCATAGCAGTCGCCCATCACAATCTTTCATTCTCCTGCTCTCCCCATCTCTTCATCGCTTCCACACATCTATGCCACTGGACAACCTGATTCAAACGACACTCGACAACGGTCTACAAGTCATCCTGCGCCCAAGCCAGCGCGCGCCGGTCGCCAGCTTTTGGATATTCTATCGTGTCGGTAGCCGCAACGAGACGCCCGGTCACACCGGCATCAGCCACTGGGTGGAGCACATGCTCTTCAAGGGCACCGAACGCTACCCGCGCGGTGAATTCGACAAGGCGGTGGCGCGCGCCGGCGGCGTCTTCAATGGCATGACTGGCCCGGACTGGACTGTCTACTTCGAAACCTTGCCTGCCGAACGCATCGAATTGGCGCTGCAAGTCGAAAGCGACCGCATGGCGCACGCCAGCTTCGCCCCTGAAGAGACTGAGTCGGAACGCACGGTTATCCTCAGCGAGCGCGAAGGCAGCGAGAACAGCTATTTCTACCGCCTGCATGAAGAAGTACAGGCGGCTGCCTATCATGTGCATAGCTATCGCAACCCAATCATCGGCTGGCCTGCCGATCTCCTTGCCTTGACGCGCGAGGAACTATACGCGCACTATCGCACCTACTATACCGCCAATAACGCCGTCGCTGTTGTGACCGGAGACTTTGCTCCCGACGTCATGCTGACGCAGATTGCGCGCTATTTTGGCGATCTGCCATCCGGGCCGCCACCACCGCCCGTCCGCATTCAGGAGCCGCCCATGCACGCCGAACGGCGTGTGGTGCTGCGTGGCGACGACCCGACCGCCTATTATCTCCACGCGTTCCAGGCGCCGCCAGCGTTGCATCCTGATTTCTTCCCCTTCGTGGTGCTCGACTCAGTGCTGGGTGGCGCCAAGGGTATGGGTCTCTTCGGCGGCGGCGCCAACAATCGCAGCAACCGGCTCTATCGAGCGTTGGTAGAACGCGAGTTGACCGTTGACGTCAACTCTAGCTTTGGCCCGACCATCGATCCTGGCCTGTTCACGATCAGCGCCACACTGGCGCCCGACATTGAACATCGCCAGGTGGAGGCGGCGATCTGGCAGGAGATCGCCACCGTGCAGCGCGAGGGTGTGGCGCCTGCTGAGCTGGCGCGCGCGATCAAGCAGACGCGCGCACAATTTGCCTATAGCAGCGAGAGCGTCACCTATGAAGCGTTCTGGCTGGGCTTCAGCCAGGTCGTCGCCTCACTCGACTGGCTTGCCACATGGGATGAACAGTTGCAGGCCGTCACGCCGGCCGATGTGCAACGCATGGCGCAGACGTATCTGACCCCTGACCGCCAGACCGTCGGCTATTACGTCCCGACTTTGGCGGATGACGCGTCGCCTGTCGTCCGTGATCTCTCACGTGATCTCTCAACTGTTGCTACGCCAGCGCATAAGGAGATCGCATGATGCACGCCCTGCCCTCGCCCGAAACCATCGTGCGCACGATGCTGCCCAACGGCCTGACGATCCTTGTGCGCGAGAATCACGCCTCGCCGGTGGCTGTTCTGCAGGGATCCCTACGCGTCGGCGCTGTGCAGGAAAGCCCCGTCCAGGCGGGCTTGGCCGCTTTTGTCGCCGGCATGTTGACGCGCGGTAGTGCGCAGTTCGACTACGATGCCTTCAATGCCGCAGTCGAGAATATTGGTGCGTCGCTGACGGTCGCAGCGGACACACACAGCACCGACTTCGGCATTACCTCCCTGGCGGAAGATTTTGACGATCTACTGAAAGTGCTGGCCGACTTGCTGCAGCGCCCGACATTTCCGCCGGAGCACATCGAACGCTTGCGCCAGATCAAACTGGTTGGCATCCTGGAGCGCGAGCAAGATACAGCCAGCGTTGCGGCGCGACGCTTCCACGAGACGCTCTTTGGCCGAGAACATCCCTACGGTCGCGCCCTCGATGGCTATCAGGAGACAGTGAGCGCCCTGACGCGTCAAGACCTGGTGGACTTCCATGCACGCAATTTTTCGCCACAGGGCGCAGTGTTGGCAATCGCCGGTGCTGTGGAGGCGCAGCATGTAGTGGATACGATCGCCGCCCATTTTGGCGACTGGCGCACCGCTGTGAACGCACCGCCGGCCATTGCCCAGGCGCGCCGGGCTGCCGGTGAGCATGTGCACGTGTCAATGCCGGGCAAGGTGCAGAGCGACATCGTGATCGGAGCTTATGGTGTGCGACGCGCCGATCCTGAGTTTTACAATGTGCGCGTTGCCAACTGCATTCTCGGTCAGTTCGGGATGATGGGACGGTTGGGGGAACGCGTGCGCGAAGAGCAGGGCCTGGCCTATTACAGCTACAGCGCCGTCGTCGCCGAACAGGAAGACGGCGTCTGGTTTGCCTCCGCCGGCGTCAATCCCGACGATGTGGACGCCGCCGTTGACAGCATCCTGGCTGAATTTGAACGCCTGGGCAGCGAGAGTGTCGACGCCGAAGAGCTAGCCGATAGCCAGGCTTATTTGACCGGCATCGTGCCACTGACGTTGGAAACAAATGAAGGCGTGGCGTCAACGCTGCTGAATATGGAGTGGTACGGGTTGGGGTTGGATTATCTCCAGCGTTACCCGTCGCTAATCAACAGCGTGACGGCAGCGGATGTGCAGCGCGTGGCCGCGCGCTTCTTGCGGCCAGCTGCGTGCGTGGTCGTAACGGCCGGGCCTGACATGATGGGCGCTGAGGAAGATGTTGCACACCGGGGTTGACCTCATCGAAATCGCACGTGTGCGCGCCGCCATCGAAGCATATGGGGAGCGCTTTCTGACGCGCGTTTACACCGAAGGCGAATTGACATGCTGCCGCCAGCGCGTCGAGTCACTGGCGGTTCGCTTTGCTGCCAAAGAAGCCGTCGCCAAGACACTAGGCACCGGCGTGTGGCGCAACGGCGTCGTCTGGACAGACATCGAGGTGCTGCGGGCAGCAAGCGGTGCGCCGCACCTGCTTCTGCACGGCGCAGCGGCGTCCATCGCCGTTAATCTTGGCCTGAGCACCTGGTCGCTCAGCCTCAGCCACGATCGCACGCACGCCGTCGCCTTTGTCGTGGCAATGTAGCCGACGCCGACACTACGCCCATACCTGGGAGGCACTGTTCGCCGCCAGCGCGCTCCCGCGTTGCGGGGTGCTGTCCGTTGCCGCACACTTACCACCGCCTGCCGCACACTTACCACCGCCTATCCACACGATGCTGATAGGTGCGTCAACGCACATCTGGCGCAGGTCAGAAGCCTGCCGTGCGACGTTCGGTTTCGAGCCACTGAGCGTACATCATTCCCGCCTGCGCATCGTGTAGCTGAGCTTCGCCTTGAGCAGCGAACGCTCCGGGATATGTTGTGCTATCGCCAGCCCCGACGCGATCACGCTATCGGCGCCAATGACGACGCCCGGCTCGATGAAGATGCCCGTGCCAAAGCGCACGCGGTCGCCGATGTGCACGCGGCTCGACGTGACCACCCCTGGACCAAAGCTGCAATGGCTGCCCAACACGCAGTGATGTTCGATGCTGCAATACGCGCTGAGGAAGTTGTTGTCGCCCACTGTGGCGCACGCGCCGAAGTGACAGAAGGCCATGACGACGTTTCCCTCGCCCCACGCCACGTTGATGCCCACGACCGCGCTGGGATGGATCACGTTGGCAAAGCGGATGCCTTGTGCTTTCCAGGCGGCGAAGACGCGTTCGCGGAACGGAATGCTCGTGCTCACCGAGATCACGGCGGCGTCGATCGCGCCCGATGCCAGCAACTCCCCAGCCCGCGCGGCGTCAATGGCGCCAATTACAGGCACACCGGCCACCGTCTTGCCGTGCAGCGCCGCGTTGTCGTCCATGATCGCCACGGCGCGTTGGTGCGGAATGCGCGTCAGCGCGTCGATGATCTGCACGGCGCCGTTGCCCCCACCTATGATCAACAATCGCTGGATGTGTGCAGTGGGGTAACGGTCATCGACCAGGTCGCGTAGTTGGTCATTGGGATGATGGGGAAGTGGGGAGGTGGACGGCTTGGGTTCCGCCGCTCGCTGCTCGCCGCTCGCCCCTTCCACATACGCCAGCACATCCGCCTCAGTGATGCGGTCGCCGGCGGCGGGCACCTGCGTCAGGTCGATCTGATGGCGCTGCGCCAGGAGTTCGGCTTTTTTGGTGGCGGGCTTGCGCATCTCAGCCGCAGCTGGCGGCTGCGTGGGTGCTGTCGCGCGGCGTGCGGCTTGGCTTTCCTGCGCCGCCAGCCATGCCTGCGCAGCCGCGAGGGACGCGGCGGTTTCACTCACCGCAGCGATCACAGCGCCAACCTCAACTTCCTGCCCGCTCTCCGCCAACGGATAGAGATAGCCGGTTTGCGGCGCCTCGATCTCGAAGACGCTCTTGGTGGTCTCCGCCACAGCGACGATCTCACCACGACCGACGTGATCGCCGGCTGCCTTTGTCCATTCGATGAGCGTGGCTGTGGTGTCGTTGGGGCCGGATTGGGGCAGGTAGATTGCGACGAATTGACTCATACGTTCCTCGTTCAATCAAGTGGTGGCGAGAAGATCAAAGAGCGCGGCTGTGAGCATTGCCTGCGAAGGCAGCACCGCGTCCTCCAGCGCTTTCGCCGCCGGGATGACGGTTGGCGCAGCGCCGATGCGCACGACCGGCGCGTGCAGATGGTCGCCAACCTGGGCGTGTAGTTGCGCCGCCACCTCTGCGCCCCAACCGAACGCGACCGGGCTTTCCTCGGCCACGAGCACCCGTCCACTCTGCGCCGCCGCCCATGCCAGCGGCGCTGCGTCCAGCGGGCTGATACACGCCGGTAGACAAGCCAACACACGAATCTCTTCCGCCGCCATCTCGGTCAGCAGGGGAATCAGCAGCCGGCTCATCCCGCCGTAGGCAATCACCGTGACGTCGGGCGCGGCGCCGTCGCCATAATTGCGCGCCAGCGCCACTGGATACCCGCTCCGATCCACCGCCTCCGCCACCTGCACGACGCCATCCGCCGCACGCCACCAATCTTCAATCTCCAATCTCTCAGCCTCCCAATCTCTTAATTTCCCACTTTCTCCACGCACCAACCCCATCGGATACAACAGCTTGTGCTCCACAAAAATCACCGGCTCCGGGTCGGCGACGGCTTGACGCAGCAGCGCGCCGGCATCGTGCAGATGCGAGGCGGCCACGATCTTGAGATGGGGGATGCCGAAGAAGAGTCGTTCGAGCGACTGGCTGTGGGTGGGGCCGTAGCCGCGCCCGCCGCCCATCGGTGTGCGGATCACCAGCGGGACAGCGACCTGGCCGTTGTACATCGCCGGATACTTGGCGGCATGGTTGACGATCTGGTCGGCGGCGAGCGCCACAAAGTCGCCAAACATGATCTCGGCGATGGGACGCAACCCGCGCAGCGCCATGCCTACGCTCATGCCCACAATCGTCGCCTCACAGATCGGCGTCGTGCGCACACGGTCGGGAAAGCGCGTGGACAGCCCTTTTGTCACCTTGAACGCGCCGCCGTAAGGGTCGAGGATATCTTCGCCCAGCACGACGGTGGTGGCGTCCTGTGCCAGGATGTCGTGCAGGGATTGGCGGAGGCTTTCGAGGTAGGAGATTGGAGACTGGAGATTGGAGACTGGAGATTGGAGATTGCGAGATTGGGCGAATGGGCGAGTGGGCGAGTGGTGTGCGCTAATCTCCAATCTCGAATCTCGAATCTCCCGATCGCATGATCCTGCCATCTCATCTGCCAACGCTGTTGTGACTCCATCTGCGAGCCGCGCTTCAATGGCTGCGTCGATGACGTTGCGCTGCGCGTCGGGCAGGGCAGCGGCGAGGCGCGCCAGCGGGTCGCGCGCCCAGTAACGTTGTAGCTCTTCGGCGCTGCGTGTGTCATCGCCTTTGCTGTGCGGCGCCAGGCGGTAAGTGTGCAGGGTGAGAAAAAAGGGGCGATTCTGGCTGCGCACGTGCGCCACGGCGTGCTGCGCAGCGGCGTAGACGGCAAAGACATCGTCTGCCTCGATTTCGGCGCATTCGATGCCGAAGGGCTGCGCTCGCTGCGCCAGCGCCCCGGCGTGCTCGTCGCGGCGGTGCGTACTCTGCGCGTACTGATTGTCCTCCAGCACAAAGAGCAACGGCAACGACCACAGCGACGCCACGTTCATGCTCTCATAGACGACGCCCTGCCCCAGCGTGCCGTCGCCCAGAAAGACGGTGACGATGGCGCCGCTCTGTTTGTGCTTTTCGGCAAAGGCGGCGCCCACGGCGTTGGGGACGATGCCACCCTGCACGCCGTTGGTGTAGAGATTGCGCGTGTGCAGATGCTGCGTGCCGCCGATGCCGCCGACGACGCCGCTGCGCCGTCCCAGCAACTCGGCGACCAGCCCCTCCACGTCGTCGCAATACGCCAGAAAGTGTCCGTGGGCGCGATGGCTGGAAAAGATCACATCGCCAGCGCGATCCAGTGCATTGACCACGCCGACTGCGCACGCCTCTTGTCCAATCGAGGTGTGCACCGTCCCCGCCATCAGGCCGCGACTGTAGAGGTCAAAAAAGGTCTGCTCCGTGCGCCGGATAAGCTGCATCTGCGCGTAGAAGCGTTCGGTCAAAGAATTAGTGGACATAAGTCTTGAGATTGGAGATTGGAGATTAGGAGATTAAGCGACTGAGCGATTGAGCGATTGAGCGACTGGAACACGTCAATCTCCAGTCTCCAATCTCCAATCTCTCAATCTCCTAATCTCCAATCTCTCAATCTCTCAATCTCTCAATCTCTCAATCTCTCAATCTCTCAATCTCTCAATCTTCTAGTCCTCATACACTCTCCACCCCAAGTCCTCCGGTTCGGCGTCGGCGATGGTGTCGAGCTTGAGGCGGATGTACTTGCCGTGGGCGGATGCAGCGACCGTGCCGTCGGGCAGGTAGATTTCGCCGTCGCCCTCGAAGAGATGATGAATGTCGCGGGTGATGCGTCCGCGCGCCTCCAGCTCGACGCCGAGCGGCACCGGCTTGCGGAAGCGCACCGTCAGCTCGGCAGTGACGCCCCACGTCGACGGGTCTTCGCCCTCGCCAATGTTGACGGCGCGCCCGATCGTCTCGTCGAGGATGCCCGTGATCACGCCGCCGTGCATGCGGTTTGGATAGCCCTGATGATAGGGCTGGCCGGTGAAGCGGGCAACGACCTCGCCAACGCCCTCGGCATTGACGGTCTCGTAGAATCGGACATGGACGCCGGCGGCGTTCTTGACGCCGCAGACAAAGCAATTGTGGCTGTTGGGTTGTTTGATCATGACTCGCTTATGCTTTCTCTTCGCTGCGGTCGGTGGCGGGAGGGGGTTCAACCGATAATGCAGAGATTTCCGCACGCCAGACCGTCGACATCTCAATTTCGGCGGCAGCCAGCGATGCTTCTAGTTGCGCCAGATTGCGCGCCCCGATGATCGGCGCGGTCACGGCCGGATGGCTCATCACCCACGCCACCGCCAACGTCGCCGGATGGAGGCCATGCGTCTGTGCGTAGGCGGTAAAGCGTTCCGCCACGACGTAGTGCATTTCATCGCCGTAGCGCTTCTGGTACATGGCGTTCTCGACCAATCGCCCGCTGGCAGGACGCTGGCTAACGCCGTACTTGCCCGTCAGCAAACCGCCACCGAGCGGGCTGTAGGGGATCACGCCCAGCCCTTCGGATGCAGCGAGCGGCAGCAGCTCAACCTCGGCCTGGCGCTTCGTGAGGTTGTACATCGGCTGCATCACGGCAAAGCGCGCCCATCCGTTCAACGCCGACAAGCCCAGCGCTTTGGCAATCTGCCACGCCGCCCAGTTGCTCACCGCCGGATAGAGGATTTTGCCCTGCTGCACCAGCGTGTCGAGCGCCGCCAGCGTCTCTTCCATCGGCGTCGCCGGGTCGAAGCGATGGCAGAAGTAGACGTCGATGCGGTCGGTGCCCAGGCGCCGCAGGCTATCCTCGACCTCGCGCAGGATGTGGCGGCGGTTCAACCCCTCGCCGTTGACGCCTTCGCGCATCCGAAAGCCGACCTTGCTCGTGATTACCAG
>DMDA01000002.1:194434-194804 GCA_003451595.1 Chloroflexota bacterium | reverse complement strand
GCATAGAGCGCGGCGGAGGTGGCTTCGTCGGCGTCGCCCCCAAAGGACATCGTGCCGAAGCAAAGGCTGGAAACGGTGACGCCAGTTTGACCCAGTTGACGATATTGCATGAACAGACTCTCCTCCTACCGCGCAGTCCACAGTTTGAATGTTTTGATAGATTGTATCATGCGGGCGACTTCTCCTCGATGTTGCGCAGCGACTTGGAGCCAACATATCCCGCCACACAGATCACCGCTGAAAGCGTCCCACCCAAAATGAAGACCCCGCGCACGCCCACGAGTTCTGCCAGCGGGCCGGCAACCGCCAGACCCAACGGCCCGGCCAGCCCAAAGACGACGTTGAGCAGCGAGAAGGCGCGTCCCTGCAG
>DMDA01000002.1:127898-194224 GCA_003451595.1 Chloroflexota bacterium | reverse complement strand
CGGCGCGCGTGCCAGGTGCGCACGCTGATGATGACGCCGCCAGCGATGACGCCCAATCCGGCGAATCCCTCCATCAGCGCCACCTGGTTGACGCCGCCGCCAAAGTGCTGCGTCACCAGCAGCGGTGTAAGCGAGAAAGTCGGCAGCACGGTCAGCACCACCAGCCCGGTCACGCCGTAGAGCGCCAACAGCCCGCGATGGTGCACGACATAGCGGGCGCCTTCACGGATGTCCGCCAGCACGGAGGCGCCGGTTGTCGCCGAGGAGGGCGGCGGCTGCGGAATGCGAAAGAAGAACAACGGCGTAATGCCCAGCACAGCGGTGACAACATCGATCATCAGCGCGCCCTGCAGCGGTAGAAACGCCAACGCCAGCGCGCCGAGCGGCGCCGCCGCAATCGTCAGCACGCCCTGCATCGCCTGATTCATGCCGGCGACGCGCGTCAGCCAATCGGGCGGCGCCAGGTTGGGCGTGCTTGCCAGCGCCGCCGGTCCCTGAAACGCCTGCATGGTGGCGCGCACGAACATCAACGTGTAGACCTGCCAGAGCTGGACGCTGTTGGTGGCAAAGAGAATCACCAGAATCGCCATGCTCAAGGCGGTGATCGCATCCGCCCCAATCATGACCAGGCGGCGACTCCAGCGGTCGGCCAGCGCACCGCCCAGCGGCCCGAAGATTGCGGTCGGCAGCAGCGCCACAATGCCAGCCACCGCCAGCGCACTGGGCGACCCTGTCGTCTGCGTGATCCACCAGACGAGCACAAACTGCGTCAGCGCGCTGCCGATCATGGAGAGCGCCTGCCCCGTCCAGATCGTGAAGAAGCGCGGCTTCCAGTTGACCCACTGCCCATCTTGATAGGCAGTGGGCGACGTTGAAAGCGAACGTTGTGTTGTCATAAATCCACCTGGATATTACGGACGTGGCAACGGCTGCCATTTGCCGCTGCTGAATACATGATGGTTGGCGGCTGGCAGCATGGCCGGCGCCGGCGGTTGGCTCATCCCCGCCAGGATCAGGTCGAGCATCGCCAGCAGGTTGTCTTCTGGGGCCGGCGCCAGCAGCCCTAGCATCGCCAGCTCTGCGAACCCCTCGTATGCGGCCAACAAAACAAGGGCCGCCGTCATCGGCGCCATCGGGCGCAGTTCGCCGCGGTCGATGCCTTGCTGGATTAACTCCGCCAACAGGCGTTGATACTCTCTGAGATAAGCCAGCAGATGCACCCGTGCGGCTTCGTTGCGCGTCGCCAGGCTGTACAACTCGTTGCTCAGTGGCGATTGCTCAGCGGCTGGCGCCAGTCCGGTGCGGACATAGTCCACCAACCGCGCCTGCACGGAACCATCCGCCGCCAATACGCTGCGCAGCCCGCTCAGATCGGCGTCGAACATCTCCTGGAGCAGTGCATGGATCATTGCGTCTTTGCTTTTGAAGTACCAGTAGACGCCGCCGACGCTCAAGCCCGCTTCCTGGGCGATCTCCTCCATGCGGGCAGCTTCAAGTCCCTTGTCGATAAAAACGCGTTCCGCCGCCCGTAGAATTTGTTGTTTGCGTTTCTCGCTCACATCAGGACGCGCCATTGCCACCTCTATGTCTGTTTACCGAATATGGATTCGGTTATAGCGCATTGCATGACGGGGTTCTGCAAGGAATCTCCGATTGTCGGAGTTGTATTATCGGAGTTGGATTGGGTTTGCAGGCGGGCGCAATGGGGTAAGCGGATGTCTGGTCACCGATCTTCAGGTGGCAGCATGTGCGCCAAGCAGCAAAGCGCCGATGGCGGTGGCATAGCCGGGGCGTTCGACAACCTGTAGTTCAGCTGCGTAATATTGCCCCACCAGGGCGACGACAGCGCGAAAGCTGGACATGTCGAGCATGTGGCCGATCAGCACGACGCGTTGGCAGGCGTGGGCGCGCGAAGCGTTGATTGTGATCAGAGCGATTGTCTGCGCAATCAGGTTGACCAAAGCCGCCGCCAGATCGGCGCGGCTGACGTCACCATGAAAGCTGGCGCGCCCCAGCCTGCCAAAGTTGACGGCGGTGGCGTCGGCGGGCAGCGAACCGATCGGCCCTGTGATCACATCGGCCAGGCTGAGGTCGGCGCCATTGCGGTCGCCCTGGACAGCCAGCCTCTCGATCTCGCGGGGGTCTATCGTGCCGAGGAGCAGCCGCGCCAGTCCGAGCATGGTGCCGCCGCCAACCGCCGAGCCGGAGACGTGAGCGTAGCGATCTCCCTCTGCCTTGACCAGCGCGGTGCCGGAGCCGCAACTGGCCACCATCACCGGGGTATGGCGCGCCTCGCCCTCCAGTTCCAGGAGCGCCTGCCCGCCACGTCCAATCGCCTGCACTTCGTTGATTTTGATTACCGCTGTTGTCCCCAACCGTTCTGGCAGCACGCGATGGCGTCCGCCTGTCACGGCGAGGTAAGGCAGGTCATCCAGCGCCACACCACCCGCCGCCAGGAGGGCGCGCACACTGACCTCGTCGGGGTCGCTGGTGTAGGGGCGAGTCCAGGTCAGCCACTCCCCACCGCGCTGCACCACAACGTCGGTGTTGCTGATGCCAAAATCAATGGCGGCGGCCAGGTTGTGTGAATGGCGCATGAGCTTGTTCATTGTCAGCCACAATCACAGTGATACGGCGGTCTGATCGTGGGTGCGGATCAGCGCTTCCGCTTGCTCGACCAGGATGCGGTTGCCGATGAAGAGCGGTACGCGTTGGTGTAGTTTTGTCGGTTGAATGTCGAGAATTGCTTGTGTGCCGTCGGAGGCATAGCCGCCAGCCTGCTCGATCAGGAAGGCCAATGGGTTGGCTTCATAAATCAGCCGCAGCTTGCCGCCCGGTTTCTTTGGGTCTTTGCGGTCGGCCGGGTAGTAGAAAACGCCGCCTGCCAGCAAGTTACGGTGGAAATCGGCCACCAACGAGCCAATGTAGCGCAGCGACAATCCCTTCTTCTCTGGCGTATCCCGCTGCAACCATTCGGTGTACGCCTGTACGCCGGGCGTCCAATAGGGTTGATAGCCCTGATTGACGCTGTAGTACTTGGGTTTATCGGTCAAACGAATATGCGGATGCGAGAGCAGGAATTCGCCAATCGCCGGATCGAGCGTAAAGCCGTGCACGCCGTTGCCAGTCGAATAGACCATCATGGTGCTGGCGCCATAGAGGATGTAGCCGGCCGCCACCAGATTGCGCCCTGGCTGCAGCACATCTTCCAGCGTTCCGCGCCCTGCCGTTGATTTACGGCGATAGATGCCAAAGATTGTGCCAATGCTCACATTCACGTCGATGTTCGAGGAGCCGTCGAGCGGGTCAAAGACTAGGACATATGGACCCACCGGGAAGCGTTCTGGAATCGGGATGATCTCCTCGACTTCTTCCGAGGCCATCACAGCCAGCCGTCCGGTGTGATCGTTGAGGCGGTAGAGTGTGCGCTGCGCAAAAGCGTCGAGCTTCTGCACTTCCTCGCCTTGTACATTCTCTTCGCCAGCACTGCCCAGGATTTCGGCCAGCCCGGCGCGCGTCGTCTTGCTGGCAATGATTTTGGCCGCCAGCGCCAGATCGTAGAGCAGATTCGTGAGCGTGCCGGTCGCTTCCGGGTGCGACTGTTGCTGTTCCAGAATGTAGCGTTCAATCGTCACCAATTTGCCAGTGTAGCTGTTTGCATCAGTCATCGTTGACCTCCTGCGGTTTTATTCAGGGTTGAAATTGCCGTTGGGGTGAGTATAGCATCGCTGAGATTTTGTGTAGAAACGAGGGTGTTGGTTATGAGCCGTAGAGCCGCGTATAGTGATAGAGGTTGCTGAGGATGATCTGTACATAGGCGCGCGGTTCGGAGAAGGTTAGCTGTTCGACATAAAGCGTGTCGTCGGCGCCAGCTTGTTCACGCCAGCGCTCGGAGTTGCCGGGGCCAGCATTGTAGCCGACCAGCGCGGAAAGCAGGTTGCCGTCCAGGTAATCGCGCACCCAGGCCAGATAGTACGCGCCAAAGCGCAAATTGATGACGGGACGGTAGATGATGTCATTGGTGTACTCCGGGTGACCAAGTTGTCCGGCAATCCACCGTCCGGTGTCGGGAATAATCTGCGCCAGCCCTTGCGCCGCCGCCGAGGAGCGCGCCCCTTCTTCGAAGAGACTTTCCTGGCGGATCAGGCTGTAGTAGATAAAGGGATCGATGTCGTTAGCGCGCGCCTCGCGCTCGATCAAGTCGGCAAACGGTCGCGGAAATGACAGCCGCTGGATGAACGCCGGTGCATTCTCAACCAGGCCAGCCGGGCTGAACTGCATCAATCGTGCTGCGCTGAGGATGCTGAGTCGGTAGGCGCCCAGCCGCGCAAACTCCAGGCTGAGTGGATAGAGCGCGGCTGCGTTGTCGCGGTTGGCCTGATAGACGCGTTCCAGCGCCGTCAGGGCATCTCCGCGCTGGTCAAGTTCCAGCAGCAACCGCCCCTTCGCCAGATTGGGGTCGTTGCGAATGGCGGGCGGCAGTGCAGCCACTTCTGCGACGGGCAATGCCAGCCATTCCGCCAGCCACTGTTCGGCAAAGGCCTGGCTGCCATCATCGCCCGGCGCCCGGCTGACTGGCCCCAATACGGCGTCGATGCGCCTCAGCATTGCGGCGTCGGTCATGGCGATGTCAGCCAGCGCATATTGCGCCAGGATGCCATAATAGATGTCGGGCGCGCGATTCGCCAGCGCCTGCCACGTCGCACGGGCCGCGTCGCGCTGCCCGGCGGCGGCTTGACTACGTCCTAGCCAGTAACCGACGGCGTCCCAGCGGTAATCAGGGTACGCTGTCTGCAGCCGCGTCAGCACCTCGGCCGCCTGTGCGTAGAGCTGCGCGTTAAAGGCGCCGACGCCCAGGGCATAGAGCGCCTGTGGGGCGCGCTCGCTGGCGGGAAAGCTGTCCGCCAGCGCCAGGAAATCGACGGCGGCTTCGATCTGATTACCTTCGGTGAGTGCCCGTCGCCCGCTTTGCCAGAGCGCTTCGGGCGCCAGTGGGTCGGCGGGATAGTCGCGTGCAAAGGTGCGGTAAGTGCGCCGCGCTCCAGCGCTGTCACCCAGCGCAGCTTGCGCCGTCGCCTTATCCAGCCACGCCTGCCCGAAACAGTCGCATGCTGAATACTCGGTCAGCACACGATCGAAGCGCGCCAATGCCTCGCTGTAGTTGCCGGCGCCCAAGTAAGCCTGTCCCAGTTCGTGCAGGGCGTTGCCGGCGCGCGCATCGGTGGGATCGACGCTGTCCAGATACGCCTGATACGCGTTGATGGCTGGCTCATATGCCTCCGCCATTAAGTCAATGTAGCCGCGCTGATAGAGGTCGAACGCTACGTTGCGATTGACCAGCTCAACGAGCGCCAGGTAAGCGCTGTAGTTGTCGGGCGCTTCGCTAGTGGCGGCGCGCCAGCGTTCGATGGCGCCGGGCGTGTCGCCGCCTGCAGCTAGCGCCTGCCCGGCTTTATACTGAATCTGCGTTCGGTATCCGGCATTCTCGGCGATGCCGAGGATCTCGTCGTAGACGGCGGCGGCCTCCGCAAAGCGCCCGCTATCATTGTAGGCTTGCGCCAGGTCCTCCAGCGTGCTCACTTTGGCGACGCGGTCACTGGCGTCTTCGGCGGCGCGACGGAATGCGGTTGCGGCGCTTTCGATGTCGTTGAGCGCCAGGTAGGCGCGCGCAATACGCGGTTGCACCGCTTCGTTCATCCATGGATAGGCCTCCAGGAATTGCCAGTAGGCGGCTACTGCTTCGGCATAGCGCCCCATCCCCGATAATGCCTCGGCGCGCAGAAAGCGCTCCTTCTGGCCGAACTGACCTGGATCGCCCGCAGCGCCTGTCAGCAGGGCATCGAGTTGGTCGAAGGTGGCAAGCGCCTCGCTGTGGAGTCCCTCGCCCAGGTAGGCGCGGCCAATATCATAAAGTGCGGCGGCGCGCAGGTCGGAAGGCGTGGCCGCGTCCGTAGCAACCTGGTTAAATGCGGCCCGCGCTGCGGCATAATCGCCATAGCGCAGCAGCAGGCGTCCGGCAGCCAGTGGGTCGGAAGGGATTGGTGCGCTGACGGTAGGTGCAGGCTGTGCTGGCGCCACGTTCGCCTGAGGCGTTGCCTGGTCGCCCGCTGGCATGGCATCTGCCAGCGTCGGCGTCGGTGTTGGAAATGCGGACGCAGGATTGGCGTCAGCCGCTGCTGCTGTAGTCGCCGCTGAAACAGCGGCGGGCGTCGGCGTGAAAGTGGGCACAATCTGCGCCGTTGGCGTGGCGGTGGGCGTCGGCGTCGGCGCTGCGTCGCCCCCACATCCGGCGAGCCAGACTATCACGAGCCAGACTGTCAACAGCATGAAGGCCAGGCGCAGATGATGATATACGCGGTGGCCAAGCGTGAGCGGCCGCGCAGGGCTGGCGGTGCAATGTCTGACTTGGGCGCGGTCTGTGTACGGTCTGGCTATCCGTTTCATATTCGTTGTCAACGATCACGGCGTGCTTTGGGTTCCGGTTCGCGCAGTCTGGGAGGCATCTCGTTTCGATACGACCTGTCGCTATGGTATCATCGCCATCAGCGTTCGCCAATGAAGATGACCGGGAGATCGAATAGGGTTTCAACGCATGTCAACACATACTGCCGCCCTGAAGGATATTTCAGAAGATATTGCGCGCTACGAGTTGGTGGTCGGCATGGAGGTGCACGCCCAGGCGCTGACGCAGTCCAAGATGTTCTGCCGCTGCGCCACCGACTACCAGGGCGCCCCGCCCAATACGCGCACCTGCCCCACTTGTCTGGCCTTGCCGGGCGCGCTGCCGGTGATCAACCAGGCGGCGGTCGAAGCGACGATTCGGACGGGGCTAGCCCTTAACTGCCGCATCAACCAGACCGCCGTTTTTGCGCGCAAGAACTACACCTATCCCGATCTGCCCAAGGGCTACCAGATCAGCCAGTATGAATTGCCGCTGTGCGAACATGGCTATCTGGACATCGATCTGGAGGATGGCTCGACCAGACGCGTCCGTATCCGGCGTGTCCACCTGGAGGAAGACACCGGTCGTTCGGTGCATGAGGGTGGCTACTCGCTCATCGATCTCAATCGCGCCGGTGTGCCGTTGATGGAGATCGTCACCGAGGCGGATATCCACAGCCCTGAGGAAGCCTACGCCTATTTGACTCGGCTCCGCGCCACGCTGCGCGCGCTGGGCGTCAGCAGCGGCGATATGGAGAAGGGTGCGTTGCGCTGTGAGCCGAACATCAGTGTGCGCACGCTGGCGCAGAAGGCGCGCGGCGAGTATGGCGCCAAAGTCGAAGTCAAGAATCTCAACAGCTTTCGCGCTGTGCGCAACGCAATTGCCTACGAACTGGAGCGCCAGGTCAAGGTGCTCGAAACTGGCGGAACGGTGGAGCAGGTCAATATGGGCTGGGATGAAGCCCGGCAGCGCACCGTGCTCCAGCGTAGCAAGGAAGATGCCCACGATTACCGTTACTTCCCTGAACCTGACCTGCCGCCGCTACAGATCAGTCGCGAGGAGGTGGCGCGGCTGGCGGCGACGCTACCCGAATTGCCCGCCGCCAAACGCAATCGCTACGAACAGATGTGGGGGGTGCGGCGCATCGAGGCCAATGTGTTGACCAGCGAGGCGGCGGTGGCGCGCTACTTTGAGGATGCAGTCGCCGCGTACGGGGAAGGGGACGGCAGGCCACAGCGGCTGGCAACGTGGATGACAGGCGAGCTGTTCCGCCTGCTCTATGCCGACGGCGACGGTCAGGATTTGCGCCAGATCGCTGCCATCAAGATTCGCCCGGCAGATTTTGCCGCGCTGCTCAAACTGGTGGACGATAAGGTGATTAACCCGAACACTGGCAAGAAGGTGCTCGAAATGATGTACGCCACCGGTGACGATCCGCAAACGATCGTCGCTCGCGAGGGGCTGGGGATGGTCTCCGACACCAGCGTCATCGATGAAGCGATTGCCGCCATCTTCGCCGCCAACGCCGCAGAACTGGCGCGTTATCGTGCAGGGGAAGAGAAACTCTTTGGTTTCTTCATGGGGCAGGTGATGCGAGCGACGAAAGGTAAGGCTGATCCGGCGGCGGCGAAAATGCGGTTGGAAGAATTGATCAAGGAATAACGTTTTATGGCTCATGTCGTTGTCACCGGCGCAGCCGGCTTCGTTGGTTCACATCTTTGCGAGCGGCTGCTCGCCGAAGGAAACACGGTGCTCGGCATCGACGCCTTTATTCCCTACTACCCACGTGCGATCAAGGAACGCAATCTGACGGGACTGCTGACGCACCCTGCCTTCGCATTTGCCGAGGTCGATCTGCGCACCGGCGACCTGGCGCCGCTGCTGACGGGCGCCGACACGCTCTTTCACACGGCGGCGATGGCTGGTCTGCTGAAAAGCTGGCAGCAGTTCGAGGAGTATATGACCTGCAACGTATTGGCGACGCAGCGCCTGCTGGCCGCCGCCGTCGCCGCCAACGTGGGGCACTTCTTGCATTGCTCCACTTCTTCCGTCTACGGACGCTTTGCCACTGGCGATGAGCATGCGCCGCTGGCGCCAGTCTCGCCTTACGGCATCACCAAACTGGCTGCCGAGCAATTGTGTCGCGCCTATGGTGAGAAAGACGGCTTGCGTTTCACGATCTTGCGCCTTTTCTCGGTCTATGGCCCGCGCCAGCGCCCAGACATGGGCTATCATATCTTCATCCGCAAACTGCTGGCGGGTGAAACCATCATCGTTGATGGCGACGGCACCGACAGCCGCAGCAACACCTACATTGCCGATTGTGTCGAAGGTCTGCTCTTGGCAGCCCACCAGCCCGAAAAGAGCAGTGGAGAGACTTTCAACATTGGGGGCGGCGAAGAGGTCAATGTGAACCAGGTGCTGCAGATGCTGGAGGAGTTGGTTGGGCGCCCGGCGCAGATCGTGCATGGCCCGCCGCGCCCTGGCGACCAGCGTCGCACGGTAGCCGATATTACCAGGGCGCGCACCGTGCTGGGCTACAACCCGCGCACGCGCCTGGTCGATGGGCTGGCTGCGCAGGTGGCCTGGCAACGCGCCCAGGAGTAGGAGGGGATAGAGAAATGGGAGAGTTTGATCTGACGCAGGAGCGGCGGCGGGCCGAGTTGTGGGCGCTGTTAGGCGATTTGCCGCCGCGCAATCACCCAATCTCCGCACGGCTACTCTGGCGGCGAGAAGAGGCGGAGTATGTGCTGGAGCGCCTTGTCCTCGACCTGAACGGGATCGAGAACGCGCCCGCCTATTTTGTACGCCCCAAAGGCGCAGGCCCTTTTCCGGCAGTGCTATTCAACCATTCTCACGGTGGCAATTATGAGCTGGGCAAAGAGGAGTTTGTCCGTAGCCGTAGCTATCTCCAGGAGGTCCCCTACGCCGTTGCTTTGTGCCGACAAGGATATGCGGCGCTCTGTATTGACCACTGGCTCTTTGGCGAGCGGCGCGGGCGCACCGAAAGCGAATTGTTCAAGCTCATGCTCTGGCGCGGTCAGGTCTTGTGGGGGATGATGGTCTATGATAGCGTGCGGGCGCTTGACTACTTGTGCGCACGCCCGGAAGTCGACGCCAATCGCATCGCCACGCTTGGCCTGTCGATGGGCAGCACGATGGCGTGGTGGCTGGCCGCCCTCGATACGCGCGTCAAGGTCTGCATCGACCTTTGTTGTCTGACCGACTTTGACGCGTTGATTGCTCAGCGCGGTCTTGATGGGCACGGCATCTACTATTACGTGCCTTCGCTTTTGAAGCACTTCACGACGGCAGAGATCAACGCGCTGATTGCGCCGCGTCCGCATTTGGGGCTGGCCGGCAATCTCGATCCACTTACCCCGCGCGCCGGGCTGGATCGGATCGACGCCGAGTTGCGCCGCGTCTATGCGGAGCACGGTGCACCTGACGCCTGGGTGCTCAAGCGTTATGAGATTGCGCACTACGAAACGGCGGAGATGCGCGTTGAGGTGCTGGCGCATCTGCAAAAATGGTTGTAGCAAAAGCTACTCGGCCAACATCACCGTAGCCATGTTCTTCACCAACTGCGCCGCTACATCGTCCGGTAGCCAGTTGATCGACATGCCAAAGATGAGCAATTTCGCTCCTTTCGGCTCATTGAAGTTTTCATCCGTGTACAGCATCAGCACGGGAGCGTCGGCAGCGGCGCTTTGAGGACCGCGGCGCAGTGCGATGGCGGCGCCGGTCGAGGGGTCCGGGTTGCGCTCCAATGGCGTGACGTCCGGGAGATCACCGGGCAGGGTGATCGGCGTCTCTGGCAATCCGGCTACCAACGCTGGCAACCCGTCAGCGACTACCACATCCGCGATCGGTGACGCCGGATCTGCGCTCACGCCAAAGAAGGGCATTCGACTGCTGAGCATCACCTTGCCGCCATCGTTGATCAACTCGCCGACGATGCGCAGCGCGTCGCCCGTGACGCCACTCTTACCATATGCCGCGTCGCTCCAGATAATCCAGGTAAAGTTGCGGAGCACGTCCTGTTCCGGGTAGCCATTCTGTTGCGTTGACCACAGCGTCGGCGTATGACCGGCGCGCACCAGCAACGCTGCATACAGTTCCGCCTCGCCAACATCGCCTGCGACCGCGTTGCGATCGTCGTCCACGATCAGGATCAGGGCGTCGCTTTCGCTCTGGGGCGTGGCTTTGGCGTCCCTGTCTGGCAGCGACACGTCGGCGGAAGGCGTAGACGTGGGCTGTGTAGCCGCTCTGCTCGTATGAGTGGCGTAAGGACAGATCACCAGGTCATCTTGAATCAGGCAATTGCTCAGATCGCGGCTCATCAGGCGCGCCAGTCCTGCGCTGAGTGCATCGGCATCGGCGCCAAGCACAGCGACCGTCTTGCGGCCGTCTGTCTTGCGGCCGTCTGTCGCAGTGCGCTGGAGGAAGAGCAGCGTTTCATCTGCCAGCAGCTGAATGCCGTCCGCGCGCACCAGGTAGACCTGCGTCGTCGGCGTCGGTGCCGGCGTAGCCGAGCGTGTGGTGTCAGATGTGGCGATTGTGTCGGGGGCTGCCAGCGCTGGTTCTGAATCTGGCGCCGACGTTGACTCTGTAGGTGTCTCTGGAGCTGGCGTGGCCGTCGCTACAGGGGACTGCGTCGGGGTGGGCGCAGGGTTTTGCTGTGCAACGCCGTCGGGCGCCCTCGTCAACGTGAGCGGCGTGCTCTCTGGGAGGAAGGTTGGCGGAACATCCGGGGCAGGCGGCAGCGCAGGCAGCTCGGGAAGCGGCGTCGGTGTGGCTGTCGCAGGCGCCGTCATCTCACCAGGCGCCGCTGAGGGCGTGGGCGCGGCGGGCGTGCTCTCCGTCGCTGGCAAGGCGGCTGATGCAGGCAGGGTCGGCGTGATGAGGCGCGTCTCCAGAGTAAAACCGGCGTCGGCGAGCAGCGTGGTGGCGCGGTCAGCATCCTCGAAGTAGGCGACGTAGAGCAAGTCGGCGGCGCCAGCGGCAGTGCTGTCAGTTAGCCAACTGGTGGCGCCCAGCCGGAGCGTGCGCCCTGATGCCTCCAACACGCGCTGCAGTTCGGCGGCCTTGCTCACGGCTTCAGCGCCAACGGGGTCGCTGCTGTCAATGATGAGCGCAACGTCTTTACCCAGGAATGCCGGAAAGTCGGCGATGGTCTGATTCCGTGCGCCGCCGGCGAGAAAATTGGCCACAAAGTCGAGCAGCTTACGGTTGTCGTGACGCGCCACGTAGGGGTCCGTCAGCGCGTCGAAGTCGCTGAGCGCCAGCACGCGTCCGACGCTGTTGTTGGCTGCCAGCCCACCGATCGCCACCGTCGTGAAGCCGCTCTGTCCGGTGCGCAGGCTACTGAGCGTGGTGGCGGCGCTGCGCACTTGCGGCGTCACTGCACCGTCGATGCTGCGCCCGCCATAGAACGCAATCCGGCTGCCTGCCAGGTTGGCAGCCTGGTCAAAGAAGCCACCCTGGAAGAAATGCGTGAAGTTTTCGTCGTTGTCGACGGTGTCGTAGAGGTAATCTTCATTGAAGATCACATCGAAGCGCGCCGCCAGGCTGTTGGTGTCGCGCGCAGCGTCTCCCTCGATGTCGGGATCGCTGATGAGCAACAGACGTCCACCATCCGCCAGGAAGCGGGTGACAACCTGCACCTCTTTGTCAGAGTAGAGGAAGAAGGGGCTGATGACGACCAGTGCGGTTGCATCGGCCAGCGTTGCCTGCAGCGCGTCGGACTGATCGGGGAACGCAGCGAGCGATTCCACATCCGCCGAGACCGTTGGCAGCCAAAAGCGCAGGTCGATGCCCTGGGTGGCAAGGGCGGCGGCCAGGGGCTGAAAACGATTGCGCTCCACCCTGGCGTAATGCGCCAGATCGACGATGACGGGGCCGCGTCGGATGGCAGCGGTCGTGGCAGCGGTGGGCGGGGCGACGAGAGAGACCGGCGTGGCGGTTGGGATCGGTGTGGCCGCGACCGCAGCGGTGGGGATGGCAGGCGGCGCGTAGACTGCGGGTGGTGGGTTGGCTTGCAAGTAGCGCAGGATTGATGGCCCGACCAGCAGCAACAAGCCAATGATTGCGACGAGGAGCCAACGGGCGCCAGGTTTCATGGGTGTGTTCCTCAAGGTTGTGTGACGGGCGCCAGGGCTTCGGCGAAGGTGGTTGGGGGCGCCGGGTTGAGCAGTCCAGCGGCGATGCCGTTGCGCGGCTTATGCAGTTGCCACTGGGTGCGCGCAGACAGAGTCTCTGGGAAAGGGATGCGCGAATCTAGCATGAAGATCGCACCGGGCGGGGCGCTGGCCAGCAACGCCTGCGCCGCTGCCGTCGAATCCGCAACGGCGCCGATCGGCGGCATGTTCAGATAAGTGGGAAGATCGACGACCTGGTAGGCGCTCAACCCGGCGAGCGCAGCCGCAGCCTCAACGCCCTCGGTGCGACTGCCTTCGCCGTCAATCAAGCCGAGCGCCAGCGCCTCGCTGCCCAGATACAGGCGCGCCTCGGCGAGTTCGGCGGCGGTGAGCTTGAGTGGGTTCATCTCGGCGTAGGTGCGCTGCGTCACGACATTGTTCACGAAGGCATTGCGCACCAGATCGAGTTGATGAATCTGCTCGAAACGGCTGCCGCCTTCCAGTTTGTAGGGACCGCTGCTCAACTCATCAGGCGCCAGCGCTGGGTCGGTGGGGCGGCTCCCGCGCGTGCCAACATTGCCGATGTAACTGCTGGGCGGTGCAAAGATGCGGTTGGCGGCGGCGGCCATATAATAGCCCCCGCTGGCCGCCATTCCATCCACTACGACGACCAGCGGCTTGGTCTGGCGGAAGTTGAGCAGTGCATAGAAGATCGTTTCGCTGCTGGTCGCGTAGCCGCCCGGGCTGGAAAGTTCGAGCACCAAGCCGGCGACGCCAGGGTCGTTGCGGGCGGCTTCGAGCAGGTCGACGACCTGGGCGGCCGTATCGAAGTCGATCACCTGGCTGAAACGCAAGACCCCGACTACTGGTCCGGGCGTCTGTAGCTCAGCCAGCGCCAGCCCGCCCAGCAGACACGCAACAAGCACCACGGCCGCCAGTGCGATCTCCCAAGGTGTGATGCGGTTGGGTGGTTGCCGTTCAGGTGTGACCGGAGGATGGGTCTCTTCCATCGCAAGACGCCTCGCTCATAGAATAGAAAGGATCAACGGAGTCAACGGGCATGATCAATCGCCAGCATGCAGATGACGCAGATTCAGCGGATCGACACGGATTTTCTTTCATCCGCGCCAATCTGCCAAATCCACGTCATTAGCGTTCAAGCTGGTGCAGGTCGGCAATATGCGCCGTCAACTGGCTAGGTAGGCGTCGATGGCCTCCTTGGCAATGCGGTATTGGGCGCCGATCTTCTTGGCTTTCAGGTCACCGGCATCGATGGCAGCCTGCACATCGGCGGCGGAGACCTTGAGATAGGCGGCGGCCTCCTCCAGCGTCATCACGGCGGGGACGGCAGACGCCGATGCACCGGCTGCTGGCGCCGCGGCGGGCGTCGGCGTCTGCATCGACTGCAGGATCATGCCGGCCATGCCTGCGCCGACGCCCATGCCTGCGCCCAGACCGACGCCGGCGGCGGCGCCGCCGCCGGCCGGATTGTTGGCGGCATCCCCCATCGCCTTGGCGGCCTTGTACTTCATGTAGGCGTCCATGTTGCCAATGGCGCCCATGCTGGCGCGCTCGTCGATGGCTTTTGCTGTTTCATCGGTCGGTGTGATCGAGACGACCATCAACTGCTTGAGAGCGATGCCCATGGCGGCGAAAGCGTCGGTGGCTTTGGCCTTGACGGCGGCGCCCAACTCATCCATCAGTCTGGGCAGGTCAAAGATGCTGGTCATGTTTTCGCCCAGCACGTCGGTGATGTTGCTGATGATGGTGTTGCGCAGGTAATCTTCGATCTGGCTGGTCTGGTACAGACCCTGCGTGCCGACGATCTGGTCGACAAAGCGTTTGGGTTCGGCGATCTGGATGGTGTACTGGCCGAAGCCGCGCACGCGTGCAAAGCCCAGCTCGCTGTCGCGCAGGCTGATCGGCTGTGGCGTCCCCCACTTCAGATCGGTGAACTCGCGCATATTCACGAAATAGACTTCGGCGGTGAAGACGTTGTTGCCACCGGTGAAAAAGTTCATCACGCTGCTGAGCAATGGCAGGTTGGCGGTGGTGATCGTGTGGCGTCCCGGTCCGAACATGTCGAGCGATTTGCCGTCGCGGTAGAAGATGGCGTTCTGGCTCTCGCGCACGATCACCTGGCTGCCCAGGCGGAAGTCGCCCGACCCTACCTCTGGGATGCGGACGACCAGCTCATTCGCTCCCTGATTGGGGGCTTCGACGACATCAATGATTCTTGGCATGGTGGTTCTCCTTTTGCGACGCAGTGTCGGCGGAAAAAGTCGGCGGAAAAATTAGTTGGACACGCCATCAGCGGGCGGTGCGTAGGCAGGATCGTCCAGCAACCCTGGCTGCTCAACTGCCTGGCTGCGCTTGGCGAACAAGGCGTTCAATTCGTTCACGGTCTGGTTCAATTGCTCGATGGCGGCATCGACGCCGGCTTTTTCCTTGACAGCCTGCGCCAGCGCTGCGATCTTCTCATTGACGACGCCGACCTGTTGGGCTAACGCCTTGTCAAAGCGCACCAATGCGTCAAGCTGTTGCTCTTTGATGCGCACTGGATCAAACAGCCCTGCATAGCCATAGCTGGCGGTCTTGATGCGGTCGGCGAGCGTCTGCAAGTTGATCAACGCAGCGTTGACATCGTCCATCAGCGCCAGGCCACCACCCTTGAGCAGCGCGTTCTGTACGCCGATCAGCGTGGCCTTGCTTTGGTCGAGCGCAGCAGCAATGGCCTCGCGCACGCGCTTGTCGGCATCGCGGCGCAGTTCCTTGTCGATATAGCCGCTAATCCCTGGCAATCCCTTCAGCAGTTTTTCGACTGCGCCCATCTGACTCTTGGCAAATTCCACAAAATTGTCGGCCATTCCTTTTCCTCCTTAGTGAAATCAATCATGCCGCCGCTCAATCACTAGATCGCATAATCTCTCAATCTCCACCTCACCGGGCTTTGGCAATTGCGAGATTCAGCGATTGATCATTACCCTGCCGTCTGCGCCGCCGCCCGCTTTGTCAAGAAGACCTGGCTGCCACAGTACGGACATACGATCAAGCCCTTGCCTGCGAATTTGAGATCGCCGCCACAGTTGGGGCATTTCTGGTCGCCGGTGAGCTTCTGGCTCTCGACGCTGTAGAGAATGCCCTTCTCCCAGTTGATGGCGCCGCTGAAGAGTTGTTTGCCCACCAGATCGTGGATCATTTGCTCGATCTCCTCGCGCGGCAACTGCATCTCCGCCACCAGCTCGGCGATTGTCACCTGTCCACGTGTGAGCACGGCGTTGAGAATCTGCTTCTCTTTGGCGACCTGGGCGTACTCCTGCTGCTCCTGACCACCTTTGCGGAAGAGGTACGCGCCGATGCCAAAGAGCGGCGCCATCACCAGCAGCGCCAGCCCTAGCCCTAGCACGGCCCCGCCGCTGCTCGTTTCACTGGTTGAGAACGCCGTCAACAACCAGGCGCCGAATATCAGCAACAATACGGCGCTGACAATCATCAAAATCAAACCAACCGTCTTTCCACTGCCAACCATACTCACCTTGCTTTCGAGTTTGTTCCGTGTTGCTTGGAACGTGTTGCGTGGAACGTGTTGCGGATTTTGTGTCTCATCACGCATCACGCATCACGCCGATCTTAGCCGAAGCCGCCACCGCCACCGCCGCCGCCGCCACCGCCGCCGCCGCCGCCACCGCTGAAGCCGCCGCCACTCCAACCGCCGCCGCTGCTCGAACTGCTCGGTCGGCTGGTGAGGACGTTGCTGGTGCTGCTTAACATGGCGCCCAAGCCAGCGCTCATGGCAGCCAAGCTCGTGCCCATGCCGCGCGAGGCGTCGCTGAGGCTGCCGCCAAAGCTGCCCCCGCCCGACGATCCGCCTTCACCACTGCCTGGCAGGGTCATCGGCTGACCACTACCAGGGCCGTAGTACCAACGGCGATAGGGGCCATACATTGTTGGCGAGGGGATGTACCAGCCCGGCGCCGGTGCGTTGACCGCCTCGAACTTGCGAATGTAGTCCTTGTCGATGCCAAAGGCGATGGCGTAGGGCAGCCAGCGATCCCAGATTTCTTTCTGCGCTTCGACGTCGGCGTATTTGTCGATGTTGCGCAGGTACTCCTTGAAGGCTTTCCAGCGCGCAGCGGCTTCAGCGCCAGCATCGGTCTTGCGTGGCATGAAACGCGCGGCAATCAGCAGCGACACGGCGATCGCAAAAAGACCGATGCCAGGACAGATCGCCGCCGCCGACAAGTCGATGAAGAGGAAGATGAAGAGCGCCAACAATAAGCCTGCCACGACCATCGCCGCGCCGCCCAGGCAGCCAAATTGTGTTCGCACCGATTCCGGGTTACGGCGGTAGTAGCCGCGCGCAATCAGCTCATTGTACATGGCGGTCTTGATGCCCGGAATGTCTTTGTAGAAATTGTTCTTCAGTTTGGAGAGCTTCTTCTCATGCCCGGAGCCGAAGATGTCCGTCAGCAGTTGCCGCTCAAAGTCCGCCATCGGCATGTCTTCTCGCTCTCGGCGATAGATGAAATCCGTGCCCATGCGGAAGAAGCCCTCTTCCTTGACTTCGGTGATGCTGAGCGCTTTGCGCCGCGCCAGGTCAACGACGGTGGCGACGATATCCTGCATGTCGGCGCTTTCGTCGAGCAATGTGCCAGCTAACCCCGGCGGCAGGTCATCAGGGGGTTCGGGCAAATAATCGGCCACGCGCTGCACCGGCTTGTCGCGCCCATACTTGTACCAGAGCAGGTAGACCAGCGCCGGGCCGCCCAACAGCAGCGCCAGCCCCAGTGTCCCCAACAAGGTTGTGGCAACCGGCCCCCACCGTTCACGAAACGCCTGCGCTGCTTCGGCTTCAGCGGCCGCAGCATCGGCGGCAGCCTGCCAGCTCGGCGCTGCGCCCGCCACCACGCCATGTGTAAACTGGGCGCGCACCTCTAATTCCTCGCCTGCATAGAGGGTTTGTTGGGTCTTGAAGACGATGGCGCGGTTGTTGTCGAGACGCTCCGCCGTCACTCTACTGCGCGCGTCGCCGCCGTTGATGTAGGCTGCCCACTCGTCGATCGTCGCTGGGCTGGGCACGGTCACGCGCACGCGCGCGCTGAGCACCGGGAATTGTCGGTCGCCGTAGACTGCCTTCCACCATACCTGGTCGCCCCCTGCGTAGTAGCGCAGCCCGTCATGGACGCGATAGCGGAGGATGTACGTCTGCGGCGTGGTGGTCTCTGGGAAGTACCAGCGGATCGTGTAGCTGGCGCCATCGTCATCCACGACAAAGGTGAAGGGCAGCCCACCGCTCTGCGCCTGCGTATAGACATTGCCGGAGGCATCGGTCACCGCCCAATTTGATAGATAGGAAAGATTGCGTTTCGGGATGTTGCGATAGCCAAAGGTGAAGGCGCCATCTATGAAACGGATGGCCTGGTGTTCGGCGACATCGAAGGTGCCATCTGGATTGACCTGGATATCGACGTCGAAGCGTTCCCAGACGATGCTTTTCTCGGCCGCCTGTACGGCTGCCAGCGGCGTCAGGCTCACGACGCCGAGCAGGATTGCAGCCAGGAGCAGCCAAATCCAACGAGTATGGGTGCGCATTCTGTCTCCCTTGCATTGATATGAAGCGGGCGCTGCCATCGCGACCGATCACGCGGGCGATGATGGCAACCGAGCCGGTGTTGTGATGTTGCGCTGTGCGTCGGCTCGGTGCAGGCGTCAACAACTGGCGACGCCTGCACGACTATGATGGCCTGCGCCGCAGTGACTTACATGACATTTTACCAACCAATTGCCAATCACTGAACTGACAATGCTGACTGAATCGTGCGGGTGCTCTTCGGGTGGTCAGTAGCGTCGTTTGTGATGCTCGCCAATGGGATTGTAGACGCAAACCGCGCGGCTGGCAAAGGACAGGGCGCACGACCGCTCTGTCCGCTACATCTCATCCATCTCACGCTCTAGCACGCCATCGAGCTGCTCGGCTTCGCCGCTTGCCAAGGGGGGGAGCTCGTGCAGCCCTGTCAGCCCGAAGTGCTGCATGAAAAGGTCGGTCACGCCATAGCGCACCGGACGCCCCGGCGCGTCGAGCCGATCGACTTCTTCGACCAGCCCGCGTTGCAGCAGTGAGCGCAAGATGCCCGAACAATCCACGCCGCGCACTGCCTCCACCTGAGCGCGCGTCACCGGCTGGCGATAAGCGACGACGGCCAACGTTTCGAGCGCCGGCGCGCTCAGTTTGGTGGTCATGTCCAGATTGAGGAAGGTCTCAATGAGAGGAGCGGCGGCAGGTGCAGTCACTAGCTGGAAGCGACCGTTGCGCTCGGCCACGCGTAGCCCGCGTCCTTGCGTGTGATATTCCTCCGCCAGCCGGCGCAAGTGACCCTCAACGACTTCGACCGGTGTGTCGAGCACGCGCGCCAGTTGTGTCGCTTCGACCGGGCCATCAGCGACGAAGAGCAGGCTTTCCAACATGGCCAGCATCGACAGCGCCGTCTCGCCAGTGCGCACCACCAGCGCGCCGCTTGCGGTCTCCGCCGCCAGCACGACTGCAGCATCCGCAGTTGGCAGGTTCAGCGCCGGTTGGATGTGAGACTCCTCGGCGGCGTGCATCTCGCCGCGTGAGGCGGCGGCGTCGGTTGGCAGCGACATGGGGGCAACGTCTGGCAGTGTGACAGCTGAATTATCTTCATCGAGTTGGTCGGTGTTGACGGTGGCGTTTGTGTTCGCTTCGGGCATGGGTGATGCAACAGTGCTCCCAGAGACAGTGCTCCCAGAATAGGTGTCGATCAGCAGACGCAGGTTGTGCAGCGTGACGCGGACAAAGCGCCCAAGCGTCATCGCTGACGGTGGGTTGGCAAGGGTCATGGTGGTGGTCAGGCGTTCCATTCTGGCTCGAAGGGGGCGCAACGCAGCTGCACGTCGAGTTTGCCCAGCCGCAATCCCATGTCTTGTTCGATGATGTCGCGTGTGACTTCCACAACTTCGTCAGTCTTGAGAGGGATGTCGATATCTGGCGCCGCTTCGATTTCGAGTTTGATGTCCACCGAGCCGCCGCGCGCACGCACTGCGGGCACCACCGTGATGACGTCCGCCACTTGGTCGAGATGCCACTGTAGGCGCCGCTCCACGCTGATCGTGTCCAGTTCCGCCGCACCGCCTTCGAGCGTGCGAATGCGCACCCCGCGACGTCGCATGGTTGACACCTCAAAGAAGAGCAGCGCACCTAGAATCAGAATGGCGCCGATGCCTACTGCAGCTTGCCCAACGATGAAGTACGCCGGATTGTCCGCCTGGTTGACTGTCATCCAGGCGGACAATGCTGTTAGTGTAGCCTGCAACCAGGCAACGCTCTGGAGTGGTGCGATGGCGGCGACCAATAGCCCGGCCAGCAGCACGAACCAAAGTACGATGGCGACAAAACGGTTGAACCCATTCATTTCTGTTTACCTTTTCCTGGGGTGCGTCCCGTTATCGCTCTATATTATAGCGCACGCGGAGCCACGCGGCGAACGCGCCAGGCGCTGCCCAACATCAACAGCAGCAAGATTGCGCCGCTGCCAGCCAGCCATAGCCCGCTGCGCCAATCCGTCGGTGCAAAGGTGAAGATCACGCGCTGTTCGCCGGGCGGCACAACGACGCCGCGAAATAGCCCGTTGACGGCCTTGATCGGTGTAGGCGCACCATTGACCGTCGCTCGCCAGCCTGGATAGAAGCTGTCGCTCAGCACCAGCAGCGCCGGTGCGGCGCTATGCGTCACTATTTCGACGCGTTCCGGCGCATAGGCGACGATCTCGGCGCGATCGCCAGGGCCGGCCGGCTGCGCCCCATCCAGCGCACCCTCGACCACGGTGATGCGACCGGCCTGAGTGCGCAGCAACGTCAGCGCCGCATCCGCATCCGCCACTGTCGCCATGGCGCCGGCAAGATAGGCGCGCGGCGTCACGTCCAGGTTGCGATAGACCTTGACATCGCCGCTGTGTTCCAGCCGAAAGCGACCGCGATCGCTGGGCAGTAGGGCGCTGAACATCTTGGTGCGTGCATCGTAGAGCGTCGCCGCCTGCACGACCAGCGCTACGTCGCCCGGCGCCGCAGTAAAGCGGAGTTCAGCCACCTCCATCGGCGCAGCAAGTGGCAGCCGCGCCCGGTACTCCTGACGCCCGCCTTCGATATCGCGATAGGCGACTACTGCCCCAGCGTTGGCGGCCATGTCGCTGTCAAGGGCGCCATCGGCAAAATGCGCGCCCGGTGCGCCACCCGCTGTCAGCGTAAAGCGTTCAGTTTCGCCACTCCGTCCGACGACTTCAAGTTGAGCAACTGACTGCGCTCTTTGCGCTAGTGCGCTGAGCGCGGCAGCGTCGCCATCGACATAGCCGATTAGATCGATGTGCGTCGCGGCAAAGGGCAGGGGCGCTTCGACTACGAGCGGATCGGGCGCCCGGCCCAAGTTCGCGCCGATCTGGCGGTCGTAGAAGACATCCTCGAACCACAGGTCGCGCACCTTGTCGGTGACGATGTAGGCCACGTTGAGCATGGCCAGCACACGACTATCCGGCATCTCGGTGATCTGCTCGCGCAGGCGGCCATCCGGCACCAGACGGTCGGGCGGGATCAGCAGCCCAGCAAAGCGGATGTAGCGTTGCAGTGGCAATACGCCGCCATCGAAGCCATCCACCGCCGGGATGCGCCAGAAAAGCGGCAGGTTCGGCGCCAGCAACTCCTGCACCTTGAGCGCAATCACGAGATCGTGGAAGGCGGTGGCGTCAAGTTGCGGTGGCTCGCTTTCGCGAAAGACGCGTTGATAGTCAGCCATATCGCCGGGGTCGTAGGTGATCGTGCTCATGCCCAGAAAACGTCCTGCCGCCGCCGGTGCAACTGCGGTGCGGTCAGGGCTGGTGAGCAGATGCGCCGGCGCCGTGCGCACCTCGAAAACGGCTTGGGGTGCAGTTGGGTGTGTGTGTGGCAGGGCGCGCGCGGCAACCAGCAGCTCGATGGCGACCAGGCCAAGCAGCAGTGCAGTGGGAAGCGTGCGCGCCAGCGCAGGGCGCCACGTCCACAGCGCCGCCAGCCCAACGCCCGCCAGTACTGCTGCGCCCAGCGTGTAGAGCATCATCCAGCGCGCCGGGGCGCGGAAGAGGTCAAAGCCTGGTGCAACCTGGTAGAGCAGGAAGTAGATTGGATTCCAACGCCCCAGCCCCAGAAACAGCCCCAGCCCTACCAGGAGCAAGCCGAATCCCCGTGCTGGGCCACGCCCACGCCAGGCGCCGATCGCTGCGAAGACTAGCCCGATGACGCCGACGTAGGCGACGTACTCGGTGTAGCCCGGCGTGTCGAAGACGGCGCTGAGGCTTGCCAGCCCGTAGCTCGGCAGCAAGGTCCAGCCCAGCGCCAGCGGCTTGAGGCTGAAACTGCTCGCTTCGCCGTAGTCCAGCCCGCCGCTGCGTAGCCCCAGCCTGCTCAGCTCCAGCGTTGGCAGCAGTTGTGGCGCTGCCAACAGCGCCCCAATCGCCACGCCGGCAAAGTAGACCAGCAAGCCAGGCATGATAGCGCGCAGGTAACGCTTGAAGTTTACAGGGTGCAGCGTGAAGCGCAACGTGTGCCAGGCGTCTTCCCCGTTGCCTTTTCGCCTTTGCGCCCTCGCTTGACCCCACGGCCAGACAAGCCAGACGCCCAGCCCAAAGAGGTTGATAAAGACACTCTGCGTGTGACCGGCCAGCAACATCAGCGCTGTCAATACGGCAAAGCCCGCACCTGCCAGCAGCAGAGTGCGCCAGGCAGGCCAGGCTTGATCAGGCTTCACCTGCACGGCGACGAGGCAGCACGCCGCCCACGGTAGCCAGGTCACCGCGTTCAACTGGTTGATATGTCCCAGCAGCCCGCCCACAAAGCCGCTCCCTGCCAGGACGATGCCGGTCAGCAGCGCCGCCGCAACGGGATAGCGCCAGCGCCGCAGCAATGTGTAGCCGCCTAGCCCCAACAGCCAGGTGTGAAGCGTCGCGCTCCAGTAGATTTGCGCTGTGACAGCCAGTCCCATCCCGCCGGCGGCGAAGAGAGGCCAATGCAGCGGATAGAGCGTCGCCGCCTGCGGATTCGCCAGCAGCGGCGCGCCGAGAAAGAGATAGGGGTCCCAAAACGGCAGGTGTCCTGCCCGCAGCGTGGCGCCAACATATTCCCAGTACGGGTAGAAGTACAGTTGGATGTCGCCTCCCGCCAGCACGCGATTGGTGAACAGCAACGGTGCGTAGAGGAGCAGGACAAAGCCGGCCAGCAGCGCGGCGGCGAGCACATCTCCACTCCAGCCGCGACGCCTGCGTCCGCTGATATGGTCGCTGTGACTCACGGTTGATGCTCCACGGGGCAGGCAAGAAGCGGTTGTTGTGGCAGTGTCAGCACCGGGAAGCCTGCGAACGGTTCGGCCCTGTCAGGCGACGCCGCTGCCCGCCCTTCGCTTCGCGCTGCACAGATGCGCCAGGTTGAGGGCGGCGTCGCTGTTTCACTCAGTTCGTAGACGGTGAAATTGCCAACGCGTAGCCTCACCTGCGCCGTCAGCCGTCGCAGCGCCAGTTGTGTGGACAGATTGCGCTCCGGTGACCAGTCGGCAGTGACGAGATAACGTGGACGATGTGGCGTCTTGGCGGCGTTGTCGGCCAGATAGACGGCGCTCGGATACCAGCGCAGCTCCACCTGATCCGCCTGTACGGCGTCGAACAGATAGAACTGGAAATGCCAGCCCAGATTGCGTTGATAGACGGCCGGTCTGGCGTCGCTGTGCGCGTTCAACCAGGCGGCGACTGTGTCCAGGCCGGTGTAAGCGCCATGATCGCCGCCCAACGGCAACCGACCTTGCGCCGCCCGAAGCGCCGGCCCTGCCAGCGCCAACATCAGCAGCGCCGCCAGCAGATGCGGCGTCCAGCCGCCCCGCCCCGCCCAATGCCTGCGGTGTGCTCTCCAGAGCGGGCGCGTGGCGTGGGCAGGGTCGTGTAACCGAGAGGCTGCACTAGCAGCAACGACGGTGGTCATGGTAAACGCCACCAGTAGCGCCACCACTGGCGCCAGCGGCAAGAGGTAGCGATCCCACACTTGCACTGTGGTGACGATGTGCAGCGCCAGGAACGCCGCTCCCCACAGCGCCAGTCCCAATGCCGGCGCCCGGTAGGGCGTCCTGTAATGAGACTGCCGCCAGCGGAGGGCGCCATATGCCAGTAACGCCGCCAACAGCCACCACGACCAGGTGTCGCCCAGTAAATAGCGGCCCAGTTCCAACCAAGCATGTGCGCGTGACCACCACTGTTCCGGCGCCGCCAG
This sequence comes from Chloroflexota bacterium, assembly GCA_003451595.1. Taxonomy (GTDB): domain Bacteria; phylum Chloroflexota; class Anaerolineae; order Caldilineales; family Caldilineaceae; genus Caldilinea. The sequence continues at coordinate 170,347 of DMDA01000002.1, read as the reverse complement.
CGCAAAACCAGCAGCATTGCGCGCGCCCAGGTCCCATGGCGAAGGCGCCACGGCCCAGCGCAGGCTATCCCACCACAGGATCGGCGCCACGATCAGCAAAAGACCGACGGCCAGCGCAGCTGCGCCGCGCAGCAGCCTGCGCTGGCCGTGTTGCGCATAGCTCCCGAAACCAAGCACCAGCGGCGCGTATAGTACGCCTTGCTGCTTGGTCATGATTGCTACGCCCAACCAGACGCCCGCCCAGAAGTAGCGGCGGCGCACGACAGCCAGCAGCGCCAGCATTCCAGCCAGCACCAGCAGTGGGTCGGTGAAGGCAGTCGGGGCAAAACTGACAGCAAAGGGACTGAGCGCCAGCAATAAGGCTGCGAGCATGCCTGTGCGCGCATCCCACCATTGCCGCGCCAGCGCCGCCACGACCGCAAGCGTGAGCGTACTGACGGTGATATTGAAAAAGCGGGCGGCGGCAGGCGTTGCGCCCAGCAGGTCGAATGTGCTGCCCAACAACCAGAGATAGAGCGGCGGCTTGTCGGGCCAGACGTGCAGAAAAAGCGGATCGACGTGACGCCCGTAGCGCGCCCAGTAGCTGTAAATGGCTTCGTCCTGATGAAAGGGAAAGCGGTCGAGCAAGGGCAGGCGCAGTGCAAAGCCGGTCAACAGGACACTGAGCAACAGGAGTCGTTCGCTCACGACCAGTTGCTGCGTCAGCGTACCGCCCTGCACCAGCCCAAGGGCGATTGGCGCCCCGCGCTGCCTGTGCGGCGCTGCGTCAGGATGGCGCCGGTGGGATCGCTGGGGCGGCGCTGAGGTTGCGGCAGGCGGCATGGTCTAGTCGACGAACCGGTACTTCACCAGAGTGCGCAAGGCAGTGATGCCATCGCGCCAGGTGATCTTCTTTCCTTCGTGGAAGGCGCGCCCGTTGTAGCTGATCGGCACCTCGAAGATGGTGTAGCCGCGTTTGAGGATTTTGGCGGTCAGCTCTGGCTCGATCTCGAAGCGTCGGCTGCGCAGAGGCATCCCGGCGATAACATCGCGGCGAAAGCATTTGTAGCACGTCTCCATGTCCGAGAGCGACGTGCCGTAGAAGAGGTTGGTCACGATCGTGAGCATCTGGTTGCCAAAGGTGTGGCTCAGACTCATTGCTGCGCGCGGCCCGCCCAGGAAGCGACTGCCATAGACAACCGGCGCGCGCCCATCCAGGATTGGTTCGAGCAGCTTGACGTAGTCGCGCGGATCGTATTCCAGGTCGGCATCCTGAATCACGATGATGTCGCCAGTGGCGTGTTCGAAGCCCGTGCGCAGTGCGGCGCCCTTACCGCCATTGGCCTGATGAAAAATGATCTTCGTGTCGGGCTGTGGGGATTGCCGCCACTCGGCGAGAATGTCGCGGGTGCCATCGGTGGAGCCATCATCCACAATGACGATCTCGCGCTCCACGGTCACAGGGCCGCCGAGATTTGGGTTTTCGCCCGCTGCGTTCACTGTCAAGTCGACGGTGCGCACCAGCCGCACAATTTGTTCCAGTGTGGCCCGCTCATTGTAAACGGGCATGACGATTGATAACTTCAAACTGACACCTGTTGACAAGGGGCGAGGGTGAAGGGCGTATCGCTGTCGATGGCGTCATTGCTACTTCGCCGCAGCCCCGAAAGCGCTTACTGCTCGCTGACCTGATGCGCCAGGATGATGGCTTCGGCGACGGCGCGCATCGGCTTGCGATTGTTCATGCTCATCTTCTGAATCTTGCGGAAGGCCTCGGTTTCGGTCAGCCCCTGCGTGTCCATCAGGATGCCTTTGGCGCGATCGACGGCTTTGCGCGTCTCCAGCGCGTCCTGCAGGCTGGTGACTTCGCGCTCCATGGTGCGGAATTCGCTGAAGCGCGCCAGCGCGACTTCGATGGCGGGCGTCAGGTCGCTTTCGCGGAACGGCTTGACCAGGTAGCCGGCGACCCCAGCCTGCCGCGCACGTTGGACAAGCTCTTGCTGGCTGTAGGCGCTGAGCAGCAACACAGGGGCGATGCGCTCCTCCGTGAGCACTTTGGCAGCCTCGATCCCGTCCATATCCGGCATCTTGATGTCCATGATGATGATGTCTGGGCGCAGTTCACGCGCCAGGTTGACCGCACTGCGACCGTCACCCACCTCGCCCACCACCAGGTAGCCCAGGTTGGTCAGCATTTCCCGCAGGTCCATGCGGATCAAGGACTCATCGTCGGCGATAATCACTCGTGTGCGTTCCACGCTCACAGCTCCTTTTGCTGGCGACCGGGTCGATTGGCGTTGACGCCGCGCAAGTCCGCGCTGACGCCAACACGGCAAGAAACATCCAGAATCAAATTGCAGCGGTGCAGAGCGCGCTGTGCACCAGCGCCTGCAATGAATCGACCTTTAGTTTTACCGCATATCCTGCTATCTATGCAAACTCTTTGTGGCAAATAACGACACTGCTAGCTGACTGCTAACCGATGCGTCCGCTGCGCTTGGGCACCGTCACAGTGGCGCGTGCACCGGCGACGAAGGTCCCCGCCTCACCCGTCGTCATGATGGATTCCATGCGCAGCGTGCCCTTGAGATCGTCGGTCACCAACGTGTGGACGATTTGCAAACCCAAGCTATGCGCGATGTGCGTCGGGTCGAAGTCGGGCGGCAACCCGCTTCCATCATCCTCGACCTGCAGGGTGACAGCGTCGCCCTGATCTTCCAGCGTGATGCGGATCAGCCCGCGTGCTCGATCTTTGAGGCCATGCTCGACAGCATTGAGCAGCAGCTCGTTGACGACCATCGCCAGCGGCGTGGCCTGGCTGGCCGGCAAGCGCACCGCCGAACCTTGCACCTGGATGGTGATCTCCTGATCGGGGTTAGCCGACACCTGCTTGACCTGGCTGGCAATGCGCTGGCAGACATCCTTGACATTGATCGGCCGGTGTTCGTCCTGGCTCAAAAATTCGTGGATGACTGACATGCTGAGCACGCGATTGACGGCGTCGGTCAGATGCTGGCGCGCTTCATCGCTCTGCACACGGCGCGCCTGAATGCGTAGGATGGCGGCAATGTTCTGCAGGTTATTCTTGACGCGGTGGTGCACTTCCTGGATGATGGCAGATTTGACGTTGAGTTCACGCTCTTTTTGCACGGCTTCGGTAGCGTTGTGGAGCAGCACCAGCACCGCATCGACGCCGCCAGCCTCGGCGTGGTGCACTGCAAAGGGTGACCATGGCAACGCCAGCCAGTAATTGCGCCAGGTGATGGTCGGCATGCGCAGGGGAATGGCTGACCGCACCCAGATGCGCCCATCCTCGTTCTCGACGCGGGCGGCATGACAGGCATGGGTGGCAAAGACGCGCTCGACAATCTCGCGGTCGCACGGCTCCAGCGCTGCCAGTCGCTGCTCGCGCACCTCCGGCGTGATGCCGATGCTGCGGAAGAGGTTGGCGGCGATGCCGCTCATATAGACGATCGTGCGCGTAGAATCGACCATGTAGACGCCGTCATAAAGCGAGAAACTGGGGAGGACAGCGCCGCTTTCCAGCTCGCCGCGCGCACACATCTCTTGCATCCACACCACCGCCTGACGAAAGTGGCGGTTGCGTCGGCGCTGTCGTTCGTGGGCAATCATGTTTGTCTCGACCAACATGGCGCCGATTACTTTGCCTTCCTGATTATGAATCGGGAAGACATCCTGGATCACCGGTGCGCCGTTGCTGAGCACCTCACGCTGACGCCGCCCGCCGCTGCCGCTGTTGAGCGCTTGCATCAGCAGCGGTTGCTCCTCGGCATGGAGGATGCGCCCACTGGCATCTTTGCGATACAGAGAAGAGATCGAGTTGGGGATGGCGTGAAACGCCACGATCGCCTTGTCTTTGGCGAGCGGCGTACATAGCAATATATCCGCGCGACTCACGTCCGCCGTGATTGGCAGCCCGGCCTCAACTTTGCGGAGTAACTCCAGGTCTGTCGGCGAGATTCCTGGGAAGTTGGCGATTTGACTGTCCATCGTCAGTTGCAAACAGACATTGTTCGCTGTGCGTGAGCACACCCACTGGCTTGTCGCAAAGTGCAAAAAAGCTCCCGCAGGTTTCTGTGGGAGCTTTCCTTGCCGCTGGTCGGGGCGAGAGGATTTGAACCTCCGACCTCTTGAACCCCATTCAAGTGCGCTACCAAGCTGCGCTACACCCCGAAGCGTTGGTCAGTATAGCACGGCCTGGGGTTGGGAACAAATGCGGAGATTGGAGATTAGGAGATTTCGTGTGTTGTCTCCAGCGCAGCTCCTCGCTCCTTCTCACAACCTTGCGCCTCACAACCTGGCGCCGACAAAGTCGGGAGCGCCGTTGAGAAAGCTGCGTACGTCCAGTGGGCGTTTGCCGGCCGGTTGCACCGTGCGCAGGCACAGCAGCCCGGCGCCAGTTCCCACTGCCACTCCCTCCGGTGTGCGGATCACGTGACCGGGCGCAGCGTCCCCCGCAACAACTGTGGCTTCGATAATCTTGAACGGCTCGCCCTTCCACAACGTGTAGGCTGAGGGCCAGGGTGTATACGCACGCGTCATGCGCTCGATGTGGGCGGCGGGCTGCGTCCAGTCGATGCGTCCATCTTCCTTCTTGAGCAACCGGCAAGTTGAGGGTGTTGCGGGCAAACCTGACTGCGGCACGGGCGCAATGTTGCCGCGTCGCCAGTCGATCAGCGTTGACACCAGCAGCGCAGCGCCCTGGTCGGCTAATCGCGCACTCAGCGTCGCCGTTGTGTCAGTGGGCTGGATGGGTTGCACCGCTTGACGGAGCACCGGGCCGGTGTCCATGCCCTCATCCATCAACATGATCGTGACGCCGGTCTCTGTCAACCCGTCGAGGATAGCGGCGGTGATCGGTGAGGCGCCGCGATAGGCGGGCAGCAGACTGGCGTGCACGTTGATGCAGCCAAAGGTGGGAATCTCCAACACCTGTTTGGGCAGGATCAGACCGTAGGCCGCCACGACGATCAGATCGGGCGCTAGTTGGCGGATCGTCTCGATCGTCGCCGGCTCTTTGCGCAGGGAGGCCGGCTGCAATACCGGCACACCGGCGGCCTGCGCCACGTGTTTGACCGGGCTGCTCACCGGCTGTTTGCTGCGCCCCGCCGGGCGGTCTGGCTGTGTCGCAACGGCGACGACTTGCCAGTTGTGTTCCGGCGCCGCCGCCAGCAAAGCGCGCAAGGTAGGCGCCGCAAAATCAGGTGTGCCCATGAAGATGATGCGTGTGACGTCATTGCGAATCATAACTGGATTGTACCATACTTGCAGCGGTGGCTATCTCTGAAGATGCTGCGCATGATGAAGGCGGCGATCGGTGTTGCGCTGTGCTCCTCTGGCGCCTCAACGGGGCAGGAGGGCGCGGCGCACGTAGCCAGGAAAATCGGCGTGAGGTTGATGGTTGAGTTCGGCGGTGAGCGTAGCCTGTTCCCACTCAAGGCGCTGCTGCGTTTGCTGCAAGCGGCTGATCGCCTGTTCCATGGCTGCCGCAAAAGTGGCCGCCTGCTGCTCCACCTGTGCGCGCTCAGTGCGCAGCGCTGCCACTTGCTCACGGTGGCGTTTGCGCAGTGTAGCGACCTGCGCGCGGTGGCGTTCCTCGATTTGCGTCTCCTGCGTTGCCAGGGTGGTGGCGCGCCGGGCAGTCTGTTCACGCACAGCCGTCACCGCTCTGGTGAGCTTGCCTTCCAGCCGTTCGCGCGCTTTGGTCAGTCGCGCGTGCAATCGTTCGTGTTCGCGATGGATGGTGCGCTCGTCGCGACGGTCGAGGTGGGTTGGCGCACCCTGCCAGGCAAGCTCCTCGACGCGTTGCCGCCAGCTGAGCAGCACATCGGCGCGCGCGGCGCCCACGCCAGGGACGGTCGCCAGCCGTTGCGCTGTTACGTCGGTGACGCGCACGATGCCGTGCTGCCTCAGCTGCTCCTTGATGCCTGGCCCGATGCCGGAGATCAGCGCTTTCTCGATTTTTTGCCGATGTAGAAAATCTTTCACAAATTTCTGGCGGCGTTGTTCCAACAAGCGTCGCTGCGCAGCAAGCTCTGATTGTTGGAGCGCGCCTAACTGGCGGTCGATGTCGCCGATGCGCTCGTGGTAGTGCGTCTCGAGGCGCTGAATCGTCAGTGCGGTCTCCTGTTGCAGACGATGACGTTGCACCTGGAGATCGTCGAGTGCACGCTGGCGACGTTGGTTGCGAGCCGCCAGCTCCTGCTGCTCCACCTGTTGCTCCTTGCCGATCAGCCGGTCGATGCGCGCGTACTGCTGCGCCTGAATCAGCCGGATGTAGGCAAGTTCGCGCTCCGCCGTAGCCAGCGAGCGTGTCGCGGTGCGCTGCTGACGTGCGACTGTGGCGAGGCGTCTACGCACATCGCGGCGAGCGGCTACGGCTGGAGCGCGCCAGTAATCCAGCGCCAGATATCCCGTATTGCCGGCCAGCAGCGCTATGGAGAGCAATGCTGGCGCCGCCAACCCCACGGCGCCCAGGCCAAACAAGCTCCAGGCTGCCAGCGCAAAGAGCGCCGATGCCACGACGACCAGGCGCGGTTGCCACTGCGCGCCCGGTGTTGCACCCGGCGTCGCTGGCGGCGATACAGCGATGAAATCAGTGATCCAGATCGGCGCCGGGCGTGACGCACCGGTTGTAGACGGCGTCATCGCCACGGGGCTGCCCGACACATGGTCGCGCACCCAGGCAGCGGTAGGACGCGACCGCATGGCGTTGAGATCGAACTGACCGTCGATGGGGGGAATCTGTGTTGGCGCCAGCGCCAGCAGCCCGCGCAGCAACTCCGCCAGGCGGCCAAGACGCACGTCGCCGCTCTGTTCCAGCGCGGCCAGCGTCGCCGATTGCGATGGGTTCACGAAATCCTCGCGGCGAAAGATCAGACACTCGTCGCCGCCGCGCAGTTGCCGCCAAAGCGTCGGCTGTGCGGCGAGCGCCACCAATGAGCTGTAAATGATCCAGGTGGAAAAATGGTCGATCTCGGGGTTGAAGAGCGTCTCAGTGCGCTGTGGATGTTGATAGTTGCGATGACCGACTTCGTGACTCCGACGCCCCGCCAGCGCCGGCACATACATTCCATCGTAGTCGATCAGCTTTAGCCGCCCCCGCACGACGATCACGTTGCCATGTTGAAGATCGCCGTGCGCAATGCCGGCGCGCGCCAGCGTCTGCGCCATCTGCACCCACTGTTGCGCCAGGTCGAGCAGTGCGTTGGGCGCCGTGAGGCTGCGTTCGACATAAGCTAGAAAGGGTTCGCCCTCAACCCACTCCATCTTGAGTATAGGATGCAGTCGCCCCCCTACACGGATGCCGTCGGCCAGGAAGGCGAAGTTGACCATGTAGGGCAGGTTGACGCGGGCAAGGTGAGCGCTGATGGCGGCGTATCGTTCCTGGTGATCGCCGAAGTCGCGTAGAAAACAGCGCACTGCCCACACGCGTTGCTGCGCGCAGACCATCTGGTAGACGCTGGCAAAGCCGCCTGTGATGGGGCGCGGCAGACCGAGCGGCGTCAGCACCGGCTGTCCGGCGCGCAGTTCGGGGTCTACAAAGGCCGTTACAGGATTTTGAATGGCTTCGTTATATTCCTGGGGTGTCGGCCACGCCATAGTTCCTATCGTTCCGTCCAACCGATGCGCAGCAGGGTGACGTCGTCATTCCGTAATTGGCCTTGACTGCGCAGCCCGGCAATCCAACGCCGGAAGCCGCGCTTGCGTCCTGCCAGCGCCGTCTCGACAGCGCGCCAAGGCGTTGCGCCCTGTTCGACTTGCTGCAGGAGCCATTGCCCCAGCGCATCGGTGGTCAGGTAAAGTGTGTCGCCTGGTTGTGAGTCACCTCTGGCTTGTTGGATGTGCTCATCCAATGCCGCGAATTGATTGGGCACACTGGGGATGAGTAGCGGCCGGCTGGTGAAGAAGGCTGTCGTTGTGGCTGGGAAACTCGTTAGCAGGCGTTCGCTGCGCACGTGAAAGAGCGCACAGTCACCAATGGCGCTGGCCTGCCACGTCCACTCATCGTCGTCTGGGTCGTGTGCGATCGTTACACCCAAGAGTGCGGCGAAAGCGCCGCTGCGCGCCTTCGCCTCAGCGTACCAGGGGAGCGTCCGGGCGGCGACCTGTGCCTGCCAGCGCGCCTGTTCCTGCGGCAGCGTCGTCAGCCAATCTGTCGTCAGCCAATCTGCGGTGTCTGTAGCTGCGTAGGCGGCCACCAACTGGCGCGCCCACAGCCCGGCAAAGGAGCTTTCGGTGGCGCCATCGGCGACGGCGCAGCGCACGACTGGCTGCGATGTGGTCACAGCATGATTCGGCCAGCAGGCATCCTCGTATTCATCATCGCGATTGCCCGCTTTGGGCAACCATTGCATACGGATTGAAAGCGCCAAGTCAACTCTCCTCGCTCTTCGCCCCTCCTACCGCAAATTGCTCGGCCGCGTGCCGATGTCAAGGAACTTGATCACGGAGACCATGTCGGCATTGAAGACGAAGCCACGAGCGCCTTCCTCGACGACAAAGCCCTCTTGTTGCGCAATGGTGCGCATCGCCGGCGTTAGTGGGCTGGACAGATCGAACATGAGCCGGGCGTGCTCGTCGGGCAGAGCATCGGGCCTGGCAGGAAACTCGATGGGTCTGGCGCCCTTGGCCGAGAGATGCACATTGAAAAGCAGCACGTTGCCATCGCTGGTGGCCAGGCTACGCAAGGCGTCCGCTGCGATAGAGGGATCGCCGTCGGTGGCCTCACCATCGCTAATATTGATGACGATGGGAGGAAAACTGTCCGGGTGGTGCGGCAGCCAGCGCGCCAGGACATCGTGCGCCAGTGTAAGCGCCTGCGCCATCGGCGTCGCGCCATGGCAGATCGGATCGAACCAGATCGGGAAGCGGATCGTCTGTTCGACCAGCCCGCCAGCGCCATCCTCCACTTTCTTTTTGCGCTCTTCGATGCGTGCAGGCAGGTTGCCAATGTCGCTGATCGGCGCCAGATCGCGGCCAGCCAACTGTCCGCTCAACGCCGGGCCGACTCGTTCACCGTAGCCGATCACGCCGACGTAAAAGTAGTCGCGAATGCCTTCTTCCTTGGCGCACTTGATCACCAGGTTCTGCAGCAAGCGATTGATGGCATCCGCCAGAAGATCAGCCTTGCGTCGGCTGCTTTCGCCGCCGGCAAAGGGGTCTTGCATGGAGCCGCTTTGGTCGATGAGAAAGAGAAAGCACGAGGGGTTCGTGCGGCTGATTTCGGCTTGATAGGGCATCGTAGTTCCTTTCGCTGTGTCTGATGCGCTGTGTCTGATGCGCTGTGTCTGACATGAACCGATCGCTCGCCATCAATACGCACCGCTGCGCGTGATTGTTTCACAGGCGCCACCGCAACAAAAATGTGACGTAGGGTGTTCGCACGCATGGCGTAGGAACCAGACGCTGGATGGTGGCGTTTAACTCACACGCGTGCAGGCTGGCAAGCGCGCGTAGAGTTGACAAAGGGTGTGCGGCAGGCTAGACTTGCAGAGCTGTAGCGCCGTAAGGTTGCAGATGTACACACGTTCGTGTACCAGTCTCCGAGCCGCCAATAATGGAGGCAAAGATGTCCAGTCGCTCGGACGTAAAGGCAATGGAATACGCAGCGGATATGCTGACATACAATTCACGGAAACCCACGAACGCAGAAGCGCCAACGAGAGCAGAGCGCGGCAAAGGCGGGCGCGCGGGCGTCCAGAGTGGGAGCGCCACAACCGGCCCGATCCTGCGCGAACGGCGTGAAGCGATGGGCGTGACGCTGGCCGAAGCAGAAGTCGCCACGCGCATCCGCCAGAAATACCTGGCCGCGCTGGAATCTGATGAGTGGGACTTGTTGCCCGGCGAGGTGGTAGGGCGTGGCTTTCTGCGCAATTACTCCACCTATCTGGGACTTGAACCGACTGAAATGATTGAGCGGCGACGGGCCATCGCTGATGAATCGCTGGCAGCGGTATTGGCCGACACCAGCGCTGGTTCGCCCTTGCCACCGGAACGCGCTGTCGATTATCGCCCGAAAGATGTGGCGCTGCATGAAGAAACGGCGGAACTCGAAGCGCCACGTCGCATCAATCTATTGCCGTTTGTAGTCGTATTGGCGATTGCTGTGTTGGCCGGTCTGGTCTGGTGGTCGGTTACCCAGTTTGGCGCCCAAATTGAAGAAGGCATTGCTGCCGCTCAGTCGCAGATCGCGCTCTGGCAGCAGCCTGCCCCGACGCCTGTCGTCGCTGCACGCGATGGTGCAGCAGCCTTGCCGGAGAATCTAGTCGCCCCACCTGTCGTTGTCAACGACGCCAATGTCAATGCGACGCCAGCCGCCGCTGATGTTGCGAGTGATGTTGCGACGCCAGCCGCCGCTGATGTTGCGAGTGATGTTGCGACGCCAGCCGTCACTGACAGCGCGGCGGTTGGTGATGGTGCTGTTGGCGCACCCGCGTTGGCGAGCGAGCCGACGCCGCAGAGCGTCGCAACAACGCCAGGGACAACAGAGCAGGCGCCGGCGATCAGTCTGGCGGCCCTGTTGCCAACGCCCACGCCACAAGTGGTAGTCGAGGTTGCGGCGCCTGCTGCCGAAGCGGCGCCAGCGACCGTAATCACTGCCGCCAATTTGCGACAGTCACCCTCGACTGAGGCGGCGATCGTGGGTGCGGCGGCTGAGGGCGAAGAGGTAAAGATTGTCGGTCAGACGGCCGATGGGACGTGGTTCCAACTCGAAAGCGGCGCGTGGATTTTTGCGCAATTGGTGAACAATCCGCCTGCAGACATCCCTGTCGTCGAAGCGTCGCCACAGGCGACGCCGTAATGGGTGACCATCATGTGTGCATTGGAGAGCATGCGCACCACCCAATGCACGCGAAGCACTCCTGTTATGCAATAAGAAAGCGAGATGGCAACCCCATCTCGCTTTCTTGTTGACCGCGCCAGGAGGTAGGGCGTCAGTGTCTAATAGATAGCACAATCAAACATCGTACATCCGATATCTTCCCGGAAGCTCTGAGCTTCCGGGAAGATGAGCAAAGTCTATTTATGTTGTCTATAAGGAATCGTAGAGGCGCTTAGGCAACTTGCGCCTGTCGATGAAAATCGGGAATCTCGTCAATAGGCACAGCGTCGATTTCACCATCCTCTGCCTTGACCAGCCGATAGACCTTCTGCGCCTTGTCGGTCATCAATATGCCGTGGAGATGATCGATCTCGTGTTGAAAGATGCGCGCTAGCCAGTCGTAGGCTTTGATGCGGATTTCTTTGCCGTAGCGATCCTGCGCCTTGACGACGACGTGGGTTGCCCGTTCTACGTCAGCCGCCAAACCTGGAATACTCAGGCAACCCTCCTGACCGACCTCGGCGCCGCGCTTCTTGATGATCTCTGGGTTGATCAGTTCATAGACGCGCTTGGTGTTGTCGGGGTCATCCTCGTCTTCCGGGTACTCGATCACGGTGACGCGCTGGCTGACGCCGACTTGCGGTGCGGCTAGCCCGACGCCGGGCGCCGCGCGCATTGTCTCCAACATATCATCCAATAACTTGTGCAGAGCGGGGCCAAAGTCGCGTACGCGTTGCGTGTTCTTGAGCAACACCTCGTAGTCAGGCCCGTCCACTGTCACAATCTCTAGCAATGCCATACGTTTCCCTCAAACTCTGACCCTCAAATTCTGACCCTCAAATTCTAACGTGGGGGGCTTCTGATTTTCCCACCGGGGGGCGTTTCCCCCACTGGGTGGTGCAGCTTCTCAACGCTACTCGCTCTGATTGTTTCGGGTTGCATGGTAGAGGCTTTGAGGCGCTTTGTCAAACACTCTGGTTTTGTTGAGGTTTTGTTGACGGAAATCAGCGTTACTTTTCCGGCGCATCATCCGTCATCGTTGACGAATGTGCTGCGCAAAGCTGACGGTAGTGTGGCGCCAAATCCGTCGTGAGCGTACAGCTTCTTCAGTCTATCGTGTTCGTGAACCCGTTCAGGAGGATTTCTATGCGTTCTTTGTCAAGAACTTTGCTTCTCCTGCCCGCGTTGATCCTTGCCCTGGTGTTGATTCCAACCGTGGTCATGTCAGCCGCTGGCAGCACTGTCGAAGCGTCGTTTGCCGATACATTCTTGTCAGCAGGCGCCTTTGACCAGAATTCCGTGATGGCGCTGCAGCGGCCGCCCGGCACCGTGCCGCCGCCGCCCAGCCCGTTGCCCAGTCCGGTTCCGCCACGGCCACCGGCGCCACCGCGCCCGCTGCCACCAGCGCCGGCGCCGACGCCAGTCGTAGCGTCGAACAAGGCGATGATCTATCCACACGAGATCGAGAAGGTGATCGGCGATCGCCTCAGCCCAACAATTTATGCCTTCACCAGCAACGGCTCACTCTATCGGTCAGACAACGATGGGCGCATCTGGTTCTTGGTCCGTTCGCAGCTTGAAGTGGATGACTTTTTGATGAGCGCCGCCGATCCTGATGTGCTCTATAGCGGTCGCGGCGCCGATTGCAGCGATCCGGCGGCCTCGAACGAACCGTTCTACCAGTCGCTGGACGGTGGCTACACCTGGGACGAGATGCCGACTGGCATCAATCTGCGTCCGCTTCTGATCGATCCCACAAACCCGTATCGCCTCTTCGCCGCTGACTGCACAATGCTTTATCTGAGCGAGGACGGCGGCCTGAGTTGGGTTGAGATGCCCGATAATTCGGCTGCGCAGTTGTGGACAACCTATCGCGTGGTGGATATGGCATCCGCTTCGCTCGTCGGCGATCCGCCTCCAACGCAACCGCACTGGCAGCAAATTTACGCTGTCGGCGTGGACGCTAGCGGCATGGGCGTCATCGCCTTTTCAGGTGACGAAGGGAAGACTTGGGCGAACATCACCGATCCGAATCGGGCGCCGGAAGCCTTGCGCGTGGTGGTTGCGCAGTTGAGACAGGCAGGCGCTGTGTGGATGGTCGCTGGCAATGGCGTCTGGGCAACGACAGATTTTGGCATCAATTGGGGGCTAACCAATCGTGGCCTGAGTTCGCTTGCCAGCGCTGGCAATCTCAACGATCTGACCTATGCGTTCAACGGCAAACTCTATCTTGCAACAACACGGGGACTCTACGAAAAGGCGCTCAACGGCAAGATGTGGGCAAAGACCAGCAAGACGGCGTTTGGCAACGAGAACCTTGTGAGTCTGCTGCTCACCGATTCCAACCCCGATATGCTGTGGGTCAACACTGCAGATGAGGGCGTTTTCATCTATCACATTGAAGAGGATGACTAGCGCGTAAGCCGTGACGCGCAAGATGCCACGCTCCCGTCATGCGCCACGCAGCAAGCGTGACGCATGACGGGAGGTCCATCCCTTATCGGGGACGCATGCGGAGCAGCCGCAGCCCATTGGCCACAACGATCAGCGTGCTGCCTTCATGCCCCACGACGCCGAGCGGCAACGGCAGCAAGAAGCCCTCAAAGAAAATCGGCAGCAAGATTGTCGCCAACACCAGAAAGATGATGACACTGACAGAGAAGACGACATTTTGTCGAATAATGCGGTTGGCGCGACGGCTCAATTGCAAGGCGAAGGGCAACATGGCCAGGTTGCTCGACATCAGCACCACGTCGGCGGTCTCCAGCGCAACGTCGGTGCCGCCTGCCCCCATCGCAATGCCGACATTGGCCGTTGCCAGCGCTGGCGCATCGTTCACGCCATCGCCGACCATTGCCACGTTGCCATGCTGGCGCAATTCCTTGATCAGTTCTAGCTTTTGTTCGGGCAGCAAATCAGCGTGCACTTCGTGGATGCCCACTTCGCTGGCGATAAAGTTTGCTGCTGCCCGGTTGTCGCCTGTCATCATCACGATGCGCTCGATCCCGTTGGCCTCAAGTTGACGCACCATTGCCGCCGCTTCTGGGCGCAGAGCGTCAGCCACAGCAATATAACCCATTACCTCCCAGTCGCGGTCGGCGCCCAATGTATCCTCCACCGTGCTGCGGCGCACAACCAGCATCACGGTTTTCCCTTGTCGTTGCAACGCGGCGCCGATCATGCGGATGGCGGGCGATAGGTCCATATTTTGATTCATAAAGAGACGGTCGTTGCCGATGTAGATTGTCTCTACATGCTCAGGGCGGGCAAAGCGCGCCATGATGCCTTCGCCCGGTATCGCCTTGAAGTCAATCGGCTTCTCTAGTTCCAGCCCCAATGCTTGCGCTTTTTCGATCACCGCCTTGGCGATGTGATGCTCACTCAGCGTTTCGGCGCTGGCTGCCATGCGCAGCAGGTTTTCAACGGTGTGATTGGTCAACGGATGAATATTGGTGACGACAGGCTTGCCGGGCGTCAGCGTGCCCGTTTTGTCGAAGGCCAGGATGTTAATCTTGCCCAGCAGTTCCAGATAGGCGCCGCCCTTGAAGAGCACGCCCTGGCGCGCCGCAGCCGCGATGGCGCTGAGCGCACTCGCGGGCGTGCTGATCACCAACGCGCATGGGCTGGCGACCACCAACAGGGTCATCGCCCGGTAGAGCGTCACATCAAACGATTCCTGCAGGAAAAGCAGTGGCAGGACAATGGCCAGCAATGTTGCGCCAATGACGATATAGGTGTACGGCTGGCTGAAGCGGTCGATAAATTGCTGTGTCGGCGTAGCGTCTTCTTGCGCCTCCGCCACCAGGTTGATGATGCGGCTGAGTGTGCTTTCCGACGCCAGCTTGGTGACCTCGACTTCCAGCGCACCGCCCCCATTGATGGTGCCAGCGAAAACCTGGTCATGGGGGCGTTTGCTGACAGGGATGCTCTCGCCGGTGATGGCGCTTTGATCGATGCTGCTAGCGCCGCTGAGGATGACACCGTCCACGGGCAGGCGGTCGCCGGGTTTGACGATCACCACGTCGCCGACAACCAGTTGGTCGACGGACAGGATTTCCTCACGAGCGCCGCGCCGCACCAGTGCCGTTTCGGGGCGGAGCTTGCCCAACGACTCGATGGCTTTGCGGGTGCGCCCCATCGCGTAGGTCTCCAGGGCGCCGCTCAAGGTGAACAGGAAGAGCAGCAGGGCGCCCTCTGTCCATTCGCCGATCAGGGCGGCGCCGAGCGCAGCGGCCAGCATCAGGAAGTCGATGTCGAACTTGCCCTGGCGCGCCTGCTCCCACGCACCAAGTACGCCCGAATAGCCGCCAGCGCCAAAGGCGATCAGTGCTGCAAGGGTGACGCCCCAGCCCGGCAATGTATCCGTCACTTCACCGCCAAGCCAACCCGTAAGTAACGCCACCAGCGTAATTAACGCCAGCACAAGCTCATAGTTTTCCTTCCAGAAGGCGCGGGTGCGCCACTCTGGACGCGTCCCTGGCGCCGTAATCGTGTAGGTATTTGCGCTCTGCGCCGTTGAAGTTGTCATCTTCCTTCCCTTTACCGTTTTCTTCCTTTTACCGTTTTTATTGTGGCGACTGACGCGTCGCTGATTTCGCCAACTCGCGGATTTCCTGCAAGCGTTGTGATCGGCACTCGTCGCAGAAACCAATCAGGTCGATCTTGGCGGCGACGGTTTGGAAGCCGGTCTCCGCCAACACACGTTGCGCCAGCGCATCGATGCCGGGGTCGCCATGATAGTCGACGATCCGATGACAGCGCAGGCAGATCAGGTTGACGTGTGGCTCCGGGTTCGTCTCGTAGTGCGTGTGGTCAGAGCCAAAACTCAGCTCAACGATGGCGCCGAGTTCCTGTAAAGTGTTGAGCGTGTTGTAGACCGTCGCACGGCTGATGTCGGGATGCGTAGTCGCCAACGCTTCGAAGACCTGATATGCCGAGGGATGGCGGTCGGTGTTGGCCAGGTATTCACAGATTGCACGCCGTTGCGATGTGAGCCGTAACCCTGCCTGCTGCAGAGTGTGGAGAAAGTGATCGAGTTTGGCGGTGTGATTGGTTGCACGCTGAGTCGTCAAGTTCGTCATCAAGATAGAACCTCTTGTCGCAAGAGCGCCTTGCAAGCCTGATTCAGGCGTAACAGGGCAGGAAAGTCAAACAAAATCGAGTATTGTTTAGAATGAATCCAAACTATTTGTAGTCTAGCATGGCGTTGGATCGTTGTCAAATCATTTAGACTCATTCGAAATTACGGGTGGCAGCGCCGTCTTTGTCGGCGTGAAAACGCGCTGGGTGGGCGTTGTCGCTGGCAAGGGTGAAATGTCCCCCATGTTCCAGGTGCTTTGACACCTCTCTCGAAACCTGTTAAGATCGCCACGCTTTTTTCCCAACATAGACAAGGGCGCAGCAAGGTTGTAGCGCCAACCGGGAGAGCAGTAGATCAGGAAATTGCAGGTGCGTGTATGCGCTACATTGTCTCGGGAGCCATCTTATTGGCAACGTTGGTCTGGTTGGTGCTGAGCTATCTGCCAGACGTTGCAGCGGCGCTGCCGGTGGTGGCGTTTGACAGTCAGCTGGTGCAGGCAACGTTGCCCTGGCTGGCAGGCATCACTCTCTTGGCGTTCGTGGCAATCCAAATCGACCTGGTGCGCGCTACAGTTCGCTGGTTCCGGCCCACTGTCGAATCAGTCACGGCGCAGGCTGTGCGCGAATTCAACCTGTCGCGCGGCATCGAAGTTTTCTGGACTGTGTTGCCACTGGTAGGGACAATCACACTGGCCGTCTGGTTGATCGGGGGCTAGATCACTTGACAGGCGGGAGCGCAGGTTACACAATCTGTGTACTTGCCTGATGTATCTGTTAGACAATTGAAAAAGCAAGCCTCAGCGACAGGGTACAATCAAGGAGTAACAAAGGTCTATGCTGAAATTGCCGCAATCATATTCCGATCGCAAGCATTTCCTGATCGTTGGCGCCCTGGTGGCGATTGTCACGGTTGCCCTGGGGTTCTTCCTGCTGGCGATCCTACCGATCAAGGCGCAGGCATCGATGCAGGCAGAGCCGATCAAGTGGCTGTTCCAGCTTCACCTGTGGCTGATCGCCTTCCTATTTGCATTGGTGGTTGTCTTCATGTTGTACGCCTTGTTCGTTTTTCGGCGGCGCAAAAATGATGACTCGGAAGGTGAGCACTTCGAGGGCAACACAGCATTGGAAGTCATCTGGACGGTCGTGCCGCTGGTGCTGGTGGTGATCTTCTCGTTCATCGGGTTGCGCACACTACAGGACGCTACGAGCGGCGGCGATGAGGTGCAGGTCAAGGCGGAAGGATTCCAATGGTCGTGGGCATTTAGCTATCCAAACGGGGTGACCAGCGCCGAAATGGTGTTGCCCGTCAACAAGCCAGCCTTGATCACCCTGCAGGCGCGCGACGTCATCCATTCGTTCTGGGTGGCCGAGTGGGGGCCAAAGCAAGACCTGGTGCCAGGCATGACGACGTCGCTCCACATCACCCCAACCAAAGTTGGAGAGTTCCAGCTCAAATGCGCTGAATTATGCGGACTTTCGCACTGGAGTATGGCAGCGACTGTGCGCGTGGTGCCTGAGGAGGAATACACCGCCTGGATGGATGCGAAACTGGCAGAACAGAATCTGCAGACCGCCAGCCGCTAGTGTGTTTTATTGGGCGCTCACGAGGTGAGCGATCTGCTTGAGTCCGCAAGTGGTGTACGTCGAGATGTTTCCGGAAGATTGAGCGGATGCGTGAAGGGGAGAATCAAGGTATGCGAATCGGGTCTCTTGGTTTAGTGCGTGGGCTGGTTGGTTATTTTGCTGGCCTGATCGTTGGCATGGCTGTCGTTGTAATCTTGCGGCTTGCCCTGGGAATGTCGGCATGGGATCAGGAAGCCGTCTGGGTTGGTGGACTGATTAGCGCTATCATCGGCTTCCTGTTAGGCGTTGGCGCCATGTCAGACTGGCTCAAGTGGACGCGTGGCATCGAGACGCCGCTACATCATGGGCCGCCTGCCGGCAAGCCAGCATGGACGCGTTACTTTGGGGTCGATTACAACCATAAGGTGATCGGCATTCAGTATGGCGTGACCGGTCTATTCTTACTGGTCGTCGGCGGCAGCTTTGCGCTGGTTTTCCGCACGGAACTGGCGGACACTGGCATCTCTTTCCTGCAGCCAGGGACATATAATACATTCCTCAGTATGCATGCCTGGGTGGCGCTGGCCTCGATCCTGCTTGGCGTTGGTGGCATTGCTAACTATCTGGTGCCACTAATGATCGGCGCCGAAGACATGGCCTTTCCACGTCTCAACGCCTTCGCCTACTGGATCAATGTCCCGGCGATCGTGACATTGCTGATAAGCATGTTATTTGGCTGGGATTCGGGGTGGACGGCCTACCCGCCGCTGAGTTTGCTTGGCCCGGTTGGTTACCAAATGGTGTTCCTGGCCATCTTCACCATTGGTCTGTCCTCGATCCTAGGTTCGCTGAACCTGATCGTCACCATGTTGATGATGCGTCCCAAAGGCATGACGCTCTTCCGTATGCCGATTCTTTGCTGGGCGATTCTGGCGACCAGCATCATTCAGTTGACGGCGACGCAGCTGATTGGCCAGGCGTTCCTGATGCTCTCCTTCGAGCGTTCGTTGGGCATGCCTTTCTTCAAGCCTATCTATGACGCTGCCGGCGTCAACATTGGCGGGCAACCGATTCTGTTCCAGCATCTCTTCTGGTTCTACTCGCATCCGGCAGTGTACGTCTTCGTGCTGCCTGGTCTTGGCGTCATTAGCGAGCTGTTGCCCGTCTTCGCTCGCAAGCCACTCTTTGGCTATCGCTGGGTGGCGCTTTCTAGCCTGGCGATTGCGCTGGTCGGTTTTCTGGTCTGGGGGCATCACATGTTCACCTCCGGCTATCAGCCCTACCTGCGCGTGGTCTTCATGATCTCGACGCTGCTGGTGGCGGTGCCGACGGGCGTCAAATTCTTTAGCTGGCTGGGCACACTCTGGGGTGGTCGTCTGATCTTCCCCACGCCAATGCTTTTTACACTGGGCGCCATCTCCGTCTTCCTGATCGGCGGTCTGAGCGGCCCCATCCTGGCGACGGCGGCGACCGATCTCTTCCTGCACGACACTTACTTCGTGGTCGGTCATTTCCACGCCACAATCTTTGGCGGTTTCGTCTTTCCATTCTTCGCAGCGATCTATTACTGGTATCCCAAGATCACCGGGCGCATGTATAACGAGACGTTGGGCAAGCTGCACTTCTGGTTGATGACGCCTGGCTTCTGGTTGATGAGCCTGGCACAGATGACGGCCGGCACGATGGGCATGCGTCGCCGCATTGCCGATTACGACCCGGCGCTGGGAGTGCAGAATGTCCAGCTCCTGGTGACGATTGCTGGTTTCGTGATTGCCTTCTCAATTCTGATCATGATCTACAACTTGTTCACCAGCGCTGAGATCGGCGTGCTGGCGGGCAACAATCCATGGCGCTCGCGCTCGCCGGAATGGCAGATTCCTTCGCCGGTGCCGGAGCACAGCTATGCCCGACCGATTTCAATTGTGGGTGAGCCATATGACTACGGCCTGGCCGGCTCTAGCTATGTTGCTATGGCTGGCGCTGGCGACGACTGATTGAACAACCTTGCTGTTGGCGTGGTCGGGGCGGTAGCGCGCTGACCACGCTCTTCTGTGCTTTTCTGTTCAATGACGAGATTGTGGGGTAAAGGGGAAAGAAACTGTGCTCAAACAAAGTGGATATGGCATCGTCATCGTAATTGGGCTGGTATTGGCTGCATTGACGGTGCTTGAGTATTTTATGGCAATCAATCACATCGGCGCAGCTCTCTTGATGCTGGTGGCAACGCTCAAGGCTATTCTGGTGATTTACTTCTTTATGCATGTCAGTCGCCTGTGGACGGCGGAAGGGGGGCACTAATTTATGGCTGCGATCACAACCGCGGCGCAGCCGACTGCGCTCCATCACGACACACACGCCGGACATGACAACTATGCCGCCCAGTTGCGGATGAATCGGCTGGGATTGTGGCTCTTTTTCATCTCGGAAGCGTTTCTCTTTGGTGGCTTGCTTGCCACGCGCTTCTTCCTGTGGGGCGCCGACACGCGTCCAGAACTCGACCAGACGATTGGCCTGATCGTCACCTCTGTGCTGTTGATCAGCAGCGTCTCCATGCGTCTGGCGGAAACGGCGATAGAACGTGGCAACCGTCGCGCCTTTTCTATCTTTATTCTGCTCACTGCGCTTTTCGGCTTGATCTTCCTGGCTGGTGTGATGGTATTTGAATGGGGGCTGTTTCCCAGCATCTACCAGGGGCATCTGACGCCATGGGATAACAAGTATGGCGCCGTCGTCTTTGCCATGACGGGGATGCACGCGCTGCACGTCATCTCCGGCATCGTCTTCATCCTGATCGTTTGGAACCTGGCGCGCAAGGGCAGTTTCTCGCCGGAGCGACACTGGGGCGTTGAGTCCTGCGCAATCTACTGGCACTATGTCGACGTGGTCTGGATTTTCTTCTATCCGGCGCTCTACCTGATCGGCAATGCCGTGCACATCGCTGCACACTGAGCGCATGTCGCAACGATCATCGTAAAGTGATGCGTGAAGATTTGCTGAGGAAGTACACACAATGCACCCGATGGTGACGGCGCTCTTTGCGCCGTGGGAATTACGTTGGGAAGTGCTGATCCCGCTGCTGGTGTTCGGCACGATCTACGCGACTGGCTGGACGCGGCTGCGCCGTCAGAGCCGTCGACAGCAGGTTGCCAGCAAATGGCGGTTGGCAATGTACTACATCGGCGTCGGCTCGCTGGCAGTGGCGTTGATGTCACCCATTGACTGGCTGGGCAGCCAACTCCTCACCATGCACATGATCCAGCACAAGATTCTTGTCATGGTGGCGGCGCCGTTGATCTGGCTGGGCAACCCCTATCCAGTGGGCGTCTGGGGATTGCCGCGTCCGGTGCGCAACGCCGTCACGCTGGCGCTTGCCGGCGATACTTGGTTCCGGCGTGGGCTGGCGGCGATCAGCCAACCGGCAATTGCCTGGCTCATCTTCACCTTCATCTACCTGGGATGGCATGACCCCAGTCTCTACGACCTGGCGCTGCGCCATGAGTGGGTGCACAATCTGGAGCACCTTACCTTTTTTCTGGGCGCGATGCTCTTCTGGTGGCCGGTTATCAACGGTGCGCCGCGTCTACACAAGAGTCTGCCCTACTGGGTGCGTATTCTCTACGTGTTGGCCTTTGTTCCACCCAACGCCATTGCCGGCTTTGCCATTGCCAACTCCACCGACGTCATCTACGCCTACTACAATTCGGTGCCCCGTCTCTACGGCATGACGGCGCTGGAGGATCAAATGATTGGCGGCGCCATCATGTGGGTGTGGAGCAGCGAAATGATGATCGACGTGGCCATCATTATGTTGGGCGTCATCTCCCATCAAGAGAAGAAGCGCAAACAAAAACAACAGTCGACGACGGGCGCGCTGGCGCTTCCGCAGCCGCAACCACAGGTCAAGGTGGCCGGGTAAGCCATGTCGAGCTTTGCATTTGAGTTGAGGGGACGCGCGCGGTGGTTGGCGCTGCTGTGCATCCTGGCGCTCAGCCTGACCTGGCCACAGCCTGGGCTTGCGCACGGCGGCGGTGCACCACAGATCACTGATGCACCCGCCGGCCCTTATCGCCTCTTTGCCTGGAGCAGTCCCGATCCCTGGCGAACTGGGGGCGCTGTCCACCTGACTGTCGCCGTCACCATGGTGGACGCCAGCGGTCAGACCATGCCGATCAGCGACGCAACCGTCACCGCCGTGCTCATGGCGGAAGGTCAGCCGGCGTCAACCGTGCAGTTGGTCGCAACGCCCAATCCCACTGCCGCCGGTTTCTATGAGGCGGATGGTGAATTGCCAGTGGCTGGGGTGTGGCGCATCGAGGTGCTGGTCAGCGGCGCTGCAGGCGCAGGCAGCGGCGTCTTCACGACCACTGTACAGCCGGGTGCTTCGCTCAACTGGGTGATGTGGGTGGGCGCTGGCGTTGGCGTATTGGCGCTGGTAGGAATCTTTGCGTTGCGTCAACGTTCGGTTCACACTAAAGCGCTGCACGCACAAAGGGCCTGAGCGGTCCAACAGGAGCGAGTGATGTACGTCCTCAAGATTTTTAGCAAAAAGTGGATTTTTTTCACGATTTTGGTCGTTGGAATGATGGCCCTGTTCGTAAGGCTGGGCTTCTGGCAGTTGGATCGACACGCCCAAAAGCGTGAGTACAACACGTTGTTGGCTGAACGCTGGCGCCAGGAACCGTTCAATCTGAATCAGCAAGCTCTGCCTGACGATTTGAGCGCCCTGGAATACCGGCGAGTGACGGCGAGTGGTTACTTCGACTACGCCCATCAGGTCGTGTTGAAGAGCCAGGTCTATCGCGACGCGCCCGGCATCGTGCTGGTGACGCCCTTTGTCTTCGCTGATGGTCGTGCGATTTTGGTAGCGCGGGGATGGGCGCCAGGCGAGTACAGCGCACCACAGCGCTGGCCTGAATTGGAGGAGCCTGCTGGCGCCCCGATGATTGGGTTGATCCGCCCATCACAGGCGCCGCCCAACGGAGATGTGTCCACGCCGCCGGCGACGCCACAGACCGAGTGGTATCGCATCGACATCCCGGCCATTCAGGCGCAGATGCCTTATCAACTGGCGCCAGCATGGATACAACAACTGCCAGAAGATGGGCGTCCACTGGATCGGTTGCCGGTGCGTGAAGAGCCAATGACGCTGGATGAAGGCAATCACCTGAGCTATGCTGTACAGTGGTTTGCGTTTGCCGTCATTGCCGGCTTCGGCTATATAATGTTTGTACGTTTTCGCGAGCGACAGGCCGCATTAGCTTTGCGTAACCCTGAGCGCGGGGGTGTCACGGCGCCGATGGTTGGCGGTAGCGGCGCACCCACAGAGGTTGACGCCATCGCTTCTCAGGGGATTGCCGATCACGAACGGACGTTGGCAGCGTCACGTCAGGCGCCCGCAGGGGAGCGTGGTGCGTCCTGAGCGCGACAGAGGTGCTCATAGCGCGCTCAGCCATCAAGGAAAATCGGTAAAAGAGAACCAAATGCTCAATAGCACATCCGTTGAAGAAAAGACCACCATCGAACCAGAATTGACGCGCGAGCAGGCGCTCATTCGGCTGGCAATCAGCGACTACGTAATGCTGACCAAGCCGCGCATCATTTTTCTGCTGTTGATCGTGACCTTTGTACCCATGTTTCTGGCCGGGCAAACTGCGCCCAGCGGCTGGTTGATCTTGTGGACGATGGTGGGCGGATTTCTGGCGGCGGGTGGCGCCAATGCGCTCAACCAGTACGTTGATCGCGACATCGATCATGTCATGGTGCGTACGCGACGGCGTCCGTTGCCCGGCGGTCGCATGACACCCATGCAGGTGCTGATCTTCGGGGTCTTGATGGGGGTGGCCAGCTTTGTGATCTTGTGGTGGCAGGTCAATCTGCTGTCGGCATTGATTGCACTCTTTGGCTTGCTGTTCTACGTTTTTGTGTACACGCTGCTCTTGAAACGATCGAGCACGCAGAACATTGTCATCGGTGGGCTGGCGGGTGCTGTGCCGCCGCTGGTGGGGTGGGCGGCTGTCGCCAACGAGATCTCTTTGCTTCCGCTGATTATGGTGGCGCTGGTCTTTTACTGGACGCCGCCACACTTCTGGGCGCTGGCTTTGATGCGTCAAAAAGAATACCGTGCAGCGGGCGTGCCGATGTTGCCGGTGATTGCAGGCGAACGCGAAACGCACCGCCAGATTGTGCTCTACTCTCTGCTATTGCTGCTTGTCAGCGTGCTGCCCGTCTTTCTGCAATTGCTGGGACCGGTTTACCTGGTGCTGGCGTTGATCTTGAATGGCATCTTCCTCGGTCAGGCTATCGCCATCTGGCGACGCCCCACGAACGCCAATGTGTGGCGACTCTACAAGTTCAGCCTCCTCTATCTTGCCTTGATCTTTCTGGCCATGGGCATCGACCACCTCTTTTTTACGGTCCCTGCCAACGCTGTGGACTTTGTGGTGCGGCTGCCGATCTAGGCTACCGCGCGCCCCAGCTTGATGTCTGCCGCTGTGGGCCGGAGAGGAGGAGCGCTTGAGCCTGCTACACCTTCCGCACGTGTGTTTCCAGGCGGGGGCGTCTGGCGCAGCGCACCACCAGTGGCGTGACATGCTGGTTCGTCGCGCCGGTGGCGACGACCTGTGCTCCGAACGCTCATCCCTGCCATGAAGCGTCCCTGCGATAGCGTTGCCTCTCCGCGTCAGGTCAAGGGACTCAGAGTGGGGAATTGAGAGAGGGGGCAGGCGGACCTTCTCGCAGTCTCCCTGTCTCACAATCTCCCAGTCTCTCAATCTCCCAGTCTCTCAATCTCCCAGTCTTCCAATCTTCTTTACTTCTCTACCCACACCGGCGTCGGGTGAATCTCAGGTTCTGGGCGTGAGCCTGGGTCGGGGCGGCCACTGCCTGCCAGTCGGCTGATGGCGCGCACGGTCATGTCGTGGTCGCACAGAATCTGACAGGAAAGACGCACGCCTGTCAATCCGCGCTCGGCGAGTTTTTGCTTCTCCGCCTCCGTCATCATGGCGGGTTCACCGGCGATGAACTCCACCCGGCACGTGGTGCAACGACAGTTTCCGCCGCACGCGTGCAGTTGATCGACGCCAGCCTCATCGACCAACGCCAGCACCAACCTCTTCCCCGCTGGCACATCGAAGGTTCCCACCGATTCCACAGTCAACTTTGGCATGATTTCCCTCTTTCATTGTTGGTTGAGAATGGATGTTGTCCATCCAGATTTTTCCGCGATTGCGTCAAAAGCGTTGTATGATTGTTCACATTTTGATAGGCAGCCTTTACAAGTGGGCAGTCTTTGCGAACAGTCTCTTTGGGAAGTTGTAGGAATGACTCGATGGCGGCGAACATGGCGAGATTTCGACCTGCCGGCATGACGGCGTTCGTAGTGATCTGGATCGGTCAGTTTGTTTCGTTGCTGGGCACGTCGATGACGCGTTTTGCCCTGACGATCTGGGCCTTCCAACTGACAGGCGAGGCGACGGCGCTGGCGCTTGTCGGTTTCTTCTCATTTGCTCCCGCCCTGATCTTCAGCCCGCTCGCCGGTGCGTTGGTGGATCGCTGGAACCGCAAACTGGTCATGATGCTCAGCGACCTGGCGGCTGGGCTGTCCACGGTGATAATTCTGCTGCTCTACGTTTCAGGTCGGTTGGAAATCTGGCATCTGTACGTAGCGGGCGCTTTTGCCGGCGCCTTTGAGTCCTTCCAATTTCCTGCTTTCTCTGCCGCCATGAGCGTGATGGTGCCCAAGGCACAGTATGGTCGCGCCAACGGGCTGGTCTCGCTGGCTGACTCTGCCACCACGATCGTGGCGCCGGTGCTGGCCGGCATTCTGCTGACCATGATCGGCATCGGCGGCGTGATGACCATCGATGTCGTCACCTTTGTGCTGGCGGTGGCGGCTGTCCTGTTGGTGGTGGCGCCGCAGCCGGTGCGTTCGCGTGAGGGCGCCGCTGCTGCAGGCAATCTCTGGACAGAGTCGCTTTACGGGTTTCGCTACATCTGGCAGCGGAAGAGCCTGTTAGGCGTACAACTTACCTTTACGATCAGCAATTTTTTCGATGCAATTGGCATGATCCTGATTGCGCCAATGATCCTGGCGCGCACGGGCAACAACGAGTTGATCCTGGGAACGGTGCAGTCGGCATTGGGTGTCGGCGGGCTGGTGGGTGGACTGGTCATGGCCGGATGGGGTGGCCCACGACGGCGGATTCATGGGGTCCTGCTCGGCTTTATCGGCAGCAATCTGCTTGGCATGGCGCCGCTTGGTCTGGGGCAGGGCGTTGTGATCTGGTCGCTTGCTGCCTTCACGATGTTCTTCTTCATCCCCCTTATCAACAGCTCCAATCAGGCGCTATGGCAGGCGAAGGTGGCGCCCGATGTGCAAGGACGCGTCTTTGCCACGCGCCGGCTGATCGCACAGATCAGCGGGCCATTGGGGATGTTGATTGCCGGGCCGCTTGCCGACCGCGTCTTCGAGCCAGCGATGCAAGGGGACACGCCGTTGAACATATTGCTTACTCCGATATTCGGCACGGGGCCGGGCGCGGGTATGTCGCTGCTGATTGTGATCGTGGGGATGCTGGGTATCACCGCTGGCATGGCTGGCTACGCCGTGCGTGCTATCCGCCAGGTTGATGCGCTGCTGCCGGATCACGACGCCGTCGCCGTCTCCGCATACGCAACTGCGCACGACTGACAGCAGATTGCAAAGCCCATCGCCGTTTCTGGACTTGACGATACGTACAGGCGACAGGCATAATGAGACGATTTTTGTTCGGTGTGAGACGGCGCACCGGGTGTTGAGACGCCGTCTCCAGTTCAGGAGTACGCAATGGACTTGTTGGCAAATCTACTCGACATCTTCCTGCATGTCGACAAATACCTCGGCGACATCGTGCGCACGATCGGCGTATGGACGTATGTGCTACTCTTTCTCGTGATCTTTGCCGAAACTGGTCTGGTGGTGACGCCCTTTCTGCCCGGCGACTCGCTGCTCTTTGCCGCTGGCGCTATTGCTGCGCTGGTGCCGGATACGCTGAACATCACGTTGCTGATCCTCGTCTTGAGCGCTGCCGCCATCCTGGGTGACACGGCCAACTACTGGATCGGCCATTGGGTGGGGCCGAGGGCTTTCAGCGGCAAAGTGCGCTTCCTCAAGAAGGAACATCTGGATCGGACGAATGCCTTTTATGCAAAGCACGGTGGCAAGACGATCATTCTGGCGCGCTTTGTGCCCATCGTGCGCACTTTTGCTCCTTTCGTCGCTGGCATTGGCGCCATGAATTACTCCAAGTTTATCGTCTATAATGTGGTTGGCGGCGTCGCGTGGGTGACAATCTTTACGCTACTTGGCTATTTCTTTGGCAATGTCCCCTTCGTGCAACACAATTTCGAGTACGTGATTATCGCGATCGTGCTGATCTCGTTGCTGCCAGCAGTGTGGGAAATCACTGCCGAGAAACTGCGCACCCGCCGCGAAGCCGCTGCGGTTATACCAACCAAAGATATTGCTGACTGAGCGGCTTTGAGGCTGACCCAAATCTGCTCCATCCAGGCTATCACAGCGGCGCCTGGATGGAGCGCCTACCGCCTGTTTGCCTATTCAACCCACACAAAAATCAAATCGTTGACGTTGGTCTGCGTTGGCCCGGTCAGCAACAGATCACCCGTGGCGCGCAGATAGGGGTAGGCGTCGTGACGTCGCCGCGCCAGGCCGGCGTCCAGTCCGGCGGCGCGCCCACGCGCGACTGTCTCGCCGTCGATCAACCCGCCCGCACTGTCGGTAGGCCCGTCGCTGCCATCCGTCGCCAGCGCTGCCACGGCGACGCCCGACGCGCCCTCTAGCGCCAACGCCGCTGCCAACGCCAGCTCCTGGTTGCGGCCGCCATGACCCGGCTGTGCACCTAACGTCACTGTCGTCTCGCCCCCCAGAATCAGACAGGCCGGCGGCGTCAGTGGCTGTCCGTTGCGGCGCACTTCTTTTGCCAGCGCTGCCACTACTTTGGCGACCTCGCACGCTTCGCCTTCTACAAAGGTTGTCAGCAGCAGGGTGTGATAGCCAAGCGCCGCTGCACGTTGGCTGGCCGCCCTCGCCGCCATGTAATTGTCACCCACGATCACGCAGCGGGCGTTGGCAAAGATCGGGTCGCCCGGCTTGGGCGTTTCGGGCAGCTCTCCGCGCACTCCGGCTTGCAGCCGCGCCAGCACCGCTGCAGGCAGGCGTGGCGCAAGGTCATATTTTGTGACTACTGCCCAGGCGTCATCCCATGTGCTAGGGTCGGGCACGGTCGGCCCGCTGGCGATCACATCGAGTGGGCTGCCGACGACATCGCTCAGCACCAGGGTGACCAGCGTGGCCGGGCTGGCGGCGCGTGCCAGTTGACCGCCCTTGATCAGGCTAAGATGCTTGCGCAGTGCGTTGATCTCGTTGATGGTGGCGCCACAGGCCAGCAGCGCATCAGTCGTCGCCTGCAATTCGGCCAGGGTGAGAGCTGCCGGCGCCTCTAATAATGCTGAACCGCCGCCCGACAACAGCACCAGCACCAGGTCGTCGGCGCCAGCGTCTGCCAGTTGCAGCAGGATACGCCGCCCGGCATCCAAGCCAGCCTGGTTGGGGATCGGATGCCCGGCCTCTACGATCTCAACCTGCCTGGTGGGCGCAACATGTCCAGTTTTGACGACAACCAGCCCGCCTGCGATTGACTCGCCCAGCATCTCCTCCACTGCGCGCGCCATCGGCGCACCAGCCTTACCCGCCCCCACTACCAGGATGCGGCGAAAGCGGCTCAGGTCATACGGTTGCCCGTCGATCCAGAGTTCCTGACCGCTGCGATGCAGGTGCGAGCGCACAGCCTGGTATGGATCAACGGCTGTCAACGCCGCGTCCATGATCGCCAGATAACGGCGGCGCGCTTCGTCGTGACGTGAGAGGACAAGCGAGTCAAAGGGCATGTTTGACAACTCCTGGTAAAAAAGTGACAGGCGACAGATTGATGCTCTTTCGGTACAATGATGTCATCAAGCCGCTTTGGATTATAGCCGCGCTGCCGGGGCATTGCTAGGTTGAGGGCGTCGTTTGCGGCGCCCTGGCTGTGCCTGGCGGCGACGCCCAGAAAGGGAGCAACATGGATATCACCGTTGGCACGTTCAATCTCAACAACCTGTTCTCGCGCTACAACTTCACAGCCGAAGTCGAGATCGTGCGGCAGGGAGGCATTCAGGTGGATGGCAATGTGCGCTTCACCTTTGTCGAGCCGATTGGCTACACCTTTCGCACCTACTCCGGCAAACTTGTCCAGCCCAAGCCGCCGGCCGAACGCAAGATCATCGCCGACCGCATCAAGGCAATCAATGTCGATGTGCTGGCCGTGCAGGAGGTGGAGGACATCGGCGTGTTGCGCCAGTTTGCCCTGGAAGACCTGGGGGGAATGTATCCCTATCAGGTGCTGGTGGAGGGCAATGACCAGCGTCTGATCGACGTAGGGCTGCTCTCTCGCTATCCGATCGGTGGCGTCACCTCGTGGCGTTTTGCCGTGCACCCAGAGGAGCCGCACGGGTACATCTTCAGCCGCGACCTTTTGGAAGTGGAAATTCTAGAGCCGAAGCGTCGTGAACGCATCTTCACCGTCTTCAATACGCATCTCAAGAGCAATTACATGCGCTGGGGCGAGGACCCGGCGAGCGAGCTCCCCCGCATCCAGGCGCGGCGACGACGCCAGGCAGAGAGCGTGGCCGCCATCGTGACCGCGCGCACGCGCCCCAACAGCAGCTTTGTGGTGACAGGCGACATGAACGACGACGTCGGCGCTGAGACGCTAATGGCGTTTCGGGCGGCAGGGTGGATCAATGGGCTGGCAACGCCCAAAGAGACGCGCCCCGCCAAGCGCGAGCAGCAGGCAGCGCACAATCCACCCCACCCGGCCTGGACGCATCGTTATAAAGTCAGCAAGCAGGCGCCGCGTTTCGAATTGTATGACCAGGTCTGGCTCAGCCCGGCGCTGGCGCGTAAACAGGTGGACGCGTGGATCGATCGGCGGAAGAATCACGCTGGAGACGGCAGCGACCACGACCCGGCGTGGGTGACGGTGCGTGTATAGTCTGCTGATTTGTAACAGGTTGCACCATATTCACTGACTGATTTTTAGGTTGATATTTTATGAGCGCAGTGTTGCGTATGACGTGTTGCGTATTACGGGTTGCATGAGGGATTCCGACACGTGGCACGCAACACTGAAAACATGAAAACTCTGCTAGAAATCAGTAATTCCAAACAAACATCTATCATCAGAGGTTCACATCCCATGAGCACACTCGACTTCTATCTCAACCGTAAATCCACCGTGCTGGCGCAGCGCCGCGCCGACTTCACCGCTGCCCCGGAGAAAGCCACCGTGCGCATCCAGGCAAAATCCTGGGTGGCTGGCAACACCGGCGTGCGTCCGGTCAAGATAGGCGATACGCTCTTGATCACCGATTCCGCGCCAGCGTTGGCAGGCCATGCACTTGGTCCCACTGCGCCGGAGGTGCTGCTTGGCGCATTGGCGAGCTGTCTGGTGCACACTTACTTGATCCAGGCGGTGTTGATGGATATTCCCATCGATGGCGTCGAGATCGAGGTGCGCGGCGCTGTGCCGATGGGCGGCGTTGTTGGGCTTCCCTACGATCAACCGCCCCAGATGACAGAGATCACTTACACGGCCAACGTCATCACGTCAGCGTCAGCAGAAGTGGTGGAGCAGATGCATCAGGCGGTGGAGGCGACCTGCCCGGTGCTCAACACCATCCGCAATCCGACGTCGGTGATGCGTCAGCCTGCGCACACCGAGGCGTAAATGAGATTTGTTCTTGATTTGATGCGGGTGCGCCGTCTGCTTATAATCGTCAGAATCTTCTTGCCTTGTCGAAACAACACCTAATCAAACAAAGGAGAACCTGGCAATGTGTGTACCTGCTTGCACCCAGAAAATCGCCGCCGATGTCAGCCGGCGAAGCTTCTTGCGTCGCGCCGCTGGAGTAGCCGCCGTGACAGCATTGGCTGGCTGCACACCTGTTTCCACTACACCGCCCGCAGGCAGCGCTGCCGCCGCCAACCTGTTGACAAGTGGCCATACTTTCAGCCGCATCCTTGACCTGACGCACACGCTGGCGCCCAATTTCCCGACCTTTGGCGGCAGCCCGCAGCTGGAGTTGGAAACGCTGTATGCGCTTGCCAGTGATGGTTACAATATGTATCGTTGGCTATTGGTCGAGCACACCGGCACGCATATGGATGCGCCCTTTCACTTCTCAGATGGCCCCAGCGCCGACCAGATTCCGGTCGAAGACCTGATGGGCCCGCTGGTGGTGGTGGACATTCGCAGCAAGGCAGAGGCCGACCCGGACGCCCAGCTCACCCCCGACGACCTGGCGGCGTGGGAGAGTGAAAATGGCCCTATTCCGGATGGCGCCATCGTCGCCATGAACAGTGGTTGGGATGCCTTCGTTGGCGGCAGCAAGTTTCGCAACGCCGACGATGCCGGCGTGATGCACTTCCCTGGCTTTCACATCGAGGCTATCGAGATGCTGCTGGGCGAACGCAACGCAAAGGGCATCTTTGTGGATACACTCAGCCTCGACTTTGGCCCGTCGCCGGATTTCGCCGTGCATTATCGCTGGTTGCCGGCGGGCAAGTGGGGCATCGAGTGCGTGGCGAATCTGAGCCAGTTACCCGCCAAAGGCGCTATTGCCATCGTTGGTGGGCCGAAGATCGCCGGCGCAACTGGCGGGCCGTCGCGCATCTTCGCATTGGTGTAAGCGCTCGCGTAAGCAACATCTGCAAAGTCACCTGATTCGACGCATAGGCGCGGCGTTGCGGCGGCGCGCAGAACACAAACGCAAAGAAGTTGCGAAACAGTGCTCGGCGTCGCTCGGACGCTTTAGCGTCTCTGCGTCGAATTGCGGAACACCCGATCCGCTCGCAACTGCGGCATCACATTGACCCCCAGCCTGGTTGTCCGGAACATCTACGCTATACTCCTCGTCCTCAGCGTGGAACGCAACGCCGCGCTGCAAAGTTGTTGCGTTGCAATGACAACCATCCAGTATAATCGTAAATGCATTCCCGGCGATAAAGATTCAATCAAGAGCAAACAAAAGGAGACACAGATGAATTGGCGATTGAGCATGGTGGTCGCAACCGTAGCGACGTTGTTCTTCGTTTTGGCGGCGTGTCAACCAGTGCGCGACACGCGCACCAGCAATGCACCGGTTGATAAGACACTCTACATCGGGCCAGAACTGGTTGATTGCGTAGGTGTAGGGCCGATGCAATGCATGATGGTGAAGGAGAATCCCGACGACGAGTACCAGTTGTTCTACAGTGAGATCGAAGGTTTTACCTTTGAGCCGGGCTACACCTATGTCGTACGGGTGCGCGTCGAGCCGGTGGCAAACGCTCCTGCCGATGCTTCCAACTTGAAGTACACCTTGATTGAGATCGTCAGCAAGGAAGCGGTGGCAGCAGCTGAGGCAGCGAACGCAGCAGCAGGTGCAGCGCTCGAAGGCCCGACCTGGCAGTTGACCGGTGTAGCCGATGTGAGCGGCGTCGTGAGCGCCACGCCGGAAGGCGTCATGGCGACCGCCACCTTTGCTGATGGTCGCGTGAGTGGCAGCGGCGGCTGCAACAATTACAGCGCCAGTTACACACTTGACGGCGACAGCCTGACCATCCTGCCAGGTCCGATGACAATGATGGCTTGTCCAGAGCCGCAGATGACCGTAGAGCAGCAATTGATGGCGGCACTGGGCACAACCGCTGCATATGAAATCGCTAACGGCGAGCTGCACCTGCTCAACGCCGATGGTCAGGTGGTGGCGACTTTCACCGTGCTGGAGCCAACCAGTCTGACTGGCGTCACTTGGGTGGCGACGATGGTCAACAATGGGCGTGAGGCAGTGGTGAGTGTTCTGGCAGACACGACCATCACGGCACTCTTTGACGCCGAGGGTAAGGTGGGTGGCTCAGCTGGCTGCAATCGTTATTTTGCCGGCTATACAGTCGAGGGCGCAGCCATTACGATTGAGCCGCCAGCCTCGACACGCAAGATGTGTGCAGAGGCCGTCATGCAACAGGAGCAGGCGTACCTGGCAATGCTGCCTACAGTGGCAACGTTCGCCATTCAGGGCGATGAGTTGGAGTTGCGTACTGCAGATGGTGCGTTGGTGGCGTCCTATCGCGCGAGCGCAGAGTAGTTCAGGCTAACTCTACGGCCGATCAAGGGATAGTCGGTGATGAAAAGTGCGCTGCCACCAGGCAGCGCACTTTTTGCTGAAACACCCTGTCTTTCTCGCTACGCCCGGCAAGGGTGCGAGATGGTGCAAAGTAAAGCTTACTGCGCCGGTTGCATCATGGCCTCGGCCGGCACAACCTGCGCATCCGCTGGCGCTTCAATCATCTGCTCGCCGCCAATATCGGAGTTGACGACCGTAGTCGAGAACTCGATCTGTGATTGACCCGATGGGAGTTGGTCGGCCGGCACCGCGCCGCTCATAGCCGCCATCTGCAGCAGGCTGGTCAGATCCCAAGAGAAGAGGTTGGAGGCGCCAAGGATGTAGTTCGGCTCGTCAAGGCTGACGGCGGTGGTGCTTTCCGCGGTAAGACCCTGGAAGAGCATTGGTCCCATCATACTCAACATGCCGAGCGCCTGATCAAGATCCGCCGCGCTGGGGGCGCCTTCACCCAATGCGCCTGACGCAGCCAGTCCCTTGACCAGCTCGACGAATTCTGGGCTGCTAAGGAAGGCAAGCAGGTCGAGTTTGGTGACAAAGACGGCCACTGCGGCGCCGTCGATCTCATCATCATCGCTGCGTTCAATGGTCATGAACTTCTCGAAGCTGCTTGGGTTGTCCAACGTGGCTTGCAAGCCCATCAACGCCGCCAATGTGGCCGGGTCCACGGCGCCAGCGTCGGCCATGGCGGCGGGATCCATCGAAGCGGCGGCCTGCTCGAACATACCCTGCTCGGCGGCTGCTTCGATGACGCGACCGAGTTCGAAGCCAATCCAGCCTTTCATCCCCTGCATGCCATCGATCAGCGGCGCCACCTCGGTGACATCCACATAGAGGATGCCATCTTTGAGGATCAGCGGCAGGCTGAGGGTGCTGGGAATGTCAATGCCGGCGTCGGCGGAGAGGGCGGCAGCCAAATCATCGCTCATGGTCAGGTTGATGACCATGTCGAAGGCCCAACCGTTATAAAAGTCTACGAACAACTCGGGCGATTCAGCCATCAGGTTGGCGACATCTTGCTGTCCCTGCACCTGGGCGAGTTGGGCCGCTGCGGCCAATGCGGCGTCGCTGTAGGCGAACGCACCGTCGACGGTCACGTCCACCGCTGCTTCAGCCAGGGGCAGGCCAGGGATGCCAGCCAGCATCGCGCTATAGTTTGCGGTTGCTTTGTACGACGCAACATCTTGCATATTCGCAGTGGCTGTTGTCAAGAGTTCGCAGTCCGCCGCATCAAGATCGCCACAGAATGGTTCACTTTGAGCAAATGCCGGGACAAATGATGCGAACACCATGAGCACTACTAAGAGTAGGGAAGCTACCTTTGAACGCATACGTCAAGACTCCTTTCAAGCCTATTGGATTGTTGGTACTGCCGGGCAAAATTTCGGTGCTGTGAAGCGTATCAGAAAGATAACAGAATCTTATCATGTTTCAGAAATTCCGTAAACCTGTGATCACAGCACGGGTTTTCTGTTCTGAACGCCTCTGTTGGCTTGGCATCATCCTGCTACATCATGTTTAACGTATCGTTAACATAAAGTAATCGTTGGTGGGATTACTTGCCGGGTGACAACTCTTGGGGTACACTATTCGTGCAAAGATATTTGGTCTGTTTAGAGGTTTCAGCAATTTCGCAACGTGTTCTCCGCTGTGGAGATGCAACCGTAGTGATTCGCCCATTTCAGCCTGGCGATATTTTCTTGATTCAGCGCCTGAGTCGTCAGGCGCTGCCGCTGCCCTGCGCGCGCACGTTTCTCTATCCAGCGTCGAGCCTCTCGATTGTCTTGGGCGCTCTGTTGCCCTGGGCAACGTTGCGGGCTTCCACCTACGTATTGCGTCAGGACGGGCACGGTCTTGTGCACGAAGGTTTTCTACAGATAGTGCGGCGCCCTGAACGACCCGAAGCAGAATTACTTTGGCTGGCGCCTAGTCTGGATGCCCCCGACGGTCACCCGGCTATCTGGAACAAACTCCTGTCGCATCTGGCCCACGACGCCGGAGGCCAGGGCATCGAACGCATCTACGCTGACGTGCCCGACCAACCTCTCTTGGTGAACACCTTTGCCTCAGTTGGTTTTCAGCCGTTCTGCCGGCAGACGGTCTGGCGTTGCTTCGCCCCAGGCGTGGTGCAAGCAGAGCCAGAAGGGAGCGTGGCTTACCCGCGCACCGGCGCCGATGATTGGGACTTGTTGCGACTCTACCTGGCGACTGTGCCCGAACCGGTGCAGAGCGCCGAAGGCGCTATTGGTGCGCCCACCAGCGTGGCGCCGATCGTAGAGAACTTGCGCCCTGATCAGGGCGTTACATATGTGGTGCGTGCGGCAGACGAGCTGTTGGGCGCCTTCCAACTGTTGCGTGGTGTGCATGGCGCCTGGCTGCACATCTGGCTTGACACGCTGCAGCCTGACACACACAAGGCGCGAGTGCTCTTCGAGCATGCCCTGGCGTTGGTTGCGATGCACCGTTTGGCAACGCCACTCTATTTCGCCGCCAGCGATTTTCAGGGTGGGTTGGATGGTTTGCTCGATGATCTGGGGTTTGCGCCATTTCTTGATCGTGTCAGGATGGTAAAACATGTCATGAAGTGGGTGCGAGACAGCGCGCCCACCTCAATCCCTGTTGTGGAGACTGTTGGTGAGGTGGCGCCGACTTCGTTTGCACCGCCCGGCGTCGCAACGACCGTCGCTACAACTATCGATTCAGGAAGCAGTGCGTGATCAATGGAACTGTGGCGCGCCCGGCGCGTCAAATGCGTGAAGAGCCTTTGGCACCTAAACAACCCGATATGAACACACTCCAAATTACCGACGATCTTGATTTGTTGTTGGCTGTCTTGCCCGACCGTATCCGTGCGGCGTTGGAACAGTCAGAGCGGAAGGGCAACCTGATCGAGGTCATCATGGACTTGGGGCGTCTGCCCGAAGCGCGTTTCACCGACGGCGAGCTGGTGTTGAGCAAGCACGAGGTGACGCTTGACGACCTGCACGGGGTGGTGGCGCGCGTAGGCGATTTCGGCGCTGACAACCGCGCCGGCATCGAACGCACGCTGCATCGTATTTCTGCCATCCGCAACCGCAAGGGCGAAGTCATCGGCCTGACTTGTCGCGTAGGGCGTGCGGTCTATGGCGCCATCGAAATCATTAAGGACATCGTAGACAGCGAGCGCAGCATCTTGCTGTTGGGGCGCCCAGGCGTCGGGAAGACGACGCTGCTGCGCGAGGCTGCACGCCTGCGCAGCGAGGTCAAACGCGTCGTCATCGTGGACACAAGCAACGAGATTGCTGGCGACGGTGACATCCCCCACCCGGCGATCGGACGTTCACGACGGATGCAGGTGCCAAATCCCTCGCTCCAGCACGAGCTGATGATCGAGGCTGTGGAGAATCACATGCCAGAGGTGATCATCATCGATGAGATCGGGCGTGAGTTGGAAGCCGTCGCCGCCCGCACGATTGCTGAACGCGGTGTGCAGCTTATCGGCACAGCGCACGGCAACAGTCTGGACAATCTGTTGATGAATCCGACGCTCAGCGACCTGGTGGGTGGCATCGAGTCGGTCACGCTTTCAGACGAGGAGGCACGGCGGCGCGGCACGCAGAAGAGTGTGCTCGAACGGCGAGCGCCGCCCACGTTTGATGTGCTGATCGAGATCAAGGATCGTCAACACATGGTCATCCACCACGATGTCGCGCAGGCGGTGGATGCCATCTTGCGCGGACGGGCGTTGGCGCCAGAAGATCGCTATGTCGATGAGACCGGCGCCATTCAAATCAGCCGGCGCGAGACGCCAGAGCCAGAGCAGAATCTTTTCTCTGGGCGGCAGCGCCGTCCACGCGGGCGCGAGACGCCGGTCGAAGAACTTCTACACGAGACGAATGGACACAGCTACCCAG
The DNA here is from genome assembly GCA_003451595.1 of Chloroflexota bacterium. Taxonomy (GTDB): domain Bacteria; phylum Chloroflexota; class Anaerolineae; order Caldilineales; family Caldilineaceae; genus Caldilinea. The sequence goes on along the minus strand of DMDA01000002.1, from coordinate 133,729 downwards.
AGCACGCCACGGAGCCGCCCCCCCCTGCTCGACGGGACACGGTGCGCATCTATCCCTATGGCGTCGGTCAGAATCGGCTGCGTTCGGCGGCCAACAGCCTCAACGTACCGATCCAGATCGTGGACAACCTCAACGCCGCCGATGCGGTGATGACGCTCAAGAATTACTATCGGCAGCAACCAGCGCCGATCCAGGATGCCGAGCGACGCGGCATTCCGGTCTACATTCTGCGCAGCAACACCGGTACGCAGATGGAGCAGGTGCTGGTCGATATCTTCAATATCGCCGTGACGCCGATCGATGCCTTTGACGAGGCCATGCGCGAGACGCAGGAGGGCATCCAGCGCGTACTCAACGGCGCGTCTGATGTCATCCTCAGCCCACAGTCGGCGGCGATCCGTAGCCAGCAACACCAGCTGGCGCGGGCAGCCAATCTGGTCAGCCACAGTTACGGTCGAGAACCGTACCGCCGTGTGCGCATCTTCCGGCGTTAAGTGGGTTGGTCTGAAACAACGAAACCGAGTTTCTGTCAGAAACTCGGTTTCTTGATCAAGGTGTAGAATGACGGACATGCCTGGTTTGTTCATCACCTTTGAGGGGCCAGAAGGCAGCGGCAAGAGCACACAACTCCGCTTGCTGGCTGCAACGCTGACACAGCGCGGCCTGGCGGTTGTCGCCACGCGTGAACCGGGCGGCACACGCATCGGCAATGCCATTCGCAGCCTGCTGCTCGATCCGGCGCACACGGAGCTGAGTCCGCGCGCCGAAACGTTGCTCTTTCAGGCTGCGCGCGCTCAGATCGTGGATGAAGTGATCCGCCCGGCGCTGGCGGCTGGGGAGGTGGTGCTCTGCGACCGTTATGCCGACAGCACCTTGGCATATCAAGGTTATGGGCACGGTCAGGCGCTGACATCACTGCAACAATTGGGCGATTACGCCACCGGCGGGCTGACGCCGGCGCTGACGATCTATCTCGATATTGATGTGTGCGCCGGGCTGGAGCGCAAGCGCGCTGGCGCCGCCGAAGAATGGAACCGCATGGAGAATCACGCGCTAGCGTTTCATCAACGTGTCCGCAGCGGTTACCTGGCGCTGGCCGCCGCCGCACCGGCGCGCTGGCTGGTGATCGACGCTGCGCAGCCAATCGCCGCCATTCATGCCCAGATTATGACGCGCGTGGCGCAGCTGATTGAAAATCAGGCGTGAGATGCCAGGCGTCACATATCAGGCATCATGGGGGGAGAGGAATGACGAGCGACGGATGACGCCTGATGGATAACGCCTGACGTGTATGCACAACGGATCTCACACACCATCCAAACCAGAGAGGATCGACAATGAAACTAGTGATGGCGATTATCAATAGCGACGATACGCGTAACGTGCTTGACCGGCTGGCGCGACGCGGCTTTTCGGCGACGGTGACGAGCACGACAGGCGGCTTTCTGCGCGTCGGCAACACCACTATCTTCTGCGGCGTCGAGGACGACAAGGTCGAGGATGTACTCAGCATCTTTCGCGAAAGCTGTCCCAGTCGCATCCAGTATGTGACGCCGCTGCCCCCGGTGATGGAACCGGGCGAAGTCCACATCCCTACGCCGGTGGAAAAACACATGGGTGGCGCCACCATCTTTGTGCTGGACGTAGCGCACTTCGAGAAAATTTGAGCAGGGTTACATAGTCTCGAAATCGTCGCCGCCGCCCACGCCATCGGGCGCAGCGCTTAACTCGGGCATCGACTTTTCGATCTCTTCGGGGCTTTCGCCGCGTTCCAGGCGATCCACCATTTCCGACATTTCGGCGTCTAGCGGCTCACCCATTTCGTCGCTCATCTTGCGCATAAAGCCGGCCAGTGCGCGCGGGTCTTCATGTTCCAGCCCGGCCATGAACGATGGATCGGCCATGGCGTCGAGGCGGCTCTCTTCCGATTTGAGCACGGCAACGCGGCTCACCAACCGGCGCAGGTGGCTGCCTTCACAGCGCGGACAGCGAGCCGTTGCGTCGCTGGCTTCAGAAAAGGTGCGGAAAAAGATGCTGACGCGCTTGCGGCAGTCGGCGCAGTAGTATTCATAGATTGGCATGATTCCCTCTTTTCGCCCGCTTGCTTCCTCACGTATACTGAAGCGCATGAAAACACCATGTGGATTATACGCGGAAGCTCTGACCTCGTTCAAACTGATCGCCAGCTGGCAGGTGATTCGGTGGCGCCCCTCCTTGGAGGTTGGTCGTGAGGTGTGTCGGCTATGATAACGCTTCAAGATCGCGACCACGAGGTCGAGATGCTCTATGCCAGTCTGAATGCGCCGCGCCCGGTGCTAATCGTGCTTTCCGGGCCGAGCGGCGTTGGTAAAGACTCTGTCATTCAAGGACTGAAGCAGACCAACTATCCGTTTTACTTCGTCGTCACCGCCACCACGCGCCCGATCCGTCCTAATGAGCGCGATGGGGTGGACTACCACTTTGTCTCCGTAGGCGAGTTCGCTGAGATGATCGAGAACGACGAGCTTCTGGAATATGCCGTCGTCTACGGCGATTACAAGGGCATTCCCAAAAAGCATGTGCGCGAGGCGCTTGCCAGCGGGCAGGATGTGATCATGCGCATCGATGTGCAAGGCGCGGCCACGATCCGCGCTCTTGTGCCCAACGCCGTGACGATCTTTCTGACCGCCGAAAGCGAAGAGGAGTTGGTGCGCCGTCTGCAATTGCGCAAGACCGAGGAGCCTGACCAGCTCAAGATGCGCATCGTCACCGCACGGCGTGAGTTGCGCCGTTTCACCGAGTTTGACTATGTTGTCATCAATCGTGAGGAACAGCTTGAAGACGCCGTTAACGAAGTGCTTAGTATCATTCGCGCCGAGAAGAGCCGGGTGGATTGGACGCCGGTGATCTTATGAGCTGGCAGACGCCTGAGTATTTGCCGCCACCCGTCGAGGTGCGACCGCAGTTCTATATCCAGTTGAGCAAGCCGCGCGTCACGCAGGTGTTGCTGGGCGTGATTTTGGCAGTGTTTGTGGTGCAGGTGCTGTTGGGAATACTGCTCTTCGGGTCGTGGACATCGTTCATGAACACGAATATCGACGTGCTTATTTTGATGGGCGCCAAAGTGAACCAGTTGATCGCACAGGGCGAGGTGTGGCGCCTGTTCACGGCGATCTTCCTGCACGGCGGGATCATGCACCTGCTTTTCAATCTCTACGCACTCTATGCGCTTGGCCCGTTGCTGGAAGGCTACACCGGACATCTCCGCTTTCTGACGATCTTTCTCGTCAGCGGGCTGTATGGCAGCCTGCTCAGCTATGCCTTCTCCAGCCCGATCTCGGTGGGGGCGTCCGGCGCCATTTTTGGGTTGTTAGGTGGCACGTTAGTCTTCTTTTTGAAGTACCGCAATAATTTTGGTGGACAAGGGCGTGCTATTCTACAGAATATGGCTGTCGTGCTCTTGCTCAACCTGATCATCGGGTTTAGCTCCGGCTTCATCGACAACTGGGGGCATATCGGTGGGCTGCTCGGAGGGATGTTGATCACGGTCGGCGTCATGCCGCGCTATCAACCGCCAGCAGTCGTGCGGCCTGGCGCCCAACCCCTGGCGATTGCCGATCGACGCCTGGTAGAGATTGCCTGGACCGTCATCTGTTTGCTAATTCTGGTGGTTGGCGTTTATGCCGCAACCATCTATCGATTTGGTTAGTCGATTCCCGCTTTAATCCAGGAGATATTGTGCATGGAAGACATTCGCCGCAGTGGTATTCTGCTGCATCCAACCTCGCTGCCCGGCGCGTACGGCATCGGCACGTTCAATCAAGATGCCTACCAGTGGGTTGATTTCCTGGCGCAGACGCGTCAGAGTCTCTGGCAGTTGCTCCCGCTGGGTCCCACCGGCTATGGCGACAGCCCCTACCAGAGCTTCAGCTCCTTTGCCGGCAATCCTTATTTGATCAGCCTGGAGCAATTGGTGCAGTTGGGCCTGCTCGACCAGGAGGTGCTAGATCGAGCGCCGACTTTCCCACGCGATCACGTTGATTTTGGTGCAATCTACACCTGGAAGTTGCCGTTGCTGCGCCATGTCGCCGACGAGTTTGCTGTGCGCGCCACGCCGGCCTTGCGTGAGGAATTCGCCCAGTTCTGCACCGAGAACGCCGCCTGGCTCGACGACTTCGCCCTCTTCATGGCGCTCAAGGATGCACACAACGGCGCGCCGTGGAACCAGTGGGACATGCCGCTACGTAGCCGGCAACCTGCGGCGCTTCAGGCCGCCCAAAGCGAGCACGCCGCCGCCATCTTCAATCACAAGCTGAATCAGTGGTTTTTCTATCGGCAATGGCTGGCGCTCAAAGCCTATGCCAACGGCAAGGGCATCCAGATTGTGGGGGACGTCCCCATTTTTGTGGCGATGGATTCCAGCGACGCCTGGACAAACCCCACCGAGTTCTTTCTGGACGACCAATTCCAACCTACTGTAGTGGCGGGTGTGCCACCAGATTATTTCAGCGCTACCGGTCAATTGTGGGGCAACCCGCTCTATCGTTGGGACGTCATGCGCGCCAACCGCTACAGTTGGTGGATTCGCCGCATCCGCGCCGCGCTGCGCCTCTACGACATCGTGCGTATCGACCATTTTCGCGGCTTTGCGGGCTACTGGGAAGTGCCTGCTGGCGAAGAAACCGCCATCAACGGGCAATGGGTGGCCGGTCCCGGCGCCGACCTCTTCTATGTCATCCGTGAGGAGTTGGGGGACGACCTGCCGATCATTGCCGAAGACCTGGGCGAGATCACGCCGGATGTGATCGAACTGCGCGATCAATTTGGGCTGCCAGGCATGAAAATTCTGCAATTCGCTTTCAGCACCGACGCCAGCGACAAATTTCTGCCGCACAACTACACGCGCAACTTTATCGTCTACTCTGGCACGCACGACAATGACACGAGCTGGGGCTGGTATCGTCACACCGCCAACGACCACGAGCGCGACTTTTTCCGCCGCTACTTCCGCACCGATGGCCACGACGCAGCGTGGACGCTGATTGAAGGCGCGTTCCGCAGCGTTGCCAACACCGCCATCGTGCCGTTGCAAGACCTGCTCAATCTGGGCGGCGAGGCGCGCATGAACTTGCCGGGACGTGCCTCGGGCAACTGGAGCTGGCGCTTCGTGCCCGAACAATTGACCGGTCATCTGGCGGATCGCCTCCTGGATGCCACGCTCACCTACGGACGTGACCCTGCGATTTATGCCGGCAAGGGGCGCGAAGCTGGCGGGCAGTCGGGGCAGCAACAAAAAGGCGCGGGCGCCGTCTAACGCCTGTGCGCGCGTCGCCGGGCAGGCCAGACCTGCGCAAGTCTTACACATTGGTGGCGATCCAGTTTGGCGCGCTGGGATTGCTGGCTATGACCGGCCCAATTCTGGCGCGTCATCCGTTCTTGTTGGCATTGGAAATTGCGGCGCTGGCGCTGGGGCTGTGGGCAATTCTGACGGTGCGCATCCACAAGGTCAACGTGATCCCCGATGTGCGCCAGGGCGCCCGTCTGGTCCGCGACGGCCCTTATCGCTGGATGCGCCACCCGATGTACGCGTCGATCTTGTTGGGAGCGCTGGCGTTGGTGCTCGATACGCCGACGCCAGCGCGCGGACTGATCTATGGTGCGCTGGTCGTCGATTTGCTGGTCAAACTCAACTATGAGGAACGGCTCCTGCGGGCGGCGTTTCCCGATTACGTCGCCTACCAGGAGACAAGCAAGCGGTTGATTCCCTTCATCTACTGATGCGACCGAGGTGGATTCATGGTGGTCAGTCTGGCGCTCACCCTTGCAGCCATCATCTCCGGCGGCGTCTACAT
>DMDA01000002.1:106494-127675 GCA_003451595.1 Chloroflexota bacterium | reverse complement strand
GTGTCGCCGCTTTACCGGGCGTTGGTTGCCGTCGGCATCTTCTTTTCTCTAGCCGGTGATATTTTCTTGATGCTCCCGCGCGATGCCTTCATTGGGGGATTGGCAAGTTTTCTCGTCGCCCACCTTTTCTATATCGGCGCATATGTTGCGCGCACCGGCTGGCAGTTGAACTGGCTGCTGCTGGCGCTCTTTGTCATCTATGTCGTCCTGCTACTCTACCTGTTGCTGCCGCATGTCGGCGCTGTACGCATTCCGGTCATCCTCTATGCCCTGGTGTTGATGACGATGGGCTGGCAGGCGACGGCGTTGTGGGTGACTGTGCGCGACGGCGCTGCGCTGCTGGCGATGGTCGGCGCGCTCCTCTTTATCGCCTCCGACTCGATTCTAGCGCTGGACAAGTTTCGCGCGGCGATCCCGCAGCGCGATCTGCTGATCATGAGCACGTACTATGGCGCACTGTTGCTGATTGCGTGGTCGGTGCACAACTTTGGTGCATAGCACCCTCGCTGCCGCCGCCTTCCCGCCGCCGGGAGATGTTCTGGGCATAGCCGCCGACGCAACAGCTCAGCGGGTGGATGAAAGGCGTTTTCAACGTTTGTAGCGCCGTCAGGCAGGGCGCCCGGCGAGCGCAAGCCTGTGCGGGCATGCAAACCGCACCTACAGTGTAAGAGGATGAGATCATGGCTGATTGGGCGAGCAAAGTCGAACGATTGCTGCTGGAAAATCCGCTGGGTGAAGCGGCGCTACAATTTGCGCTGACGCAGCTGGTCAACCTGCCTGCGGGTCGCTTCAAGGTGCAGGCGACGCTCGATCTGCGCGTGCCGATGCGTGATGGCGTCACGCTTGTCGCCGATCATTACGCGCCGGTCGGTGTGGAAAGTGGTCCAACAGTGTTGATTCGCACTCCTTATGGTCGGCGCGGGCCGGGGCGCTCACTGGCAGAGATGTACGCACGCGCCTTTGCTACGCATGGCTATCATGTGCTCAATCAGGATGTACGCGGGCGCTTCGATTCCGAGGGGGAGTTTGTCGCCTTCGTCCATGAGGCCGATGACGGTTACGACACCCTGGCTTGGCTGGCGCAACAACCCTGGTGCAATGGCGCCGTTGGGATGTGGGGCGCCAGCTATCTCGGCTATGTGCAGTGGGCGGCGGCAGCCAGCGGCGCGCTGCAACTGAAGGCGTTGGTTCCGATCATCACCCATTCTCATTTGATGGAGTATCACGAAAACGGCTTCCCGCTCGGTCTCCTACTGCGCTGGATGTTCCAGCTTGCCACGATGGATGATCCCTCTCTGAGCGTGTGGGAACGGCTGCGCCGTATCAACAGCGGCATCGTGCAAGATCGCTTTTTGGCGTCCGCCTTCATGCACCTGCCGATGCAGACGGCGGACACGGCCGCCATTGGCAAGGCTGACCCGCTCTATCGCGAAATGAGCGCTGCCGGGCCAGATCATCCAATCTGGCGGCAAGTAGATCACCGGCAGGCGGTTGCCACGGCGCCGCCTGCTGCCTTTATCAGTGGTTGGTGCGATCTCTTTCTCGACGGATTGCTGGAAGATTACTGTGTCCAGGCGGCGGCTGGCAAAGCCCCGCGCCTGGTGGTCGGCCCCTGGCATCATATGGAGTATGGCTACATGACGGTGGCCTTCACAGAGGCGCTGCACTGGTTTGGTGTGCATTTGCGCGGCGAGCCGCGCTCACCAGACGCCAAAGCAGTGCGGCTTTACCTCTTGGGCGCCAATCGCTGGCGTGAGTTCGACCAGTGGCCGCCAGCCGGCCAGCCGCTGCGGCTCTATTTGCATGGCAGCGGCTCAGCCAAGACAGGACGTCTGTTTCCCTCGCCTGCACCGGTGGACAATCCGCCGGATCGTTACATCTACGATCCGGCCGATCCGACGCCCAACTTGGGTGGCCCCATATTGGCCGACACCGCTGGCGCCATCGACAACCGTCCCCTGGAGCGGCGCCATGATGTGCTGGTCTTCTCGTCCATCCCGTTGCGTGAGGATGTGGAGTTTGCCGGGCCAATACAGCTCGAACTCTATGTGCAATCGAGCCTGGAGAGCGCGGATTTCTTTGGTCGCCTTTGCATCGTAGATCGCACCGGACGCTCAACCAATATCTGCGACGGTAATTTTCGGCTTGAGCCAGGACGCGGGGCAATCCAGCCCGACGGCAGCGTGCGTATTAACATTGCCATGTCATCCACTGCCTGCCGCATCAAAGCCGGGCAGCGCGTGCGTCTGCTCGTCGCCAGCGGCGCCCATCCACGCTTTGCGCGCAATCTGGGCGCGCCGGGCAATCAGGCGCTAGCGACGACGATGCAGTCGGCGCAGCAGACTGTCTACCACGACGCTGCGCATCCGTCGGCGTTGGTGCTGCCGCTGCTGGTTGGCTGATGGTTGGCAGGCAGCGCTGCGCCAACATCACTCAATGTGGACAGTGTGACATAGCGTCGGCATCGTACCGTCTGGACGCAGGGTAAATGACAGCTTTTTGCAAACAAATCCTCCTCGTTTTCAGCTACTATACAGAGCGTGAATGTGATCCAATTGCGTCCATCGCATCAAGATGAACCGAGCACTACCAACCTGGTGCACCGTTGCCTCCAGGGAGACGCCAACGCGTGGGGGCAATTGGTGGCGCGTTATGCGCGCCTGGTGCACGCCGTGCCTGTCCGTCACGGTTTGGCGCCGCACGAAGTCGACGATGTGGGGCAGGAAGTTTTTCTGGCGTTGGCGCAGAACCTGCACACGATCGACGACCCGGAACGGCTTCCCGGCTGGTTGGTGACCACCGCACGCCGCGTCACCTGGCGCGTCATTCAGCGTCGCCGCCACGAGGAATCGCTCGATCAGTTCGCTGACAGCGGCGAGGAGGAACGACGCACAACGCTTCCGGTGGCGAGGATGCCCACGCCGGAGGACTTGCTGGTCACCTGGGGGCGGCAAGAGGTGTTGACGCAGGGCATGGCGCGCTTGCAGCCGCGTTGTCGCGAGCTGTTGACGCGACTCTTCCTCGATCATGATGAGCCGAGCTATGACGAAATCAGCGCGGCGTTGGGTCTGCCCAAAGGCAGCATAGGCCCGACGCGCAACCGCTGTCTGCAACAACTACGCACAATTCTGGAGGGGTTGGGCGTGGGCGCAGTCGGCTAAAGGTTGGACGAACGAACTTCGCGTATCATACGAATTGCCTACGTGCACTATTGTGTGGAAAGGGGCAGGCTGCCAAGGGGAAAGATTCACCGTCGCCACCGCTGCTGTCCGCTTTGCCCGTATTGAAAAATGGTACTGAAAACAGGAAACCCAACATGACTGTGCACGTTTCGCCTGACGAGCTCCTGTCCCTGGTGTTTGACGCCACCGATCTCTCTGCCGCTGCCGCTCACCACCTGGAGACCTGCGCGCACTGCCGCCAGCAAGAAGCCGAATTGCGTTTGTTGGCAACGGATTTAACGATTGCGCGCCTCAGTGAGCCAGGGCCGGCGGCGCTGGCGCGTTATCAGGCGCTTTTTGCTCAGGTGCAGCAACAACCTGCGCCGTTGCAACGCCTTGCCAATCGCCTGCGCGCCGTGCTCACCTGGGACAGTCGCCAGCAGCCGCTGTTGCAGGGCGTGCGCAGCGGGGGCGCCGCCGTTTATCGTCAGCTCTATGCGGCTGAAGATGTCGAGCTTGAATTGATGGTGGAACCCGCCGGGTCATTGCGTCGGGTGGAAGGCGATTTGATCGTCGAGATGGACGCTGGCGTTGACGCGCCCGCCCTGGTGGAATTGCTCGACAGCCACGGCGAACCCGTCTACAGCGTCGAGACTGACGCCGATGGCATCTTCCGTATCGAAGGTGTACAACCTGGCCGTTATCAGGCCATGATCACGCGTGTACACGCGGCGCCGATCGAGGTCACGACGCTGGAGATCGTCTGATGGCTGAATCCATTCCCATGCAAGAGGCAATTCGGTTGGCCGGGTTGCCTCTTGCTGATGCGTTGGATACGCTGCAACGCGCGCAGCTTTTGATGCCTGCGACGGCGGCGGCGGTTGCACGCCACAGCCTGATCGTCGTCGAGAATGGCGGCAGCGCCGGGCCGCTGCTGGCGCTGGCGGAAGGCATCCATGCCGCCACCGGCGCTACGGAGACGGTGACGCCGTGGCTGGCCTACGCCCAGGCCCGGCAGTTGGTGATGGCAGGCGATCTGGATGCAGCCGAAACGCAATTGACCGCTGCGACTCAAGGTTGGGCGCGGCTAGGCGAAACACTGGCGCAGGCGCGTAGCGGGCTTGGTCTCACGCAAGTGCTCGCCATGCAGGGACGCTTTGCAGAGGCCCACGCCACAATTGCCGCCACCGTTGACGCGTTGGCGCAACCCAGTGACCGCACCCTTGAACTTGATCTGCTCCTGGCATCCGCCCGCCAGAACCTTGCCACGCTGCTTTCCTATCAAGAGCGGCATGCCGAAGCGCTGGCTGTGCTCGAGACTGTGCGCACTGACGTCGAGCAGTGGCTCACCGTCTACGCCGATGAGGCGGCGCAGACAGAATTGCGCACACTGCTCGGACAGACCGGTATCGACGCCGCTGTCTATCAATGCTACCTGGATCGCCCAGCCGATGCCGAAGCAAGCCTCCGTACTGCCATTGACCAATTGACCATTACCGGCGCACGCTACGATCGCGGGCGTGCGTATACCAATTTGGGGCATCTGTATACACAGATTGGTCGCTTTGCCGCCGCACTGCCTGCGTTCGACGCCGCCACGCTCGATCTGCTCGGCACGCGCGAAGTCGACGCAGCGACCGACCGCTGGGAAGTGGCCGACGTTCTCTTTCTGGAACAGGCAATTGTGCATCTTGCGCTCAACCTGTTGCCAGAGGCAGCTATCGATCTTGAGCGCGCCATGACCCTCTTTGCGCGCCGCAGCCAGCATTACGAATGGGCGCAGGCCGCCTACTATCGCGCCTTGCTCAACCTGCGCATGGCGGCTATCGACGATGCACGTCAGCAATTGACGGACGCGGCCGAGCGCTTTGCCGAACTGGGAAATCGTTTCTGGTTAAACCGCGTCCAGGTGGCGCAAGCGATGGCGGCAACTCAGGCTGGCGCCATGGACGAAGCTGCGACTTTGTTGACGCCGCTGCTGACCGCCGCCGTTCAGCCTAATACAGATGCAGCGCTGACCTGGGACCTCAGCACGCGTATCGAGACCGCACAACTCGCGCTGCACATTGCGCTCCAACGCGGCGCTGTGGATGAGGCGCGCCGATTGGTTGAGCGCATGGCCAGCTGGCTGGCAGCCGCCGCACCGACGGACGCGCCGCAACTCTATCCCCATCTGTCGTTGCAATTGGTCTATGCACGCGGGCAGGTGGCGCGGGCAGAAGGCGACATGACCAGCGCCCGTCGTTTCTTTGAGGCAGCGGTGACTGCGCTGGAAGCCCAGCGCGCCGCGCTGCCGGTCGAAGATTTTCGCACCGCTTTTTTGGCCGACAAGACCGCGATCTACGCCGACCTGGTGTTGGCGTTGCTGGCCGAACCGGCGCCAACGACGGATATGATGGCGGATGTGTTCGCCGTTGTGGAGCGGGCGCGCTCGCGCGCACTGCTGGAGCGGCTGTTGGTCGCTGTCGAGGCTACATTGCTGGCGCCCGATTCGCCAGAAGCCATACGCGGCGCAGCAGTGCGTGAACAACTCACCTGGCTCTACAACCAGTTGTTGCGCGAAGGTGGCGCCAGCCGCGCCGCCGAACAAGCGATCACGGCCGAGATTCGCGTTCACGAGGCAACTTTGCAGCGGATCGAATGGCAGCTTGCGCCGTGGCTGGTGGAAGCTGAACCAACTACATTGACGACGCTGCAAGAGGCGTTGCCGCCCACCGAGCAAGCCATCATCTATTATTGCGCCGGCGACGAGTGGATGGCGTTTATCGTTGCTCACGATGCCGTGCAGCTGGTGCGACGCCTGTGCACCAATCACCAAGTCGAAACCGCGCTGGCCGATCTGCGCTTTCAGATGGGGCGCGTCGAGGTCGGCGACGATCATGCCGCACGTCATGCTGAACGCTTGCAGCGCGGTGTGCGTAGCGTCCTGGGGCGTCTGTACGATCTGCTGATCGCACCGCTACGGGCGCACTTGCACGCGGCGCAACTCCTGATTGTGCCGTATGGCGCCCTGCATCTGGCGCCAATCCACGCGCTGTGGGACGGGGCGCACCACCTGTTGGAAGGGTATGAAATCCACTACGCACCAAGCGCCAGTGTTGAGGTGTTGCGGCGGCGGCGCGCGCAGGGCGCTGCACCGTCCTCGTTGGTAGCCTTTGCCTTGCGCGAGCCATCGATCCCGCAGGCTGAGGCTGAGGTGCGTGCGGCGGCGCAGCACTTCACCCGCGCCCAGCTCTTTGTCGATGACGCGGCGCAACTGGAACAAGTGCGGGTGGCTGCCGCCAATAGCGACGTGCTGCACTTTGCTACGCACGGCCTCTTTCGGCCGGATAATCCGTTCTTCTCGGCGCTCAAACTGGCCGACGGCTGGATCGATGTGCGCACGATCTACCGGCTGCCCCTGCAAGCGCGCCTGGTGGTGTTGAGCGCCTGTGAAAGTGGCGCTGTGCAAGTGCAGGGCGCAGATGAAGCGATCGGGTTGGTGCGCGGCTTTTTGGCGGCAGGGGCGCAGTCTCTGGTTGTGAGCTTGTGGAACGTTCACGATGCCAGCGCTGCTCAAATCATGACCGAATTTTACGCCGGGTTGATGCATCAGTGTATGACGCCAGCAGCAGCGTTGCGCGCCGCCCAACGCGGTGCGATCCAGGCAGGGCGCCATCCCTATTTCTGGGCGCCCTATCTGACGATTGGCTGAGGGTCATCGGGCTGAGGTTCAATCGCAAATCTAGACGACATTGCGGCTACATAGAGGAGGTTTTCCGATGGAACACAACCGGACACTGGCTGGTGCGCTTGCGGGGCGACCCGGTGGTATGCGACGCGCTCTCCTCTGGCTAAGCGCGCTATGTGTCGGGCTGGCGACGACGCTGCTGTTGATCGCCAGCGTGCAGGCAGGGGGAGGGTTGGCGCTGGAGGGCAGCACATCACCTCTGATGGGGACGATGGCGCACGATGGCGGCGGCGAAGAAGATGCCAATAAGCGCGAAGTGCACGGTCAATTGCTCACTTCTGTGACGTCGTTCACAGGCGAGTGGGTGCTCGTCATCGATAACACTGAACAGATCACCGTCGTTCTGACTGCCAGCACCGACGTGCGCAAGTTCAAGAATCAGTTGCCCGTTCCCGGCGCTTGGTTGGAGGCTGAGGGTCGTGTACTGGCTGATGGCCGCTTGGAGGCGCGTAAAGTGCGCCCCGATGATTTCGAGGCGAATGAGGTGATCGTCCGGCTCAAGGCAGGGGCGAACCCTGCGGAATTGGCGGCAAGCTATGAGATGACGGTGAGCGCCGTATTATCCTCAGCCAATATTTTCCTGTTTACCACAAAGAGCGACGAGGAAAGCGAGGTCGGCGCGCTGAGCTCCGATCCGCGCGTCGACTGGGCTGAAATCAACTGGGTCAGCCGGGTGCCGACGGGCGATCCCTACCGCACGTGGAAGTGGGGTGAATCCGACGCCAGTGGCTACATCAATCAACATGCCTTCGCTCAGGTCAATCTGGCGCCCGCGCTGGAAAAGGTGACCGGCGCAGGTGTGACAGTCGCTCTGCTCGACACCGGTCTCGATCTGCAGCACACCGTCTTTACGAACCGGCTGACGCTGTTGTCGAACAGCGACATGATCTCTGACACCAACACTCCTGATGATGTCGGACCGGGGTTGGCGTGGGGGCATGGCACGCACGTGGCTGGCATTATCCACGGCGTGGCGCCGGATGCCATGCTGATGCCGATCCGCGTACTCGACAGCCAGGGACGCGGGAACACGTTTGTGTTGGCTTACGCCATTGAGACAGCGGTGGCAAACGGCGCCGATGTCATCAACTTGAGCCTTGGCGCCGATTGTGGTTCGCGCGTGCTCAGCGAGGCGGTGCAGTCGGCGCTTGATGCTGGGGTCGTGATTGTCGCCGCTGCAGGGAACGAGGGCAGCAGTGTGCCGCAATGTCCCGCTGCATTGCCAGGAGTGCTGGCGGTCGCGGCAGTGACCGAGAACCGGGAGCGCGCGGCATGGTCGAATTATGGCGACTGGGTCAGTCTGGCGGCGCCTGGTGAGGGCATCACTTCCACCTTCCCGGTAGGGGTTGGCGTCGAAAGTGGCGTCACGCCCGGGTATGCAGTCTGGAGCGGGACATCGATGGCGACGCCCTTTGCGGCAGGGGCTGCGGCGTTGGCGGTGGAGTATACAGCGCTGCATCATGCAGCGCAGACAGCGACGGAGTTGTTGCTGCAGTACGGCGATGACATTTCGGCAATCAACCCGCTTCCGGTCGGTCGTCACCTCAACATCGGCGCCGCCATCGCCGGTTTGCCGACCGAACCAGAACCAACGCCAACGCCGGCGCCAGCCTCTATGCAATTATTCTTGCCTGCCGTGACGCGGTGAGCGTCTTTCCATATGCGCAAGAGGGCTGCCAAGACGGTTAAGCCCTCTTGCGCTCTGATAAGTAACGCTTTCGGCGCTACTTCTTGCCAATCGCTACGGTTACAGTTCTACCGTCCATCTCGAAGCTGACCTTGGGTAGATTTTCTGGCGTCTGCTCGCCCTGAGTCGTGTGCAGTTGCACCAGTTCGACGCTGAGGGTTTCTTCACGCACATAAGCCCCAAAGTGCGCCAGCACCTCATGCATCAGCTCCGAGTCGGCGATGTAGGTGACGATGCGGTCGCTGATCTCCAGCCCGGCGTCCTTGCGCAGTTGCTGGATGCGGCGCACCAGCTCGCGGGCGTAGCCTTCCTGGATCAGCGCCTGGTCGAGTTCGGTGGTCACAGCGACGAGATAACCCGCCTCCTGCGCCACGCTGAAACCGGCGCGCGGCGTTACGCGCACCTCGACATCCTCCGGTGCAACAGCGTAGCGCTCGCCGTCCGCTTCGATCTCGACCGTCTCGCCTGCCTGGAAGCGCGCTGCCAGGTCTGCCTGATCCAGTGCGCTCATTGCCTGGCGAATCTTCGGATAGCCCTTGCCGTACTTCTGACCGAGCTGCTTCGGGTAGGGGAAGACCGTGACATCGACCAGGTCGCTGCCGGCATGGGTGAAGCTCATGTCTTTGACATTCAACTCGTCGAGCACGAACTGCTGGAGGCGGCGCAGCGCAGCTTCCTCCTCGCTGTTGCGCGTGCGCACGACGACCTGCGCCAGCGGCTGGCGCACCTTGAGGTTGGCGTTTTGCCGCGCGGCGTGGCCCAGGCTGGTCACGCGCTGCACCATCGCCATGTCCGCGCTCAACTGTTCGTCGATCAGGTCGAAGTTGACCTGAGGCCAGCGCGCCAGGTGGATGGAGTCGGGAGATTGGGAGAATGAGAGATGAGGAGATCGGAGATTGGAGATTGGCTCCTTCTCACCCCTCGCAACCCGCACGACCAGGTTCTGATACATCTCCTCCGCCACGAAGGGTGTGGCTGGCGCCAGCAGGTGGGCGACGGTGACCAGCACGTCGTAGAGTGTCTGGAGCGCGGCGGGGTCGCCGTCCCAGAAGCGGCGACGGCTGAGACGCACGTACCAGTTGCTCAGGCTCTCCACGAAGTCGGCGATCGGGCGCGTGGCGCCGATCACGTCGTAGTTCTCATAGGCAAAGGTGACGTCGCGCACGAGGCGATTGAGTTCGGAGAGCACCCAGCGGTCGAGGAGATTCTGAGATTGGAGATTCTGAGATTGGAGATTGGAGATTGGAGATTGGGCATTCGCCCCAGTCCCCGAACCATCCAATCTCCAATCTCCAATCTCCAATCTCCAGTCGCTAAGATTGGCGTAGGTCACAAAGAACGAGTAGGTGTTCCACAGCGTATTCAAGAATCTGCGCACCGTCTCGCCGACCAGGTTGACGGAGAAGCGGCGGCTGTTGCCGGGCGGGCTGGCGGTGTACATGTACCAGCGCGTGGCATCGGCGCCGTGCGTGTTGAAGACTTCCCACGGGTTGACGACGTTGCCCTTGCTCTTGCTCATCTTGCTGCCATCTTCGGCGAGGATGTGACCGGGCGAGAGCACATTCTTGAAAGCCGGGCGGTCGAAAAGCAACGTACTGACGGCGTGCAGCGTGTAGAACCAGCCGCGCGTCTGGTCGATGGCTTCGCAGATGTAGTCCGCCTGTTGCTGGCGCTCCCAGACTTCGTGGTTCTCAAAGGGATAGTGCCACTGCGCCACCGGCATCGAGCCGGAGTCAAACCAGACGTCACACACCTCCTTGATGCGGCGCATCGTCCCGCCATCGGGCGCGGGCCAGGTCAGCTCATCGACATAGGGGCGGTGCAGGTCGAGGTCTTCAAGCTTGCGACCGACCTTTTCCTCCAGTTCGGCGATGGAGCCGATGCACTCCATGTAGGTGCTCCCGGGCGCATCGCTTTTCCAGATTGGGATCGGCGTCGCCCAGTAACGTTCGCGACCGAGCGCCCAGTCGACGTTGTTCTCCAGCCAGTTGCCAAAGCGCCCGTTCTTGATGTGCTCCGGGTACCAGTTGATCTGCTGGTTGGTCGCTACCAGGCGGTCACGATAGGCGCTGGTGCGGATGTACCAGGTCTCGCGCGCCATGTAGAGCAGCGGCGAATCACAGCGCCAACAGAAGGGATAAGTGTGCTCGTAGGTTCCGGCTTTGTAGAGCAGCCCGCGGCTCGCCAGCTCCGCCTGGATCGCCGGGTCGGCGTCTTTGACGAAGACGCCCGCCCAGGGCGTCACTTCAGGGCGGAACTTGCCGGCGGCGTCGACGGTCAGGAGCACGGGCAGCCCATATTTCTTGCCCACTTCCATGTCGTCGGCGCCAAATGCCGGGGCGATGTGGACGATGCCGGTGCCGTCTTCGGTGCTCACAAAGTCGCCGGCGACGACATAGCCGTAATCCTGCTCGACCGGGTAGAAGGTGTAAAGCGGCTCGTAGTGGATGCCGACCAGGTCGCTGCCCTTCATGCGCGCAAGCACCTCGAAGCCGGGGCGTAGCACACGCTCCGCCAGGTCAGCCGCCAGCGTCAGCACGTCGCCGCTTACGTCGCGCACGCGCACGTAGTCGATGTCGGCGCCGACCGCCAGCGCCACGTTGCCGGGCAGTGTCCACGGCGTCGTCGTCCAGGCAAGCAGATACTCGACCTCTTCCGGCGAGCGACCGCTCTGCACAAAGGAGCGCCCCTCGCCGCGCTTGACACGGAACTTGACGTAGACGCTGGGGTCGATCGTGCCTTCTTTGTAGCCAAGCGACAGCTCGTGGCTGCTGAGCGGCGTGCCGCAGCGTGGGCAGTAAGGCACAATCTTGTAGCCCTGGAAGAGCAGGTCTTTCTCCCAAAACTGCTTGAGAATCCACCACAGCGACTCGATGTACTCATTCTCAAAGGTCACATAGGCGGTCTTGAGATCGACCCAGAACGCCATGCGCTCGGTCAGTTCTTCCCACTCCGAGATGTACTCCATTGTCGATTCGCGGCAGAGCGCGTTGAACTTCGCAATGCCGTAGGCTTCGATCTGCTGCTTGCCGGTCAGCCCCAACTTCTTCTCGACTTCGATTTCGACAGGCAAGCCGTGCGTATCCCAGCCGCCGCGACGCTGGACATAATAGCCCTGCATCGTCCTGTAGCGCGGGAAAATGTCCTTGAACGCCCGCGCCAGCACATGATGAATGCCGGGGCGTCCGTTGGCAGTCGGCGGCCCCTCATAAAAGACGAATTCGGGGCCGCCCTGGCGCTCGCGCATACTGCGCTGAAAGACATCGCGCTCGCGCCAGAGTTGCAGGATTTTCTCCTCCATCTCCGGGTAGCTGACGGTTGGCTTGACGTCGCTGAATTGTGGTGTTTTCGTCATAATTCGCATCCTGTCTGAACGGACTGATTGCTTCCGCTATCTGAACCATCAATAATATCCTTTGCCCGGCGCAGACGGTGCGCAAGGTGTTGTGCACAGGAGACAACCATGGCAAAAGACTATAAGAATATCCTCGCCTCACTGTTGAGGACATCTACGCAGCGTTGCTCTGTGGAGACGGTCGCAGAGCTGATGCCGCGTGCAAGCGACGCTGATCTTCTCGCCTACGCACTTCCTCTCCGAATCTGCTATTCACGTCAGTAAAAACAAAAACCCATCCTCTCACGAGGACGGGCCAATCGGTCCGCGGTGCCACCCCGGTTCCTGCCAGAGTGTGGCAGGCGCTCTGTGCAAAGCCAGCAATCTTGCTGAATCTGCCGTGAAGATAACGGTTCACCGACCGGCGGCGCCTACTGGATCATTCGTTCGGGCCGCTGCTCCGGAGGGATTTTCGCTGCCACAGGGTGCATCCGGCTTCCACCCTCCCGGACTCGCTGACGAACGTTGCGGCAGCTACTCGTCTCCATCAACGCAAGTTTTCGATAGAGGGCAGTGTAACATGTAGGCACAGTCATGTCAATCCAGGGTGAAAATTGCGCGTGGTGGGTGGCAGTGTGGCATCGATCAGCGCACACGCGCCTCAATCAAGGCAACGGCGCGTCCGACGCCATCCTCGGCACAAATGGCCGCACTGATTTGTTGCGCGCGTGTCAGCATGTCCGGATGGGTCGTGACTTGTTGCAGCGCCGCCGCCAATCGTTCCGCCGTAAGTCGTCGCTGTGGGATCGGCGTCGGACCAGCGCCAAGCTCCGCTACGCGGCGCCCCCAGAACGGCTGGTCGCCAAAGAATGGACAGACGACCGTTGGCACGCCGGCTGCCAGTCCGGCGGCAGTAGTGCCTGCACCGCCATGGTGCACCACAGCAGCCATCTGGGGGAAGAGCCAGTCATGAGGCGCACTCGTTAGCTGGAAGACCGTGTCTGGCGCGTGAACGCTAGCCAGGCCGCCCCATCCGGTCGCCACCACGCCCCTTTGCCCGGTCATGGCCAACGCCTGTATGACCAGTTTGGTTTTAGCGGCGGCATCCTCTGACGGCATGCTGCCAAAGCCCACGTAAATCGGCGGCTGGCCGCCCGCCAGGAACTCGACGAGTTCAGGGGCAGGCTGCCAGGTAGCTTCCGACGGCAGGAACCAATAGCCGGTGGCGATGCTGGTGGCATCCCAGTCGGCAGGCGTGGGGACGACAACGGGGCTATAGGCGTAGAGCCGCAGAACAGGTGCGCCATGTTGCTGCATCTCGTTACGCATGGGCGGCAACCCCAATGCCTCCTGGCGCCAGCGTTTCAAGATGCCACGCGTCGATAGCGTCGCCAGCCAGATCGCCAGCTTGTGGCTGGCGTGGTTGAAGGGGCCGAGATCGGCGAATGGCAAAATCGGGCTGGGAAACGCGCGTGTCGGCGAGTAAAGAGGAAGCGGCAGCGCCAGTACAGCCGGTGCGTCCAATTTCTCGGCGATGCTGTAGCCACCCAATGCTTTGGGGTGATAGACGATAACGTCAAAGGCGCGCGCTTGCGCTGCTCGCCACGCGTCATCGAGCTGGGCGCGCAGCATGGGCTGCACCATGCGGAGCAGCTTGAGCCTGTTGCCCTTGCCAGACAGGGAGGCTTTTCCCGCCTCTGTCTGCAGCAACTTCAGATAATCGGCGGAGAGCGGCGCAAAGTCCAGTCCGTAGGCGTTGACGAATTCGGCGAAAGTCGCCGCAGTCGCTAACGTCACGTGGTGACCGGCTTGCTGCAAGCCGCGACCAAGCGCAACGTAAGGCTGGACATCCCCGCGCGAGCCAACAGTCAAAATCAATACCTGCATGGACGCCTCCTCGTGGCCAACTTCAGCGGGCAAGCCCGCTCCGCAACAGCGCAAGCAAGTGATCGTAGATTGCCTCGACCTCCGGCCTGTCCAATAGCGTCAGGTCGGCGGCGACTGCATCCAGAGATAGGTCAAGGTGGCGTGTGATATGTGCGCCTAACTCCCCCAGTACACGTTGCAACACAAAGACGGTCAGCGGAACATCCAGATCGGCGCGCAGGTCGCCATTGCGAATCCCATCATCCACCAACTGTTTCAGGTGCAACGAACCGGCCGTCCCCACCACGCGGTTGACTTCAGCCTGGAACGGCACGTCGCCTGCAAACGCACGTTGCAGCAGACGCGCCAACTGTGGGGCCGCCAGACCTACACGCAGGCTGGCGCTCATTTGCCAGCGCAATAAACCAAAGAAATCGGTTGTTGGCGCTGGCGGCGTCAACGATTGCAGCAACTGCAGTTGCGTCTGCACCGCATATTCCACCAGGTAAAGGAAGAAGTCCTGTTTATTGGCAAAATATTGGTAGAGACTGCCTTTGGCAATCCCGGCGGCTGTCACGATGCGCGAAATCGAGGCTGCGGCATATGGATGCGCGCTAAACTCCGCAATCGCAGCGTCAAGAATGGCCTGGCGTTTGGCTGGCGGTAGATTGATGAACGTTGATTTCGGCATCATTTCACCCGTAATGTGGCTGATTGGGTCATGTGACTGACCGGTCATGTGACTGACTGGTCATGTGACTGACCGGTCACATTGTAGCATACTTTCAGCATGGGGCAAGTATCTTGTTGCCTTGTGAACAGCTCGCGTCCACGATGAAGATGACAAAAGCGATCACTGCAAGCGCCGCTGCCAGTCGCCTGTTCTTGTCAGACAGGGGAATGCAGCGGCGAACCGCATCTACGATTGCCAGCGGGGAGGGGGAATGACAAGCGTGTTGCGCGGCAAGACCGAGGAGCGCGCAACACGCAGCGCTACCAGATTGTGTGGACGCGTCCGTACTAGATGACGTTGTACTCGTGTATGTGTTGGGCGTCGGCAAAGCGGCTGTAGCCTAGCGCGCTGATGTCGAGCGTGTGCGCCTTGCCGTCAAGGATGATTTCGCTAAGCAGGAGGCCGGCGCCAGGTCCGTGCATGAAGCCGTGCCCAGAGAAACCGGTGATGACGTAATAACCAGGGAGAGAAGCAATGGCGTCGATGATCGGGTGTGCGTCAGGGGTGACCTCATAGAGGCCAGCCCAATGTGCGGCGCGCCCGGCGCGTGCCAGGATGGGCAGCCGCTGAATCGCGGCCTCCATGTGTGTTAGTTCCCACTCCAGGTCGACGCTTTCGTCGTAGCCTGGCCGTTCGTGCGGATTGGATTGTCCGGTGAGCAAGCCTTCCCCTTCGCGATGGAAGTAGAGGCTTTGGGCAAAGTCGATGATGAAGGGAAAATCTTTAGGCACTTCAGGCAGCGCGGTTGTCGTCAGCATTTGTCGGCGTAATGGGGTGACCGGCAAGGGAATCCCTGCCATCTCGCTCACGCGCGCCGACCAGGGGCCGGCGGCATTGATCACACCCTCACAGGCGATCGCGCCCTGGCTGGTGACGACGCCGGTGATGCGGTCGCGCTCGGTCGTGATACCGGTGACCTCGACGCCGGTGAAGGCGCGCACGCCCAGGCGCTTTGCGGCGTTGACATAGCCCATCACGACACTGTTTGGGTCGGCCAGCCCATCTCTGGCGTGAAATGTTCCGGCCAGCACATCATCGGCGGACAGCAAGGGCACGCGGCGGCGCACCTCGTCGCCATCGAGCCACTCTGTCGGCACGCCGAGGCTATGCTGCAGCGCCACATTGCGGCGAAAGGTGGCAATATCTTCTTCGCTGGTCAGGAGAAAGAGATAGCCGTCGCGCCGCAGCCCGATCGGTTGTCCCAGTTCCGCCTCGAAGCGATCGAACATCGGCAGACTGAGCAATGACAACCGGATATTGATCTCGGTTGAGAATTGATAGCGAATCCCGCCGGCGCACTTGCCGGTGGCGCCCATGCCAAAGAAGGGCTGCCGCTCAAGCAGGACAACATCGGTGCAGCCGCGCTGCGCCAGGTGATAGGCAGTGCTGGCGCCCATCACGCCGCCGCCAATGATGACGATTTGAGCTGTAGTTGGAAGTGACATAAGGCCAGATATGTTTCGTTATGGGATTGAGAGATTGGGAGAATAGGTGACTGGAGAGTAGGGTTCCTCGCGTCGTCGTACAATCTCCTCATCTCCGTGTTGCTATAGACCGAGATAGGCTGCGACGACCTTGGGATCGTGGAGCATCTCCTGCGCAGTGCCACTGAGTGTGATGCGCCCCGTTTCGAGCACATAGGCGCGATCGGCAACCTGGAGCGCGGCTTGTGCGTTCTGTTCGACCAACAGGATCGTCGTGCCGTGTTCCTCCTTGAGACGGCGAATGATGTTGAAAATTTCTTCCACGAGCAGCGGCGCCAACCCCATTGACGGTTCATCAAGGAGCAGGATGTCGGGTTGCTGCATCAGCCCGCGCCCGATGGCGAGCATCTGCTGTTCACCACCGGAGAGCGTGCCCCCTTTTTGCTCGATGCGTTCCAATAGGCGTGGGAAGACTTGAAAGACTAACTCGATGCGGCGGTTGAACTCGGCGTCATTGCGGAGCAGGAATGCACCCATCTCCAGATTTTCCAAAACGGTCAGCGCCGGGAAGACGCCGCGTCCTTCTGGAACGTGG
Organism: Chloroflexota bacterium; assembly: GCA_003451595.1. GTDB lineage: Bacteria > Chloroflexota > Anaerolineae > Caldilineales > Caldilineaceae > Caldilinea. The sequence continues at coordinate 111,145 of DMDA01000002.1, read as the reverse complement.
CCAATGCCCATTTCCACGATCTTGTGTGGCGGCGTCGATGTGATCGACCGGCCGTTGAGCCGCACGTCGCCCTGACGTGGGCGCAGCAGCCCGGAGATGGTGCGCAGCGTTGTGCTCTTGCCAGCGCCGTTGCTGCCGATCAATGTGACAATCTCACCTTTGCCGACGGTGAGCGAGACGCCTTTGAGGGCGTGAATCTTGCCGTAGTAGGTATGGACGTCAGCAAGTTCCAAAACAGGTGTACTCATGTGCCTGCTCTCCGCAAATGCTGTGCACCTCAGTGCATCGAAATTATCGTGCTCTCAGCGTGGCGTCCCAGATACGCCTCGATGACGCGTTGATCTGTGCGCACTTCCGCCGGCGTGCCTTCGGCAATTTTCTGACCGTAGTCGATCACCGAAATCCGCTCCGAGATTCCCATCACAACCTTCATGTCGTGTTCGATGAGCACCACGGTGATACCTAGATCGTCGCGCAGTTTGCGAAACAAGCGTGTGGCGGATTCGGTCTCTTGGGGGTTCATGCCTGCTGTCGGTTCGTCGAGCAGAATCAGTTTGGGTTTCGAGGCCAACGCCCTGGCAATCTCCACGCGGCGTTGCTGACCGTAGGGCAGGTTGCGCGCCAGTTGATCGCCCAGGCCGCGCGGCAGTCCGACGTATAGCAGCAACCGCTGCGCTTCTTGACGCGCCTCTTCCTCGGCGCGCTTGAATTGGCGTGTCCGCAAGACAGCGCCCCATGCCGTGCTGGGGGTCTTGGTGTGGGCGCCGACCAGGATGTTTTCAAGCACCGTCATGTTGTGAAAGAGACGGATATTCTGAAAGGTGCGGCACATCCCTTGTGCGGTGATCCGATCTGGACGCATGCCGACAATCGTCTGCCCATCGAAGCGGATGTCCCCTTCATCGGGCCTGTAGATGCCGGTGATCGTGTTGAAGATGGTGGTCTTTCCGGCGCCATTCGGCCCGATGACGCTGGAGATGCTGCCGGTTGCGATGCGCAGATCGACGGCGTTCACGGCCACCAATCCGCCAAATCGTTTGGTAACTTTGTTGAGTTCAAGAATGACGCTCATTGCTCTGCTCCCCGTGTGCGCCGCCGGCTAGTCGGCTAGCTTCTCATCTGGCGCAATGTCTCCTTCGATCTCGGCATTGAGGATCGCTTCCCCTTCGTCTTCATGCAGTTCCAGGCGAGCGCGTTCGGCGGGCACCATGCCTTCAGGACGGAAGATCATCATCAGGATCAACAGAAGCCCGAAGAAGAAGCGCTGATAGCGCGCCGGGTCGAGCTGCGTGGGGAGGTTTTTCCATGGAATGCCCAACAGCGGTATCGAATCTGCTCCCTGGCGTAGACTGCTGAGTTGTAGTGACAACGACTGCAGAATGTCGATGTTGAGCAGGGTGACGACTGCCGCCCCCATCACGACGCCCGGAATGCTGCCGAGTCCGCCCAGAATCACCATGACCAGGATGCTGATCGACGCCGTCAGTGAGAAGGTCTCGGGGCTGACAAAGGTGCGATTGGCGGCGTACAGCACGCCCATTGCACCCGAAAAGGCGGCGCCGATAGCAAAGGCCGTCAACTTGGTGCGCCGCAGTGGCACGCCCATAGCTACAGCGGCGACATCGTCTTCACGGATTGCCGTCCAGGAACGCCCAAGTTTGGAACGATCCAGACGCCGCGCGATGATGATGGTGACGCCGAGAATCAGTAATCCCAAAAAATAGAAGAAGAAACCATAGATGTCGTTGGCGTTGATGGGTCTCCCTGCCCATTGCGACAACGTTGCCAACAACGCTGGGTTGGTGAGGAATTCGGGTAACGGCGGGCGTTGAATCGGTGTGATGCCCTGCGGCCCGTTCGTCAGGTTGATCGGCTTGTCCAGGTTGTTGGCGAGCACGCGGATCACTTCGCCAAAGCCAAGCGTGACGATCGCCAGATAGTCGCCGCGCAGCCGCAACACCGGAAAGCCCAAGATGATGCCCATACCGGCAGCGGCTAGGATGCCCAGCGGGATGAAGAGCCAGAACCACCAGGCCGGAAAGGGAAAGGTCGCATAGACTGTGAACGTGCCGGGGGGTTCATCGATATGCCAGATTTGCTGCGACCCAAAAAACGCCCAGAGATAGGCGCCTACGGCAAAGAAGGCGATATAACCCAGGTCGAGCAGCCCGGCAAAGCCGACAACAACGTTCAAGCCGAGGGCAAGCGTGGCAAAGACTGCCACCTGGAAGCCGATTTCCAGCAGAAAGGGGTTGCGCAGACCAACGGCTGGCACCACCATCAATACAAGCAGTGCGCCCAGGAGGAATTTGACGGCGGGTCGCTGTGGGATGAAGTAGATCAGCGCCAGCGCGCTAAAGAGCAGCAGTCGCGCCAGCAGTGAACGTGGGTCTAGCGTCAACAGATAGGTGACGCCGACAGCGTACAGCAGCGCCAGTAGGGCGCCAAATGGCCCGCCAAAGATTCGCAAAAATCGGTTGGTGGATGTTGCGTGTGCGCTCATCATCTTCTCCCTACGCCTTCTGCGTTGTCTTGCCGCCCAACAGACCCTGCGGTCGGAAAATCAAGACCAGGATCAGAATGCCAAAAGCAAAAATGTCTTTGTATTCCGCACCAAAGGCGCCCCTGGAAAAGATGCTGAAGTACGCCGCGGAAAAGGATTCCAGCAACCCCAGCACCATGCCGCCAAGCATCGCCCCCACAATACTGCCGATGCCACCCAGAACGGCGGCTGTAAAGGCTTTGAGGCCGGGAATAAAGCCCATGTAGGGATCGACGCGCGTAAAGCGGAATGCCCACAGCACGCCTGCCGCGCCGCCCAATGCACCGCCGATCAAAAAGGTCAGTGCGATAATGCGGTTGACATCGATGCCCATGAGCGCCGCTGTTTTCTGATCCTGCGCCACGGAACGGATCGCCTTGCCCAGCCGTGTGGCGTTGACCAGATAGTTCAGCGCTACCAGCATCACCACGCCAAATACAATGAGCATAATCGCTTTGTACTGAATGGCAACATCAATGGGGCGACCATCCAGGTTTACTGTAAAGAGCATCAACCGTTGCGCAAAGGGACCAAATTCCGGAAAGGTGCGATAGAAATCGCCATTGATCGCGCTTTGCAGAAAGCGCATCGTGTCTTGTAGCAAAAAGGAGACGCCGATAGCGGCAATCAACGGCACCAGGCGCGGCGCACCGCGCAGCGGGCGATACGCCAGGCGTTCGGTTGTAACTGCTAGACCGCCAGCTACCACCATGCCCAAAAGCACGGCCAGTGTGATCCACACCAACGCCAGCCCAAGCTCGGCTGTCTTCAGCACACCCTGCGCGTTCAGCCAGATCAGCAACTCTACGCCCGCAAACGCGCCAAACATGACAAATTCGCCGTGCGCAAAGTTGATGAATTCCAGCACGCCATAGACCATCGTATAGCCCATGGCAATGATCGCATACATGAAGCCAAGCGTAATGCCGTCGATCAGCACCTGCGGCAGCAAAACCAACGTCACTTGCAAAATGTCGATATCGGATCGTGTGGGGCGCAAAAGCACCGCCAAAAGCAATGTAATCGCCGAGATGACCACCGCACTCCCAGCAATAAAGATCAGCAATTGCCCCAGCGGGCGCAGAATTTCTTTGAAGGGATTGACTCTACGCAGGTGCATGACGACTCCTCGCAGGTTTGCCTGAGGACAGATTGCCCGAGGACAGATACAGTCGTTTTCTGCTACTGGTGGATAGCCACCGCTGGCTATCCAGTGGCGAATATGCAGACGGTGCAGGCTGTTGGATGGAAGGTCACAACCTGCACCGTCTGCATACAGATCTAGATAGGAGAATTACTTGGTGGCGGGCGCCGGGATATCGAGCACCTTCACGACCTCCGCCGCACCCCACTCTGCCGGGTCGGAGGACTTGACCTGCTTGACGAAATACTGCGCCACTGTCAGGTCGCCGATCTCGTTGAAGGTCTTCATGCCAGTGATGCCGTCGTAGTCGGCGGTGGCGCGCACGGCCGCCGCGACTTGTGCGCGTGTTGGCATAGCGCCGCCATTCGCCTCGATCGCCGCTGCAATGCCGTTCAGGCAGATGTTCATCGCATCGAAGCCTTCGGCAGCGTATGGCTGCACCTGCTCGCCAAAGCGCGCTTCGTAATCAGCAATGAACTGACCGGCTTTCGGGAAGAGGCTCAACGGGCCAGCGGTCGTCGTGAAGTACATGTCCATCACGAACTCGCCTGCCAAACTCGCCATTTCGGAGCTGTCCAGACCATCCGGGCCGAGGAACTGCGCCGTGATGCCCTTCTCGCGCATCTGTTTGAGAATCAGGCCGCCCTGGCTGTAGATGCCGCCAAAGTAGACCAGATCGGGGTTGGCGGCCAGGATCGGCGTCAGCACACTGTCGAAGTTCGCCTGCTCTTCGGTGCCCTCGAAGCCGAGCACGCTCATGCCCAATTCCTCTGCCTTCTGGCGGAAGAACTCGGCAATGCCCTGCCCATAAGCCGTCTTGTCATGCAAGATATAGACGCTCTTGACGCCCATCTCGCTGTTGGCGAATTCGGCGCCCACCACACCTTGCACGTCGTCACGCCCAACGATGCGGTTGACTTCCGGGTAGCCACGCGTGGTGATCAGCGGATTGGTATTGGCCGGCG
>DMDA01000002.1:103859-106256 GCA_003451595.1 Chloroflexota bacterium | reverse complement strand
TGGCCGACCAGACAGAGCACGGCCGGGTCGCCCACGATCTGCTTGGCATTGGCTACGCCGGTGTCGGGCGTGGCCTGATCGTCGAAGGGCGCCAGCTCGACAGTGAAGCCCATCTCCTGGAGCTTGCCGCTGTTCTGCTCCAACGCCAGCTGCGCACCGTTCTTGATGGCAGTGCCCAGCACGGATTGCGGGCCGCTCAACGGCGATTGCGTAGCGATCTTGATGACAGTGCCACCGGCGGCTGGCGCCGCTGCTTCAGCGGCCGGTTCTTCGGCAGGTGGCTCCGTCGCGGCGGCGTCCGCCGCAGGCGCTTCCGTCGCCGCAGGCGCTGGCGCAGAAGGCTCCGGCGCTGGTGCACACGCAGAAACTACCATTGCCAGAATTAGCAACAGAGCAAGCGATACAGTTCTCATACGCATAATCTCGTTCTCTCCTTGTACAAGTGATGACGAACTTTGACCAGAACAGTCGAATGCTTGAGCAAACTACATGATCTATCTCAAACAGCGATGGGAGGTCATCCCTGTCGAGCACAATTTATCGCTTTGCATCGTTGACGCAGTAGTAGAATCAATCTGGCAAAACGCCACGACTACGTGGTAGGAGCGTAGATTATGTTGGTTTTCTGCCAGCGGAACGGATTATAGGTGACGGATTTTCATTTGTCAATCAGCGTAAATTGTCGCGGAAACAATTCTGACTTCGGTCGCCTTCAGCGCCTGTGATATACTATTCGCTTGTGAATCGACCACTGACGATTGGATTGACGGGAAATATCGCTACAGGCAAAAGCGCCGTGCTCGCTTATCTGCAGCAACGCGGCGCAGCCGTCATTGACGCCGACAAGCTGGCTCATCAGGCATTGGCGCCGGGCGGCGCCGCCTATGCTGCCGTCGTGGCGACCTTTGGCCCGGCGATCGTGGCGGCGGATGGCACGATCAACCGGCAGGCGCTTGGCGGCATTGTCTTTGCCGATGCCGCACAGTTGGCGCAATTGGAGGCCATCGTGCATCCCGCTGTCTTCGAACTGGCGCAGCAAGAACTGGCGACGACGACCGCGCCCGTTGTCGTGATCGAAGCGATCAAGTTGCTCGAATCTGGGCGCCTGTTGCGTCTGTGCGATGAGGTGTGGGTGGTCGTGGCTGACGAAGCGACGCAATTACAACGCCTGATGCAGAGACGGGGCATGAGCGAAGCCGAGGCGCGCCAACGCATGGCGGCGCAGTCGTCGCAGGCTGAAAAGATCAAGCATGCCACGCGTATCATTGAGAATAACGGCGACTGGCGCGCCTTGTACGCCCAACTGGACGCCATCTGGAACGAATTGATGACGGCGACGTAGTCATGCGTATGCTTTGCACGCAAGGGGAACGATGAACGCACTGAAACAATTTTGGGTGGAGCACCCGATTCTTTCCAACTGGGCTGTACTGGCGCTGGGCATGGTGATCATCCTTTATTTCAGCGCGCGCCACGTCGGCTTCGAACCCATGCAGTGGCTGGCGCTGGTCGGCGCAACGATTGCATTGGCCGGTCTTTGCGCCTGGATCATCAACTGGGAGTGATGCTTCGCGAATTATGGATAAACAAGATTATTATGAAACCCTTGGCGTGTCGCGTGACGCCAGCAAAGATCAAATCAAAAAAGCCTTTCGCAAACTGGCGCAGCAGTATCATCCCGATGTGAATAAATCGGATGACGCTGAAATGCGTTTCAAGGAAATCAACGAAGCCTATCAGGTGCTCTCCGACGACGAGAAGCGCGCCGTCTATGACCGCTACGGCCACGCCGGTCTGCAAGGCGCAGCGGGCGGCGGCTACAGCGCCGACATGAGTGGTTTCGGTGACCTCGGCAGCATCTTCGAGGAGCTTTTCGGCGGTTTCGGCGGGCGCACTGGCGGCGGCTCTAATCGGCGCCAGCCGCGTCGCGGCGCTGACCTGCGCGCCGACATCCGCCTTACCTTTGAGGAAGCTATCTTCGGCGCCGAACGCGACCTGGAAATTCCGCGCATGGAGGCGTGCGATCACTGTCATGGCACCGGCGCGGAGCCGCCGACGGCGCCTGTGGTCTGCGCCACCTGCAATGGCAGTGGCGAGGTCAAGCGTCGCCAGCAAAGCCCGCTGTTCGGCACTATCGTGACCGCTTCACCTTGCCCAACCTGCAATGGCGCCGGCGAGGTGATCCCGTCGCCGTGCACCAAGTGCCGCGGGCGCAAGTTCGTACGCGTGACGCGCAAACTCAATGTCAAGATTCCCGCCGGCGTCGATGAAGGTACGCGCATTCGACTGGCTGGCGAGGGTGAAGCCGGTCAATTCGGCGGCCCGCCAGGCAACCTGTACGTTGTTGTCTCGGTGGCGCCACACAAATTTTTTGTGCGTAATGGCAGCGATATTCTG
>DMDA01000002.1:101662-103657 GCA_003451595.1 Chloroflexota bacterium | reverse complement strand
GGCGGTGAAGAGACGCTCGAAATTCCGCCGGGCACACAGACTGGCGCACAATTCCGCAAGCGCGGGTTGGGCGTGCCGCATCTGCAGCGCAACGGGCGTGGCGACATGCTCATCACCACCCGCGTCGAGGTGCCAACCAAACTGACAGCCGAGCAGAAAGAACTCTTCCGCCAGCTTGCCAAGACCTTTGGCGACGGTTCCTCACGCGAAGAGTCGAAAGGCTTCTTTGACCGGTTGTTTGGTTCGGATTAGCAGTGAGGATTGAGAGACTGCGGACTGGGATTGGAGAGTGGGTAACGTAGTACTACTTTGAGAAACCGAGTTTCTGACCAGCGTAATCTTGATTGAATCACCGACTGAGAAACTCGGTTTCTCTATTGCGCATCAGTTTCGATCTGGCCAGTAGTGGGCCGATCTGTCAGAATCTGCTCCACATTTTGTTTATCTGCTCCGCAGTTTGTTCCTCTATTCAATTTTCAACGTGCACAATTCAGGCTAAATCGTAACATCCTCTATTGATCCTCGCTTTTATCTATTGCTGGTAGCGATGTTTGGGGTTTGAATAAGGTAGTACCCAGATCAAAGCGAGCAACTGAACCATTGAGATGCCCGCCGAAACTGACTAAGGTGAATACGGTCGATATGACGTGTTTGCAGTTCGGGAGTCTTTCCAACCTCTTCAGCCTACCCGTAATAGTTTACAAAGGAGTAAGAACGATGATGCGCAATCTGTATCTGTGGACTGTCCTATTAATACTGGCAAGCGTTGCGTTTGCTGCGTGCGCTCCGATGTCAGTCGCGCCTGCGGCCCCAGCGCCAGACGTTACCGCCCCGGCCTCAGATGTTGGCGCGCCGCTCTTCATTGCCATCAACAAGAGCGCGGACCAGCAGTATTTCATCGACCTGCAGAACTCGTTCGTTGAGAAAGCCACCAGCCTGGGCGCCGAGGCAAAGAAGTTTGATGCCAAACTCGATCCGGGTCTGGGCGTCAGCCTGGTCAACGACGCCATCTCTGCCGGCGCCAAGGGCATTGCGATCACTGTACCAGATCAGACGATTGGGCCGGCTATCGCCAAAGCGGCCAAGGATGCCGGCGTCGTGCTCATCGCCACTGACGATAGCATCGTGGATGACACGGGCGCTCCTGTGCCGTTCGTAGGTTTCGACGGCAAAGACATGGGCAAGAAGGTCGGCGAAGCTGCCGCCAAGCTACTGACCGATAGCGGCTGGCTCAACGATGCCGCCAAGAAGGTCGGAGTCCTCTCGGTGGAAGTCCAGACGCTCTCGGTTTGCAATGACCGCACCGACAATGAGAAGGCTGCGATCATTGCGGCTGGTGTGCCCGAGGCCAATATCTTCCCGGTGCCCTACACTGGTGAAGCGTTGGCGGCCCAGGATGCCGCTGGCCCCATCATCACCGCCAATCCAGACGTCACCAATTGGGTTGTCTTCGGCTGCAACGACGAAGGTGTGCTGGGTACGCTCAATGCGCTCGCCACTGCTGGCGTCAGCCCTGACGACATCATCGCTGTCGGCCTCGGCGCCTATGAGGCGTGCAAGCCCTGGGCTGCCGGGCAGCCTTCCGGTTTCAAGGCTGCGCTCTTCATCTCTGGCCTGGACGTTGGCGCAACTGCAGCGCAGGTGCTCTACGATGCTGTCGTCAACGGTGTGGAACCGCCCGCCTTCTCCATCGCCCCGACGACGATCGTCGATGCGTCCAACTTCAAGGATGTTCTCGACCCGATCTCGCTGGCGAACTGCTCTAAGTAGGTTTTCCTGTGTGCGGTGGGCTGGGTCAGGCGACCTGGCCCAGCCCACCGCTGCCAAACCCGCCTCGCCACAGGGAGAACGCCAGGCATCACTATGACTATGACCATGACGGCTGCGCCGCAGTCCACCACAGGGTCTTCCCTACGCGGAAACCTCGAAATTCGCAATGTCAGCAAGGCTTTCCCCAACGTCCAGGCACTCACCGACGTCTCACTCGACATCCGT
>DMDA01000002.1:100804-101428 GCA_003451595.1 Chloroflexota bacterium | reverse complement strand
CTCAAGATCATCAACGGTGACTATCAGCCGGATGTTGGCACGCTGATGCTCGATGGGCGAGAGGTTGTCTTTGCTAATCCGCGCGCTGCCCACCACGCCGGCATCCGCGTCATCTACCAGGAGCCGGAGATTATCCCTGGCGTCGATGTGGCAGAGAATATCTGGGTGGGCGAGTTGCCCAAGCGTTTTGGCATGATTGATCGCGGTCGCCTCAATGCTGAGGTGCAGCGCAGCCTGGCTGAGTATGGCTTTGAGAACGTACTCCCCATGAACCTGATGGGCGACCAGCTTTCATCGGCCCAGCGCCAGATCGTGGAGATCATGCGCGCCCTCAAGTCAGGCGTGCGGGTACTGGCGCTGGATGAGCCGACCTCCTCGCTCACCGACGACGAAGTGGACCGCCTCTTCGCCCTTGTGCGGCGGCTGCGCGATGAGGGAGTCGCCATCATTTACGTGTCGCACCGCATCAAGGAGATTCTTCAGCTCTGTGACCGGGTCGCCATCCTGCGCGACGGCCGCCTGATCGCCGTGCGGCCGGCGGCCGAACTCACCGACGCCGAGATCGTGCGGCTGATGGTCGGTCGTGATCTGACCGACGTCTTCCAGCGGCGCCCGGCGGGCGCC
>DMDA01000002.1:98076-100567 GCA_003451595.1 Chloroflexota bacterium | reverse complement strand
GGGCGCACAGAACTGGCCAAGGTCATTTTTGGCGAATTGCCCATGAACAGCGGGCAGATCGTACTCGAGGGGCGTGTGGTGAACATTCGTCGGCCGGATGACGCCATTGCCAAGGGCATCGGCTTTGCGCCGGAAGACCGCAAGCGCGAGGGACTGATCTTGATTCGCAGCGTCCTGGAAAACGCGTCGCTGGCGATTCTCCGCCGCCTGTCGCGCTTTCATTTTGTGCGCAGCGGCCTGGAACGCAAGGTCGTCACCGGGTTTATCGAGCAGCTTCGCGTACGCACGCCGTCGATCGATCAGGAAGTTGGCAAACTCTCCGGCGGCAATCAGCAGAAGGTCGTGTTGGCGCGCTGGCTGGCAGCCAAGCCGAAGGTGCTGATTTTGGACGAGCCAACGCGCGGCATCGACATCGGCGCCAAGGCGGAGATTTATCGCCTGATCGACGACCTGGCCAACGACGGTTTGGGCATCATGTTCATCAGCTCGGAATTGCCCGAACTGCTTGGGCTGGCCGACCGCATCTATGTCATGCAAAACGGCCGCATTACCGGCGAACTGGCCGGGCCAACCGCCACAGAGGAGGCCGTCCTCGCCCTGGCGATGGCCGACAACCTATCAGCGACCACTGCACCGGTCGCGTCATCACTGGAGAAGGACAGCACACGATGAGCGCTCCTGCGACGCCTGCATCCACCATCTCGCCGCGCACCAGCATATTCCGCCGATGGATCGACGCTGTCGGCGCTGACAATCTTTCGCTGATCTTTGCACTGGTCGCGCTAGTTTTTCTGATCACCGTGGTGAGCGGCTGGTTTGGACTCAGTGGCGGCGACAAGTTCTTTTCGTGGCAAAATATCATGAACAGCCTGGCGCAGGCTGTTGTGGTCGTTGGGCTGCTGGCAATCGGCGAGACGGTAGTGATCATTGCCGGTGCGCTCGATATTTCCATCGGCTCGATAGCTTCGATTGGCTCCGTTGTCTCGGCGTCTGTGCTGGTTGGCGTCGGCATCGGCGCCAGCAGCTTCATTCCTTCTGGCAATGTCTGGGTTGCGGTGGCGGCGGGCATCATCGCCGGCATGATTGCCGGCGCCATCAACGGCTTCATCGTCACTATGCTGCGGGTGAACCCGATCATCGCCACCTTGGGCACGCTGGCCGCCTTTGGCGGCATTGCCTTCCTGCTGGTGCCGGAAGGCAAGCCGGTGGGGGTGCTCACCCAGCCCGAATTTACCTGGCTGGCGCAGGGCCGCTTCCTCACCGACGCGCCTGTCCCGCCGCTGGGCGGCTCCAAATGGACCGGCATTCCCGTGTTAACCGTGATCCTGGTCGTCGTGGCTATCCTCGGTCATATCCTGATGACCTACACCGACTTTGGCCGGGCAATTTATGCCATCGGCGGCAACGCTACGGCAGCGCGTCTGGCTGGCATCAACCTGTCACGGGTGCGCGTGCTGATGTACGTCTTTTCGGGCGCCATCGCCGGTCTGGCTGGCGTGCTGCTCACCTCGCGCACGACGTCGGGCAACCCGGTCAACGGCACCGGTCTGGAGCTGCAGGCGATCACCGCTGTCTTCCTGGGCGGCGCCGCCACAGCCGGCGGCAAAGGGACGATCTTTGGCACTTTTCTTGCCGTGATCCTGGTGGGCGTGCTCAACAATGGGATGAACCTGCTGGGCTTTAACACCTTTGTACAGCGCGTCGCCCTGGGCTTGCTGTTGATTGCGGCGGTGGCGATCTCCCAGTGGCGCCAGGCCCGCGCCGAGCGGGCGCGCACGCGCATCGCAGCGGAGGAATAGTACGCTATAATCTGAATCTGAAGTATAGGTGAGGGGCGCATCGCCGCCTCCCACAACGTAGTCCAGGTAGAGTGGGGGGCCTCACACCATGAAACACCGTGACCGTGTCTTGATGGCGCTCAACCATGAGGCGCCAGATCGCTGCCCCATGCAGGTTTCCTTCACGCCGGAGTTTGCGGCGCGGTTGCGCACTGAGATGAAGCTGGGCGGCGACAAGCTCCACAATCCACACGGTGGCGGCAACACTTACGAACTGGAGCGCGCCCTCGGCGAAGACTTGCTGCTCACCTCGGTCGGGTGGGCCAATTCCTACTATCAGGATGCCTGGGAATACACTGATGAATGGGGCGTCGGCTGGAAATCGGTCGAATACCACACACGCTTTGGCACGGGACGCTACACAGAGATGTGCCGGTTCCCACTGGCTGAAGACGACGCCATCGATCGCTATGTCCCGCCCGACCCAAACCGTCCCGAACTCTACGCAGATGCAGCCTGGGTGGTCGATACCTTCAAGGATGAGTATTGGATCGTCGGCGTGACGGTCACAACGATGTTCGAGACGGCTTGGGCGTTGCGTGGCTACGAGCAGATGCTCACCGACTTTCTGCTTGACCCTGAGTTGGCCGAACGGCTGCTCGACATTCCCTATCACTACCACCTGAGCGCGGCCAAGCAGCTGACGCAGTTGG
>DMDA01000002.1:97309-97884 GCA_003451595.1 Chloroflexota bacterium | reverse complement strand
TGATCGCGCCCAAGACCTGGCGCAAGTTTTTCAAGCCGCGAATGGCGAACTTCATCGCCGAAGTGAAGGCGATCAACCCACAGGTGAAAGTGGCTTATCACTCGGACGGAATGATCGACCCGATCATTCCTGACCTGATCGAGATCGGGTTGGATGTGCTCAACCCGATTCAGCCCGCCAGTATGGACCCGGTCCGGCTCAAACAGCAGTATGGCGATAATCTCTGCTTCTGGGGTTCGCTGGATGTGCAGCACACCCTCCCCTTTGGCACACCCGCCGACGTGCGCGCTGAGGTGCTCACGCGGCTGACAACCCTCGGTCAAGGCGGCGGGTTGATCCTGGGGCCAACCCATCACGTGCAACTGGATACGCCGCTGGAGAACTTCTGGGCGATGATCGACACGATCACCCAGACGCCATACCCGACATAAAACGCGACTCAGGTTGCGTGACAATCAGTCTCAGTCGGCGATCGCCGCCTGCGTCTTTGCCACCAGCGTCGCAACGATCAGGTCGCGCATCCGTATACCCTCGGCTGGGTCGGCGGTGCTCGGTGCGCCGTTGACGCCACCCGA
>DMDA01000002.1:96530-97087 GCA_003451595.1 Chloroflexota bacterium | reverse complement strand
TAGACCGGCGCCCCCACAGCCAGCGCGATTTCGGTCTCACCCTTGTCAGCGTGGTGGATCGAGTTTAGCCCGGCTTCGGTCCAGTAGTTCCAGTAAGCCGGCTTGAAGTCGGGATAGCGCCGCCAGACCATGTGAAAGCCCAGTTCGCAGCCCAACTTGTTGGCGCCGTGACCGCTCAAGTAAATCTGCTTGCGGAAGCCATGAAAGCAGAAGAGTTCGGCGATGTCGCGCACCACCAGCGCCAGCGTCTCCGCGGTGACGCCCACGGTGCCCGGATATTCGCGCATGGCGTCGGCAAAGCCGTAGGCAAGCATCGGCGCCAACAGCGCGCCTGTTTGTTCAGCCACGGCGCGAGCAAAATAATCCGCAGTGTCGATGTCCAGCCCCAGGGTTAGGTGGCTGCCGTGCGCCTCCACCAACCCCAGCGGCACGATCACCGGCAGGTTGCGGTCCACGGCGGCAAGTTCGTCACTGGTGAGTTGGGTCCATTCGAGCATATTTGTCTCCTTTGCTTGACTTAGCTAATCACTTGGTTTAGGATCAGATCAGGATTGCAC
>DMDA01000002.1:96112-96300 GCA_003451595.1 Chloroflexota bacterium | reverse complement strand
ACTGTGAACGTACATGAAGCCAAGACGCAACTCTCGCGCCTTTTGGTGCGCGTGGGGCTGGGCGAGGAGGTGATCATCGCACGGGCTGGCAAGCCTGTTGCCCGGCTGGTGGCCATCGATGAAAAACCGGTGCGCCGCACACCCGGCAGTGCGCGTGGCAAGGTGTGGGTTGCACCAGATTTCAATGC
>DMDA01000002.1:95184-95892 GCA_003451595.1 Chloroflexota bacterium | reverse complement strand
GCTCGACACACATGCATTCCTCTGGTGGATCACCGATGATCCTCAGATTTCCCTTGCTGCCAGGCAAATCATAGAAAATACTGACAACATCCTGTACCTGAGTGCAGCAAGTGGTTGGGAAATTGTCATCAAGGCGCGTCTAGGCAAGCTCGACCTTCCAGACGACGCGCCAGAATTTGTGTCTGAACAAATGGCGCTCAATGCCATTCAGGTGCTACCAATTGAGATGTCCCATGCCTTGCAGGTGTACAATCTCCCAGGCCATCACCGCGATCCGTTCGACCGTTTACTGGTAGCGCAAAGTCAGGTTGAGCGGTTGCCAATCCTGACCATTGACCCCCTGATTGCCAGATATTCTGTGCCCATTATCTGGTAAGTCTACAGTTGACCTATGGCTGCTAGAGGCGAACAGCCTCAACGCAAGTGCGGGGATTGCGGCTTGGGGAATGGTCCCATCTCCATGCGGATTTCCCCGAACCTGGCGCCCATTTCCAGCAAAGTTGCCTGGAGCCGCCCAACCTCCAGTTCATGCGGCAACGTGTCCTGCTGCACCGCCAGCGCGGCTGCCGTCCCCGCTGCCTGCCCCATGGTCATCGTCTGCGCCATCGACCGGCAGGAGGCGTGGGCGTCGTGGGTGGCGCTGAAGCAGCGCCCAGCCACCAGCAGCCCGCTCTTTGTCTCCGGCACGAGCGTGCGATATGGGATGTC
>DMDA01000002.1:93654-94940 GCA_003451595.1 Chloroflexota bacterium | reverse complement strand
GCTTCCAGGCAATCGGCGCGCGTCAGGCGATAGCGGCCATAGACCCGCCGCGTCTCGCGCACGCCGATGGGCGCGCAGAGCCAGGACAGCACGGCCTGCTCGTAGCCCGGCACGCAATCGCGCAAGAAGCGCGCGTACTCCAGCGCCTGTTTGCGTCCCTCCACCTCGGCTGCGGTCAACGCCACCGGGTCTGTGCCGTCCACATCGGCGATGCGCGTCATGATCGTGTGGATCACGCCAGCCTGCGTGGTGATGTGGCCGCTGCCCTCGCGTCGCGGTAGTACGTAGCGCCCGCTCTCCGCCGCCTGTGTCATCGCCTGCACCAATGCCTGCTTGCCGAAGGCCTGGGCGCGCGCCACGTCCACATTGGCCATGCGGAAGGTGGTGGTGAGCGTCTGCGCCGGGTCGATGTCGCCGGCGCGTTCGTAGCGCGCGCCGGCCTGGTGGCAGACATCGGCGTCGCCGGTGCAGTCGATCACGACGCGCGCAGTCAGCTTGAGCAACCCGCGCTTGCCGTCCACGATCACACCGGTGATGCGGTCGCCGTCCATCACCACGTCGGTGCAGAAGCTGTGCAGGAGCAGCTTCACGCCCGCCTGGAGCGCCAGCGTCTCCCAGACGATCTTGAGCATGGTTGGGTCATAGGTGACGCCCGTGCCCGCCCCAAAGCTGTTGGGGCGTTCAAAGGCGGCGTTGTGCTGCTTGAGCGCCGCCACGACGTCATCGGGGATGCCGCCCACCACCTTGTAGGCCCGTGAGCCGGGGGTGTAAAAGCCGTAGAAGGTGTCAAGCACCTGTGTGCTCGTCCCGCCGAGAAAGCCGAAGCGCTCGACCAGCACCGTGCGCGCACCGTTGCGCGCCGCAGCGATCGCCGCGGTCGCGCCGGCAGAACCGGAGCCGACGACAATCACGTCGGCGTCCCAGAGTTGGGTCAGTTGCTTTGTGTAGATTTCCATTACCTATACGTCCTGACTGCTAATGCAGATAGAGATAGACTGCGGATGATGCGGATTGGGCGGATTCACGCGGATTGAATCAGCGAAAATCCGCCCAATCCGCGTTATCCGCTACTGCACCGTCCAGCCGCCATCCACCGGCAGCACCGCGCCGGTGATGAAGCGCGCCTCGTCGCTGGCCAGGTAGACGGCGGCGTCAGCCACGTCGCGCGGCTGGCCCACGACGCCCAGCGGCTGCCAGAAGGCAACCTGTGCGGCAAGCTCCGGGTTTGCCTTCGTGCGCGCGGCCATGCGCGTGTCGATCAGCCCCGGTGCAATTACGTTGGCGCG
>DMDA01000002.1:92994-93423 GCA_003451595.1 Chloroflexota bacterium | reverse complement strand
CATGATCTGATCCCAGGCTTCCGGGGTGCAGAGGTGCACCGGCCCATCGCCCAGGCTGCGCCCGCCGATGCCCGCGTTGCTCACCAGCACGTCGAGGCGGCCAAAGTGGTCCAGCGTGCGTTGCACCAGCGCCGCCACGGCCGCCGCGTCGGCGACATCGGTTTGGACAAAGATGGCCGCGCCGCCAACGTCGACAATGGCCTGGGTGGTCTCCTCGCCTGCTGCAGCGTTGCGGTCGGCCACTACAACCGCTGCGCCCTCCTGCGCAAAGGTCAGGGCGCAGCTCCGCCCGATCCCCTCCGCTGCACCGGTGATGATGGCCACCTTCTCCACTAAGCGCATCGCAACACCTCGTGCTTCGTGACGCATGACTCATGACGCATCCCGCAAGACTTCTCCATTGCAAGCCTTCTACACCCGCGCCAGTTC
>DMDA01000002.1:92200-92766 GCA_003451595.1 Chloroflexota bacterium | reverse complement strand
CCGCTCTCCGCCAGCACATGCAGCGGCCGGTTGCAGACATCGGCGATGATCTGACACCAGAGCGCGCTGCGGGTTGGCCCGCCAGTGGCGAGGATCGCGTCGATGGCGGGTTCAAATGGCTCGCGAATGACGCGGATTGGGCGGATGTGCGCGGATTTTTCATCATCTGTGCCGATCCGCGTTGATTCGCCCGATCCGCGTACTCCGCGTGCTATTTCAATCTCCGCTGTGCTGATCTCTTCGGCCAGCTCCAGATTGTGCGCGATGGCATAGGCGGCGCCTTCCAGCACCGCGCGCACCAGGTCGGCTTTGCCCGTGCTCATGTTCAGACCGAAGAAGACGCCGCGAGCGTAGCCGTCGTTGAGCGGCTGCAACTCGCCGCTGAGGTAGGGCAGGAAGATCAGGTTGCCGGCGCCGGGCGTGCTTTGGCCGGCCAGCGCAGTCAATGCCGCGTAATCTTCCTGCGCGCCCAACGCGTTGCGCAGCCAGGCGAGCGCGGCGCCGATGGCCGCCATCGAGCCGCCCACCAACCACTGAGCATCGAGCACGTGCAAAAAAGTCAACAA
>DMDA01000002.1:91314-91985 GCA_003451595.1 Chloroflexota bacterium | reverse complement strand
GCGGCGGGCGTCAGCCGGCCGATCACCTGCTGGCAGGGCGCGACCTGGGGATAGAGGCGACGCGGCAGCCCGAAGGCGTCGATCAGCTCCTGCGACCAGTCGCCGCGCGCCAGGTCGAAGGCAAAGAGGATGCTGGCGTCGGAGACATTGGTCACCATGTCCCCGGTCAGCCGGAAATTGACATAGCCGGTCGTGGTGAGGCTGCACGCCGTCCGCTCAATCAGGTCGGGCCGATGCTCGTGGAGCCACATGAGCGTGGGGTCGGCGTTGTAAGGTGCGGGCGACTTGCCGTTGGTCTGCACGACCTGCGCGCCGCAGCTTTGGCGCAGGCGCTCGCTCTGCGGCTCGGCGCGCGTGTCCATCCAGATGATGGCTGGGTGCAGCACCGCGCCGTGGGCGTCGATGAGTGTCACTGCGCAGCCCTGGCCGCTGACGCCGATGGCGGCTACCGCGCCCGCATGCGCCGCAGTCACCTGCCGCGTGACAGCGATCACTCCCTGCCACCAGTCTGCCGGGTGTTGTTCAGCCCAGCCGGGGCGGGGGTGGTGGGTAGGATAGGCAGCCTGGGCGCTGGCAACAACATGCCCATCCGGTGTAGCCAGCACCGCCTTGACAAAGCTGGTGCCGACGTCGATGCCCAGCAGTAGGTCTGGCATAGGTCAGTCGCGCCC
>DMDA01000002.1:90555-91075 GCA_003451595.1 Chloroflexota bacterium | reverse complement strand
TCGGCTTCTTCGGGGCGGTCGGCAAAGTGCGGGCTGGTCAGGACGATCGGCTCAACGCCGCGCGCCATCAGCAGTTCGGCGGTGCGCGCCTTGAGTGCGTTCACCACCGAGGTGGCGCCGATGGTCGAGGTTGGGCTGACCTTGTACTTCAGCCCGTCGATGTCCACCACGGCATCGCCCGGCGGCGTGCAGTTGTCGATGGTCACGTCGGCGACTTCCGGCAGCTTCTTGCCGCTGGAGTGGCGCGAGATCGTGGCATTGGCGTGGGCGACCGAAGAAACGGCGATCACCGGCAGGCCGCGTGCTTTTGCCTGCAGCGCCATCTCGATCACCAGCCCGTTGATGCCGGTGCTGGAGAAGCAGATCATGCTGTCGTGGGGGCCAAACTCGTAGTTGGCAAGGATAGCATCCGCGTAACGTTCCTGGCGTTCCAGGAAGAAGGACTGCGCCATGCCGTCGGCGCCGACGAAGGTGGTGTAGAAGGTGAGGGCGAGTTCCACCATCGGGTAGAAGCCCGGAT
>DMDA01000002.1:71477-90308 GCA_003451595.1 Chloroflexota bacterium | reverse complement strand
GGTGTTGGCGCAAATCTGTGCGGCGGCTTCGATGTTCTCCTGCTGCGTCGCCGCGATGCGCTGCACGATTTCACCGGCCATGGCCAGATAGCGCAACGAGGCCGGCGGCTGGTGTGTAGGTTGGGTGGTCATAGCGTTCCTTGATTCAATAGAGTGGTTCTGATCAATCTCATAATCTCGCAATCTCGTAATCTCCTCTTTGCGCAGAGATTATGGGATTGTGAGATTGAGAGATTTCGGCTTGTGACATGCTCAGATATAGCAGAGTGGAGCGGGCAGGGCAAGACAATGGCTGCCCGTTTGGTTGCGGTAGGTCTGGTCGTTGTGGCAGAATTGTTCGTCATGCAACAGACTCACGGCCTGCGCCGTCAGGAACAACTCTTGGAGATTCTTGCCCGCAACGGTGAAGCCACCGTCGATGAACTTGCCGCGGCTTTGCAAGTCTCAGTCTGGACGATCCGCCGCGATCTGAGCAGCCTGGAAACGCGCGGCGCACTCCGCCGCGCGCACGGCCGCGCCGAAGTGACGGATTCATCCATTGCCGCACCGATCTGGGACAGCGCTGTGGTGCGCCGGGCTGCGGCGACCAACCTGGAAGCCAAGCAGCGCATTGGCCGGGCCGTGGCTCAACGGCTGCCCGGCGGCGCGCATCTCGCCCTCAGCGGTGGCTCGACCACGCTGGAGGTGGCGCGAGCCTTGAAGTCGCTGCACTACCAGGGCGAGGTGCTCACCAACGCGCTAGACATCGCTGTGGAACTGGCCGACACGTCCGGCTTGCGCGTTGTCTGCACCGGCGGCGATGTGCAGCCCCGCTACCGCACGTTGGCCGGCGCCGTGACCGAGCGCGTGCTCAAGCTGCATTTTTTCGACTATGCAGTGATCGGCGTCAGCGGCATCGACCTGCGCCACGGCTTCACCGTCAACAGCCAGGTGGAGGCGGCGACGGTGAATCTCATCGCCGAACATGCGCGCACCGTGATCGTCGTCGCCGACCACACCAAGTTCGGACGCGTCGCCTTCGCCGCAGTGCTCGGCGAAGCGCCGCCGCACAAGATCGTGACTGACCGTGCAGTTGCGCCCGATTTTGCAGAATTCTGCCAGCGGCTGGACATCGAGTTGATAACCGTGTGAGGAGTGTGCTTGCCTGCCGTTTTTCTTGCGATGTCTACACCAGGCTGCTCACTGCGGGTGAGGCAGCCGGGATGCCCGGTGATCTGGCCGCGTTGGATGGTATGGTTGCACCCTTTGACACCTGGAGTATCTTCTTCTATTTTCTCTTTTCAGATTTCAATGTACGAAATCCAGACCAAGCTATCTAATTTTCTATGTCAACAATTCTTGAAATTTCCGTCGAGTGCGACGCCGAAGCCGCCGAAGCGGTCAGCGAACTCTTCAACCGCTTCAACGGCGGTGACTATGACGCCGACAGCGAAGCCGGCGAGGCGAGCGGCGGCGGCGCTGTGATCGAAACGACCGGCTACGACGATTTTGGCGAGCCGATTGCCGGTGAGTTTCGCATCGTCGTCAAAACCTACATCAAACCGGGTGAGCGCGGCGCGCAGATTCGCCGCCAGATCGAAGAAGGTCTCTGGTTCCTCTCGCGTATCTATCCGATCCCCGAACCGCAGTTCCGCGAACTGCGCGAGGAAGATTGGGCGCATGCCTGGAAGCGCTTCTACAAACCGCTGCGCGTGGGGCGTCATATCTTGCTCAAGCCGAGTTGGGAGCATGTTGCGATTGCGCCCGATGACATCCTGGTCGAACTCGACCCTGGCATGGCTTTTGGCACAGGGCTGCATCCCAGCACGCGCCTCTGTATCGTCGCGCTGGAAGATACGGTCAAGCCTGGCGACATTGTCCTGGATGTCGGTGCTGGCAGCGGTGTTTTATCGATCGTGGCGCACAAGTTGGGCGCGTCCGCCGTACTCGCCACCGACATCGACCCTATCGCCGTCGAGGTGACACAGGAAAACGCGCAGCGCAACGGCGTGCCGCTGAACACCCAACCGGGAATCCAACCAGGGATCACAGTGCAGCCAGGCAGCGTGCCAGCAGGCATGGCCGGGCGCTTCGATTTGATCGTTGCCAACATCCTGGCCGAGGTGCTGGTCAAGCTCTTCGACGCCGCCTATGACTACCCGCCGCTGACTGAGCCGCTAAAGCCGGGCGGTCTGCTTATCCTGGCCGGCATCATCGAGGAACGTGCGCAGATCGTGATCGACGCTGCTCGGCGTCACGGCTGCACGCTGGTTGGGCGCAAACAAGAGGGTGATTGGGTGGCGTTGGTTGTGCGCAAGGAATCGCACCGTGACGCGTGAGCCATGGCCGGCGCGTCACCGCTTCTGGATTGAAGACCCACTACACGTCGGCGCACCCCTCCGCCTCGATGCGTTGGCGCATCAGCTGGCGGTGGTGTTGCGTCTGACGCCTGGCGCCGCCATCATTCTCATCAACGGCGATGGCAATGAATATCTCGCTACACTGAGCGCATTGTCGCCGCGCCATGCCGCCGGTGAGATTCTTGCTGCACGTCCCGGCGCAGCAGACCCGCACCTTCATCTCACACTCTTTCAGTGCACCCTAAAGCAGGACAAGTTCGACTGGGTGCTCCAGAAAGGCGTCGAGCTGGGCGTAAGTCGCTTTGTGCCGGTGGTGAGTGAGCGCAGCATCGTACGCCCGTTGGCAGCGTTGGCAGGTAAGCGCGCCCGTTGGAGCGCGATTCTGCGCGAGGCCACCGAGCAATGCGGTCGCACCCGCCCACCTGAGTTGGGAGCCGCGATTGATCTGGATGCGGTGACGTTGCCATCTGGTGTGCACGGCTTCGTTGCCTGGGAGGAGGCTGAGACCGCGCCTGCTCTGGCCGCCGCCGTTACGCACGCGCTGCACGCCTCCGGCAATCATCCGCCGCCGCTGGCGCTACTCGTCGGGCCAGAAGGCGGGCTGGCGCACAACGAGGTGCAAACGCTCATGCAGCGAGGCTGGCAGGCAGTGACGTTGGGGCGACGTATTTTGCGCGCTGAAACCGCCGCACTTGCCGGCGTCACCGTGATCATGGCGTGCAGCGGCGAGCTCGGCCAGACTCCTGCTTGAAAAGCAGCGGGCGCACTCCCATAACCCGCTTCTTGACTTGCGCGATACTGGCGACTATAATTTGCGCTATAAAAAATGTAGCGAATTCAGGAGCAGATCATGACAAGCACCAATGGACACAATGCTGGTTCACAGGCGCCGGTGGAAAACGTCATCATCATCGGCAGCGGGCCAGCGGGCTTCACAGCCGGGTTGTATGCGGCGCGCGCTAACCTGTCGCCGCTGCTGATCACCGGCAACGATTACGGCGGGCAGGTCAGCATCACCTACGACATTGAGAATTACCCTGGTTTCCCGGAAAGCCTGAGCGGGCCGGAACTGGTCGAGAAGTTCAAGGCGCAGGCGGAGAA
This sequence comes from Chloroflexota bacterium, assembly GCA_003451595.1. GTDB lineage: Bacteria > Chloroflexota > Anaerolineae > Caldilineales > Caldilineaceae > Caldilinea. The sequence goes on along the minus strand of DMDA01000002.1, from coordinate 86,868 downwards.
GTTTGGCACGCGCGTCGAATTCGACTACGTGAAAGAGATTGTTGTCGATCAACATCCCTTTCTCGTGCGCACGGAGAGCGGCGCCGAATATCGCACGCGCACAATCATCGTCAGCACCGGCGCCCGCCCGCGCTATCTGGAGGTGCCGGGGGAAAAGGAATTTACGGGCAAAGGTGTCAGCTATTGCGCGACCTGCGATGGCTTTTTCTTCCGCGGCAAGGATGTGCTGGTTGTTGGCGGCGGTGATAGTGCGGCGGAGGAGGCGCTCTTCCTGACGCGTTATGCCAGCCGCGTGCGCATCCTGCATCGCCGCGACAAGCTACGCGCCAGCAAGATTTTGCAAGATCGCGTCTTTACCAACGAAAAGATCGAGGTGCTGTGGAACACCGTTGTCACCGAGATCGTGGGCAAGAACGGCGCAGTGACCGGCGTCAAGACACAGGACACCGTCACCGGTGAGGAAGGTTTCTTGACGACGGATGGCGTTTTCATCTTTGTCGGTCACCTGCCCAATAACGAGCTGTTTCCTGGCAAGCTGGAACTCGATGAGGACGGTCACTTAATCACGGATCGCAAATACCGCACTAACGTGCCGGGCATCTTTGCCGCTGGCGAAATCCAGGACAAGGTTTTCAAGCAAGTCGCCACCAGTGTCGGTCAGGGTTGTGGGGCGGCGATGTCGGCCACCCGTTTCCTGGAGGAACTAGAAGCTGGCCATGCCATCGACTGGAGCGCTGACCCGCGCGAATTTGCCCTGCCGCGCGTGGGCGCCCTGGCGTGAACGCATTTGAGTTGATGGTGAGTCGAGAAAGAATTAGAACGCGGGTTTTGCGGAGCAGGCGGATCGATGCGGATGTGAATTCCGTAATGATTCACCTGCTCCACAAAACCCGCGTTTCATTGTGATCGGCCTGAACAACGAATCTCCATGCCAGCCATGCGTGTTCCCGACGAAGAAGACGAAGAAAAGGAAGCGGCCCCACCGCCCGCGCGCGGCCTGGCGCGTTCGGCCGGCGTGCTGGCAATCGGCAACCTGGCGAGCCGTGTGCTCGGTCTGCTCCGCGAGATCGTCATCGCCGCGCTCTTTGGCGCGACGGGACAGGTCAGCGCCTTCCGGGTGGCGGCGCAGGTGCCCACGCTGCTCTACGATTTCCTTGTCGGCGGCATGTTGAGCGCGGCATTGGTGCCTGTGCTCAGCGACTATGCCCGACGCAGTCGCCAGGCCTTCGCTCAGGTCGTCGGTGCGCTGATCGCCCTCTTCGTCGTTGTGTTGACGCTTTTGGTGATCGCCCTGGAGATTGTGGCGCCGGCGCTGGCAATGTTGCTGGCGGGTGGCTTCAGTGCTGCCGACCCTGCATTGCTGACGCTGACCACGCAGTTGATTCGTTGGCTGGCGCCGGTGGTCTGGTTCCTATCACTGGCCGGCGTATTGATGGCGGTGCTCTACGCACTTCAGCGTTTCACCTTCCCTGCCATCGCCACAGCAGTCTTCAACCTGGGCATCGTGCTGGCGGCGCCGCTGCTGACGCCCATCATCGGCATCTTCAGCCTGGCGGTCGGGCTGCTGCTGGGCAGCCTGACGCAGCTGATGTTGATGGCCGCCGATGTGCGCCGCGCTGGCATTCCGCTGGCGCTCAATGTTCAGTGGCGCCATCCCGCGCTGCGGCGCATTCTCTGGCTCTATCTGCCGATCGCCGCCGGGCTGATCGTCAGTCTCTTTCAGGTCGGTCTCGATCGGCGGCTGGCGAGCGGCACGGGCGCCCAGAGCATCGCCTGGATGGCGAACGCCACCACCTTGCAGCAGATGCCGCTTGGCCTGATCAGCGTGGCGATCTCGCTGGCAGCGTTGCCGCGCCTGAGTCAGTTCTATGCCGCTGGCGACGAGAGCGCCTATCGCCAAACGCTGGGGCGCGGGCTGCGCATGGTGTGGATGTTGATTCTGCCCGCTAGCATTCTGCTGTGGGTGCTTGGCGCGCCGATGACGCAGCTTCTCTTTGAGCGCGGGGCCTTTACGCCAGCGGATACGCTGCAAGTAGTGCGCGCACTGAACATCTACCTGCTCGGCATGCTCTTTGCCGCCGTCGATTTTCCCCTCAACTTTGCCTTTTACGCTCGCTTCAACACCTGGCTGCCTGCGCTGGTCGGCGTTGTCAGCGTAGGCGTCTATGTTGTCGCGGCGTTGGCGCTGGTGCAACCGCTTGGCTACCTCGGCCTGGTCTGGGCGGACACCGCCAAGCAGGCCGGTCATGCGGCGATCATGGTGCTTTTGCTCTGGCGCGTGGTTGGACGACTGCGAGCGGGCACGTTGGCAGGTTTTGCTGTCATCGCGTTGGCGGGCGGCGCTATGGCGGCTGTGACCTACGCAACGACGACGCTCCTGGTTGGGCGGCTGCCGGTCGGCGCGCCGGGGGCGTTGGCCTCGGTTGTCGTAGCGGGTGGCATGGGGATCATTGCCTATGCCGCAATGCTGATGGTATTTCGCCTGCCAGAAGCACAAACATTGGCGAGCGCAATCCGCGCCAGGTTGCCACGATAGACCCGTGCCGCGCAGTTGGCTCGAATCTCGCGCACCGCACAAGGCGCTATCGGCTTCGTCTTCTCTTATCTGGTGCAGCATGAATTCAAGCCGCGCCGCCATCATCGATGCGCGTGTTTGCTAGCAGCGATGGCTAGCCGTTGCCGAAGGCGTCCGGTGCAGTGGGCAGCATGGGGCTGCTTGGGGATTGCGTCTATCGCGACCGTCCGGTTTGCGCAGAGGCGGCGCTTGCTAGATAATAAACTTTTGGAAATCAGCAACCTGTGCATTGCCAGTGAAGAAGGATGTCGAAATGACTGCTAACAAGCCCAGACCATCTAAGGGGCGCAGCGCCGCCAATCCGAGCAACTACAGCCAGCTCTATAAGCAGAGCGAGCAGAACATACTGCAAAGTGCGGTGACGCCTTCAGCCGCTACAACCCAGGCCGTAGCCACCCCGCACACTTCGGAGCAGGTCGACTGGAAGGCTGAGTATGGCTATGTCTTCAAGGATTTGCGCTATCTCCTGATCGTCTCCGCTATTCTCTTTGTGGCGATCGTGGTGCTTGGCTTCTTCCTGTAGACGCAACTCGTACGCTGGCAGGCTGGGCGAGCAGGAGCCAGGTGATAGCGTGCACCGCCCAGCACAGCCAGAAATTGCGCGTATAGAAAAAGAGGATCGAGGTCATCACCAGGATCGCGCCTTTAACAAGTTGGTGGTAAGCATTTGATTGGTTCAGGAGTAAAAAAGGTAGAGCCAACGCTGCTGCAATCCAGATCGCCCAGTAGGCCGGTATATCTGGCGATAATTGCGACAACCGGAGCGTTTCCTCCATTGCTCCTCGCAGGAAGCACCAGAACCACTCTTCGATTCCGCTCATCCCCATGCCACCCATGAGTCTGCCTGGACTCTGCACCGACGCTACGTCCTCGCTCGTGCTACGCTGGCTGGATAATAGAGAGATGCGCGCTACACCAGCCAATGCCACCATTGCCAGCGCCAACCCGACGCCAAGCACCAGACTGGTGCGCCAGTCGATGTACATCACACCCATCAGTCGCGGCGATACACCACCGGTGATCAACGCCAGATAAGGCAACAACGCCCAATAGCCAGATATGCTCCACGGCTGCACGCTGCGCGGTAGATATGGGCGTACGCCAAGCACGATCACACCTGTCAACAGCGTCAACACCAGCCAGAAACCCGGAGCGTGAAAGCTCAAGAAAGCATCCATTTACAGAATCACCGGCTCCTCGTAGACGCCCCACGCCTCGCGCAGCACATCCATCATCTCCTGTAGCGTTGCATATTCGTTGACGGCGTCCAGAATCGGCGTCATCAGGTTGATGTCGTCGCGGCGCGCGGCGCGGGCGAGCGCGGCGAGACGTTGGGTGACGGCGCGGTTGTCGCGCGTGCGGCGCACTTCGGCAAGCCGCGCCACCTGGCGACGATAGCCGTCAGCGTCCATCTTGAGCAGCGGCGTTGGCGGCTGTTCGCCGCTGCGAAAATCGGTGACGCCGACGATGACGCGGCGTCCGCTCTCCACCTCGCGCTGGAAGCGCACGGCGGCTTCGGTGATCTCACGCTGGAAGAAGCCTTCCTCGATGGCGGGCAGCACACCGCCGCGCTCGTCGATCTGGCGGAAATAGGTGCGCGCCTGGCGTTCGACCTCGTCGGTCAGCGCCTCGACGAAGAAGGAGCCGCCAAGCGGATCGACGGTGTTGGTGACGCCGCTTTCGTGGGCGATGATCTGCTGCGTGCGCAGGGCGACCGTGACGGCCTCTTCGCTGGGCAGCGCCAGCGCCTCGTCGAGCGAGTTGGTGTGCAGGCTTTGCGTCCCGCCGAGCACGGCCGCCAGCGCCTGGATCGCCACGCGCGCCACATTGTTGAGCGGCTGCTGTGCGGTGAGGCTGACGCCGGCGGTCTGCGTGTGGAAACGGAGCATCCATGAGCGCGGGTTTTGCGCGCCAAAGGTCTCACGCAGCTCACGCGCCCAGATGCGCCGCGCTGCCCGATATTTGGCGATCTCCTCAAAGAAGTCGTTGTGCGCGTTGAAAAAGAAGGAGATACGCGGGGCAAATTCGTCGATGTGCAGACCACGCGCCAGCGCCCAGCGCACATATTCGAAGCCGTCCGCCAGTGTGAACGCCAGCTCTTGCACGGCGGTCGAGCCAGCCTCGCGGATGTGATAGCCCGACACCGAGATCGGGTTCCACAACGGCATCTGGCGCGCGGCAAACTCAATGGTGTCGGCCACCAGGCGCATCGACGGCCGCGGCGGAAAGATGAACTCTTTCTGGGCGATGTACTCTTTGAGGATGTCATTCTGCAGCGTGCCGCCAAGCTTTGCCCGCCCGACGCCGCGCTTCTCCGCTGCGGCAATGTACATCGCCCAGATGATCGCCGCCGGACTGTTGATCGTCATCGAGGTGGTGACGGCGTCGAGCGGCAAGCCGTCGAGCAGCACCTGCATGTCAGCCAGCGATGAACACGCTACGCCACACAGTCCAAACTCACCCTCGGCTTCGGGCGCGTCGGTGTCGTAGCCATAGAGCGTCGGCATGTCGAAGGCGATCGACAGCCCGGTCTGCCCCTGCGCAAGCAGATACTTGAAACGCTGGTTGGTCTCCTCTGCCGTGCCGAACCCCGCAAACATGCGCATCGTCCACAGTCGCCCGCGGTGACCGGTGGCGTGCGCCCCGCGCGTGTAGGGATATTCGCCCGGCAAGCCCAGATCGCGTGTGTAGTCCGCATCGGCAACGTCTTGCGGGGTGTAGAGCCGCTCGATCGGCACGCCAGAGATTGTGCTGAAGCCGGGGTAGCGTTCGGGAAAGCGTTCCAGCGCCGTGCGTAGCGCGCCTGCTTCCCAGGCCAGCTGTTGCGCAGCCAATTCGTCAAGCGCCCGGCTGTCGTATAGCTGCATGTGCACCTCCCGTATGCGACAACTCGAAAGGGATCGGCGGCTGTTTGTGAGCCATTGTGAATCAATTTTCCATGAATTCTGGATTGTCGCCAATCCTGGGTTGCGGTTAACCGCAGATTGCGCGCCAGTCATGAAGGAGACCTGCCAGCGAGGTGCATCGTGTGCGGATTGGGTTTGGTGTAAAATGAAGTGGACAGGTTAGCGTAGAAATGACCGGACCAACAAAAGCATAGGTCAACCGACATCTCTGGCTGAGTCGTCAGGCGCCACAGATGGGAAAACAACATACTGGAGTGAAGCGATGAATGTCTCCACCACGATCTACCAGGGCCTCGATGCTCTGACGTTGGAAACCGACGCGCTGCGCGTTGTCGTCATTCCGGGTTGGGGCGGCAAGATCGCCAGCCTCTACGACCGGCGGCGGAAGCGGGAGTGGCTGCATGTCAATCCGCACCTGCCCTATCGCCTGCCCACCTATGGCGCCGACTATGTGCGCGATTTCGACGCCGGCGGCTTCGACGAGTGCTTCCCCAACATCGGGGTGGGCGACTACCCGACGGCGCCGTGGCAGCAAGTGCGCCTGCCAGATCATGGCGAAGTCTGGTCACTGCCCTGGGCGGTGGAGCACGGCGCAACGCACCTCACGCTCAGCGTGCATGGCGTCCAACTCCCCTATCATCTGCAAAAGACGATCACGCTGCGCGACAATTGTCTCCGCTGTGACTATCTGCTCACCAATCCAACGCCCTTCGCCATGCCCTTCATCTGGAGCAGTCACCCTACCTTTGCCGTCCACCCCGGTATGCGGTTGGACATCCCAGCAACGACCGTTACGGTGGCGGGCAGCCTGGGTGCGTTTCCTGCCGCCGCCGGGACAACCGTGTCCTGGCCGCAGATCGGCGCCGAGGATTGCAGCATCCTCCCGCCGACCACGGCCGCGCGTGCCGCCAAACTCTTTTTTACGGCACTGCACGCCGGCTACGCGGCGCTCATCGACCCGGCGGATGACAGCAGTTGCACCCTGCGCTTCGACCCGACGCAGACGCCGCATGTCGGGGTGTGGATGAACAGCGGCGCCTGGAGCGGCATCCCCGATGTGGCGCCTTACTACAACCTGGCTGTAGAACCTTGCATCGGCGCCGACGATCGGCTGGCGGACGCGTATGCCAGCGGCAGCGCCGGCATGGCGCCGGCGTTCGGTGAGCGTCGGTGGTGGTTGGAGATGGTGTGCGCGTGATTGTTTCGAGGAGCATGCCTGTCCTACGGGTGTGGTGGTGTTCGGCGCACCGCCGCACACACGCTGCGTAGAACTTGCATGGCCGGAAGCGGCGATCGGAGCATAGCAACAACCGTTCCGTTCACGCGACCTTAGACAGAGCAACCTGCAAAGACAGCGCGCATCGGCATGAACACCGCTATGACTGTCGATGGCATCATATTGCGTCCATCCCTCCGTGCGTTTGACGATGTCGGCTGAAGAATCCATACTACAGCGTACGAACTTGCCGTCTCGTCTGGAACATACGCACCATGGACATTCTCGATTCACGCATCGATCCCAATAGCCAGGAATTTGCCGCCAACGCTGAGGTGCATCGCGCGCTGGCGGCGGAGTTGCGCGCGCGACTGGCGATGGTGCGACGCGGCGGCGATGAGAAGGCGCAACGCCGCCATGCCGAGCAAGGGAAGCTCTTCGTGCGCGCACGCATCGACCGCCTGCTCGACCCCGGCTCGCCCTTTTTGGAACTCTCGCCGCTGGCGGCGTGGGAACTCTACGACGGCGACGCACCGGGGGCAGGCATCGTCACGGGCATCGGGCGCGTGGCGGGGCGTGAGTGTATGATCGTCGCCAACGACGCCACGGTCAAGGGTGGGACGTACTACCCGATGACCGTGAAAAAACATCTGCGCGCGCAACAGATCGCGCTGGAAAACCGACTGCCGTGCATCTACCTGGTCGATTCGGGCGGCGCATTTTTGCCGATGCAGGACGAGGTCTTCCCCGATGTCGATGACTTTGGGCGCATCTTTTACAACCAGGCGGTGATGAGCGCAGCGGGCATCGCCCAGATCGCAGCGGTGATGGGGTCATGCACGGCGGGCGGCGCGTATGTGCCGGCGATGAGCGACGAAGCCGTGATTGTCAAAGGCACGGGCACGATCTTTCTGGGCGGCCCTCCCCTGGTCAAGGCGGCGACGGGCGAGGATGTCACTGCCGAGGAGCTGGGCGGCGCCGATGTGCACACGCGCATCTCCGGCGTGGCCGATCACTTTGCGATTGATGATGCACAGGCGTTGCAGATCGTGCGCGACATCGTGGCGACGCTCAACACGCGCAAGCAGGTGACGCTGGACGTTGCGCCGCCCGAAGACCCGCTCTACGCCCCGGCGGAGCTGTACGGCGTGCTGCCGGCTTCCTTCAAGGTTGCCTACGATGTGCGCGAGGTGATTGCGCGCATCGTCGATGGTAGTCGGCTGCGCGAGTTCAAGCCGCGCTACGGCGAGACGCTGGTCTGCGGCTTTGCGCGCATCTTCGGCTACCCGGTCGGCGTGATCGCCAACAATGGCGTGCTCTTCAGTGAAGCGGCGCTCAAGGGTGCGCATTTCATCGAACTTTGCACGTCACGGCGAATACCGCTACTATTTTTGCAGAATATCACCGGCTTCATGGTTGGCAAGGAGTACGAGAACCGCGGCATCGCCAAAGACGGCGCCAAGCTGGTGCATGCGGTTGCCAACGCCCGTGTGCCGAAACTCACGGTGATCATCGGCGGTTCGTTTGGCGCCGGCAACTACGGCATGTGTGGGCGCGCCTACAGCCCGCGCTTTTTGTGGATGTGGCCCAACGCCCGCATCAGCGTGATGGGCGGCGAACAGGCGGCGAATGTGCTGCTCACGGTGAAGCAGGAGCAGGCGGCGCGGCTGGGGCAGCCCTTGATGACGCCAGCGGAGCAAGCCGCGTTCAAACAGCCGATTCTCGACAAGTATGAGCGCGAAGGCAGCCCCTATTACGCCACAGCGCGACTGTGGGACGACGGCATTCTCGACCCGGCGGAGACGCGGCAGGTGCTGGGGTTGGCGCTGTCAGCCTGTCTGAATGCACCGGTCGAATCAACCAACTTCGGCATTTTCCGCATGTAGGGAGGGGCTGTGGACTATCCGACCATCGAGCAAATCCGCACTAACCGCGCGCGATTGGGCGAGCTGGTGCGCACGACGCCGGTCTGGCAGTGGCAGGGGCTGGACATCGACGCCAGCGTTGGCGCAGAGACGCAGGTGTGGCTGAAGTTGGAGCTTTTCCAGCACACCGGCTCCTTCAAGCCGCGCGGCGCGCTGACGGTCATGCTTGATCTTGACCCGGAAGAACTGCAACGCGGCGTCACGGCGGTGAGCGCCGGCAACCACGCCATTGCTGTTGCTTATGCGGCGCAGTTGTTGGGAACGACGGCAAAGGTGGTCATGCCCAAGAGCGCCAATCCCTTCCGCGTGGCGCGTTGTCGCGCCTATGGCGCCATGGTGGAACTGGTCGACGATGTGCAGCAGGCGTTTGCGCGCGTGCAGCAGATTCAGGAGGAGGAAGGGCGCATCTTTGTGCATCCCTACGAAGGCCCGTTGACCGCGCTGGGCACGGCGACCGTCGGGCTAGAGTTTGCGGAACAGGCGCCCGATCTGGATGCGGTGATCATTCCTATCGGCGGCGGCGGGCTGTGCGCGGGGATGGCGTGCGCCTTCAAGCAGCTTCAGCCGGGCTGCCAGGTCATCGGCGTGGAGCCAGCAGGTGCGGACACGATGCATCGCAGCTTTCTGGCGGGTGCGCCGCAAGCCATCGACCGTGTGCGCACGATCGCTGACAGCCTGGGTGCACCCTACGCGCTGCCCTACAGCTTCGAGCTGTGCCGCACCTTTGTGGATGAACTGGTGCTGATCGAAGACCTGGCGATGCAACAGGCGATGGGGCTGCTCTTCAACAGCATGAAGCTGGCGGTCGAACCGGCGGGCGCAGCGGCGACGGCGGCGTTATGCGGCCCCCTGCGCAAGCGATTGCACGGCAAGCGCGTCGGCGTGATCGTGTGTGGCGCCAACATCGACCTGGCGACCTTTGCGCGACAGGCAGAGGCGTGAGGCGTGGAATATGTTGCGTGGTGCGTGTTGCGTGGTGTGTTGGGGCACGAGTGGTGCGCCACGAGTCACGATTGATGTGTGACGGGTGACGCATGACGGGTGACGCAGACGGGTGACGCATGACGGGTGACAATGGCTGAATCTATGCGCCACGATGCTGTGAATCAAGTTTCGCGAATCTTTTTGATCATTCTGCTGGTCAGCCTGGCCGGCATTGGCTTGATCATGGCGCAGGCGCTGGGCTTTGGTCTGCCCGATGCAAACGGTGTCTGGCCCCAAGGCGTGGTTGGCAAAGCGTGGGACCGACAGGTGGCGCTGATTAGTGGGCACGCTGGCAACGATTCGGGCGCAGTTTGCGAAGACGCCGACGGCAACGTACTGGTCACTGAGGCGGAGATCAACGCGCACGTTGCCAATTTGGCGGCAGAGCGCTTGCGTCGCGCCGGCGCCGACGTGACGATCCTGGACGAGTATGACGATCGATTGGAAGGGCTACGCGCGGCGGTGCTCGTCAGCCTGCATGCCGATAGTTGCATTGACGCTTCTGGTTTTAAAGCTGCAGTACACACTTACTCGGCAATCCCCACGATCAACGAACGGCTGTTGGGGTGCATCGAACGGAGCTATTCAGCGGCGACGGGATTGCCGCATCACCCGAACACTGTCACCCACAATATGACCGAGTATCACGCCTTCAAGCGCATCGACCCGCTGACACCGGCCGCCATCATCGAACTGGGCTTTTTGGGCGGTGACCAGGCGTTGCTGGTCAATCAGCCGGAGTTGGCGGCCAAGGGTGTCGCCGACGGTATCCTCTGTTTTTTTGAAGGAGAGAAAGAACCAACGCCATGAACCACGCACGCAACCTGGAGATCGTCACACATGACCCGGTGACGGCGGCTGCCTTCGTTCCTGATCTTGTCGATCTGTGGGAGGCTGCGCTAGGCCGTGACATGCCGATCTCGGCCGCGTTCGTGCATCACAACTTTAAGCCATCGACGGGGGTGAAGCGCCGCCTGTTTACAGTGACCGCTGCAGCTACACTTGTTGGCGCTGCGTTGGCGACCGTGCTCCATGGCGAGCCGTTGGTTGCCACGCATGGCGAAGGGTGGATCGAGTTGCTGTTGGTGGCGCCAGCCTGGCAGCGGCATGGTTTGGGGCGACGGTTGCTCTCTGCGGCGGAGGCCTGGCTGGCGGAGCAGGGCTGTCGCGCCGTCCAAATTGGCGGTGGACTGCGACCCTTTGCGCCCGGTGCGCCAGAAGCGAGCCACGCAGCCACATTTTTTGCACAGTACGGCTACACCAACTTTGGCCCGGTCTGGGACATGGCAGCAAATCTGGCGACCTACACGTCACCGTCACTGCGGGATACACCCTGCCACGCCGCACCAGCAAACCCGCGTCAGGTGGATGATTTGCTTGGCTTCCTGCGCCGTGAGTTTCCCGGACGTTGGCGCTATGAAGCAGAGATGTTCCTGGCTGATGGTGGGCGCATCTCCGATTTTATGCTGTTGTGGACGGAACGCGGGGTCGATGGCTGCTGCCTGCTCACGTTCCCCGACTCGGTGCGTCCGATCGAGCGCTTCTACCCGTATGCGTTGCCTAGACCGTGGGGACAACTTGGCTCGATTGGCATCAGCGCCGACCAGCGCGGACGCGGCTTTGGGGCGGCGTTGCTCGATGCCGGGCTGCGGCGACTACACAACAACGGCGTCAACGGCTGCGTTATCGACTGGACAACGTTGACTGATTTCTACGGCAAGTTTGGCTTTGCGCCCTATCGCACCTACGTGATGCTGGGGCGCTCCTTGTAGGATTGCAAAGAAAGAGGCAGCTTATGGCCGGCGACGCGCACCCCAGCGATTTTGCTCGCGGCAAGAGTTTTCCCATCGGCGCCACCATTTTGCCGGATGGAGTCAACTTTTCCGTTTATTCGCGTAGCGCCACCGCCATAGAGTTGTTGCTTTTCGATCATGTCGATGACGCCGCGCCATCCCACACGATCAGACTCAACCCACAGCAGAATCGCACTTTTTCATATTGGCACATCTTTGTGCCAGGCGTGCGTGCAGGACAATTGTACGCCTTCCGTGCACACGGCCCTTATGAACCGCTGCTTGGCATGCGCTTCGACCCTGACAAAGTGTTGCTTGATCCATATGGGCGGGGCGTCGCCGTGCCAGCTCGCTTCAGCCGGCAAGCTGCCTCTCAACCGGGCGACAACACGGCGCAGGCCATGAAAAGTGTGGTTATCGATGTTTCAGAGTACGATTGGGAAGGCGATGTCCCGCTGCGGCGTCCCTTCAGTGAGACGATTATCTACGAGATGCATGTGCGCGGCTTCACACGTCATCCCAGTTCAGGGTTGCCTCCGCAAAAACGCGGTTCCTACGCCGGGCTAATCGACAAGATTCCCTATCTTCAACAGCTGGGGATCACGGCGGTCGAGTTGCTGCCCGTCTTCCAATTCGATCCCCAAGACGCCCCCGCCGGGCGCGTCAACTATTGGGGATATTGTCCGGTCTCCTTTTTTGCCCCTCATGTGCAATACAGCGTTAGCGGTGAGCCGGTGGCGGCCGTCAACGAATTTCGAGACATGGTCAAGGCCCTGCACCGCGCCGGCATCGAAGTGATCCTGGATGTCGTCTATAACCATACGGCGGAAGATGACGAACACGGGCCAACGTATTGTTTTCGCGGACTAGAAAATGAGGCCTATTACATCCTGGAAAGTGACCGCGAGCACTACGCCAACTATAGCGGCACGGGCAATACCCTCAACGCCAATCACGCCATCGTGCGTCGCCTGATCCTGGATAGCCTGCACTACTGGGTCGAAGAGATGCACGTCGATGGTTTCCGCTTTGACCTGGCGTCCATTCTCTCGCGCGATGAGAAAGGCGTCCCGCTGGCGAACCCACCGATCTTGTGGGATATCGAGACTGACCCGGTGCTGGCAGGCGCCAAGTTGATTGCAGAGGCGTGGGATGCGGCCGGATTATATCAGGTGGGCAGTTTTTTGGGCGACCACTGGAAGGAATGGAACGGGCGCTTTCGGGATGATGTGCGCGCATTCGTCAAGAGCGATCCGGGCATGGTCGAGCACGTGGCATCCCGCTTTTTTGCCAGCCCCGATCTCTACGGTACGGAAAATCTCGGACCAGAACAAAGTATCAACTTTGTCACCTGTCATGATGGCTTTACGCTCAACGATCTGGTCTCATACAATGAGAAGCACAATTGGGAGAACGGCGAAGAAAATCGTGACGGCGCTAACGATAATCGCAGCTGGAATTGTGGCGTCGAAGGGTCAACGGATGACCCGGCGATCGAGAGCCTGCGTCAACGCCAGATCAAGAATTTCTTTGCAATGACGTTGCTGTCGCTCGGCGTGCCGATGTTATTGATGGGCGATGAAGTGCGGCGAACACAGCGTGGCAATAATAACGCCTACTGCCAGGACAACGAAATCTCCTGGTTCGATTGGACGCTCTGCACCCGTCACGCCGACTTGCTAGATTATGTGAAAAAGTTGGTGAAATTTCGACGTGAATTGAGTATCTTCCACGATGGGCATGATCTGAGCCTGATCGAGCTGCTCCAGTATGCGCGCATCGAGTGGCATGGCGTCGAATTGTTCAGCCCTGACAAGCACGATTACTCGCGCAGTCTGGCGCTGACCGTGCGCGGCGCCAGCGAAGCATTTCACGTGATTGCGAATTTTTACTGGGAGCCACTTGACTTCATGTTGCCGCCACCGCCGCGCCGTAGCCCGACAGGCTGGCGTCGCGTGCTCGACACGGCGCTGCCGGCGCCCGACGATTTCCGCATGTTGGCGGATGCACCGCAGATCGCCGGTGAGCGTTATCGAGTTGCCCCGCGCACCGTGGTGTTGCTGGCCACCGAGATGCGCACGCCGCCGCCAAAAAGAGATTGGGAAATTGATAGATTGGGAGATTGAGAGATTGGGGAGATTGAAGAGCTGGCTGCACGCCGATCAATCTCCAATCTTCCAATCTCCTAATCCCACAATCGTCTAATCTCTTCTTACTTATTCAATATCTACGTCTAGGTCCTCGAACGGCTCGGTCTCTTCCTCTTCTTCGTCTTCTTCGAGTGTGTCGAAGTCCAGGTCGAGGCTGTCATCTTCTTCGTCGCCCAGGTTGACGGAAGCGCCGAGGGGTTCCATGCCCAATTCTGTCACGCCATCCGTTTCATCCAGATCGAAGTCATCCAGCGCCAGCTCTACATCGTCGAGATCGCCCAGGTCTTCGTCGTGATCGATCTCGGTGTCGATCAACAGCTCGACTTCGTCCGCAATGTTGGAGGTGATGATGCGACGCTGGCTGAAGCCGGTGCCAACCGGGATCAGCTTGCCGATGATGACATTCTCCTTGAGGCCACGCAGTTCGTCGCGCTGACCACGGATCGCCGCTTCGGTCAAAACCCGCGTCGTCTCTTGGAATGACGCCATCGCCAGGAAGCTCTCGGTGTTGAGCGCCGCCTTCGTCAACCCCAACACGATCGGTTCGGCCTTGGCAGGCCGGCCTCCTCGTGAGACAACATAGTTGTTGATGTCCTCGAATTTGAAGCGGTCAAGCAGCTCGCCGGGTAACAGGTCGGTGTCGCCGGCAGTGCGCACCATCACGCGGCGCAATAGCTGGCGCAGGATAACCTCGATGTGTTTGTCGTGGATGCTGACGCCCTGGCTGCGGTAGACGCGCTGCACCTCGGAGAGTAGGTAGAGCTGCGTAGCTTCGCGACCGGAGATGCGCAGAATCTCTTTCGGATTCTTGGCGCCTTCGGTCAATTGTGTGCCTGCCTCGACGGTCTGTCCCTCTTCGACACGTAGACGGGCATTGGCAGGCAGTTCGACCTCCCAGATTTCCGTCACTTCGCGGCGGATCGTAGCCGTGTTCTCTTCGACGAAGATTTCGCCGTCCATGCCCGCCAAGATCACGTCACTTTCGCCGCGCCGCGCAACAATCGTATCTTCCTGGACGCGGTCGCCGTCACTGATTACGACTGTATAGTTAGCGGGAATCTTGACCTCGCGGCGCTTCAGATCGGTGCGGCTGATGCGGAGGATGCGCACATCACCCTCGCGTTGGATTGACACCGTGCCGTCGATTTCGGCGATCAACGCCTCGCCCTTTGGCGTGCGCGCCTCGAAGATTTCCTCGACGCGCGGCAGACCTTGCGTAATGTCGTCAGCGCCAGCGACGCCGCCGGTGTGGAAGGTGCGCAGCGTGAGCTGTGTGCCCGGCTCACCAATCGATTGAGCCGCCACGATGCCGACTGCTTCGCCGATCTTGATCACGCCGCCGCGCGCCAGGTCTTCGCCGTAGCAGTGTGCGCAAAGGCCGAAGCGCGCCTCGCAGGTCATGGGCGTGCGCACGAAGGCTTTTTCCACTTTATGCCGCTTTAGCGTTTCGAGCGCGGCTTCGGTGAGCAGTTCGTTGCGATGGAGCAGCACTTCGCCTGTTTCTGGATCAGAGACATCGGCGGCCAGGAAGCGCCCGGCGATCCGTTCACTGAAGGTCTCCTGCATCACCTTCGACTCCGCCGCGGTGATCCAGATGCCGGTGGTGGTGTTGCAATCTTCTTCAGTGATGATGACATCCTGCGCCACGTCCACCAGACGCCGGGTCAGGTAACCCGCGTCAGCCGTGCGCAGCGCTGTGTCGGCGAGACCCTTGCGCGCGCCGTGGGTGCTGAGGAAGTACTCCAGGGCGGTCAGCCCTTCGCGGAAGTTGGAACGGATCGGCAGCGGAATGATGCGCCCATTTGGATCGGCCATGAGGCCACGCATGCCGGCCAGTTGGCG
>DMDA01000002.1:65057-71238 GCA_003451595.1 Chloroflexota bacterium | reverse complement strand
CCGCGACGATATTGCTGTTCGGCCTTTTCAACCTCTGCCGTTGTCTGTTCGAGAATCTCCGCCTTGCGTTCCGGCACATTGATGTCCGAAATGGCGATCGTGATGCCGGAGCGAGTGGCGTAGCGGAAGCCCAGGTCTTTGATATTGTCAACGGTGTCAGCGGTGACAGCGCGCCCCAAGTGCTTGTAGCAACGTGCGACCACGGCATCAACGCCCTTGCGGTCGAGCAGCTCATTCACAAACCAGAGTTCATCGGGCAGCGCGCGATTGAAGATGATGCGTCCGACCGTGGTGCGCATCAACCGTTCTTGCGGCCAGCTTGCGCCGAGCAACCCCAGCTTACGCAATGCCGTGCGTGTTTCTTCCAGGGCGGCGGCGCCAAACCCGGGAACTTCGGCAATCATCTTGCGTTCGCCGCGCACATAAGCGTCCATCACCTGACCGATCGTCTGGAGGCCATGTCCCTTGAGCGCTTCGAGCACGCGGTCGCTCACTTCTAGCGCATCGACCGGCATCGTGTCGAACTTGCTCTTAAAAATGACGCGGATCGGTTGGCGCAGCCTGATGACGCCCATGTCATAGGCGTATTCGGCTTCTTCCATGCTCGAAAAGGCAGGCAGCTTGTCGGTTTCGGCCTTTTCGTCCTCATCGACTGTCAGGTAGTACACGCCCATGACCATGTCCTTGGACGGCCCGACGATCGGGTCACCGCTGGAGGGTTTGAGCAGATTTTGCGTTGCCAGCATCAACTCGCGCGCTTCCTTGACAGCTTCGTCGCTGAGCGGGACGTGCACGGCCATCTGGTCGCCATCGAAGTCAGCGTTGAAGGCCGAGCAGGTGAGCGGATGGAGCTGGATGGCGCTGCCCTCGATCAACACGACCTCGAATGCCTGGATGCCGAGGCGGTGTAGTGTGGGCGCGCGGTTGAGCAGCACCGGGCGTTCATGGGTGATCTCGTCGAGCACGTCCCACACTTCGGGCGCCATGCGATCGACCATGCGCTTGGCGCTCTTGATGTTGTGGGCAAAGTTATTCTCGACCAGGCGGCGCATCACGAACGGCTTGAAGAGTTCAAGCGCCATCTTCTTGGGCAGGCCGCACTGATGCAGTTTGAGCGTCGGCCCAATGACGATGACCGAACGGCCGGAGTAGTCGACGCGCTTGCCAAGCAAGTTGCGGCGGAAGCGTCCTTGTTTTCCCTTGAGCAGATCGCTCAGGCTCTTGAGCTTGCGCTTGCCAGAGCGACTGACCGCACGACCACGGCGCCCGTTGTCGACCAGGCTATCGACGGCCTCTTGCAACATGCGCTTTTCGTTGCGCACGATGACGTCGGGCGCACCTAGTTCCATCAGCCGTTTGAGGCGGTTGTTGCGGTTAATGACGCGGCGGTAGAGATCGTTGAGATCGCTGGTGGCAAAGCGCCCACCGTCGAGCTGCACCATAGGGCGCAGTTCCGGCGGGATGACTGGCAGCGCAGTCAAGATCATCCATTCTGGGCGGTTGCCGCTCTTGCGGAAATTTTCCACCACGCGCAGCCGCTTGGCCGCTTTTTTGCGCCGTTGCTTGGATTTGGTGGTGCGCATCTCGCGGCGCAGCTCTTTCTGCATCTTTTCCAGGTCGAGCTTGGCGACGATGTCGCGTACGGCCTCGGCGCCCATGCCGGCGGTGAAGACATTGCCCCAGCGATCGGAGAGTTCACGATAGCGATTTTCGGTCAGCAGTTGCTTCTCTTCGAGCGACTTGAGATCGGTGAGGGCGCCCTCCATCTGACGGCGGACAGCCTCCTGCTTGGCCTCGACTTCGTTGCGGCGCGCGTCGATCTGGCTGCCCAGGTCGCGATGGACGAATTCGCGCTTGGCGCCAATGCGCATGC
The DNA here is from genome assembly GCA_003451595.1 of Chloroflexota bacterium. Lineage (GTDB taxonomy): Bacteria > Chloroflexota > Anaerolineae > Caldilineales > Caldilineaceae > Caldilinea. The sequence continues at coordinate 69,365 of DMDA01000002.1, read as the reverse complement.
GAATGTCGGCTTTCTCTTCATCGGACTGGGTCTGAAGGGCGTCGATCTTCTCCTGCACCAGGTCATTGACGATGCCGTCGTATTCCTTCGAGATGATCTCGCCGGCGCGCCACACTGCCTGCTCCGACCAGGAGAGAAATTCATCCTTCGTCGCCTTTTTGCCAACGTTTAGGTGAATCCAGGTCTGGAGCTTTTGCGCCTCGGCGATGATCTGCGAGGTCTCCTCGGAAATGCGGTCGTTGAGCGCCTGAATGGCGGCTTCTTCTTCCTGGTCGAGAGCGGCCAGGGCGGCGTCGCGCTCGGCTTCGAGGCGATTCAATTCCTCCTGGACTTCGCCTTCGATGCGCTGTAGACGCATCTGCAGCTCGCGCTCGTGGCGTTGGATGGCGCGCGAACGCGCATCTTCGTTGACGTTGGTGATAATATATTGCGCAAAGTAGAGCACGCGTTCCAGATGGCGCGGGCTGATGTTGAGCAGCAACCCCAGTCGACTTGGCACGCCCTTGACATACCAGATGTGGCTAACGGGCGAGGCCAGCTCGATGTGCCCCATGCGTTCGCGGCGGACGCGGCTTGGCGCCACTTCGACGCCGCACTTATCACAGACAATGCCCTTATAGCGGACGCGTTTGTACTTGCCGCACGCACATTCCCAATCGCGTGTGGGGCCGAAGATGCGCTCACAGAAGAGGCCGTCGCGCTCTGGGCGCAGCGTGCGATAGTTGATTGTCTCTGGCTTGGTTACTTCGCCGTAGCTCCATTCGCGGATGCGTTCGGGCGAGGCCAGTGAAATTTTGAGGGCGTCGAAATTCTTGACTTCCATTCTCTTTCTTCTCCGCTATACGTCTTGTTGCGTGTGGCGTGCTACATGTTACGTGCTACGTGTTGCGTTTCACGATGTTCAAGCACGCCGCACGCTAACTACTCGTTGGCCGTCTTGGTCATGGCGCCAGGCAAGTTGAGGCTGAAACCGAGCTTTGGCATGGCATCGGTGGTATCTTCCTTGCCAAAGTGGACGGCCTCGCCCTTCTCGTTGATGACTTCAACATCCAGCCCCAGACTCTGCAATTCTTTGACCAGCACACGGAAGCTCTCCGGCACGCCAGGGCTTTGAATCGGCTCGCCCTTGACAATGGCTTCGTAGGTCTTGACGCGCCCTGTAATGTCGTCGGACTTGACGGTGAGCATCTCTTGCAAGATATGCGCTGCACCATAGGCTTCGAGCGCCCACACTTCCATCTCGCCGAAACGCTGACCGCCGAACTGCGCCTTGCCGCCCAATGGCTGCTGGGTGACCAGACTGTAGGGTCCGGTGGAACGAGCATGGACTTTGTCTTCGACCAGGTGATGCAGCTTGAGCATCTGCACGACGCCAATCGTCACCGGCGAATCGTACGGCTCGCCGGTTTTGCCATCATAGAGGCGTTGCTTGCCAGTGGTCGGCAGCGGCCAACCGACTTTGCGGCTCAGTGCATCGGCCTGCGCCAACAGGGTTGCATCGTCGTAGTCGGCGAGTTCGCCCTCAGGCGCGCCACCGTGGAAGCGCATCCACTCCCACAGGGCGATTCGCTGGGTGATGGCGTTCGCTTCGGTGCTGGTGCGGCGCAACTCGTAGCTATCTGGCAACACGACTTCCGGGGCGTAGCCGCGTTCGCGTAGCCATTCGCGCAGGACTGAGTGGCGGGCGTAGGTGCGGTCGCTAAAGATGCGTTCGGCGTCGTAGTCGCCGCGCGCTTGCAGCCAGTCAAGCAGGTAGATGAGACGTGCGTCGTTGTCGTCTGTAATCTCATTTTCGCCGATGTGTTGTTCGCGGACGTAGAGCCAGGCGCGTTCCGTGATCTCCCGCCAGGCCAGGTCCACCAACCAAGCGCGCGCCAGTTCGGCTTCGATCTCGTTTTCTTTGGCGCCGTCGAAGACCGGCGTCTCGGCTTTGAAGCCAAGCTGGTAGGCCGCCCACCCCAGGTGCGCTTCCAGAATCTGGCCGATATTCATACGGCCCGGCACGCCTAGCGGATTCAGAATAATGTCGACCGGGGTGCCATCATCCAGGAAGGGCATATCCTCGACCGGCACTACCTTGGAAATGACGCCTTTGTTGCCGTGACGACCTGCCATCTTGTCGCCCTCTGTGAGGCGACGACGTTGCGCCACGCTGACGCGCACGATCTTCTCGACGCCAGCAGGTAGATCGCGATGTTCGTCGCGGCCAAAGACCTTGACATCGACCACTTTGCCGCGTTCACCATGCGGCAGGCGCAGCGAAGAGTCTTTGACCTCGCGCGCCTTCTCGCCAAAGATGGCGCGCAACAACTTTTCTTCAGGCGTCAGTTCAGTCTCGCCCTTTGGCGTAATCTTGCCCACCAGGATGTCACCCGGCGTCACTTCGGCGCCGATGCGAATAATGCCATCCTCGTCGAGATCCTTGAGCGCATCTTCACCGACATTGGGGATGTCGCGTGTGATCTCCTCTGGTCCTAGCTTGGTCTCACGGGCGTCGATTTCGTGCTTCTCGATGTGAATGGAGGTGTACTTGTCATCTTGCACCAGCCGTTCGCTGACGAGAATGGCGTCCTCAAAGTTGCCACCCTCCCAGCTCAGGTAGGCGACAACAACGTTTTGCCCCAATGCCAGTTCGCCGCCCTCGGTGCTGGAGGAGTCGGCCAACACGTCGCCAGCTTTCACGATGTCGCCCTTGAAGACAACCGGGCGCTGGTCGATGCAGGTGCTCTGATTGGAGCGGTTATATTTGCGCAGATGGTAGACGCGGCGCGTGCCGTCTTGTTCTTGGACGACGATCTGGTCGCCAACTACGCTGACAACTTCGCCGTCATGTTTGGCTGTGACCACCTGACCCGAATCAACGGCTGCCTGAAACTCCATGCCGGTGCCAACGAGCGGCGCATCGGGGCGCACAAGCGGCACTGCCTGGCGTTGCATGTTCGAACCCATCAGCGCCCGGTTGGCGTCGTCGTGCTCCAGGAAAGGAATGAGCGCAGCAGAAACACCAACGATCTGCTTGGGTGAAACGTCCATGTACCGGATGGCGCTGGGGTGCTCGAATTTGAACTCTTCGGCCTGCCGGGTCGAAGGACGCGTGTTTTGGAACTCGCCCAGGGCGTTGAGCGCCGACGACGCCTGCGCAATGGGTGCGGTCTCATCCTCGTCGGCGGTGAGATAGACCACCTCGCGACTGACAAAGGGCTTGACGCGCACACTCTCCAGATTCATGCTGGCCAGGCGCGTCGCCAGTTCGTCACTGACAACCTCATTGCGTTTGGCAATGGTGGCGCCTGTGACAGGGTCGATCACATCCGCGTCGAGGGTGCGCCCCACCAACGCCGCCGCCTCGACCGGTTTGATCTCCTTGAGCACCTTGCGATAGGCGGTCTCAATAAAGCCATAATCGTTGACACGACCATAGGAGGCCAGTGAACCGATCAGACCGATGTTCGGACCTTCTGGCGTCTCGATTGGGCAGATACGTCCATAGTGCGAGAAGTGCACATCGCGCACATCGAAGCCGGCGCGCTCGCGGCGCAGACCACCAGGCCCCAGCGCGCTGAGGCGGCGTTTGTGCGTCAACTCGGCGAGCGGGTTGGTCTGATCCATGAATTGGCTGAGCTGGCTGCCGCCAAAGAACTCGCGCGTCGCCGCCACTACCGGGCGGATATTGATCAAGCTGAGCGGCGTCACCTGATCGGGGTCGCGGATCGACATGCGTTCACGCACCACTCGCTCCATGCGTAGGAGGCCGATGCGAATCTGGTTCTGAATCAGCTCACCAACGGTCTTGACGCGGCGATTGCCGAGATGGTCAATGTCGTCTGGACGGCCCTCACCGTTGTTGATCTGGATGATGCGTTTGATCACGGCGATGAGATCATCGGTGGTCAGGAGGCGGGCGCTGCGATCTCCTTCGCGCACATCCAATCCCAGGCGCCGATTGAGTTTATAGCGCCCGACCTTGCCCAGGTCATAGCGTCGCTCTGAGAAAAAGAGGTTCTGTACAAAGCTGCGTGCATTGTCGAGCGTCGGTGGGTCGCCAGGGCGCAACTTTTTGTAGAACTCCAGCAGAGCCTCATTGACGCCCTTCTCTGAGTCGGTCGTCGGGTTGCTGGTCGTGTCGCGCTCAATGGTCGACTGGATGTAGGGATGATCGACATTGGTGTCGGTGTCAGCAAATAAGGCTCGGATTTCGTCATCGGTGCCGAAGCCAATGGCGCGCAGCAGCAGCGTCACCGGCAACTTGCGCTTGCGATCCACTTTGACGCTGATGATGTCGCGCTTGCTCGTTTCGAATTCCAGCCA
>DMDA01000002.1:64149-64852 GCA_003451595.1 Chloroflexota bacterium | reverse complement strand
GTGAAATAAACGCCAGGCGAGCGAATCAACTGACTAACGACGACGCGCTCGCTGCCGTTGATAATGAAGGTCGCCGAGTCAGTCATCAGCGGGAAGTCACCCATAAAGACTTCTTGCTCGCTGACCTCGCCCGTATCTTTGTTGACCAGCCGTACTTTTACCCACAGCGGCGCAGCGAATGTAATATCGCGCTCGCGGCACTCATCTTCGGGATACTTGGGTTCGCCAAAGTAGAAGTCGCCGAAGTGAAGTTCCAAATTCTTGTTAAAACTGACAATCGGCGAAATTTCGGCAAAAAGTTCTTCTAGCCCCTCCGTTTTAAACCACTCAAAACTGCGAATCTGCACCTCGGTCAGGCGCGGCAAATCGAGGACGGTTGGCGTCCGCGCATAGCTCTTGCGGCGCACGCGCGCACCCTGGGTGGACACACCGGTTCCGTTTGCGGCTTGGCTCATGTAATCCAGCTCCTTGATTGGCCCAAAAATGGCAATAAGACACCTGAGCAGACAGCTTACAGTCGCCGCATCACTGCGACGCACTGACTATCTACATCCGGTGTCTTTTCCGTGACACTAACTGCTTCAGACGTCTATCGGTTGTACAAAATAAAAAATCAGGCTGCCGATGGAGCGGAGAAAAAACGCGTTTGCTACCAACCCCATCATTCACCTGAACTCCTGCCTGAAAAACAAATCATTTTTTT
>DMDA01000002.1:30938-64009 GCA_003451595.1 Chloroflexota bacterium | reverse complement strand
ATGCTGACGGCGCGGCTTCATTTGGGCGTCGTTCGCACGTCGTCAGCCAGGTGATCGGCCAGGCAATCGGCCAGCAGCCGGTCAGTCAGTCAGCCTGCGGCGTCGCTCGTGAGGCGCATTTTACTATGCGCAATATCCCAACTTTCCAAACTGAATCTGAAAACTCATTCATTTTGCCACTAGACAAGCATTCATTTGTGTTCTATAATGTGGGACGTAATGGGGTGATGTGGGGCATAATGTGGCCAATTGCCCTGTTCTTGGCGGAAAAGTGGGGGAGTGACGCCACGTCCGCCAATTTGGGATATGCGAGTTGCCTGTTGTTCGGGGTGTTTCTGTGTAATGAGTGGTGCGTAGTGCGTACATACTTGCCGCACCAGGTATGAGCCTACGCATTGCGCATCACTCATTACGGCCCGAAATGTTCTCGACTTTACAAACAAAGACCCGCAGACAAATATCTGAACGGCAGGATCTCAATATACATACAACGGCGCAAATACAATGTTTCTTGGCGAGTACACGCACACACTGGATGCAAAGGGTCGCCTCACGATTCCGGCGAAATATCGGAACGAGCTGGCGGCTGGTCTGGTGGTGACTCGCAACCCGGTTGACAACTGCCTTCTGCTCTTTCCGCAGGGGGAGTGGGAGCGATTGGCCGAAAAGGTCAGTGCTCTGCCATTGACCGACCCGCGTTCTGCTGCCTTTCGGCGCGCATTTTTTAGCGCCGCTGAAGACTTGCAACCTGATGGGCAGGGACGCATCTTGTTGAGTCAACGGCTACGTGATTACGCCAATATCGCTACCGATGTTGTGGTGGCCGGGATGAATAAGTTCGTCGAGCTGTGGAATCCCGCTGCCTGGGAAGAGAAAGTTGGCGCTCAACAGAGCAATGCTGACTTTTCGAGCGACTTTTTCAGCACCTTAAGTCTATAGAAACATGGGAGATCGCCTGCCCATTGCTGCGGACCCGGCCAATGCCAGCCACTTGCCGGTGCTCCTGGCCCCGACGCTCGACGGACTCGCTGTTCGCCCCGGCGCCTGGGTTATTGATTGCACTATTGGCGGCGGCGGCCACACCGAAGCTTTGTTGTCCCGGTCGGCGCCTGATGGTCGTGTACTGGGTATCGACGCTGATCCGGCTGCAATCCGGCGAGTCTCGCTGCGTCTGGCAGATGCTATTGCGGCCCGGCGACTGGTTCTCTTTCACGGGGATTTTGCACGGGTGGAGGAAGCTGCCGACGTTCACGCATTTGCCCCGGTTGACGGCGTTCTCCTGGATCTTGGGGTGAGCAGCTTTCAGTTGCAGACGTCGGAACGGGGGTTTTCGTTTTTGCATTCCGGCCCCCTGGACATGCGCTTCGACCCGACCCAGTCGTTATGCGCCGCCGACATCGTCAATGACTGGGATGAGCGCGACCTGGCGGATGTCATCCTTCGCTATGGCGAAGAACCGCAAGGACGACGTATTGCCCGCTATCTGGTGCAGCACCGTCCTTTTGCGACAACTGCCGAACTGGCGGACGCAATTGAGAAAGCCGTTGGCGGGCGCCGTGGCAGCCGGCTACACCCGGCGACGCGCACCTTTCAGGCATTGCGCATCGTCGTCAACGGGGAACTGACACAGCTTGAGGCAGTGCTGCCGCAGGCATTGCGCCTGCTCAAACCGGGTGGCCGACTGGCGGTGATCAGTTTTCACAGTCTGGAAGACCGCATCGTCAAGCAGTGGATGCAAGACGAAGCGCGCACGTATGTGCACGATCCGACCCGGCTGCACGGTGGCTACGACCGGCAGCCAACTCTGCGGATACTCACCAAGAAGCCCATCGTCGCTGACGAGGCGGAGGTGAGCCGCAACCCACGCAGTCGCTCGGCCAAGCTCCGAATCGCCGAGAAACTGCCAACAATCTAGTGTGACGCGTGATGTGTGACAAGTGAGCTACTGGCCCTCCCTCACACCACACATTGCGAATCACTAAATTCGGAGGCTCTTCGCGGCTTCCGTAGTGTAGGGGCGACGCATGCGTCGCCCCTACTACAACCCGACAAAGTTCACATCAACACGATCGATTGGGGTAGCCATGCTAGAACGCAGCAGCCTGCCAACCTATGTCTCAACTGAGCTGACCGACTCTCTTTACCAGACCTTCAACCGCCGATGGTTCAAGGTTTTGCAAGAAATGCTGTGGCTCCCAGAGACATATCAGCAATACCTGCTGTTGCTGGCGGGAACGTTGGTGGTTGGGATGGGAATGCTCGTGCACGTCTGGCTCAATGTGCAAATTGCGGAGGCGCGTGTGTTGGTGCGTCAGCTCACTGCAGAAAGCCAGCAGATCGAGCGCGAGAACAGCGAAGTTATCTTTGCGATTGCAAACAGCTCAACTTTGGCCAGAGTGGAAGAGGCGGCGCGGCAGCAGGGCTTTCGTCCCGTCACCGAGCGTGTTTATGTGCGGCGCGATGCCGTGCGTAGCGCCGGGTTGACCAGCGCCGCGCCCGAGCGGTCGCCAGCGCTTCCCCAATCATCTGTCCAATCATCTGTCCAATCGTCTGCCCAGACGCCCGGTGACGATCACGCGGGCGCCAATCTCCTTGATGCCGCAGGCCGGGGGCTGGGCGCCGCTGGCGAATGGTTGCAACAATTTGCCGTGACGACAGCGCAGGCAGTCGGCGGCTTCACTTCAGGATTCATGGAGCGTTGGATGCCATGACAGCGGCGGCGCCCGAAGCCGCTCGGTCTGCAGCGCCGCAGGCGATGAGCGAACAGCATAGTGCAACGATGGAGATCATCCAGAAGCGTGAATTGTGGCGCTTCTGGATGCTTGTCTTGGGGTTTGGGCTGTTAGCCGGCTTCGTTGCCATTGCCCTCTTTGTGCATCAGGTGCTGCAAGTGGGTGAAAAGCGGCCAGCTGGTCTAGCGCATCAGGGCGAATCACCGCGCGGGTCGATTGTGGACCGCAACGGCGAGTTGTTGGCTGCCGACCGTTATTTCTACGAGGTCTCGACAACGCCGAGCTATTTTGAGAACGATGAGCAGCGTCAAGTCGTCGCCGATCTGCTCCAGGAGTTGGCCAACATTCCGGCGGCGACAACCTTCGATTTGTTGCACACCTACCCCGAAAATCTCTACTTGCGACTGGCCGAGCGCATTAGCCTAGAGGCTGGGCATCGCATCCTGGCGGAACAGGAACGGCTGGCAGAGGAGCCTGGTATCCATCCCTTGCTCTACATCACGTTGACGCCAGCGCCACAGCGCTATTACCCGGAGAAGAGCGTGGCGGCGCATCTCCTCGGCATCATGACCATGTTGAAGGAGACGACCTGGCGGCGCGGGCTGTATGGTCTGGAGGGTTTCTATGAATCCTATTTGCGTCAGCGCGACGGCGTTGGTCTGACCAGTAAGACGACCGTGTCTGCCGCAACATTGCCAGCGAATGTGCAACGTTATCTGCCTTCAGTGGCCGGGCGCGACTTGATCTTGACCATCGACCGCAATGTGCAGTGGATTGCCGAGGAGGAACTGGCGCGCGCGCTGGAGCTGTACAAGGCGAAGGCTGGCACGATCATCGTCATGGCGCCCAAGACGGGTGAGATGCTGGCCATGGCGAGTGCACCGACCTTTGATCCTAACGCCTTCACCGAGTATGATCCGGCGGCGCTGCAAAATCCGGCGATCAGCGCCCAGTACGAACCGGGATCGGTTTTCAAGATCATCACGGCAGCAGCAGCGCTGGATAGCGGCGTCGTCACGCCGACACAGAAGCTGACCGACACCGGTTCAATCGCCGTCGGCCAACGCGTGATCCTGAACAGCGACCGCGCCGGGCATGGCCAGGTGGACATGACCGAGGCGCTGGCGCGTTCGCTCAATGTGATTACTGCCCAGTGGGCTTTGCTGATGGGGCAACGGCAGTTCTACCAGTACGTGGAACGGTTTGGTTTTGGCAAGGTGACGGAGATCGACCTGGCCGGGGAAGTCTACGGCCTCATCAAGAAGCCCGGTACGTTGGACTGGAGCCTTTCTGATTTGGGCACCAACAGCTTTGGACAGGGGCTGGCGGTGACGCCGATCCAGATGGCGAATGCCGTTGCCTCGATCGCCAACGGCGGCAAGTTGATGCGGCCTTATGTGGTGAAGGCGCGTGTGCTCGATGGACAAGTGCAACTCACGGAGCCGACAGTGTTGGGCACAACGGTGCGCCCAGAGATCGCCAGAGAGTTAACCGAAATTCTCGTTCGTGTGGTGGAGCAAGGGAACCAGGCGGCGGGTGTTGCAGGTTATCGGATTGCTGGTAAAAGCGGCACGGCGCAGATTCCGACCAAGGAAGGCTACACCGAGGACGACACCATCGTGACTTTTGTCGGCTACGCTCCGGCGGATGACCCTCAGTTCGTGATCCTGGTCAAGCTCGAACGCCCAGATCCGGCGATCAGTCGTTGGGCAGGCTATACAGCGGCGCCGACTTTTGCGCAAGTGGCGCGCCGGCTTTTCTATTATTACAACATCCCGCCCGACAATATTCGTCTGGGCGCCGACGTGACAGAGTAGAGTTGAATAGAATAGAGTTGAATTTTGGCTGAACGACCTTATCCAACCACTTCGATTACCCAGCACACCCTGTGGACGGCGCTGACAGGCGACACACCGCCGCTGGCGCTGCCACCGTTCCCGATTGCACACGCTGCGCTGGACAGCCGCGACATCCGCGCCGGGGATATGTTTGTCGCGCTGGCAGGGTCGAATACTGACGGACACGCATATATCGGCGCTGCGTTGGCGAACGGCGCTCAGGCGATCATTGCCGAGGAACGCGGGCGCGCAGCGGCGCAGAGCCTGGGCGCAGTAGTGGTTGATTGCACGCGTGCACGTTGGGCGCGTGACGCCGCTTTGTCCGCTGCTTACCGGCCCGGCGCACCAATCGCCTACATCGTGGATGACAGCGTGCTGGCGCTCCAGAAGGTCGGCGCGTTTCAGCGCGTCCATCGCACCCAACCGGCGCTGCGCGTGATTGGCGTCACCGGCAGCGTCGGCAAGACCAGCACCAAAGAATTGACTGCCAACGTGCTGCGCCAGCGCTACGTCACCCATGCTTCGCCGGGCAATCTCAACAGCGAACAAGGGCTGCCGCTGGCGTTGATGGGACTCAACCTCACCCACGAACGTGCAGTGTTGGAGATGGGCATGTACGGGCTGGGCGAGATCGAGCGGCTCTGCGTGTTGGCGCGTCCGGTCATTGGCATCGTCACCAACGTGGGTCCGGTGCATCTGAGTCGGCTGGGCACCATCGAACGCATCGCCCAGGCCAAGTCTGAATTAGTGCGCGCCCTGCCCGATGCTGAACATGGCGGCGTTGCCATCCTCAACTGGGATGACGAGCGAGTGCAAGCCATGGCGGCGCTGACGACCGCACGCATTTTTCGGATTGGTCTGACGCCCACCGCCGACCTGTGGGCGGACGAAATTCAAAGCATGGGCATGGAGGGCATCCGCTTCCGTTTTCACTATCGCACTCCTGGCAAAGACAAACCTGGCAAAGTCGAATCACTACATGTCAAGGTTCCGTTGATGGGAAGGCACAGCGTCCATACTGCTCTCTGCGCCGCTGCAGTCGGGCTGATGGATGGGCTGAGTTGGGCCGAGATTGTCGCCGGTCTGCAGATGATGGCTGGACAGTTGCGCCTGGTGACGGTGCGCGGCATCAACGGCAGTATAGTCATCGACGACACCTACAACGCTAGCCCGGCCAGCACGATTGCCGCGCTCAACTTGTTAGCGGATATCAGTCCGGCTGCGGGTGGGCGCCGCGTGGCCGTGCTGGGTGATATGCGTGAATTGGGCAGTTATGAGACTGAAGGGCACAAGCTTGTGGGGCGTCGCGCTGCCGATGTGCTCGACGTGCTGGTGACGGTTGGCGAGCTTGGCGCCAGCATTGGTGCAGAAGCGCGCGAAGCCGGTTTTCCGGCGGCCAACCTGCACCTGATGGCGACGCACGGAGAGGCCATCGAGCTGTTGCGCCAGATTATTCATACGGATGACCTGGTGTTGGTCAAAGGCAGCCGCGCGGTGGGGATGGATGTCATCGTCGCCGAGATTGCCACTGGCGCCAGCGGCAATCCTCTTGCCGAGGAGCCTGCCAATGGATAATCCACTTGAACCGCGCATGGCGTACGCGCTGACATTGGGCGCGGTGAGTTTCTTTTTTGCAGTGATCTGGGGACGCCCATTGATTGGGTTCTTAAAACGTAAGGGGATCGGCAAGCAGATTCGCATCGAACAGCCGGGCAGCCATCAACTCAAGACCGGCACGCCGACGATGGGCGGGCTACTCTTTGTGGCGCCGGTGCTGGTGATCTTTGGCTTGCTGAATATCGTGAATTTACTCGGTATGGATGCCATCGGGCAAAGCACCTTGTTGCTCTTCTTTTGTCTCGGCTCTCACGCTGTATTGGGCGCCGTTGACGACTGGCAGGGCATCAAGGGAATTCGCGGGCGCGGGGAGGGGATGAGTCCGCGCATGAAGAGCATCTTCCAGTTCATCTTTGCCACAATCATCGGTCTGGTGCTCTATTTCGGCCCGCCTCAATGGGATTACGTGGGCGTGCCAGGATTTGTGGATTTCTTCCAGGTTGGGCCGTTGATCATTCCGATCACGATCGTGGTGCTCTATCTCACCAGCAACGCTGTCAATTTTACGGATGGCCTGGATAGTCTTGCCGGCAGCGCCAGCCTGGTGGCCTTTGCCTGTTACGGCACCATCGCCTACCTGCAGGATCAAGTCTACCTGGCGACTTTCTGCTTCACGTTGACGGGCGCCATCATGGGCTTTCTCTGGTACAACGCCTACCCTGCCCAGCTGATCATGGGCGATGTCGGCAGCCTGGCATTGGGCGCCACGTTGGGGTTGGTCTCGATCATGACCGGGCAGTGGCTGTTGTTGCCAGTGATCGGCCTGGTTTTCGCTGCTGAAGCGTTGAGTGTGATGACGCAAGTCAGCTATTTTAAGATCACGAAGCGGATGTACGGTCAGGGGCGCCGCATCTTCAAGATGGCGCCGTTGCATCATCACTTCGAGTTGCTGGGCTGGAGTGAGATGCAGGTCAAGGAACGTTTCTTCATTGCATCGGTGCTGGCGGGGATGTTGGGCGTGGCGCTGGCGTTGATTTGAGGTGAGGGGCGAGTTGCGAGGGGCAAAGTGTTGCATCAGTCCACCTGAGTGGGCTTTAGTTATCGGCCGGTGAGTTGTTTCACCGGGGGTGGTGAGATGATCGATTTTCGCGGACGGCGGGTTGTCATACTGGGGCTGGCCCGACAGGGGTCGGCGCTGGCGCGCTTCTTTGTCGCTACCGGCGCCGATGTGACGATCAGCGACGCCGCACCTGCCGAACGTCTGACCGCCGACCTGGATCGCCTGGGCGCCCTGCCGGTCCGGCTGGTGTTGGGCGGCCATCCGCTGGAACTACTCGACAACTGCGATCTGCTCTGTCTGAGCGGCGGCGTCCCTGCTCAGCTGCCCATCGTGCAAGCAGCGATCCAGCGCAGCATTCCGCTGAGCAATGACAGTCTGCTCACCTTTCAGCTAGCGCGGGAACGCGGTCTTGGCCCGCTGGTGGCGATCACGGGCAGCAGCGGCAAGACAACCACAACGACGCTTGTCGGCAAAATGCTGGAGGCGAGCGGCCAGCGCGTCCACGTCGGCGGCAATATCGGCGCACCGTTGCTCGACCGACTGGACGGTGTGGCGCCGGGCGATTGCATCGTATTAGAGTTGAGCAGCTTCCAGCTGGAACTGTTCGACGCACGCTGGGCGTGGGGTGAGGTGGCAGGGATCGGTCCCGACGTGGCTGCGATTCTCAACATCACGCCCAACCACCTGGATCGACATCCGGGTATGGCGGCGTATGCAGCGGCAAAGTTCAACCTGTTGCGCTGCCTGCCCGCCACTGCCACAATCGTCCTCAATGCTGAGGACGCCGTCACCCGGCGAGTGGCGAGCGGCGAGTGGCGAAGCAACGATCCACCTTTACCGACAAGTTGGGCGATGGACGCTCTGCTGGAGGAGGTGGGGGTGCTTGTAGCCGGACGGCATTCGCCGCTCGCCCTCTTTCATCGCTATCAACCGGTCGCCAACGGCGCCTGGGGTGCAGACGGTTGGCTCTATGTGCAGGGGAAGGCTTTCTGTCGGCGCAACGAACTGAAGCTTCCTGGTGAGCACAACGTCGGCAATGTGCTGGCAGCGGCGGCGATCAGCTTTGCTGCCGGCGCCACGCGTGAGGGCATCGCCAGCGTGGCGCGCACCTTTGCCGGTGTGCCGCATCGTTTGGAGATTGTCGCCGCAGTGGGCGGCGTATTGTGGGTCAACGACAGTATTGCCACCTCGCCAGAGCGCGCCGTGGCAGGTCTGCGCAGTTTTGATTCGCCCAATCAGACGTTGATTTTGCTGGCCGGCGGCAAAGACAAGAATCTGCCCTGGGAAGAGTTTGCCGATGAAGTGCTGGCGCGCGTAGATTTTCTGATCGGCTTTGGCGACGCTGGTGGCATGATCGTGCGCAAGGTGCAAGAGCGCGCCAGCTTCCGCCAACGACCCGCACCGAGCACCGCTGTCGTGCATCGCTTGGATGAAGCGGTCGAACTGGCGGCGCGCGCTGTCGAACCGGGGGCGGTGGTGTTGCTCTCGCCTGGCGGCACCAGCTACGATGCGTACCGTGACTTTGAGGCGCGCGGCGAGCACTTTCGCCGCCTGGTGGCGCAGATCATGGAGGCGACAGCATGACAACGTCAGGCAGAAACAATACGCCGAAGGGGCGCTACGACTGGGGATTGCTCTCCGTCGTGACGATCCTGCTGATGTTGGGTGTAGTCATGGTTTTCAGCGCCAGCTATCCACGCGGTCTGGAGGGCTATGATGACCCCTATTATTTTGCCTTCCGTCAGGTTATCTGGTTGGCGGTGGGCATCGTTGGGCTGATCATAGCGGCGCGCATCCCTTACACCTTCTGGGAGCGCTGGAGCATCCCGATCATGGGGATTGCGTTGCTGTCGTTGCTGGCCGTCATCATCATTGGTGCCGAACGCTTTGGCGCCACGCGCACCTATTATCAGGGCAGCATCCAGCCGAGCGAACCTGCCAAGATCGCCATCATCATCTACGTGAGCGCCTGGCTCACCAGCAAAGGACGACGCATCCGCGACGCGCGGGCGGGGCTATTGCCTTTCGGTGTGCTGATGGGCATTGTCGCCGTCTTGATCGTCCTGCAGCCAGAGATCAGCACCGCAGTCTTGATCGTCGCCACCGCCGCGGTGATGCTCTTTGTCGCCGGCGCTGATTTGAAACAACTGGCGGCGGTCGGCGTGATTGCCACCGGCACCTTCCTGCTGGTCATCCAGTACAGCAGCTACGCCGGCGACCGCATCCAGCGCTATCTGGCCTCGATGGGCAATCCCATTGCCAGTGACGAGTGGCAGGTAAGTCAAGGTGTACAGGCGTTGATGCGCGGTGGCCTCTTTGGTCGCGGCCTAGGCAATGGGCTGGCGCAGCAGACCGGCTATCTGCCCGTCAGTTGGAGCGATAACATCTACGGCGTCATCGGTGAGGAGCTGGGGCTGTTGGGCGCACTCTTCGTAATCTTGATGTTTGCGCTGCTCGCCTATCGAGGCTTGCGCATTGCCCTACGCGCGCCTGACAACTTCGGCATGTTGCTGGCGACAGGCATTACGACGATCTTGATCTTGCAGTCGCTGCTAAACATGGCGGTGATCGTGGCGGTGTCACCGCCAACAGGGGTGACGCTGCCCTTTGTCAGTTACGGCGGCAGTTCGCTGGTGGCCTCGCTGGTCGGGATCGGCATTTTGCTCAGCATCAGTCGCTTCAGCGCGGAAAGTGCATTGCGCACGTCACGAGCAGGCGCGGCACAAGCAGGAAGGTATTCGTATGAACGTGTTGATCTCGGGCGGGGGAACGGGCGGTCACGTGTATCCCGCCCTGGCCGTCGTGACTCAGCTCGCGCCGGCGCTTACCAGGCAACCACCCCACGCCCGTCTAGCGTCGGCGATGGACGCGTCCGACGCGGAGGCAAGCGCAGTGACTGAGCCGCGAGCGCCCGCGCGGATACAGACGCTGTGGGTGGGCAGTCGTGGCGGCATGGAAAAGGAACTGGTGATGCGGGCTGGCATCGAATTTGCAGAGATCGACACGGGCCAATTACGCGTCGCCAATCCGCTGAAGGTAATGCGCAACCTGGGACGGATGGGCGCAGGCGTACAGCAGAGTCTGACGATTATCGACCGCTTTCGCCCGGATGTCTGCTTTGTGACGGGCGGCTACGTGTGTGGCCCAGTGGTTGTAGCCTGTTGGCGGCGCCAGGTTCCAGTCTTGATCTACCTGCCCGACATGTCGCCAGGCTACGCAATTCGCCTGCTCAGTCGTTTGGCGACGCGGGTGGCGGTGAGCTTTCCAGAGGTGGCGCGCTGGTTTGGGGGTGAAGCGCCTGCCGGCAAGGCAGTTGTGACCGGCTATCCGGTGCGGGCGGAAGTGGTGGCGGCCGCGCAAGACCGACGCCTGGCGCGTGCGCAGTTGGCTGCCGCCATAGGCGCCGACTTCACCGAGCCGAATGGCGCCGAGTTGCCATTGTTGTTGGTGTGGGGCGGGTCGAGCGGAGCGCGTGCCATCAATCAGGCGACTTGGGGCGCGCTGCCAACGTTGTTGCCGTTGGCGCAGGTGGTCCACATCGTCGGCGTGCGCGATTGGCCGCTGTACGAGGCATGGGCGGCGGCGCATCCCTTGCCTACTGAGGTGCAACGGCGCTACCATCCAACGCCTTATCTGCATGAGGCGATGTCGCTGGCGCTGGCCGCCGCCGATCTGTCGGTGGCGCGGGCAGGCGCCAGTACTCTGGGCGAGTTCCCGGTCTGCCGGCTGCCGTCGGTGTTAGCGCCGCTGCACAGCGTCAATCAGGCCGACAACGCCCAGGCGTTGGCAGGACGCGGCGGCGCCGTGATTGTGGAGGATGTTGATCTACCGACGCAGTTGGGGCCAACCGTCGCCAGATTGCTGACCGAGCCAGCGCAACTCCAGGCAATGGGAGCAGCGTTGGCGCAGATGGCGCAGCCGGATGCTGCGCTGCGCATCGCCGAAGAAATCGTGCGGTTGGCGCAGGTCGACAGAATGTGACGGAACATGACGGAACATGACGGAACGTGACGGAACATGACGACAGGAAGCGCAACTCTACATGACGCCTGATACACAAGCGCTCATTGCGTTCATCCTCTTTCTTGGCCTCTTTGGGTGGGTCGGGACGCGACGCGGGAGCATCTCGGAGTTGATTTTTGGGGGCGTCACACTCGTCAGTTGGGTGCTGTTGCAGGAGCGCGGCGCCTTCGTCGTGCGAATCACGAACCTGGCCGGCAAATTCCTGGCGTTGTTACAGTCGGGCAAACTGGGCAGCGAAGACCCCGCCGAAGCGATTCTGGTGGTGCAGGCGGCGCCGGAGGTCGTCACCGACGCCACGCGCGACGGCTTCTTATTTCTGGTGTGGGCTTTGCTCGTGATTATCGCTTTTATCGTGACCAGTGACCCAAATATCACGAAGAAGGGCAAGAGCAAGCCGCTCGGCTTTCTGCTGGGCGTGGTCAACGGAATCGTGCTGATCGCCTTGCTGTTGCCGCGCCTGTCTTCCTGGCTGGCCACCACGACGGGTGAAGAAGCGACCGCCGGCTCGCTCAATGTGATCGTGGCGTTTGTCGGTGGGCTGTGGAGCTTGTTTTATCAAACGCTGCAAAATATCCTGCAACGCATCGGGCCGATTTCACCTAGCGGCTGGCTGTTGATCATCACTGTGCTCTTGGTGCTGGTCGCCTGGCCGATGCGCGGCGCCGCCAGCAAAAAGAAGTAGGCGTCTATGGGGCCGGTTGAGATTCTATTCTATACCGTCGTGCTGATCTTTGGCTTTATCGGCCTGGTGCGCGGCGTGCACCGCGAGCTGGGCAACGCCATCATTTTCATGGCGGTCGTGGCGATCTTAGGACTGGCAAACAGTCAGGGCTGGATCGAACGCGGCGCTCAAGCCGTGGCCTCCGCCTTAGGCGCCGACGCCGTGCGCATGGCAGAAATCACCTTTGTGGTGTATTGCATCATCCTGATCGTCGTAGTCATAGTGACCTACCAGGGCAAGACGCCGGATTTCAGCACCAAACCGATCTTGGGATTCTGGGGTGGCGTGTTAGGTTTCATCGTCGGCGCATTCAATGGCTATCTGATTGCTGGCACGCTATGGTTCTACGCCGACAAATATCAATATCCGTTCAACCTGCTCACAGGGCCGTTGACGCCGACCGGGACGCTGTTGCTGCAATACTCGCCGCTGACGGTCTTTCCAAATCCGGTCTTCTGGGCAGTGCCGGCGACGATTTTGCTGATTCTGCGCGTGTGGCGATGAGGAAATGGCGATGAGGACACGGGGAAGGCAGGCATATGACAACTGAAGCCTGGCAGGAACGACTCATCACGCAGGCGCCAGCGCTGCGCGTCCATCTGATCGGGATCGGCGGCGCTGGATTGAGCGCCATTGCCACTGTGCTGATCGAGATGGGCGTTACGGTGAGCGGCAGCGACCGTCAGCCCAGTGCAGCAACGCAGCGGCTGACGGAACGGGGCGTTCAGGTGATCATCGGTCAGCGCGCCGAAAACCTGACCGAACTGGCGCCGGAGCAGCGTCCTGACGTTGTGCTGATCAGCAGCGCCGTGGACGCGCATAACCCGGAGCGCGTCGCCGCTGAAACTCTGGGCATTCCGGTGGTCAAGCGCGATGTCTTCCTGCCAGCGTTGCTGGCCAATCGACGGCTGGTTGCCGTTGCTGGCACGCATGGCAAGACGACGACGACCGCTATGATCGTGCAAGCACTGCGCGGCGGGGGCATCGACTGCGGCTATATCATCGGCGCCGACGTGCCGGGCTTTGGCAGCGGCGCAGCAGGCAGCGCCGCCGAGTTTGTGCTGGAAGCCGACGAGTACGACCGCATGTTCCTGGGGCTGCACCCGTCCATCGCCGTGATCACCAACGTCGAGTGGGATCACCCAGATTGCTACCCGACGCCAGCCAGCTTCCGGCGCGCGTTCATGCAGTTCACGGAGACGGTGGATCGCAATGGGTTGATTGTCGCTTGCATCGATGATGAGGGTGTGCGCCAGGTGCTGGCCTACGCGCCGACGCGCGGCCCGCGCGCCATCACCTATGGGCTGAGCGAAAGCGCTGACCTGCGCGCGGTTGACGTGCGCTCGTTGCCGGGGCTTGGCATGGAGGCCAACCTCATCTGGTGGAATGCACCGGAAGGGCGACTGGAGATTGCTGTGCCAGGTGTGCACAATGTGCGCAATGCGCTGGCGGCGCTGGCAGTCGGCGTCTCGTGTGGCGTGTCGATCGACGCAGCAGTGACGGCGCTGCGCGCTTATCGCGGCTCGGCGCGGCGCTTCGAGTGGAAAGGGGAAGTCGGGGGCATCACCGTGATTGACGACTACGCCCATCACCCCACCGAGATCGAGGCGACGTTGGCGGCGGCGCGGCGGCGCTACCCAGACCGGCGCATCTGGGCGATTTTTCAGCCGCACACTTTCAGCCGCACGCGGCGCATGCTCTACCGCATGGGCGAGAGCTTCGAGGCGGTTGATCAGGTGATCGTGACTGATATCTATGCTGCGCGCGAGCAGGATGATGGCTCGATCCATGCGCGCGAGTTGGCTGCCGCCAGCGCGCATCCTGCCATTCAGTACATCGGGGCGCTGCGCGCAGTAGCCGACTATCTCGCCGACCATGTGACGCCCGGTGATGTGGTGATCACGCTCGGCGCCGGCGACGGCTACAAGGTCGGCGAGTGGCTGCTGGAAACATTGGCGGAGAAAAACTAATCTCCAATCTCCAGTCTCCGGTTGTCAGGAGATTGGAGATTAGAGATTGGAGATTGGATTTATGCAGACAACGTTGCTCGACCTGAACGCACCGGAACGATTCGGCGTGGAAATCCAGACCGACATCAGTCTGGCGCCCTACACCACGATGAAGGTCGGCGGGCCAGCCGAGTACTTTGCCGTGGTGCAGACAGTCGATCAGTTGATTCGCCTGGTGCGATGGGCGCGTGCAGCGGACCTGCCCTACCTGGTGCTTGGCGGCGGCAGCAACGTTCTAATCAGCGATGCTGGCGTGCGCGGATTGGTGATCTACAACCGCTGTCGGCAGGTGCGGATCGATGCGGCGCCGTGCTGCGTCTTCCCACTCGACGACCGACCATTTGTCTTTGCCGAAAGCGGCGCCAGCATGGCCGGGCTGGCGCGGCGCACCGTAAGCGCCGCGCTTTCCGGGCTGGAGTGGGCGGTGAGTCTGCCCGGCACCGTAGGCGGCGCTGTGGTCAACAATGCTGGCGCGTATGGTGGAGCTGTGCAAGATAACTTGTATGACGCCTTGATCCTGGGTGCGGATGGCGATATCGAGGAGGTTCCGGCGGCGCAGCTGGCCTATGGCTATCGGACAAGCCGCTTGAAGGCAGCGACTGGCGGACGATTGACTGCCATCCATGCTGGGTTTGGTCCGGTAGTGCTGAGCGCCAATTTCCGTCTGACGCTTGGTGACCCGGCGGCGCTCCAGGCGCAGGCGCAGCACAACTTGCAACATCGGCGGCGCACGCAGCCTGTGGAAGCGAGCCTCGGCAGCACCT
Source organism: Chloroflexota bacterium (assembly GCA_003451595.1). Taxonomy (GTDB): domain Bacteria; phylum Chloroflexota; class Anaerolineae; order Caldilineales; family Caldilineaceae; genus Caldilinea. Next base: position 49,305 of record DMDA01000002.1, on the reverse strand, counting down.
TTGTCAACCCGCCCGGCGACCACGCAGGGCGGCTGATCGAGGCAGCCGGTTTGAAGGGCGCAGCCGTGGGCGGGGTTCAGGTTAGCCGTCAACACGCCAATTTTCTGATCAATCCAGGCGGCGTTGGCGGCGCCACGGCCGCCGATGTAGTGGCGCTGATCAAATATGTGCAACAGGTCGTCGCCCAACGCTTTGGCGTGCAACTGACGCCAGAGGTGCAATTTGTGGGCGAGTGGGAAAGCGATGAGTGAAAGGTCGATGATGCAGCAACGAACGCGCTACCGCGTGGGGGTGCTCTTTGGCGGGCGTAGCAGCGAGCATGAGGTGTCGCTTGCTAGCGCGCGCAATGTCATGGATGCCCTGCGCCAGGCGGGCCATGAGGTGGCGCCGATCGGCATCACGCAGGCTGGGCGCTGGCTGACACAACCGGATGCCTGGCTGCGTCTGAGCGCAGCAGGCGAAGCAACGATTGAGCGATGCAGTGATTGGCGATCGGCGAGCGGGGAAGAGCGCTCTAATCGCCCAATCGCCCAGTCGCCCAGTCGCCCAATCAGCGCACAGTTGCCGCCGGTCGATGTCGTCTTCCCGGTGTTGCACGGGCCATATGGCGAAGATGGCACAGTGCAGGGACTGTTAGAGATGGCGAACATTCCCTACGTCGGGTCGGGGGTGCTGGCCAGCGCAGTGGCGATGGATAAGGACGTGGCGCGCAAGCTCTTTGCTTTTCACGGGTTGCCGCAAGTGCGCTATCTGACTGTACGGCGGCAGGAATGGCGGACTGCGCCAGCGCTGGTGCTCGAACGCATCGAGGCTGAGTTGAGCTATCCGCTCTTTGTCAAACCGGCGAATTTGGGCAGCAGCGTTGGCGTCAGCAAGGCGCGTCATCGCGAGCAACTGGCTGCGGCGATCACGCTGGCGACGCAATACGATGGCAAGGTGCTGGTCGAGATTGCCGTGCCTGACGCCCGCGAGATTGAGGTGAGCGTGCTGGGCAACGATGCGCCGCAAGCCAGCATCGCTGGGGAGATCATTCCGGGTAACGAGTTCTACGATTATCACGCCAAGTATGAGAGCGAGGAGAGTCAGTTGTTGATTCCGGCGCCGCTCGACGACGTCACGATGCAACAAGTGCGCGACCTGGCGGTGCGGGCATTTCTGGCGCTGGAATGTGAGGGGCTGGCACGCGTCGATTTTCTCGTCGATGGCAAGACGAATGCAATCTACCTGAACGAGATCAACACTATGCCCGGCTTCACCCGGATCAGCATGTATCCCAAATTGTGGGAGGCGAGCGGCATTGCGTATCCCGACCTGGTGCATCGGCTGTTGGAACTGGCAATCGAGCGATATGCAATGCGCCAGGAAAATAGTACAGGACGATGAAGAAGCGAGTTGTAGAGCTTTGCTGAAAACGCCGCCAATCTTCCCGGAAACTCTGAGCTTCCAGGAAGGTGAGCAGTCCGCTATGTTCAGGATAGAGAAATGGTGGATTTGACTTCATGGCCAGTGTACCGAAGTCGAAACAACCGAATAGTCGCCGCGCGCCAGCAACTTCGCGTGTGAACGCTGCTGTGTCCGGGCCGCATGACGCCGCCGCTCGCCGGCGCATCAACCAGCGCCGGCGCCAACAGTTCGCCCAGCGGATGCGTCGCTTCGAGGCGTTGCTGCCTGGGTTGCCGGATGGACGCCGCGTGGCGTTGCCGCAAGCTCTGCCGCGCCTCAATTTGCATCCGGTCTGGGGGATGCTGCGTAGCCGTCTTCTGTGGATCGCGCTGTTAGTGCTGGTGGTGATTGGTGGGTTGACGGCATGGGTGGCGCTCGATGAACGCTGGTATGTCTACCGTGAAGATGTCCACTTCAACGGTCTGAATTATCTGGACGCCGAGGAGCTTTGGCAGGCGGCAGCCATCGATGGCTGGCAAATCTTTTGGGTCGATGGTGCAGCGTTGCGCGAACGTCTCATGCAGAACCCTTACATCGCCGATGCCCAGGTGCACATTGCGGCGCCGCTGACCAGAGTGACGGTCGACATCACCGAAGTGCGTCCGGTGGCGTTGTGGGAGACTGACGCCGGCATCCGCTGGCTGCGCGACGATGGTCTGGCGCTGGCGCCGCGCGGACAGACGCCACCGGGGCTGCTGCAAATCTATGACCCGCCGGCTGATGCAACCTTGCCTGGCGCCGAACGGGGCGCTGCCATCGACCCGGCTGTGCTGGCGAGCGCCCAGGCGTTGGCTAACCGCTTGCCCGGCGTTACGCCGCTGCGCTACAACGCGCTGGTGGGCTTGAATTTCCGCCTGCCGGATCAACCGTACTGGGTTTACTGGGGTGACGGTGAAGACGTAGAGAAGAAACTTGCCAATCTGGAAGCTGCAAAGACTCTGCTCGCATCGGGTGAGGCGAAAGGCGCCGTGATCGACGTGCGCTTTGAGCGACCGTATATCAAATAGAAGGGCAAAGGGCGAGTGGCGAGGGATGGCCGTGATAAAACGGTCATGATGAAACGGTCATGATGAAACGGTCATGATGAAACGGTCATGATGAAACGGTCATGATGAAACGGTCATGATGAAACGCAGGTGGATGTTGACCAGATGGCTTGCGCGAAGACGCAGCGGCGCAAGCTACCGTTCCTTGCCCCTCGCAACTCGTCGCTGATAGGAGCGCTTTCATGCAGGAATTCATTTCCGCCATTGATATTGGCACGACAAAAATCTGTGTGCTGACCGCGCAGGTGTCACACGACGGGCTGGGCAAGCTCTCGCTGCGGTTGTTGGGCGCAGGTGTGGCGCCGAGTCGAGGCATCCGGCGCGGCGTGGTGGTGGATGTGCCGGAAGCCACCGCCGCCGTAGGCGAGGCAATTGAAAAGTGCGAACAAGAGGCAGGTCGCCAGATTCTCAGCGCATACGTCGGTATTGCGGGCAGCCACATCGGTACGCGCAATAGTCGCGGCGTTAGCCCGGTTGACAGGCGCAGTGGGGTCACCAGCGCCGATATGCAGCGTGCATTGGAGGGCGCCCGTGCTGTTGCGCTGCCGGAAAATCAAGAGGTCATCCACACTATCGCCCGTTCGTGGACGGTGGATGGCGAGACTGAGGTGCAGCAGCCCGTCGGCATGAGCGCCTATCGGCTAGAGGTTGATGCACATATCGTCACCGGCAGCAGTACGGCTATCAATAATCTAGTGCAGTGTGTGGCCGCGCATGGCATCGATATCGACGAATTGGTGCTGGAGCCACTGGCTGCCAATGAGGCAGTGTTGCGCGCTGAGGAGCGACGCATGGGGGTGGCGGTCGTGGACATGGGCGGTGGCACCTCCGACCTGGCAGTCTTCATCGACAATGGACTGTGTCACACCGTGATCCTGGATATGGGCGGCAATCACCTGACCAATGATGTAGCGGTGGCGCTGCGTTGCCCGTTCGAAACGGCGGAGGAGATCAAGCTGCGCTATGGCACGCTGCTGCCGGAACGTGTGGCGCCCGATGAAACGGTCTGGGCAAATGTCTTTGGCGAAAAATCAGAGCGCAGCTTTAGCCGCCGTTTCATCTGCGATGTGCTGGAGGCGCGCGCGCTGGAGATGCTGGAGATCGTCGCCGACCGGCTGACGGCCAGCGGTTTCATCGATCGCCTGCCTGCTGGCATTGTGCTGACAGGGGGCTGTAGCCAGTTGCCCGGTTTTGCCGAGTTGGGTCGCAGCGCACTGAGTATGCCGGTGCGCGTCGGTGCGGCGCAGCACTCGCTGCCAATTGCAGGGCTGACGCGCAATTTACTCTCTCCAGGTTATGCAACATCGGTCGGTCTCTTACTTTGGGGATTGCATGAGGATGCACGCGCAGTGCATCGTCGTTTCGAGGCCGATCATGGGGGTGGCGTTAGCCAGAAGTGGATGGGCGCCGCCGCAAAATGGCTCAAGAACCTGTTGCCGGACAGGGATTGAGATAGAGCTGGTGCGCAGTCCGCCCCTCGGATGGTGGGGGGCCAGTCATGCGGGCGGATGACGCAAGAAGGGTAGTATCGAAGTTTATCGTACCGTACCGTCATCGTCTTTTGAGCAACCATCGAAGGAGCAAGAGAATGACCCGCAGCACCAAGTCACAACCGTCCTACGTCGACAACTTTGCCCAGATCAAGGTCGTCGGCGTGGGGGGCGGCGGTCAAAACGCCGTCAATCGCATGATCGACGAAGGCATCCAGGGCGTTGAGTTCATCGCCGTCAACACGGATGCACAGGCATTGATGCTCTCTGCTGCGCCGCAACGTCTGCGCATCGGTGAGAAGATCACGAAGGGGCTAGGTTCGGGCGGCAACCCGGAAATCGGGCTGCGCGCCGCCGATGAGAGTCGTGAAGAATTGCGTCAACTGCTTAGCGGCGCCGACATGGTCTTTGTGACCGCCGGCATGGGCGGCGGCACCGGCTCGGGCGCATCCTCTGTCGTTGCGCAGGTGGCGCGCGAGGAGGGCGCCCTGACCATCGGCGTCGTGACGCGCCCCTTTACGTTTGAGGGGACGCAACGCCGCCGCAACGCTGAGCAAGCCATCGAAGCATTGCAAGCCAGCGTCGACACGCTGATCACCATCCCCAACGACCGCCTCTTGCAGATCGCCGGCAAGACGGCCAGCGTCAAACAGGCGTTCAGTATGGCTGACGATGTCCTGCGCCAGGGCATTCAGGGCATCAGCGAATTGATCACCGTGCCCGGCCTGATCAACCTGGACTTCGCCGACGTCAAGACGATCATGCAGGATGGCGGCGCAGCGTTGATGGCGATCGGGCGCGGTTCCGGCGAAAATCGTGCGCGTGAAGCCGCTGAGCGCGCCATTCACAGCGCGCTGCTGGATGTCTCTATCGAAGGCGCCCGCTCGATCATCTTCAATATCAAGGGCGGCGAAGACATGAGCCTCTTCGAGGTGAACGAGGCGGCGGAGGTGATCCGCGCCAATGCACATCCAGAATGCAACATCATCTTCGGCGCCGTAATTGACCCGAATGTCAAGGACGACATCCAACTGACGGTGATTGCGACGGGTTTCGACCGCCCCAAGCCCAAAGATCAATTTGATTTTGTCGGCAGCGCCTTCAATGGCAACGGTCACGGCGGCCAAAGCGCCACGACGCGCGCCTCCCGCGAGCCGGTCAAAGAGCCGACGGCGGATTATCAGGTGCGCACCTTCCAGCGCGATGACCTGGATATTCCCGCCTTCTTGCGCCGTCAGCGCACGACCAACGGCCGCTGATCATGTCCGGTAAGGGATAGGGGAGCAGAGCGCACACCTTCGACTGTGCTAAGGGTGGCTTTGCTCCCTTCCCTTCTCCGTATCTACACGTCAACCTGCTCCGCCGCCACCCCGTAACTTCGCCAGCCAGCTTGATCACCGACGGCAAATGCCAAAACCCATACTTAAATTTTTGTGCCTTTTGCTCGCCGTTCGCCTTTCTCTCTGGTAGAACACGCGTACGCTATTTGCGGGCTGTTGGAAGCTGTGCTATACTCATGATTCCGATACACAATATGTTGTGTCAACTTTTGCGTTATGTACAATATACAGTAGGGTGATTTATGAACTGTCCGCATTGCGGTTATGCTGGACATCGAGTGATCGACACGCGCGATACAGGGGATTCCATCCGCAGGCGACGGCAATGCGAGCAGTGCGGGCAGCGCTTTACAACCTACGAACATGTGGCGGCCAACCTGTTGGTCATCAAAAGCGATGGCCGGCGTGAACCATTTGACCGCCAGAAGATTCTCTCTGGCATCCAGACAGCGGCAACCAAGCGTCCGATCAGTCGTGAGACAATGGATGCCATGCTTGACCAGATCATGGAGTCGCTGCAGGCCATTGGTCGCACCGAAGTGCCCAGCAAATTGATCGGTGGCATGGTGCTTGACCAGTTGGCGCAGATCGACCAGGTCGCGTACATTCGGTTTGCCAGCGTCTACCTTGATATGAGTGATCTGACCGAAGTGCGCAATGAGATCGACCGGTTGATGGGACGATCGGCCAATCCCCCCGAACCGGCGTAGCCTGCACGGCAGCCGTGCAACTTGTGCGGTGAGCAGCACCAACATCATTGAAACGCGAGACACTTGCAGCGCAGCAAGTGACTATCACGTCGAATAGGTGGTTGCCAACAGAAAATCCGTTGGCGCCGCTTGGATCAGGTTTTGCCTTCGGGCGTTGAAGTTTGATCGATCTATTCCAAATCAGAGGAGACAGCGCATGTCCAACCAGACCCCCAGCCCAACGGCTGTTGTAGAAGTTGACGCGTCCGCACCGGTGCACACCGTCATCGAGACGGTCAAAGGCGAGCGACATCTGCTCACTTGTCCGCCCTATGTCAGCGACGCTGCGATCAATTTGAGCGAAAACAGCATCAAGGTGCTGGAAAAGCGCTACCTGCGCCGCGACCTGGACGGCTCTTATCTGGAGACGCCGGCTGGGATGTTCTACCGCGTCGCCTATCACATTGCGCAGGTCGAGCGCGAGCACGGCGGCGACGTCGAGGCGACGACGAAGGTCTTCTATGACCTGCTCTCGGAACGCCGCTTCTTCCCCAACAGCCCAACCTTCACCGGCGCCGGCACGCCGTTGGGACAGCTTGCGGCTTGCTTCGTGTTGCCGATCGAGGATGACATGGGCAAAGCCAGCGACGGCATCTTCAGCACGTTGCGCGTCGCCGCGCTGATTCAGCAGACCGGCGGCGGCAATGGCTTCTCTTTCAGCCGCCTGCGCCCCAAGAACGACATCGTGCACACCTCATCGGGGCGCGCCACAGGCCCGGTCGGTTTCCTGCGCGTCTATGACCAGGCGTTTGGCGAGATCGCCCAGGGCGGCAGCAGGCGCGGCGCCAATATGGGCGTGTTGCGCGTCGACCACCCGGACATCGAGGAGTTCATCGAAAGCAAGGCGCAGGAAGGCAAGATCGCCAACTTCAACATCTCTGTGGCGATCACTGACGCCTTCATGCGCGCCGTGCGCGATGACACCGACTTCGAGCTGCGCAACCCGCGCGATGGCAAAGTCTGGAAGACGGTGCGCGCCCGCGACCTTTTCGCCAAGATCGTCAAGTACGCGCATCACAACGGCGAGCCGGGCGCACTCTTCATCGACGCCGCCAACCGCTCGAATCCGGTGCCCCATCTGTATGATTTGGAGGCGACCAATCCTTGTGGCGAACAATGGCTAGGCCCCTATGAAAATTGCTGCCTGGGGTCAATCAATCTTGCTAATCATGTCACGGTCACGGCTGACGGCGCATCGGTCGTCGACTGGGCGCTGCTTGAGCGCACGATCCGCGAGAGCACGAACTTCCTCGACAACGTGGTGAGCGCCAACGCCTATGTGCCGGCGGTGCCGGAAGTGGCCGAAGCCGCCTACCGCGCGCGGCGCATCGGGCTGGGTATCATGGGGCTGGGCGACATGATGTACAAGCTCGGCATCCGTTACGGCAGCGAAGAAGGACAGGAGTTTGCCGCGCAGATCATGGAGTTTGTGCGCTATCACTCGATGCAACGCAGCATTGAACTCTCTGCCGCGCGCGGCGCGTTTCTGGCATTTGCGGGCAGCATCTACGACCCGCAGCGACCGGGCGGCATGGCCTGGCAGCCGCCGCAGCCGATGCGTCCCTACACCCGCGACTGGCAGCGTCCGGCGCTGGACTGGAGCAGCATCGTGCGCGGCATTGAGCAGCACGGCATCCGCAACGCTGCGCAGACGACCGTGGCGCCGACTGGTACAATCGCGACCGTCGTCGGCTGCGAAGGCTACGGCTGTGAACCGGTCTTTGCGCTGGGCTACATCCGCCACTTCAAAGACGGTGACCGCGATGTCGAGCTGGTCTACACCAGCCCGCTTTTCGAGCAGGCGCTCAACGCCACCAACCTGGACGAAGCGACCAAGACGCGCATCAAACAGCACGCCGCCACCTACGGCTCTTGCCAGACCATCGAGGAACTGCCGGAGCACATTCGCCACACCTTCGTCGTGAGCAGCGACATCACCGCGGAAGAACATGTGTTGATGCAGGCGGCGATCCAGGCGTTCACAGACAACAGCATCTCGAAGACCTGTAACTTCCCGGAAGGCGCCACCGAAGAGGATGTCGCCAAAGCCTACATGCTGGCGTGGGAGACGGGCTGCAAGGGCTTGACCGTCTATGTCACTGGCAGCCGCGAGCAGGTGGTGCTTGAGACGAAGGCGACCAAGCAGAAGAAAGAGGAGCCGGGCGCACCGGTGGAAGTTCCGGCAGCGGCGAACGGCGCCTACGCCAACGGTCACGTCAAGCGCGACGAGGGTCACGCCGTTATCGACTTCAAGCACTCGATGGTCAAGCGCCCGCGTCCGCCCAAGCTGCGCGGCGCCACCTATCGCAAGGATACGCCGCTCGGCACCGCCTATGTCACCGTCAACAGCGACGAACGCAACGAGCCGTTCGAGGTCTTCATGAACGTCGGCAAGGCGGGCACCGAGGTGACGGCGGTCAGCGAAGCGATGGGTCGGCTGATCAGCCTGATCCTGCGTATGCCGGGCGCACTGCCGCCTTCGGAGCGACTGCGTTGGGTGATGGACGAGATGGCGGGCATCGGCGGCGGACGTCCGCTGGGCTTTGGCGCCAATCGCGTGCGCTCGCTGCCCGACGGCATTGCACAGGTGCTGGCGGAACATCTCAGCGAACTGCCGGCAACTGTCGAGGAGGCGCTGCCGGCTGAACAGTTGGCGCTGCCCATCGCCGCCAAGCCCATCGGCGACATCTGCCCGGAGTGCGGCGAAGCCAGCTTTCTGAATGTGGAAGGCTGCCGCAAGTGCGCCGTGTGCGGCTACAGCGAGTGCTAAGTGGATCAAGCGACCTTCCCGGAAGCTCAAGGCTTCCGGGAAGGTCGACAGCAAAGTCCCGCCTATGCAGAGACTTCGATCAGCGTAATTTGCGGTCTGGCGCGAAACCGGAGCGGGATGCCCTCGCCCAACCCGCGTGTGATGTAGACCTGTGTGCGACCTTGCCGGAAAAAGCCAGACACGTGTTGGCGCGGCACATGTTCCACCTGCGTGTGCGCCGGTCCCCACAGTGGCACCTTAATCTGGCCGCCATGCGTATGCCCCGACAACACCAGATCGACGCGCGACAACTGTGGACTGACGATGATGTCGGGGTTGTGGCTCAACAGGATCAGCGGCGCGCCTGCTGGGACGTCGCGAATGGAGTCGCCGAGGCGCGGTCTGCCTTCGATCACATCATCGACTCCTGCCAGGTAGATGTCTAGTCCAAGCTCTGGGCGATACAGATGCATCGCCCGATTGTGCAGCATAGTCATTCCCCACTGCTCCAAAGCCATATTCAGGCGTTCCGCGTCGTTACTGCCGGTGCGACGACCATCCAACGGGGTGTTACGCACGTAACGCACATAACGCAGCCAGCGCGTGGCCGTGGCGCCGAGACGCACGGGCGCCGAGCGCTGCTGATTGCGCTCGCGCTCTTGCGCCTGAAACGTGCGCCACATCCGCGGCAGCGCCTCTTCCATGGCGTAGTGGGTGTAGTCGTGGTTGCCAAAAACGCCAAACGCGCCCAAGCGCGGGCGCGGCACAGCAGCAAGCAGGGACAGTACATTCTCCAATCCGCCATCGAAGTGGATGAAGTCGCCAGTATGGATCAGTAGATCGTATTCCATGCCGGCTGTCAGGGCGCGCACGCGCGCAATCTTGGCCTGCTCGCGGCGCGTGCGCTTGCCGCCATAGAAGTGCGAATCGCTGAGCTGGAGAATGCGCAATCCACGCGCTGGCAGTCGCCCTCTTGCGGCTGGCAGACGCACCGCCAACCGTTCCAGGCGGATATCAAGCGGTTCGATCTGGAGCGCATAGGTGAGCACGCTGGCGGCGGCGACGCCTCCGGCCAGGAGCGCACCGCCTGCCCACCAGAGTGGGGCAGAACGCCAGCGCGTCAGGGGAGACTCCTGTACGGTGAGTGCAGACATGGTGTGTGGCAACGCTTCGTGAATGTTCATAGTGTGAGGATAGCAGAGGGGCGTCATTGACGGCAATTCGCCGGGCAAGTTAGCAGAAATAAGCCGGGCGGCGCATGCGCGCCGCCCGGTTGCAAATGGACGGGAGGGGAAAGGGCGTTGGAATTACATGTCCATGCCCATGCCACCCGCGCCGCCAGCAGGCATCGCCGGCTTCTCTTCCGGGATGTCGCAGACCAGGGCAGAGGTGGTCAAAATCATGGCGGCGATGGAAGCGGCATTCTCGACCGCGCTGCGCGTCACCTTGACCGGGTCAATGATGCCAGCCTTCAACATATCGACGTAGCTGTTGCTGATGACATCGTAGCCAGTGGTCAGTTTGCCATCGCTGTGCAGCATGCGCACCTTTTCGATCACCACGGCGCCATCCAGGCCAGCGTTGGTAGCGATCATGCGCATTGGCTCTTCCAGGGCGCGGCGCAGAATGCGCAGACCGGTGCCGGCGTCGCCGTCCAGGCTCACCTTATCCAGGGCAGGGATCGCATTGATCAGCGCCACACCACCGCCAGGGACGATGCCTTCCTCAACTGCCGCACGCGTGGCGCTCAAGGCGTCCTCGACGCGGTGCTTCTTTTCCTTCAGCTCGGTCTCGGTGGCGGCGCCGACGCGGATGATCGCCACGCCACCGGCCAGCTTGGCCAGGCGTTCCTGCAACTTCTCGCGGTCGTAGTCGCTGGTGCTGGCTTCGATCTCGGCGCGAATCTGCTCGATGCGGCCCTTGATCGCCTGCGCTGAGCCAGCGCCGCCCACGATCGTGGTCTCGTCCTTGGTGCTGACGATCTTATCGCAGCGACCCAGGTCTTCGAGCTTGACGCTCTCCAGCTTGCGGCCCAGTTCTTCGGTGATGACCTGGCCGCCGGTCAGGATGGCGATGTCCTGCAACATGGCCTTGCGGCGGTCGCCAAAGCCCGGCGCCTTAATCGCCAGGGCATTCACCATGCCGCGCAGCTTGTTGAGCACCAGCGTCGCCAGCGCTTCGCCGTCCACATCTTCGGCAATAATCACGATTTCGCGCTTGCCAATCTGGACGAGCTTCTCCAATGCCGGGACGATGTCCTGCGCGCTGCTGATCTTCTTGTCGGTGATCAGGATGTACGGGTCGTCAATCGCCGCTTCCATGCGTTCGGCGTTGGTGACGAAGTAAGGGCTGAGGTAGCCGCGATCCAGCTGCATACCCTCAACATATTCGGTCTCAAATTCCAGACCCTTGCTCTCTTCGACGGTGATGACGCCGTCTTTGCCAACCTTGTCCATGACCTCAGCGATGAGCGCGCCGATAGTCTGGTCAGCAGCGGAGATGCTCGCCACCTGGGCGATCTCTTCCTTGCCGGCCACCGGAGTCGCCATTTCCTTGAGCGCCTTGACGATCTCATCGCGGCCAGCCTCGATGCCGCGTTTGAGCATCATCGGATTGGCGCCAGCGGTGACATTCTTCAGACCTTCGTTGACGATGGCTTGCGCCAGCACGGTGGCAGTGGTGGTGCCGTCGCCAGCGACGTCATTGGTCTTGGTGGCGGCTTCTTTCAGAAGCTGCGCGCCCATGTTCTCGAAGGGGTCCTTCAACTCAACTTCCTTGGCGACCGTCACGCCATCGTGGGTGACGGTGGGGCTGCCCCACTTTTTATCCAGGGCGACATTGCGGCCTTTTGGCCCCAGCGTGGTTTTGACGGCATTCGCCAGCGCATCGACGCCAGCCTTGAGCGCACGTCGAGCCTCGTCTTCGTAGATAATTTGCTTGGCCATAATGGTGAATCTCCTCTAAGCCTTGTCTTGTAAGCCTTGTCTTGCTTGACCGACTAATCTATTGTGGCTCCGGCGCCTGATCCAGCATCTGCTAACTCAGGAGCACGAAGTATCGCCAACTACGTATCACCAATTACTCGACTACCGCCAGGACATCGCTTTCCTTGAGAATCAGATACTCTTTGCCATCCAGCTTGACGTTGGTGCCAGCGTAGCGGGCGTAGAGCACCTTGTCGCCGACCTTGACGTCCATTACGATGCGTTCGCCATTCTCTTTGCGCGCACCAGGCCCGGCGGCAATAATTTTGCCCTGTTGTGGCTTTTCTTTGGCCGTCTCCGGCAAGAAGATGCCCAGCGCCGTCTGTTCTTCCTGCTCGATTGGCTCAACAACGATGCGATCGCCCAATGGTTTCAGATTCATAGTGAGTCTCCTTGACATGAAAGAGTCTTGATATTTGTCAATAAACAGAGCCGGTTAGCACTCCCCTGTTTCGAGTGCTAACCGGCACCATGATACTGAAATCAGCTTATGAATGCAAGTAGGGATAGCCCAAAATGTGCATGAAAAGTGCTAACGCTTTGTTTGCGTTTTGTTTGCGCGCAATGTTTGTGTGTAGCGCAGCATCTCTTCCTCTTCTTGTACGTAATCGCTGAGATCGAACGCGGCGTAGAGGTCGCGGCTTTCCGTGAAATAGGCGACGGCCTGATCGAGCGCGTCCTGTTCCAGAGCAACGTGACCGAGATTGTGCAGAGTGGCGGCCAGATCGGTCCAGGCGCCGCGCTTGCGGAGCAGCGCCATGTCTAGCGTATACCAGGTGCGCGCTTGGGCGAAATCGCCGCGCGCAAAACAGACCGATCCCAGGTTGTTATAGCAGGCGCTGACGCCGGTCAGGTCGTCATTCTTGCTGAACATCGTCAGCGCGTATTCGTAGGCTTCGATCGCTTCATCGTAACGTTCCAGGCTTTCCAACGCCAGGCCGACGTTGTTGTAGATGCTGGCGAGAAGATGCTTGTCGTCGCCGCGCAGGGCGATGCGCAGCGCGGCGCGATGTTCGGCCAGGGCGCGCTCAGGTTGATTGAGGCTGAAATAGGCGCTGCCCAGGTTCATGTAGGCGGTTGCCAATCCGTGTTGGTCGCCGATTTGGGCGACGCAGGTGAACGCGGCCATGAAGTATTCCAACGCCTGGCGCGGTTCATCGAGGATGCGGTGCGAGGTGCCCAGATCGGTGTAGACGTACGCCAGGTCCGCCAGTAGATCGCGTTCATCGAAGATGGGCGCGGCGCGCTTGAGCCATGTCACACCTTCTTCGACGCGCCCCAAAAAGAAGTATTGCTGACCGATGTTGGTGAGAAACCAGGCATAGTCGCGCATGTTCTGCGTTGCCAACGCGGCGACGGCGCCCACGCTGAGCCAACGCAGGATGCCGGGGGGGTGACGCCAGAAGGCGTAGTGCGCCAGCGCTAGGGCATAATCGGTTGCCAGGCGTAAGTCTGCGTAGACGGCGGCCAGTTCATCCGCTGACAGCGCGGCGGTGATGGCCTCCTCGCCTTCGTTCAAGAGGGTTTCAGGGTCGCGTGGGAAGATGCGTGTGATCCGTCTGTTGCACCAGTCGGCGCCAGCGAAGATGTTGCCCCAGTCGATGTCCACCTCACGCCAGCGTTGCAGTGGTAGATTCTGATATTGGGCTGCCTGCTTCACGTAGAAGGCGGCATGGCGGCGATCCCATTCCTCACCGAGCATGGCGGCGTTTTCCTCCAGATAGCGACGCACGATCGGGTGGATGACGACGCGACGACGATAGGGATCGCGTTCGATCAAGGCGCGCTCGGCCAGCGCGTTGACGGTTGCTTCGTACTCGGCGGTTGTGCCCAGGTCATCCCAAAATAGCTGGCGCAGGGCGTGTTCATAGACTCCACCCACGGCGCGCACCAGTCGGTTGAGAAAAACGCCAGCGGCCGGGTTTTGCAGGGCGTAGGTTTCTAGGGCAAAGGCGCAAATACTGCTGGCGGGCACACTGCCATCTTCCCGCCGCGCACCCTCGAAGACGGCTACCAATTCGGGGAAAGTGAATTCTTCCAACAGTCCAAAGATGAGACGCATGCACATTGGGCTGCCCTGCACCAGTGCATGGATGGCGGCGGCGTGTGCGTTGGCGGCGGTCAGCACGCGTTGTGGGGCGCGCGCCGCGATAAAGGCGTCCAGATCGCCGAGGCTGATGCCATCGAGGTGGATGTGCTGCTGCTGCACCAGGTTAGCGATATTGGCGTTGAATTTGCGGTCAATCAGGATAATGCGCGATTGCCCTTCATTTTCGTGTAGATGGCCGATGATCTCCACCAGCGTGGCGATCTCGCGTGGGGTGGCGCCAGCCAGTTTGTCCAGGATCAACAGGCGCCGGCGTTTGTAGAGCTGTTCCAGGATGCTGATGCCCCAACGGTCATCGCTAGTGCGCGTGAGCGCTGTCCCTAATACGGTGTCCAGCGTGCGCACAACATCATAGAGGCGAAAGGGGCTGGCGCCCGCTGGGCTGACCTGGATGATGCCGTCGGCGAAGTCGTAGTAATGGTTCCAGGCGGCGGCGACGGCCAGGGTGCTCTTGCCTGCGCCTTGCTCGCCGCTGATGGCAATGGCGGGCAGATCGTCGCCGCCGGTGAGCCAGTCGTGCAGCTTGAGCAAATGCGAACGTGCGCCAACAAAGCCCTGGAGCCGGTAAAGAGTCAGGTTGTTAGGTACGCGGCTAATGTGATCTTGGTCTTCGTTCATATGATGATGCATGGGTAGTCAGCCGTGGCGGCGATCTCGTTTTGAAGTGCTTCGGCATAGACCATGCCGCCGCTCAAGCGCGTCAGGTTGCGCTTGGCGGCGCTGCTATCAATGAGAATCAAGTCTGGTCGAATGCGTCGCGCCAGGATATTGACATTCATCGGCGTCACATTTTCGAGCGCGTCCAGTTTGTCAATCACGCGATCGGTTACTGCTCTAGGGCGATCGATCATGTCGGTGACAAAGACTTCGATTGCGGCATTCTTCTGGAGTTGTCGTAATGCTTCGGCGCCGGCTTGATCAGCCCCAATCAGCCATATGCGCATACGCTCCCTCGCTTTCTCAAGATGCTAGATGAGTCCGACCACACTCAGCACGGCAAAGAAAAGAAAAACAAAAAGCGCTGAAGGCACACCAACGAACAGGCCACTGCGCAGCTGTGCATTGGTATCGACGGCGCCCGAAACGGCGACCAGCGTCATGCGTGCCGAAGAATTGGGCAACATGTAACAGAGCGCCAGGGTGAAGACAAACGGCAGCACCAGACGTGTGGGTACGATTTGTGTAGTGACTGCTAACGTCACCAGGATCGGCGAGAGAATGGCGCCGTAAGTCACACTGTTCATGAATTGCGTCAAGATAAAGGTGGAAGCCACCAGCAGCGCAAGAATCGCCAGATAGGGTAGGCCGCGCAGGCTTGGCTCCACCAGACTGACCAACCAGGCGCTGGCGCCGCTCTTGTCAAGGGCATCGCCGAGTGATAACCCGGCGCCAATGACGAAGATGATACCCCAATTGACGCCTTTGAGGTCGTCCCAGTCGATCAATTCCTCGACGGAAAGCAGCGCAACGGCCAGAATTGCCACCATGGCGCTGCTCAGTAAAGTCGTTGGCAATGCAAACCAACGCTCCAGTGAGGCGCCCAGCACCCACAATAGGATGGAAATAAGCAAGACGCCGATGATCTCGCGTTCAGCGCTATTGAAACCGCGCCGTCGCACCAGCTCGCGCAGGGCGGGTGTCAGATCCATGCGCAGATTGGGCACGCGGAAGACGAACAAAAGCATTGCCCATGTAATGGGGATCAGGGCGATGACAACAGGAAAGCCGTAACTGATCCATGCAAAGAAGCTAAAGTCCATCACCTGGCTCAACTGGCCGTTGGCGATGGCATTTTCGCCACTGCCCATGGGGGTGCCAATGCCGCCGATGCTCGATCCGTAACCAATTGCCAGCACGAGCACCGCCAACATGCGCCGGGCATCGCTTTGATCGTGAATCTGTTGGGCGATGCTGATGGCGACTGGGATTAACATGGCAGCGGTAGCCGTATTCAACACCCACATGCTGAGGAAGGCGGTTAGCGCCAGCAGGATGAAAACGAGCCGGTGAAAGTAGCCGCGACTCAGGACGATGGCATAGAGCGCCAGCCGGCGCGTCAGGCCATGTTTGCGCATTGTTTCGGCCAGGAACAGGCTGGCCAGGATCAGGTAGATCACCGGGTCGGCGAAGGGCGCAAAGGCGCCAGCGGCAGTGTCGATGCTGAGGGCGACCTGGGCAACTGGCACCAGCAAGGCGGCAATGGGCAGTGGCACCGGCTGGAGCGAGAGGATCATGCCAGTGAAGACAAATAGCGCCAGCGCCCGATGCGCTTCAGGCGTCAGACCGGGTGGTGGTGGCAGCAACATCACTAGCCCGGTGGCGACCAGCACAAGTAGGAAACGGCGTAGATCGAAGACTTTGCGGCGGGCGATGGCTAGTGGCTGCTGTATCAATTCGAGCGGCGTGAGTCGGCGTTGCAGGCGGCGCTTGCTGGTCGTTGTGCGAGCGGTGGAGCGGCGGTGGCTTACTCTGCCTGACTGGCTATCACGCCTGGGTGGTTCGTTGGTGGGCTGTGCCCCATCGCCTGTGGCGCCAGCATGAGTGCGCCAGGTCACCTTGTCGGGTAATGAGGATTTTAGGCGTGAGCGGTGAGCAGTCATGTTGACGTAGAGTAGTGTGTAGCGTCGTGTATGGTTATATGACTAACGCGTGGCCCTATCTCAATTGTTGGAGGCGTCCCCGCAGAGTTTGACGCCGGTTAGCGCTGGCGCACTGGCTGCGTTCTTTTCCAACGCTTTCTGGAGCCAGGGCATGGCTTCTTTGCACTCGCGCGGTTCTTTATAGACATGCGCCAGCCCGGCAGTGTAGTAGTGTTCTTCCCGGGCGCGGTCACCGATCAATGGCAGTCCCTTGTCGAAGGCGGCGGCTGCATCTTCATAATTGCGTCGCGCATAAAGCGCCATCCCGAGATGTACCAGCGCCGGACCATAGTTCGGGTCAAGTTCCAGGGCGTCGTTGAGTGTGCGAATCGCGGCAAGGTGGTCGCCCACGTTGTATAGTCCCTCGCCCAGTGCGTCGAGCGTCACGGCAGTTTTGTTGGCATCGACCGCCGCACGATAGGCCAGAATCGCATTGGCGAAGTCTCCCAACCCAACGCGGTAGATGCGCGCCTTTTCCAGGTGCAGATCGGCGCGTTGCGGCGCTTGCGCCAGCGCCTTATCCAGTTCGGCGATGGCTTCGTTGTACTTGCCCAGCTTTTCATACAGATAGGCCTGGTTGCGCAACGCCAGGACATGCTGTGGGTCGCGCGCCAGCGCCTCGTCCAGATAGCTCTGCGCCTGACTAAAGTTGCCGACGTCGGCATAGATTTCGGCGATGATCGCCAGCGTTTCGACATTATCAGGTTGCAGTTCCAGGGCGTCCAGGGCATGCTCCAGCGCCACCTCGAAATTGCCCAGCCAATCTTCGGCGCGTGCTAACGCTGCCAGGGCATCGGGATCGTTGGGGGCAATCTCCACAGCTTTGGAGGCGGCGTCATGCGCGGCGGCCACGTCGCCATCCACCATGTAGAGCCGCGACTTCACGATCAGCGGCTCTGGGTTGGATGGGTCGAGCGCCGCCACGCGTGCATAGGCTGTGAGAGCAGCCGCATAATCGCCGCGCAACAATGCCGCCTCGGCTTCGGCCAGAAATGCGGTGGCGCTGCGGGTGGGCGTGGGCGTCGGTTCGGTGGGGCGTTCCACCAGCCAGGAAGGTTGTGTTTGATAGAGCACGATGCCCACAGCGATCAGCACGAATAGCGGCCAGAAACGTCCAATGCCACTGCGACGCCTGCGGCGCGGGCGGTACTCGCGGTCCAGATACATGCCGCTAGTATATCATCAGACGCGCGAAACGGGCTTCTCTTGCACAAAGCTCGACATCATGTTATAAAGTGAACAGCAAGTAGATTTGCCCCTGTAGCTCAGAGGATAGAGCACTGGCCTCCGGAGCCAGGTGCACAGGTTCGAGTCCTGTCAGGGGCGCACTCTCCTCAACTTTTCACCACATTCCTGATTGTCAGGCAAAGTTTTTATGTTTTCAGTGTTGTGTGCTGCGCAGCTGACGCACGGCATCGGCGCTGTCGCCTGTAAAGGCGGCGCTGCCGACGGCAAAGAAGTCGGCGCCGGCGGCCCGGGCGGGCACGATGGTGGACGGCGTGATGCCGCCATCCACCCCGATTGCAAAGCTGGCGTTGAGACGGGTGCGCTGTTGGTGCAGCCAGCGCACCTTGTCCAGGACACGCGCATCGAAGGGCTGACCACCAAAGCCCGGTTCTACTGCCATCACCAGCAGCAGCTCGACCTGCAATAGCAGTGGCAGCAGAGGCTCCACCGGCCGGTTGCGGTTGACAGCCACGCCCACGGCGCACCCCAGCCGCCGAATTGCAGCGATGGTGGCGCCCAGGTCGGGCGCGGTGTCTTCCTGCACAATGATCATATCGGCGGCGGCAAAGAGCGAGAGCACGGCGTCAGGATTG
>DMDA01000002.1:8930-30710 GCA_003451595.1 Chloroflexota bacterium | reverse complement strand
GTCGATGTGCAAGGAATCCGCGCCGCCGATCTCGACGGCGCGCACAGCGGCGGCCAGATTGGCTGTATCGGCAGCCAGGATAGAGGGGCTGAGGTGAACCATGCGTTACCCCTTCGCTACGTGTCGCGTCGTCGCTTGGATCAAATCCTGCACGCGCGGGTAGGTGGCGATGTATTGATCCACGAAGAACCGATAGGCTTCGTGCGCCGCAGCGTTGGGTTCGATGCGCTGACGCACATGCACCATCTCTGCGGCGGCGGTGGCTACATCGGGAAAGAGACCGGCCGCCACGGCGCCGAGGATTGCCGAACCCAGCGCTGGCGCGTCGGGAACTTCGGTCAACGTGATCGGGACATTGCTCACGTCAGCGTGCATTTGCATCCAAAGCTGGCTGCGTGTGGCGCCGCCCGCGCCGACCATCTCCTGTACAGCGTAGCCGTTGGCGCGGAAGGCGCGCAGGATATGCTCTGTTCCATAACAGACGCCCTCCATGATCGCACGGAAAACGTGTCCGGTCGTGTGCTTAAGGGAAAAGCCGCGCATGATGCCGCGCGCTTCGGGGTCGACGTAGGGTGTGCGGTTGCCCTGCCAATAATCCAGCACGATCAGCCCATCCGCGCCGATTGGAATCTGCGCCGCCAGCTCGTTGAGGATGGTGTAGGTGTCGATACCGCGCTCGGCGGCCAGCGCCGCCTCTTTGCCACAGAAGTTGTCGCGGAACCACTTCACCACCGAGCCGGTCGAGACCTGCCCACCCTCGACCGTGTATTGACCGGGGATGACGGCGTCGGTGTAGGCGCCAAAGATGCCTTTAGCGTGAAACTGCGCAGCGCTCTGGCCGAGCATCAAATGTGATGAACCGGTGATGAAGGCTACTTTACCCGGCGTCACCACGTTTAAACCGATCATCGCCACGAACGCATCGGCGCCACCCTCAGCCACGGGGATGCCCGGCGTCAGTCCCAACTCGGCGGCGACGTCGGCGCGCAGCCGACCCGCTACCTGCCCCATGTCGAGGATGCGTGGGGGGAAGCGCTCGATCAGGTCGTCCAGCCCGATCTTGGCGTAGAAATCCGTGGGCCAGCCGCCGCTGTTGCGGTCGTAGTACCAGCGGATACTCGTGGTGTCAATGCTGCCCACCCATTCGCCGGTCAGCCGGTGGGTGAGCCAATCGATGAATTCACCGACGTAGCGCGCGTTTGCCCATACCTGCGGCTCGTTCTCCTTGACCCACAGCGTCTTGCACGGCATCCACTCGGCGGAGACGTTGCCGTAGCCGTTATACTTGCGCGCCGGGTCATCAATCTGAGCGATGCGATTGGCCTGCTCCGCTGCGCGCACATCCATCCAGATGATGGCAGGGCGCAGCGGCGTGAAGCGTTCATCCATCAGCACGACGGTGCAGCTTGTGCAGTCAGCGCCAACGCCGACGATGTTGGCGCTCGACACCCCGCTTTGCGCCAGGGCGCGGCGTGTGGCAGCGACGAAGGCCCGCCACCATTCGTCAGGTTGTTGCTCAGCCCAGCCCGGGCGCGGGTGATAGAGTGGATAGGTCTCGGCGGCAAAAGTGACGGGGCGCCCGGTCAAGTCGAAGATGCCGACGCGCACGCTCTCGGTGCCAAAATCGATGCCAAGCACATAGGGACCTTGAGACATAAACTTTCTCCTCAACAAGCGCTGAAGATGATCGGATGTTGAAATTATGGGAAGTTGACTGAAACTTCTTCCATTATACACTACACCTTTCAGCAGAGTTGGCGTCAAGAAAACAGTGCTAGAATTTGGAGTGATGGAGCCATTGCCCAAAGCATTTGATATTGAAGCTGTGTGTTCATCCACCAGGGAGCCGACACGATGTACAATCCCGACGACATCTACAATTATCTCCTTGAGCGCGTGGGGGAGACGCACCTGCGCCAACGGCTGACGATCCAGGTCGATCATGCCGGTGAGGTGTTGGGGCGTGGACGCACATTGATGCACATCGAGAACGCCGAGTGGCTGATGGTCTTCATCTATTATTCGCTTAAGTTGACGGGGTTGTTCAACTACGGGCGGCGCAACATGCTGGACATCCGCTGCATCGAGAATCAGGCGCCTATCCCAGGGCTGCCGCAAGCGTTTGATGGCTACACACTGCTCCATCTCAGCGACTTGCATCTCGACATCGACCCAGAGTTGACCGACGCTATCATTCGCCGGTTGCAAGGGGTGAACTACGATCTATGCGTCGTCACCGGCGACTTTCGCGCTAGCAGCAGCGGTGGTTACAACTTGGCGCTAGAGTACGCCGCAGAGTTGGTCAGGCATCTCAAACCGCCGGTGTACGCTGTTCTGGGCAACCATGACTTCATCGAGTTCGTGCCGCCGCTAGAGGATGCTGGCTACACCTTTCTGCTCAATGAAACAGTCGCCATCGAGCGCGATGGTGCATACCTCTACCTTTCTGGCGTCGATGACCCGCACTTTTACGAGACCGATAATCTGCAGCGCACCCGTGCCTCGATCCCTGCCGGTGCGACTTCCATCCTCCTCGCCCACTCGCCGGAACTGTACCGGCACGCCGCCGCTGCTGGCTACGACTTCATGCTCTCCGGCCATACGCACGCTGGTCAGTTTTGTCTGCCCGGACGTATTGCGCTGCAGACGAACGCCAAGGTGCCGCGTCGTATGGCTTATGGCGCCTGGCGGTATAATGCCATGCAGGGCTACACGTCAGCGGGCACTGGTTCATGTGGCGTGCCCGCGCGCTTCTTCTGTCCGCCCGAGTTCACGCTGCATCGACTACGCGCGGTGTGAGGGCGGGCGGGGTCTACTTTAAGTGGAGCCTCTGTCGTAAGCCGCTGCTCTTGGCGTGACATGACGTATTGGCGTCATACGTCACGTGTCGCGCGTCAGGTGACATCTGTGTCCTTGCTGTGTAGATGCGCGCACAGAAGCAAGGGAAGCGATATTGAGAAAGGGAATCTGCGATGCAATCATCCTCTCTCGCGGCGCCGACGCATTGGCAGCGTTGGGTGACGCCTGTACTGGCCGTGTTAGGGATGGCCGGGCTGGCGATTGCCCTCTGGCTGATCCCACCGGAGCAGACGCTGGGCAACGTGATCAAGGTGATCTTTCTGCACGGGGCGTTGGTGCGAGTGGCGCTGTTGGCGTTTGCAGCAGCCGGTGTGCTCAGCCTGGGCTTCTTATTGACGCGGCGGATCGCCTGGTATGCCTGGGCAATGGCGGTGCAGAAAGGCGCCGTGATGCTATGGATTGTCTATGCACTGACCAGCAGCATCTCAACCTGGCTGAGTTGGGGCGAGTGGGTCGCCTGGGACGAGCCGCGCGTGCGCGCCAGTGTGCATGTGCTCTGGTTTAGTGTTGCCTGTCTGCTGCTTGCGTTGTGGATGGGCAACCGTATTTTCGCCGCCGTCGTCAACCTGCTCGTGACCGTCGTCACCTGGACGTTGATTCGTGGCGCCACGATCATTCGCCATCCCTTCGACCCGATTGGCGCATCCGGCTCAGAGACGTACCAGACGCTATATTGGGTGATGGTGGCGGCGCTACTATTGCTGGCGGGGCTGTTGGTGCGCTGGTGGTATGACCGTGAGCTTGTGAAATTGCGAGAATGAGCGATTGACGCACGGCTATGCCTTCATACGCGCGTGGCCTGGGTCGAACAAGGGTTCATTGGCGACAGTAGCAGTGTAACGGCGGTCGAAGTACTGCACCTCGACTTTGGTCAGCGGCGCCGCGTACTCTTGTGGCAGATAAGCGTAGAGGATGTACTTGCCGACAGAGTACCCATAATTGGCGCTTGTCACATAACCCAGCACGCGTCCATCAGCCAGGATCGGCTCTTTGCCCAGTGCTATGGCGTCGGGATCATCGAAGGTCAGGCAACAGAGTTTGCGCGTCACCACTTCACTGGCCTTGAGCAACGCGTCGCGTCCCAGAAAGTAACCTTTCTTCAGTTTTACTGTTCGCCCCAAGCCTGCCTCAAAGGGGTTGTATTCGCTATGAATATCGACGCCCCACAAGCGGTAACCTTTTTCCAGCCGCAGCGAGTCGAAGGCGCCCGCACCGCCCGCCACCAGTCCGTAGGGGCGCCCGGCTTCCCACAGCAGGTCCCAGAGGCGCAAGCCATATTCGCCGGGTGCGTAGATTTCCCAGCCCAGCTCGCCAGCGTAAGAAAGGCGCAGCGCCAGCGCGGGCACGCTCTCGATGTGTAGTGGGCGTACGGTGTAGAAGGGGAAAGCGGCATTACTGATGTCTTCTTCGACAAGTTGTTGCAAGATGTCGCGCGCACGCGGCCCCCAGAGTCCAAGCGTGGTGTATTGACCGCTCATGTTGCGGATGGTCACGCCACCCTGCGTCGGGGCGTGCTGGCGAATCCAGGCGAAGTCGTGTGGACCGACGCCGCCGCCGGTGAGAATCCAGAAGCGGTCTTCCTCTAACCGGCTGACGGTGAGATCGGCCATGATGCCGCCGCGACTGTTGCAAAGCGCTGTGTAGATGATGGCGCCAACGGGGCGATCGATCCGGTTGGCGCAGATCGATTCCAAAAAACTTAACGCGCCTGGCCCACTGACCTCGATCTTGGTAAAGGTGCTCAAGTTGAAGAGACCGGCGCGGTCGCGCGTCGCCAGGTGTTCGGCGCCCTGGATGCGTGACCAGTAACGCGCGGCCCAGCCCTCGCGATGTGGGATGCGCGCGTCGTACTCCTCCAGCAACCGGGCGTTGGCTTCGTACCACTGCGGCGCCTCCCAGCCGGCATTGGCAAAGAAGACGGCTTGCTGCTCGACCAGCCGTTGATGAAAGGGCGCCAGCCGCACGTTGCGCGGCGCCTCCGATTGTTGGAAGGGGTGGACAATGGCGTAGATTTCCTGATGCTGGCGGTCGATGCGCGCCGCCATGAACGCGCGCGTGTAGTCATGCGGATGAAAGCGGTTGATGTCAGCTTCGCGGATGTCCCATTCGGTCTCGCCGTGCGTCATCAACTCGGCGATACTCTTGCCGACGCCGCCGGCATAGGCTGCCCACACGCTGAACGCCACCCATAATCCACGCACTGTGCTCTGCCCGACGACAGGATACAGGTCATTACTGAACGCCAGGTAGCCACTGACCTGTTGGGCGAAACGCTTGCCTGCCAGCGGGGGCAGCAGTTCAGCGGTCGCGCGCCGCTCGTGCTCCCAATCATTGACGGCGGCTGCCTGGGGGATTGGCGGTGCTGCGTCGTTGCTGGCGCGCAGGGCGGTGTGACGGTAACTGCCGATCAGATAGCAGTCATAGATCTGGCGATAGTAGAGCGCCGCGTCGGGGTGGCGCAGGATTGGGTGTGTGATGAAGCACGCCTGGTCTGCGGCCAATTCCGCCAGTGGTTCGGTGATGACATATTGTTGCTCGACGCCTAAGACCGGGAAGCGCAGCCCTATCCTGGCGGCCAACATCGTCGTCCAGGCGTTGGTGCAGAGCAGGACATGCTCACATTCGATCACACCCTGATCGGTGACGATGTGGCGCACGCGCCCGTTTTGCACGTATACATCCTGTACGGTGACATGGGCTGCGAACTCGACACCCTGCGCCATCGCCAGGGTGGCCAGGGCTGCAGCGCATTGAGAGCTGCGCGCGTCGCTGTCTGTTGGCACAAAGTAGCCGCCGAGAATGGCCTGTGCGTCGAGGAGGGGGAGTTTTGCCTGCACTTCCTGCGGCGTGAGCAGGTGGCTCTCCAGCCCGTAACTGAGCGAAACACCCTGTTTTCGCTTCAGCTCCGCCCACCGCTCCGGCGTAGTGGCCACCTCGATGCCGCCAACCTGGTAGAGGCACGGTTCAGTTTGGTGACGCAAAGGCTTGAGCAACTCGATCGTGTAACGCGCAAACTCGGTCATCAGCCGGGCGTAGTGGCTCTGAAAGATGAGACCGGGCGCAATACTGGTGGCGCCGGCGTCAAACAACGGCCCCTTGTCGACGACAAGGATGTCTTTCCAGCCAAGTTGGGCGAGATGATAGGCGGCGCTACAACCAACAATGCCGGCGCCGACGATCACGACGTGGGCGTGTGCACGCATATGGTGTCTGTATTCCTTCCGAAAAGGTATAGATTGCATCCATCATACCAGAAAATGAATCGACGCTGAAAAGCCCCCAAAGTGCACCCCAAACGCCTGCACGTTTGTCATCTCTACGCGGCGGGGGCTATAATGCGCAGCGGTGGAGGCGCAGAACCCGCCCCGTCCGAGGACGTTTTTCTACACCTTTTCCACAACCTATCCCGTGCGATGGCTGTCTTGGCAACCACAGACGGCACCGCTCTGATGAACACTCAGACAACGCTCGACGCCTAAGCAAATTGCAAGGAGGTTTCAGCTTGAATCTACACGAATATCAATCCAAACGGATCTTTGGTCGCTACGGGATTCCTGTCCCCAGCGGCGAAGTAGCGACGACGCCCGGTGAAGTACGCGACATCGCTGTGCGTCTGGGCGGACCGGTGGTCGTCAAGTCGCAGGTGTTGGTCGGTGGTCGCGGCAAGGCTGGTGGCATCAAGCTGGCGAAGACGCCGGATGAAGCTGAGCAGCGCGCCGACGCCATCCTGGGCATGACGATCAAGGGGCTGACAGTCAAGAAGGTGCTTGTCGATCCGGCTGCCGACATCCGCAAAGAAATCTATCTTGGCGCTGTGCTGGACCGCGCCAGCCGGCGGGTGGTCGTCATGGCGAGCAGCGAGGGCGGCATCGATATCGAAGAGGTGGCGGCCAGGATGCCTGATAAGATCATCAAGGTGGCGGCGCATCCCTTTCTGGGCTTGAAGCCGCATCAGGCGCGCATCCTGGCTGACGGCATTGGTCTTCCCAAAGACCTGACCAACGACTTCATCAAAATCGCGCAGAGCCTCTATCAGGTCTTCGTGAGCAACGACGCCAGCCTGGCCGAGATCAACCCGCTCGTCATTACCGGCGAGAACAAGTTGATGGCGCTCGACGGCAAAATCTCGGTCGACGACAACGCGCTCTATCGCCACCCAGAATTGGTGGAGTTGCGCGACCCAGACGAGGAGGATGCCAGTGAACGCGAGGCGCGTCGTTACGGCTTGAGCTACATTCATCTCGACGGCGAGATCGGCTGCATGGTCAATGGCGCCGGGCTGGCGATGGCGACGATGGATATTGTCAAGCTCTATGGCGGTGAACCGGCGAACTTCCTCGATATCGGCGGCGGCGCCCAATCGGACAAGGTGGCGGCAGCACTGCGCATCATCCTCAGTGACAACCGCGTCAAGGCCGTGCTGATCAATATCTTTGGCGGCATTACCCGCTGTGACGAGGTGGCGTTGGGTGTGCTCGAAGCGATCAATACACTCGATGTACGCGTACCATTTGTCGTGCGGTTGGTCGGCACCAACGAAGAAGAAGGCCGGCGCATCCTGGCCGAAGCCAACCTGATCACGGCCACCAGTCTGGCTGACGCAGCACAAAAAGCCGTCGCCGCCGCCAAAGGAGAGTTGCAATGAGCATCTTAGTTGGAAAAAACACTCGCCTGGTCGTGCAGGGCATCACTGGGCGTGAAGGTGCATTTCACACCAAACAAATGATCGACTACGGCACGCCAGTCGTCGGCGGCGTCACCCCGGGCAAGGGTGGCGAATGGGCCTTTGGCAATGTGCCGGTCTTCGACACCGTGCGCGATGCCGTGGTGGCGACCGGCGCCAACACCAGCGTCATCTTCGTCCCCGCACGCTTTGCCGCCGACGCGATTATCGAGGCCGCCGACGCAGGCATTGAGCTGGTTGTCTGCATCACGGAGGGCATCCCTGTGATGGATATGGTGCAGGTGCGCGCCTTCCTCGACTCCACTCATACGCGGCTCATCGGCCCCAACTGTCCCGGTCTGATCACACCGGGCGAGGCAAAAGTTGGCATCATTCCCGGCCACATCATGACCAAAGGCAATGTAGGGCTGGTCAGCCGCTCCGGCACACTGACCTACGAAGTCGTTTATGCCCTGACCGCACGCGGCATCGGGCAGACCACCGCCGTCGGCATTGGCGGCGATCCAATCAACGGCACCTCCTTCCTTGACGTGCTCCAGATGTTCGAGCAGGACCCGGAGACAGAGCAGGTGATCCTGATTGGCGAAATCGGCGGCACCGATGAACAGAAGGCCGCCGAGTACATTGCCCACAAGATGACCAAGCCTGTGACCGGCTTTATCGCCGGCCAGACAGCGCCGCCCGGACGGCGCATGGGGCATGCCGGCGCCATCATCTCCGGCGGCGAAGGCACTGCCGCTGAGAAGATCGCAGCGCTCACCAATGCTGGCGCCAAAGTCGCCCGCCATCCTGACGAGATCGCGGATTTGGTCGCCAGCAACATGCGGTGACGCCGCTACGCAGTCCATGCAGAGAGATGGTGTGACTTCCTGGGAACGCAAAGTTTCCAGGAAGTTTTTTGGTCGGGGGACTGGGGAGCAACGCCAGGGAATGTTGCCTTTTCCTGTCCCCTGGCATCTCTATGTTGAAAACACGAATTCTCAATCGGCCTCGTACAATTTGCCATTCCGCGCATTCCTTCGCAAAATGGGTGAGATGAGCAACGCTTTGTCTTCACCCGCATCATCGACTGCCTGGCTGCCGCGCAGGCGTTTGCTGCTCTTGAGCGCTCTTGGCCTCGTGACATGGGCGCTATTGATTGTCTTGTTCGGCGGGCAGACAGCGTTACAAGCAATGGCCGCCGCCGATGTGCGCTGGTTGGCGCTGGCGATGCTTGTTCACTACAGTAGCTTTGCCGTGCGCGGCCATCGCTGGCAACAACTGCTCAGCATGGCGGGACATCAGCTCGCTTATCTCTACACGACCGGGCTGCTGCTGGCGGGCTGGTTTGTGAGCGCGCTGCTGCCCGCGCGCGCGGGCGACTTCATGCGCATCGGTGTGCTACGGCTCGACAACGCACGTCATGCGCCTGTACCTGTCGCTGCCAGCCTGGGGTCAATTGTGCTAGAGCGGGCGCTGGACATTCTGGCGATCGTAGGGTTGGGGCTTGGCTTTGGCTGGGCAGCGCTGCGCATAGAGGCGCCCGGCTGGTTGATGGCTGGTTACGCTGCGGCGGCCGGCCTGTTGGTGGTGCTGGTCGCCAGCGCAGTGCTGGCGCCGCCGGTCTTGGGCTGGCTGCGGCAGTGGAGTCAACGGCGGTTATGGCAGGCGTCGTTGCAGTTTGGTGAGCAATTGGCCGCCAGCCTGCGCGTGCTGGGGCGACAACCCAAGCGCGGGGCGTTGGTGATCGGCGAAAGCCTCTACATCTGGTTGTGCGATGCGCTGGTGGTCTGGTTCGTGCTGCGCAGCCTGGGGGCGGCGTTGCCGCTGGATGTGGCGGCGTTTGTGGCGTTGACAGTCGATGTGCTGGCGGCTGCGCCATTGACGCCGGGTGGCATCGGTCAGATTGACGCTGCGTATGTGGCGCTCTTTGCTCTGCTGCCCGCCACGACCTTCAACGTCGGCGCGGCGGTGCTTCTGGTGCGTTTTATCACCTACTGGAGTTTTCTCTTTTTCAGCGGCGTCGTGACACTACTGGCTGGCTTTGGTGAAGTGATCCAGCGTGTACGCGCCGAGACGACGCCGCGTGAGGGCGAGCACGCAGCGACTTCCGTCTCACCCGATCCTTCCGTATGAATACATGGCGGGCGCGGCTGCGCCGTTTCTACACCGAACATCGCTGGTTTCTGGCGCTGTTGCTGCTCTTTGTCAGCTTCCGGCTCTTTGCCATCCTGCTCTTCCGTCCTGGCGGCTTCATCGCCGACAACTCCGACTACGAGTTCTACTATGCGTGGGGCCTTACCCTGCCGATGGGGTACACCACCTTTGAGAATTTGTGGACGGCCTATCCCCCGCTCTTTCCGGCGCTGATGCTGCCTGTGTTTGTCCTGTCAAGCAATATCCCGCCCTGGGTGGAGCCGCGCCTGGCGTTTCACGTGCTATTCGGAATGGAATTGCTGCTCTTCGAGCTTGGCAATTTCATCCTCATCTATCGGCTGGCGCGGCGGCTGGAGGCGGAGCATGGCGCTGACCTGGCATGGTCGCCTGATGGAGGCCGTATCCCGCTGCCGCTCAAGGCGACGGTCTTTTACGCGTTATTGTTTGCTCCTGTCTACACGTTGCTGGGCTGGTTCGAGGCGATGCCGCTCTTTTTCTTGTTGCTGGGACTGGAACTGTTGCTCAGCCGGCAGCGCGGAGCATGGCTCGCCAGCGCAGTAGCCGCCGCGCTCGGTTTCCTGGTCAAGCTCACACCGATGATGCTTGTACCGATCGCCGTGCGCTGGTTTGGCGCGCGGCTGAGTCTTGACGCTGTACGCCATGAGTGGTTCAATCGGCGGTCACCTGGCAACCTGCGCAAACCTGTGCTGTATAGCCTGGTCTTTGTTGGCGTCGTCATTGGCGTAGGGCTGCCACTGGCGCGCTTCAACCCGACGTTGGCGTTGAGCAGCTTCACTGTTAATAGCCTGCGTCCTCCCTGGCAGAGCGTATGGGCGCTTATTGACGGCTACTACGGCTTTGGCCTGGTGCCTATCGATATGCGCAATCTGCGCGGGCTGACGGCGGACAACCAGTGGGAGTCCGTTTTGCCGTGGACGTGGATCACGCTTGGCTTTGCGCTGCTCTATCTCTGGCTCTACACGCGGCGTTACGACTGGGCGCGTGTGCGCACGGCGGTGGCCTTCACTGCGGTGAGCGTGATCTGGCTCTTTCTCTACAGCAAGGGCTGGAGTCCACAATTTGTGGTGTGGGTGCTGGCGTTTATCGTGCTGCTGCGCGCCGATCTCTTTGGTGTGTTGTTGGCGCTCATGCTCACGCTGCTCAACGTAGTGGAGAGTAGCATCTTTCTGATTCTGCTGCCTGCTGAACGCTGGCTGATGATGATGACGGTGCTGGCGCGTACGGCGCTGCTGATGTTGCTGGCGATGGACTTCATGGGCCAGATATGGCCAACGCCGCTGCGCAGTCGCCAACTGCAGCGCATGGCGGTCGGGCTGAGCGTGGCGGTAATGGCAACAGCGCTGGTCGTGCTGATGGTGGGTGCGCCGCGCGCTGCCCAGGCTTATCAGGAACGCCGGCTGGCTGAGCATCCGTGCCGGGAAGCAATCGCGTATTTGCGCAACGAGGCGGGCGGGTTGACGCGCACGTTGGCGATGGAAGACACAACGCTGTGGAGTGAACTGAACCCCTGGCTGCACACGGCGTATACGCTGATCGTCGTCGATGGCTACAATCCTGACGACCGCCCGGCCGAGATGGTGAAAGCAGAGAAGCTGGCCGCTCTCAGTGCACAAGGCGAGTTTTGGTGGATCGAGCGCAGCGACGCCGCCATCACGCGAACATGGTCGCCCGCAGCGGCGAACTTTCTGGCGACGCCGGGCGTCTACACTGGCGATGTGCAGCAATTAGGCGCGTGTTCGCTGGCGCGCGTCTTCACCCCGCCGTCGATGCCGCTGGCGACGTTTACTGTCGCCGATGGGCAGATCGAACTGCTAGGCCTGGCGTTGGGGGCGGCGCAAGCAGGGTCATCATTGCCAGTGGTGTTATACTGGCAGACGCCGGCAGCTATCGCCGGCAGCTACACCGTCTTTACCCAGCTCTTTGCGCCCAACGGGCAGATGGTGGCGCAGCAGGACAACTTGCCGGTTGCCGGACTGGCGCCGACCAACACCTGGACGCCGGGACAGCCGGTGCGCGATGCCTATCGCCTGCTGCTCCCGCCGGATGCACAGCCAGGGCTGTACACGTTGCATGTCGGTCTGTACGATGCCATGGGACGGCAGCCGGTTGTGCTGGGCGAAGGCGCCGCCGACGATCATGTGAGTGTGTCTGTGGAAGTACCTTGATCGGATTTGATTGAAGCTATGCAGAGCACCCAACCTGACATCAGCCCCAAAGACCGCAGCACCGCCCTGCTGCTCTTCGGTTTCTTACTGGCCTGCTACATGTTTACCTTCACCGGTCTCATCGACAGCAGCGATGGCCTGTCCACCTTTGCCACTACGGACAGCCTGGTGCGGCGCGGGGCACTAGACAGCAACCAGGTGTTGTGGATGGGCAATCAGCAGGGCAATATCGGTCCCGATGGCAATCTCTACACGCGCAAGGGGCTGGGGATGGTGCTGCTGGCGTGGCCGCTGGTATGGGCGGCGAAGGTGTGGCCCTTTGTGGGGCTGGCGCACGCCGCGATGTTGCTCAACCCGCTGTTGACGGCATGGACGGGCGCACTACTCTTTCGCGCCGGGCGGCGGCTGGGCTGGTCGCGCCCGCTGGCGATTAGTGCTGCGCTGATCTTCGGTCTGCTGACGATGGCCTGGCCCTACACGCAGAGCTTTTTCAGCGATCCGGTTGCTGGTTGGGGGCTGTTTGCCGCCGCATACGGATTATTGGCCTACGCACAATCGGAGCGCAAGCTCTATCTGTTTGGCAGCGGTCTGGCGTGGGGCATTGCCTATCTCACACGCACGATCAACATCATGACGCTGCCGATTTACGCAGTTGCCTTGCTGCTGGTGTTGACGCCCTCCTTTGCGCAATCTGGCGCCACCTTCAAGGCGCGCCTGCGCCATGCATTCTGGGCGCACTGGCGCCCGGTGGTGGCTTTTACTATTCCCATTGTGGCCATGGGGCTACTCTCGCTGTGGTGGAACTGGGTGCGCTTTGGCAACATCTGGGATACGGGTTACGTGGAAACCGAGACTTTCAGCGCCAACTGGTTTTTCGGCCTCTTTGGGTTAACGGTCGGACCGGCGCGCGGCGTGCTCTGGTACAACCCGATCCTGGTGCTGGCGATTCCCGGTGCGCTCTGGTTTTGGCGGCGTCAACGTCGCATCTTCTTCCTGGCGCTGGCGCTGATCGTCGTGTTCTTTGCGGTTTACGCCAAGTGGTATATGTGGCATGGCGGCTACAGTTGGGGCGCCCGCTTCATCGTGCCGACGTTGCCCTTCCTAACCTTATTGGCGGCGCCCGCCTGGAATGCCTTGATGGGGGAGCGCAGGCTGGGCTGGCTGGGCATTGTGATCGGTGTTGGATTGGCGCTGGCTTCGTTGGCAGTCCAGGTGCTGGGGCTGCTTGTCCCCTATCACCTGGTGCAGGATCGGCTGGCGGAACTCGTGTCGCCACTTTTCGCCGATGTCACTTTCACGCAACTGCAATACTCGCCGCTGGTGATGCAGTGGCAAATGGTGCAACCGGCGACGATTCATCTGGCCTGGTGGCGCGGTGCGGCTGGTGTTGACTGGCTGCCGCTGGCGGTGGCGGTGGCGGGCGTGAGCGTAGGACTCTTCTTCCTGACGCAGGAACTGCGCAACACAGCGCGTCGCAATGGTGATGAACGCCTGCGTAACTGGCTCTATACAACCGCGTTGCTGCTATTGACCACAGGACTCTTGACCTACTACGATACGACGCGCACCGATCCTGAGCTACGTCTTGTCGCCAGGCGCTTGCAACAGGAAGCACAGGCGCACGACGGCGTGCTGTTGTTGCGCCCAGAGATGACGCAGCACTTTGCTAATGTCTATCGTGGCGCGCTGCCCGTCTTTGGCCTCTTCCAGCGCAACGACTTGCGCCGGGAGGATACACCGGTGCTGGCCCACATGCGCGCCCAACTGGCGCGTCTCTGGGTCGTTCCCAACTACTTACCACCCGACCAGTCGGGCTGGGAGCGAGCGCTACGCAGCGAGGACTTTCTGCTCAGCGACGACCGCGTGACCGGCCCATCGCAGCAGCGGCTGGCGCTCTACGCCCTGGCGCCAGCGGCAGAGCTGGTCGAGAGCGGCGTGGGCACCGTCTTTGGCGACCCGACGGCATCGTCAGTTTCCGAAGCAAATGGCTGGATTCGTCTGAACGGCTACGGCCTGACGCCCACTGCAACGCCGGGCGGGCAGTTGCTGCTGACGCTGTTGTGGGAAAGTTTGCAGCCGGTGACGACCGACTATCAGGTCTTCGTCCATCTGCTCGATGCGCAGGGGAACAAACTCCTGCAGCGCGACGGGCAACCGGTGGTCTGGTTGCGTCCGACCAGCACCTGGCAGCCGGGTGACGTGATTGTTGATCGCTATGGGTTATTGCTGCCGTCCACGCTTCCGGCAGGACGGTATACACTTGCTGTCGGGCTGTATGATCAGGTGACCGGCCAGCGTCTGGCGGTAAGCGCCGGCCCGGCCAGCTACGCAATCGAGCTGGGGCCAGTGCAAGTAGAGTGAGTTGGCAAGGGGCGAGTTGTGAGAGGCGCAGCGCGCCGCTGACGACGCCGCTCGTATTCCGCACAAGGAAGTTACACCGTGAGAGAATGTGCTTGTAGCATCTGCAAGATGGCGGGAGTGAAGCCGAGGTGGAGCGCCGGCGTGTGTGCAGCGCTGCTGCTATTGCTGCTGGCTGCATGCGGCGGCAGTGAGGTCACACCAACGGCAACGCCGCTGCCCCCTACACCTGCCGTCGCCACGATTACACCTCTGAGCGAGGAGACGCTGCCGGTGAGCATCGAAGCGCCCACGGCCCAGCCGGCAGGCGTGATCGCAACGCCAACCATCACCGCGCTGACGGTGGATGAGAGCGACGGCCAATGTAGCCTTGAC
Source organism: Chloroflexota bacterium (assembly GCA_003451595.1). Classification (GTDB taxonomy): domain Bacteria; phylum Chloroflexota; class Anaerolineae; order Caldilineales; family Caldilineaceae; genus Caldilinea. The sequence goes on along the minus strand of DMDA01000002.1, from coordinate 16,112 downwards.
TATGATATGGACCTGGCGGGGTATCCTGATCTGTATCATCAGCTTGGGTGTGCAGTCAGCGCCGGCAGTAATGACCCGGTGGGCATCAATGAATTTGGCGCAGGGCCGAACTACGATCGCTTTATGCTCTGGTTTAGCAGTGAGCAGCAGATTTATGTCCTCTTCCCTGATCAGACGTGGCAATCTTATCGCGATACGTGGGACGAAAGCCAGCCGGAGTTTTCATGCAATCCGCTGAATGCACCGCCAGCCTCGCCGCCGCTGCCGCGACGTGGCTTTGGCAAGTTGTGGTGTTCGGTGACAGGGCTTCAGGAACAATTGGGGACGATCGAGCGGGAAGAACGGCTTTGCCAACACACCGTAGTGCAGTCGTTCGAGCAGGGACGGCTGCTGGCCTGCTTCGAGGATGCGACAATTCGCTACTTCAGCCTGCGTAACGATGGCACATGGGATTTGATGGTGGTGAAATAAGGGTCAACTAATGCGCGTGATTACCGGGAAAGCAAAAGGCCGTAAATTGATGATGGTGCCCGGCGGCGGCACGCGCCCCATCACCGACCGCGCCAAAGAAGCGCTGTTCAGTATCATGGGCAACTGGATTGAAGAGACGCGGGTGCTCGATCTCTTTGGCGGCACGGGCGGCGTTGGCATCGAGAGCTTGAGTCGCGGTGCAGCTTGGGTTGATTTTGTCGACCTCAGCCACCAGGCGGTCGAGACGATCCGCGCCAATTTGCGTCACTGCGGCTTCGAGCGCCAGGCCAGCGTGACGCGCCTCGACAGTTTTGCGTATCTCCAGCGCTATCACGGCGTTCCCTATGATCTCATCTACGTGGCGCCGCCCCAATATCAAGGGATGTGGCTCAAAGCGCTTACACTTATCGATGGCAAGCCAGAGTTGTTGGCGCAAAACGGCAGCGTGATCGTGCAAATTCACCCGCGCGAGGAGACGCCGGTGACGTTGACGCGCCTGGTTGAATATGACCGCCGGCGCTACGGTTCGGTGCTGCTGCTTTTCTACGCCACAGCCGAAGACCTGGCCGAAATGGATGATGACGTGGGGGATGAAGCGGAAGATGGCATTGATTTTGCTGCCGATGACCTCGTTGAGGAGGAGAACGCAGCATAACAAAGCGGGAGGCGGCCAGTCCGGCTGCCTCCCGCTTTTTGCAGACGCAAGCGGCCTAACGGCTTACTCAGCCATCGGCACGTACAGAATTTGCCCCTGAGCTGCGTCGGCGGGCACTGTCACGGCTACTTCTTCGCTCAACGTCGCATGACCGGCGGCATCGGTGATGGCAAAGGTGTAGTCGCCAGGATTCAGTCCCTGCACCAGCACGCCGGCGTCGCCTGAAGTGTATTCGCCCACCTGATTGCCGGCTGCATCTGTCACGCGCAGCACGACGCCCGTCAGGTTGGCCTCAGCGTCGTCCATCACGCCGTTGCCGTTGCCATCGACAAAGAAGAGCACGGCCACCGCGTCGGCCTGTACGGCCGGGTCGCTCACGAGCAACGGCTTGGCGGCGATCGCAGCCGGCGTTGTGGTTTCCGCACTGCCATCTAACTTGCGCATCGAGACCATCGCCTGGTCAAGGGCGGCGACGAAGGTGTCGAACTTCTGGCCGGTCAGCGCCAGCGCAGCGACAGAACCTTGCACGGCGTCGAGCTTGCCGCTCTGGTCATCAAGCCGCGCCTGCGCAGCATCCATCTGGCTGCGGGCGACTGCCAGTTGGTCGCGTACGTCTGTCACCTGACTGGCGACGGTGTCCACATTCTGGCTCACGGCGCCGACGTTTTCGTTGACGCGCGCCAGATTGGCTTCCATGACGGCCAGACGTTCAGGGTGGGTGAAATTGAGCGTGCCACCGTTGATGATCGCCAGCACCAGCAGCGTCGCCAACATACCCAGCACTGCACCGCCGATAGCGGCGAAGAACATCGACAGTGAATCTTGCGACGCAGCCTTATATTCCAACTCCGGTGCAGCAGGCTTGCGTTCGCTGCTTTTCATGTCCAGGGATTCATTCTGTACGCTCATAATACTCCTTCATGGTTTGCGGTTTTCGTCACGTGTCTCCGTGTCACGTATCTCCGTGCGGTGGAGCCGCGCAACATCAGCTGGATGCGCATGTTGTTCTGCCTTACACCCTTTCCTGCACCTGTGCCATAATAGCTTATATCCTGGCTGGGTTCAGTAATGATCGCCCAGTGCAGCGGGCGAAATGTGCAAAACGGAACAAACAACAGCTTTTTAGTTTACTGGCACGGCGCGGTGTGCGTCAAGCCGACAGGGGTACAATTGCACAACGATTCTCACACGTTTTCATCCCCCTCAACAGCGGGGCAAGAGGTCGCCGGCTGGGTCGATTTCGTGCTATCACCGGCAGCCCAACCCTGGCTGGACGAGCTAGCTCGACAACCGCTGGACGACGTGCATGTATTAGCCCAGGTGACCGCATTACGCCGCATCTTGCCTGCCGAGATCGCCAGTGCACTGGTGACACAAGCGCTGCTGCGGCGACGTGCACATGCCAAATTCCCGGATGCCGCGCACCTGTTCTTTACCGCAGAAGCATTGGAGCAAGCAACTGCGCAGGCGCCCGCCGCGCAGCGCGCCGCGCAGTTGGACGCGTACGCCGGGGCAGGCGACTTCCTTGACCTGGGCTGCGGCATTGGCGGCGACCTGTTGGCGCTGGCGCAGCATCGTTCTGTTGTCGCTTATGAACTCGACCCGGTGCGCGCCCGCCTGGCTGCCGCCAATGTCGCCGCACTAGGATTGACAAAGCATGTAACCATCTACAACGCAGACTGGACGCAAGCGCTGGCCAACGGTGCGCTGCCGTCTGCCGCCGCTGCCTTCGTCGATCCAGCGCGTCGCCACGCAGGCCGGCGCATCTTCAATCTGCACACGCTGCAGCCGCCATTGGTTGAGATTCTGAAACTCCGTCAACATGTCGCGCTGATCGCCGTCAAAGTAATGCCTGGCGTAGACATTGCTGAAGTGCCTGCCGGTTGGAAGGTGGAGTTTGTCAGTCACGCGGGCGCGTGCAAAGAAGCTGTGCTCTGGTGGGGGCGGGAAGATGCGCCGCTGCGCTGGGCCTCTGTGCATCGAGCGGATGGTTGGCGCATATTGGCTGATGATGGCCTGGCGCCACCTGTAGGCGAGCTGGCGCCAGGCGGCGTGTTGTACGAACCGGACCCCGCGGTGATTCGCGCAAACGCGTTGGCGGCGCTGTGCGCCCGCGTAGGAGGACATCTCTTTGCCCCAGACATCGCCTACATCGTGGCGCCTGCGCTGCGCGCCGAACCTCTGGCGCAAGCGTTTGCCATCGACGAGGTGCACCGCTTCAGCCTAAGACTCCTCAATCAGCGGCTGGCGGCGCGCGGCATCGGTCAGGTGGAGCTACTCAAGCGGGGCTTTCCTCAGGAACCGGAGAGTCTGCGTCCGCGTCTGCGGCTGACGCCGGGCGGTGCGCCGGGCGTCGTGATCTTCACGCGGCGCGGGGACGAACACTGGATGTTGATCGGGCGGCGACTGAGCAGCCTGCAGGCGCCGGTTACGCGCTGAACAGGTCGTCTACGGCTACAATCACGTCGGCAAAGGCTTGCGGGGCGATCGCGCGTCCAGGCAGAATTTTGAGCATGGTTGTATGACCTACCGGCGATGGGTCGCGATAGACCTCGATCCAGCGGTCGATCAGGTTGATGATCCAGGCTTCGGCAATCCCTGCTCGCGCATAGAGCGGCATCTTGACCGTGCGGTCGTAGGCCAGGCTGCTGTCGGCCACTTCAATGATGAGCAGAATGTCGGTGGGTTGTGGCAATGAGCGCATATAGTAGTCGGCGCGTGGCCGCAAGAGCGCCAGGTCAGGTTCCGGCTCTGAGAAGTCATCCAGGTGGATCGGGTCCTGGATGCTGATCAATGCCCGCTTGTGCAACAGCCCGAACAGCAATTCTGCCAATTTCTTGACCAGACCGCTGTGCTCTGCGCCGATCGGGGGCATGGTGACTAACCCTCCTTCAATCAATTCGATGCGCTCGTCTTCACCAAAAATGCCGCGCTCAATCATTTGATGATAGCGATCGCTGGATAGCCGAAAGCGCTCATACGCTGCAACCGGCGGCGCCGCAACGGCAACTGTCATGGGAAATCTCCTTTCGCTCCACAATCGGCGCTGTAGGGTCCGTGCCTGCCTGCATGGGAGTATACCACACCGGTTGCGATAACTCTCCATGAGGGCATGTGCGTCCCTGCACAGATGCAATATGATGAAAAGCGTTATCTATGTGTACAATGGAGGACACTTTGCATGGCAAACGACGACCCATGAAAGGGATAGTGGATGACAACGCTTGAAGATGAAACGATTGCCCTGGCGCGCACGGTCGGCGAGCAGTTGGCACAGCGCAACCTGATGTGCGCGACGGCGGAGAGCTGCACCGGCGGGTTGATCGGCCATCTGATTACGGAGAATCCCGGCAGCTCGGTCTACTTTGCGGGCGCGGCGGTCACTTACAGCTACGCCGCCAAAGAACGCCTGTTGGGCGTCGAGCATGACACGTTGGTGCGCGAAGGGGCAGTGTCGGCGGTGGTGGCGCAACAAATGGCGGAGGGAGCGCTGCGCCTCTTCGACGCCGATGTTGCCGTCAGCGTGACCGGCATTGCGGGTCCGGGCGGCGGTTTGCCCAACAAACCAACCGGCACGGTCTTTCTTCATTGTTGCGCGCGTGACGGCTATGCGCGTGGCGCACATCACATCTGGGATGCCGACCGCAGCGGCAACAAGCTGCTGAGTGCGCGGGCAGCGTTGGCGATGGTCTTGGCGTATTTGGAAGTAGGAAAATGAGATTAGGAGATTGGGGATTTTGGAGCCTCAACTCTTCTGCCGTTGAGGCACAATCAGAGGCAACATTCAGAGATTGGAGATTGAAGAGTTTTGGCCGGGGAAGACGCTGTCTCCGCCTCTGAATCTCTACTTTCCAATCTCTAATCTCTCAATCTCTCATTCTCCCCTATCGAGGTGCAACGCATGAATACAGAAGTCTTGGTCGAAGAAGAAGTAGACACCCTGATCCGGGTGATGCCAAATGGCAACGTGCGGCCGACGTCATTCATCTGGCGTGACCGTACGCGCTATGTGGCCGACATTGGCCGGCAGTGGGAAGAACGCGTCGCGGGTAAGCTGGTGCACTGCTACCTGATCCAGACGGTGGATGGCAACACCTTCGAGCTGCATTGGGACGCTGGCGAGAATCGTTGGACATTGCATCGCGCCTGGCTGCGCGAGTTGATGGTGTAGCGATGAGCACGCGTGTGCGGGTTCCTACCGTGACGACTGCGCAGATGCAAGAGATCGATCGCCTGATGATCGGCGAGTATGGCATCGAGCTGCTGCAGATGATGGAGAACGCCGGGCGCAGCCTGGCGACGCTGGCGCGGCAGATGCTTGGCGGCGATGTGCGCGACCGCCCGATCGTGGTGCTGGCCGGGCGCGGCGCCAACGGCGGCGGTGGGCTGGCGGCGGCGCGCCATCTGCTCAACTGGGGCGCGTGGGTGCAGATCGTCTGCAGCTATCCCCCGGCAGCGTACACGGGTGCAGCCGCACACCAACTACACATCTTGCAGGCAATGGGCGCGCCGCTGGCCTGGGCTGAGGAAGGTTGGGAGTTGCCCCCCGCCGACCTGTTGATCGACGCGATCATTGGCTATGGGCTACGCGGTGACCCGCGTGGCCCCGCACGCGGCCTCATCCAGCTCGCCAATAGCAGCGCTGCGCCGATCCTGAGTTTGGATACGCCCAGTGGAGTCGATACGGCGGACGGTCGCGTCTTCGACCCGCACATCCAGGCCGCAGCGACGCTCACACTGGCGCTGCCAAAGAGCGGCTTCTGCCAGCCCGACGCGGCCACGGCGTGCGGCGATCTCTATCTCGCCGATATCAGTGTGCCCGCTGCGCTCTATGATCAGCTTGGCATCGCTGTCCCTATCCTCTTTGGCAGTCACGACATCATCGCGTTGACGGTTGCCGACGGTGAAATCTGGACGGGGACGAGAGATGACTGAGTTGAACTTCTACTACCTGGCCGGCTATGCGCTGATCTTGCTGGGGCTGGTCGGCGTGATCGTGCCGTTGCTCCCTGGACCGCTGCTGATTTGGCTGGGAGCGCTGGTGTGGGCGTGGGGCGACGGCTTTGTGCGCGTCAACTGGGTGGTGCTGGCAGTGCTAGGCGTGCTGGCGCTGCTGGCGTGGGCGTCAGACCTTTTGCTGACAACGGCGATGAGCCGCCGTTCTGGCGTCAGCTGGAAGGCTATCGCCGGCGCCATCGCCGGCGGCATTCTCGGCGGCGTCTTGCTGGTTGAGATACCGATCATCGGCACGCTCTTTGGCGCTCTGGTCGGCGCCATGCTCGGCATGTTGGTGGTGGAGTGGTTCGACAAGCGCAATCTGCGTCAGGCGCTGCGAGCGACATGGAGCTATCTGGTCAGCTCGCTGCTAGCTTCGGCGTTGGAAATCGTGATCGCCGGCGTGATGGTCGGCATCTTTGTCTGGCAGGCGTGGCTATGATGCGGCGCGCTGTAATCGCCGTCAACGGCGTCATCGATGACTACACAGCGGTTGCCAGGTTATTGCGTCCCGGCGATCACCTGATCGGCGCTGACGGGGGCGCGCTGCATTTGCTGACGTTAGGGCGCACGCCGCATGTCGTCGTCGGCGACCTCGACAGCCTGCCTGCCGCCGTGGTGGACGAACTAGCCGCGCAGGGTGTGCAATTCGAGCGTCACCACCGTGAGAAGGATCAGACCGACCTGGAGCTTGCCATCGAACGTGCACTGGCCGACGGCGCCGAGGAGGTGCTGCTGATCGGCGCGCTGGGTGGCCGGCTGGATCAAACGCTGGCGAATCTGCTGATCGTGGCGCAGCGAGCATGGCCGGCGCCGGTGCGCATTGTCGAGGGCGAGCAGGTGGCGGAAGTGCTGCGCGGGCCGGGTGTGCTCGAACTTCACGGCGCCCCCGGCGACACTGTGAGCCTGATCCCGCTCGGCGCAGCGGTGGAAGGCATCACCTACACCGGGCTGCGTTATCCGCTGGCGGATGCGACACTTGCCTTTGGCAGCACGCGCGGGGTGAGCAACGAACTGCTCGACAGCGTCGCCACCGTCACGATCCGGGCGGGCGTGGCGCT
>DMDA01000002.1:6100-8723 GCA_003451595.1 Chloroflexota bacterium | reverse complement strand
GTGAGCGCCAGTCCTGCAGCAGCGACGAGCGCCAGCCCCAACCCCACAAGCTGGCTGGTGCGCAGAGCGCCCGTCACCGGGCTGTTGGCGGCGAAGGCGTCGGCGACCAGCACGACCAGCCCAGCCGCCAGCGCCGCATAGCCGACGATGCGCCCCGGTCGCTGCGGGTCAGCAAAAAGCCAGATGACGACAATGCTAATGAGAAAGCCCACGGCACGATAGAGCGCCGCCGGATGCTGCATCTCGCCGTAATAGGGGCGCGCCCAGGGTAGATCGCTGGGCAGGCCGAGGATGGCGCCGGTGAGGTAGTCCGACACCGCCAGGATGCCCGCCGCCATCAGCGCACCCAGCGAAAACGCGGCGGCGATGCGCGTCGGACTGAGGGCGTGGCGCAGCATGTAAGCGTAGCCTGCGATGAAAGCCGCCAGCAAGCCGGGCCAGAGCGCAAACCCGCTGGGGCGCAGGCTGACGATCAACGTCGGTTCCGCCGCGTAGACATACCAGAACTGGAAGACGTTCCACAACCTTGCTACAATCAGGCCAGCCAGCACGGCCAGCAAACCGGTGTTCCAAACATCATCGGTGCGTAGACGGAGGCGGCGGCCAATGCGTCCGGCGGTTTCCAGGCCGAGAAAGACGGCCAGCATCGCAAAGATGGGGCCGGTGGGCAACGTGATAGGGCCAAAGGGCAGCGCTTGATACATTGTCAGCTGACTCTAATCGTTTCAATGACCGAAGTCGTGTACACTAAATGAATTGCGAGGGGGGCGAGATGCGGGGGCGACGTGTTGCCGCAACGACTTCCCCTCGGACATACTGCATGCAATCGACATGGGCGGCGGTGGCTCGCAACTCGCCCTTCGCCCCTGGATTCAATCGAAAGGACTCATCGACCCATGCGGATTCTTGTGACCGGCGGCGCCGGCTTTCTGGGTAGTCATCTTTGCGACCGCTTGCTGGCGGAAGGCCACGACGTGATTGCAATGGATAACTTGATCACCGGCTCGACCGACAACATCGCCCACCTGGCCGGGAATCGACGCTTTCAATTCATTCACCACGATGTCACCAATTACATCTATCTCAAGGGCGACCTGGACGCTATTCTACACTTTGCCAGCCCTGCCAGTCCAATCGACTACCTGGAACTGCCGATCCAGACGTTGAAGGTGGGCAGCCTGGGCACGCACAACGCGTTGGGGCTGGCGTTGGCGAAGGGGGCGCGCTTTCTGCTCGCCAGCACTAGCGAAGTTTACGGCGACCCAATGGTGCATCCGCAGCAGGAGACCTATTGGGGCAATGTCAACCCAATCGGGCCGCGCGGCGTCTATGACGAGGCCAAACGTTTCGCCGAGGCGATGACAATGGCCTATCACCGCAGCCATGGCGTCGATACGCGCATCGTGCGCATCTTCAACACCTACGGCCCGCGTATGCGGCTGAGCGATGGCCGCGTCGTGCCCAACTTCGTTGGCCAGGCACTGCGCCATGAACCGCTCACCGTCTACGGCGAGGGCAAGCAGACGCGCAGTTTCTGCTATGTCAGCGACCTGGTGGATGGCATCTACCGCCTGCTGCTGAGCAACGAGAACGAGCCGGTCAACATCGGCAACCCGGCGGAACTGACCATCTATGATTTTGCCGCCGTCATCAACGAATTGACCGGCAATCCGGCCGGCATCCGCTTCGAGCCGCTGCCGGTGGACGACCCCAAGCAGCGCCAGCCCGACATCAGCAAAGCGCGGCGCATCCTGGGCTGGGAGCCGAAGGTCGATCTGCGCACGGGGATGACGCAGACGGTGGAGTGGTTTCGGAGACAACTTGGAGCATAAGGTATAATCGCGGGCATGAATCTTGACCATATTCGCAACTTTTCGATTATCGCCCACATCGACCACGGCAAAAGCACGCTGGCCGACCGCCTGATCCAGATGACCGACACCGTCACCGAGCGCGAGATGCGCGAGCAACTGCTCGACTCCATGGAGTTGGAGCGCGAGAAGGGCGTCACGATCAAGGCCAGCGCCGTGCGCATGATCTACAAACACGAGGGCGAGGAATACGAGATCAACCTGATCGATACGCCCGGCCACGTCGATTTCAGCTACGAAGTGCACCGCGCGCTGCAAGCCTGTGAAGGCGCCGTGCTGGTCGTCGATGCGTCGCAGGGCATCCAGGCGCAGACGATGGCGCACCTGTTCGCCGCGCTCGAACAAAACCTGACCATCGTGCCGGTGATCAACAAGATTGACCTGCCTGCCGCCATGCCCGACGACGTGGCGCAGGAGATCGAGGACTTGCTCGCCGTGCCTGCCGAAGACATCCCCCGCATCAGCGCCAAAGCCGGGCTGAATGTGGAGCAGGTTTTGCAGCACGTTATCGCCGAGGTGCCGCCCCCGAAGGGTGACATCGACGCACCGGTGCGCGCGCTGGTCTTCGACTGCCATTACGACTCGTACAAAGGCGTCATTGCCTACGTGCGTATGGTCGATGGCGTCATCAGCGGCACACCGAAATTGCTGGCCATGAACACCGGCAAGGTGCTGGAACCGCTGGAAATCGGCGTGCTGGTGCCCGCTATGCTGCCGGTGAGCGAACTGCACGCCGGGCAGGTTGGTTACAT
>DMDA01000002.1:2697-5887 GCA_003451595.1 Chloroflexota bacterium | reverse complement strand
CCTGCTACAGAAAAACTGCCAGGTTACCGCCCGCTCAAACCGATGGTTTTTGCCGGTCTCTATCCGAGCAACCCGGACGACTACAACGAGCTGCGCGACGCACTGGAGAAGCTGCAGCTCAACGACGCCGCACTCACCTACGAGGCAGAGACCAGCCAGGCGCTTGGTTTTGGCTATCGACTTGGCTTCCTGGGCTTGTTTCACATGGAGATCGTCCAGGAGCGGCTCGAACGCGAGTACGACATGGACATCATCTTCACTGCGCCCTCGGTGGAGTATCGCGTCCTCAAGACCAACGGCGAAGTCATCGCCATCGACAGTCCGGCGGCGCTGCCCGACCCGACTGAAATCGAGCACATCGAAGAACCCTGGTGCGAGCTGCGCATCTTTACGCCCGCAGACTACATCGGCGCCGTGCTCGATCTGGTCACGAAGCGGCGCGGTGAACTCAAGACACAGAACTGGTTGGACACCAAGCGCGTTGAAATCGTCTGCCTGATCCCGCTCTCGGAGATCATCGTCGATTTCTACAACGAGCTGAAGGCGCGCACCAAAGGCTACGCCAGCATGGACTACACCCTTGACGAGTATCGCCCCTCCGACATGGTCAAGCTCGATGTACTCGTCAACTACCAGCCAGTGGACGCGCTCAGCGTCATCGTGCACCGTGACAGCGCCTTCTACAAAGGGCAGCGGCTGGTGAGCAAGATGAAGGAGATCATCCCGCGCCAGATGTTCGAGGTGCCGATTCAAGCTGCCATCGGCAACAAAGTGATCAGCCGCGCCAACGTCAAGGCGATGCGCAAGGATGTGCTTGCCAAGTGCTACGGCGGCGACATCACGCGTAAGCGCAAGCTGCTGGAGAAGCAGAAAGCGGGCAAAAAGCGTATGAAGATGGTCGGCTCCGTCGAAATCCCGCAAGAAGCCTTCATGTCGGTGCTTAGCCTCGACGAAGAATGAGTCTGCCAGCCAAGAAGTCGCTCGGTCAAAACTTCCTGAGCGACCGCCGCTATCTGGCGCCGATTCTGGACGCGTCAGAGTTGACGCCCTCGGACGCAGTGCTGGAGATCGGCCCTGGCAAAGGCGTGCTGACGGAAGCGCTGGCCGCGCGCGTCGGTTGTCTTGCCGCCGTCGAGTTGGACGACCGCCTGATCGAACCGCTGCGCCAACGTTTCGCCGACCGCCCCCATGTCCACATCATCCACGCGGATATTCTGGAGCACGCGCCGGAAACGCTTGTCGCCGTCTGTATACGCGAACGACGGAGATTAGAGACTAGAGATTGGAGATCGAGCGATTCGACGACTGAACAGTTCGTGCAAAGCCAGGCGCTATCCCAATCTCCCAATCTCCCAATCTCCAATCTCCAATCTCCCAATCTCCAATCTCCCAATCTCCAATCTCCCAATCTCCAATCTCCCAATCTCCAATCTCCCAATCTCCAATCTCCCAATCCCCCAATCTCCCAATCTCCAATCCCCCAATCTCCCAATCTCCAATCCCCAATCTCTTATAAAGTCGTCGCCAATCTCCCCTACTACATCACGAGCCTAGCGCTGCGCCATCTGCTCGAAGCAGCGCAGCCGCCGACGCTGGCCGTCGTCATGGTGCAGTGGGAAGTAGCGCAGCGTATCTGTGCGCAGCCAGGCGATCTTTCGTTGCTGGCGGTCAGCGTGCAATTTTACGCCCAGCCGCGCATCGTCCAGCGTGTACCCGCCGCCGCGTTCAGCCCGCGCCCCAAGGTGGACAGCGCCATCCTGCAGCTGAGGACGCGTGCCCAGCCAGCCGTCGATGTGGCTCCAGAAGATTTCTTTACCGTTGTACGCGCCGGCTTCAGCCAGAAACGCAAGCAGCTCCACAATTGTCTCTCCACCGCTCTGGGACTGGAAAAACAGGCTGTGCAACAGTGGCTGACCACCGCCGGCATTGAGTCCACGCGGCGCGCCGAAACGTTGACGCTGGAAGAATGGGGGAGGGTCTGCCACATGGCGCCACGCGGGGCATTGCCTGCGCCCATCGGAATCAACAAAGTCACCCAGCAAATAGCGAAATCGCCGTAATATGACGTAATGAGCGACTTTCGGGTGATCGCCTCCAGCGTGACATCGCCTCGCCCCGGCGCGCCCGGCGGGAAGGCGAACCTGCCATTGCCGAATTTATTGGTGAACCGACGAACAACATTGATTGCGTGAGCATCGGCCATGAACCTGTCTTTCGCCAAACATCGTCGCATCCTGCGCATCTATCTACTTCCGCATTGGCGGCGTGTGTTGCTACTGGCGCTTTTGATCCTGACAGGCGTTGGATTGCAACTGCTCAATCCACAAGTCATGCGCTTCTTCATTGATGCGACGCAACAGGCGGTTGCTCCGTCATGGTTGATGCTGTCTGCCCTCGTATACCTGGCGGTCGGGCTGGCACAGCATGGATTGGCATTGGCGACCACCGCACTGAGCCTCGACGTGGGGTGGCGCGCCACCAATCGGCTGCGCAGCGATCTGCTGCGTCATGTGCTGAGGCTGGACATGCCCTTTCACAAGGCCCATACGCCCGGCGCGCTGATTGAACGCATCGATGGCGACGTGAGTGCCCTGGGCGACTTCTTTGCTCAGTTTCTCGTGCGCGTCGTCGCCAACGTGCTGCTGATCGTCGGCATCCTGACGCTGGTGTTGCGGACAAGTCTGCCAGCTGGCGTGGCGCTGCTTTGCTACACGTCCATCACCATCGCCGTGCTCGTCTACGTCCAGCGCATCGGCGTGCAGCGCTGGTATGCGGCGCGCGCGGCTTGGGGCGAGCAGATGGGCTTCATCGAAGAGCATTACGCTGGGGCGGAAGACCTGCGTGGCGTTGGCGCCGAACCATTCGTGCTCTATCGGCTCTATGGCTACATGCGCACCCTGACCGAGCGCGCTCGCGCCGGTTGGATGGCGCAGGCACTGGGGTACGCCGCCACGAATTTTCTCTACGTGGTTGGCTATGGTCTGGGGTTGGCGTTGGGCGCCTGGCTTTATCTACAAGGCGAGTTGACCATCGGCGCCGCTTTCGTGCTGGTCTATTACGTCGGCATGTTGGCGACGCCCCTCGATGCGCTGCGCAATCAGGGCGAAGTGCTGCAACAGGCGACGGTCGGTGTGCGCCGTGTGGCGGCGCTCCTCGATTTGTCGCCTCAGATTCAGAGCCACGCCATCGA
>DMDA01000002.1:1740-2464 GCA_003451595.1 Chloroflexota bacterium | reverse complement strand
ATCGGGAGAGGAGGAGATGCGGGGCGAGCGTGAAGACGCCGCTTCATCATCCCCCCGGGAATCCTCCACCCCCACCCTCGCTGACGTCACCTTGTCCCTCCCACCGGGGCGCATCCTCGGCGTGCTGGGACGCACCGGCAGCGGCAAGACGACGTTGACGCGGCTGCTCTACCGCCTCTATGACCCCGACGCTGGAGAAATTCGCCTGGGCGGAGTTGATCTACGTCGCGTGGCGCTGGATGACCTACGGCAGCGCGTCGGCGTCGTCACGCAAGAAGTGCAATTGTTCCAGGCCACACTGCGCGAAAACATCGCGTTCTTCGACGACCGCATCAGTGACGCGGCTATCGAGACTGCGTTGACAGCGTTAGGTTTGGACGCGTGGGTGCGCGCAATGCCGGAGGGGCTGGACACGCTGTTGAACACGGGCGGGCGCGGCTTCTCCGCAGGCGAAGCGCAATTACTGGCCTTCACCCGCTTGCTGCTGCGCAACCCGGGATTGGTCATCCTCGACGAGGCGGCGTCGCGACTCGACCCGCTCACCGAGCAGCGGCTGGAGGCAGCCATCGACCGCCTGCTCCACAACCGCACCGGCGTGATCGTCGCTCATCGGCTGCACACGCTGCAGCGCGCCGATGACATCCTAATCTTGGAGAATGGACGCATCGTCGAGTATGGCGTGCGCACCGAACTGGCCGCTGACCAGACTTCGCGCTACGCACAG
>DMDA01000002.1:0-1544 GCA_003451595.1 Chloroflexota bacterium | reverse complement strand
CGTGCGCTGAACACCTGGTGGTTCGTGTGGCGGCTCATCCGCTATGCGCCCGGATTATTTCTGGTGCAGTCAACATTGCAAATCTTCTTTCTGACCGTACAAGTCGCACCCGGCCTGATCGAAAAGGCGGTTTTCGACACAATCACCGGTGCGGCGCCGGCGACGATCGGCGTGGCCACGCTGATCGCACTCTACGTTGCAGTCGGACTGGCGCGCGTGATGGCCGCATACGGTGAGACATGGGCCGGGCGAACCTTCCGCTATCGGATCGGCGCACTGTTGCGCCACAATCTATTGGCAGCGCACTTGCGGCGGCCGGGAGCAGCGACGCCGCCAGTGGCGCCGGGCGAGGCGATCAACCGTTACCGCGACGATGTGGCCGAAGTGGCGGATTTCCCGCTCTGGCTGCCGGATGTCGTCGGCAATGTGTTGGCGTTCATGATTGCCGTGACGATCATGGCGCGCATCAACCTGACGATCACATTGTTTGTCTTTTTGCCGTTGGTCGTAGCCTTCATTGCCGGGCGCGTTGCGTGGGGGCGCTATCTGACTTACAGTCATCGCGCCGGACGCTCGGCCGACCGGGCAGTTGGCTTCCTGGATGAGATTCTCGGCGCTGTGCAGGCGGTCAAGATCGCCGATGCCGTAGAACCGGTTGTCAGCCACTTCGACAGGCTTAGTGCGCACCGTCGCCGCGATGCTGTACGATTGGGGGTGCTGGAGGCCTCGCTGAATGCGATCTGGGGGTCGGCGGTGACCTTTGGCGTCGGTATGATGTTATTGCTGGCAGGTCGGGCGATGAGCGCTGGCGCCTTCACCGTAGGTGACTTTGCCCTCTTCGTCTACTTTCTCTGGTTCACCACCGATCTCCCCGGCTATCTAGGCGCCTTCCTGGGTGACATCAAACAACAAGAGGTGGCGCTCGAACGGCTGACAGCGTTGACGCCGGAGGAGGGGCCGCACGCCCTGGCCGAGCACCATCCGGTCTACCAAACTGCGCCCGCGCCGCTGCCAACCGCGCCACGCCGCACATCCGGCGACCGGCTGGAAATGTTGGAGGTGCGCAATCTGACGGCCATTTTCCCTGCCAACGGTCGCGGGGTGCGCGACATTTCCCTCCGTCTGCCCGCCGGCTCCTTCACCGTGATCACTGGACAGATCGGCGCGGGCAAGACCACACTACTGCGCGCACTGTTGGGGCTGCTGCCGCGCGACGCCGGTGAAATCTACTGGAATGGAGAGTTGGTTGACGACCTGGCGACCTGGTTCCAGCCCCCACGCAGCGCCTATACGCCGCAGACGCCGCGCCTCTTCAGCACGACGCTGCGCGAAAACATCCTGTTGGGATTGCCGGAAACGGAGTTCGACCTAGCGGATGCCATCGAGCGCGCCATACTGGCGCCAGACGTAGCGCGGCTAGACCGAGGGCTGGAGACGCTGGTTGGGCCGCGTGGTGTGCGGTTGTCGGGCGGGCAGGTGCAACGTACAGCGGCAGCGCGCATGTTGGTGCGCGCGCCGTCACTCCTGGTCTGCGACGACCTGTC
>DMDA01000025.1:103543-106957 GCA_003451595.1 Chloroflexota bacterium | reverse complement strand
TCATCGCCTCCGGCGGGACGGTGGGGCGGACGAGAATCGTCCGGCTGGAAGCCGAACCTACGGTTACCGAATCTTTTTGCTAAATTTCATGAGCCGACTTTCGCTTTCAGCCTCGATTTCAATCGAAGGCGGCGCGCCCCGTATCTGAAGTTCACCCCACGCAACCAATCTGGCGCTGCAGGCGCAACGCCTACAACACCTGTCACCACTCACCCCCATCCGAAAGAAGAGGAACTCATGATGCGTAGTAGCTTACAACATCTGACAACGTGGCTACGTCTGGCGGGCGCTCTCAGCGCGCCGCGACCACTGCAAGTCTCGGCGCCCGTCGGTGCATACATGAGCGGACCTCAGGCGGCCAGTCTGTGGCGCTTTGCCAGCAATGAAGAGCCGCGCACTGTGACGACGCAACGCCGTCGGCGCAGCGACGCACCGGCAGGCAGCCGCGACCGCGCCGACGCGCCGACACGCGACCAACGCCCTCCCGCATCCAGTGGAAGCAGCCACCCCCCGAGCAGCGGTGGAGGCGGCGGCTTCTCATCGGGCGGCGGTGGGGGCGGCGGCTATCAGCCATCCTTTGGCGGCGGAGGGCAGCCCGGCAATCCGCTCCTATTGATCGGATTGGTGGTGGTGTTGCTGCTGTGCGTCGGGCCATTCCTGCTCTTCAATAGCTTCGGCGGCAATGGCGGCAGCGATCAGATTGTCGAAGCGCCTGGCGAGAATGCCGCACAAGTCATCGCCACGCCGCGACCCACGCGCCCCGCCCAACCAGCGCCCAGCGTCAATCTCACGAGCGCCGGCGACCCTGGTCAGAAGTGGCTGATCATGCTCTACCAGGACGCAGACGACAAAATTCTGGAAAAGGACATCTTCATCGACCTCAACGAGGCCGAACGCGTCGGCTCCAGCGCGCAAGTGCAGATTGTCAGCCAGATTGACCGCTATCGCGGCGGCTTCGATGGTGACGGCGACTGGCACGGCGCTCGCCGATATTATGTCACGCAAGACGACAACCTGGCGCGCCTGGGGTCGAAGTTGGTCGAGGACTTGGGCGAAGTCAACATGGCGAGTGGCGACACTCTGGTCGACTTTGTCACCTGGGCTGTGAGCAACTACCCGGCGGACAAGTACGTGCTCATCCTCTCCGATCACGGCATGGGCTGGCCCGGTGGCTGGAGCGACCCGAATCCTGGCCGTGACGGCGGCGGCGCCGATGTGAGCGCCCCGATTGCACAGGCGTTGGGCAACCAGATGTACCTATCCGAAATCGACGACGCGCTGAGGCGTGCGCGCGCCGCCACCGGCATCGACAAGTTCGAGCTGGTGGGCATGGACGCATGCTTGATGGGTCACCTGGAAGTGATAAACGCGCTGGCGGAACATGCCAACTTCGCCGTGCTCTCGCAGGAAACGGAGCCAGCGTTGGGCTGGGCTTACGCTAGCTTCCTCAACACCTTGCAGCAGAATCCTGGCATCGACGGCGGGCAGTTGGGGCAGATCATCGTTGGCAGCTACATCGACGAGGACGCGCGCATCACCGATGAGCAGCAGCGGCTCGATCTGTATGGACGCGGCGGTGGCATGTTCGGGCTGAGCAGCGTGCCCTCAGCGCGCGAGACTGCCGCGCAAATGGGGCGCAACGTCACACTGGCGGCGCTCGACCTCCGTCAGACGCCCGCCCTGCTCGACAGCGTCAACCAGTTCGCCTACACTTTGCAGGAAGCGCAGCAGAAAGGCGTCGCCAAAGCGCGCAGCTATGCGCAATCCTTCACCAGTATCTTCGGCAGCGACGTGCCGCCCTCCTATATCGATCTGGGACATTTCATCCAGCTCGTGCAGCAGATAACGGGCGGCGGTGCAGTCAGCCAGGCGGGCGATGCGGTGCTGGCCGCGCTCGACCAGGTCGTGCTGGCCAACAAGAACGGCGCCGAAAAGTCAGGTGCAATGGGCGTCTCCGTCTATTTCCCCACCTCGCAGCTCTACAAGTCGCCCATCGCCGGGCCGCCTTCATACACAGCGGTGGCCGAACGCTTTGCGCAGGACGCGCTGTGGGATGAATTCCTGGCCTTCCACTACACCGGACGCCAGTTCGAGCCGAGCAGCACACAACTGACGGCGCCAGAAGCCGCGACAGTGCGCGCGCCCGGCGCCGGGCAGATCAGCGTCGGCGCTATTTCCAAATCGAGTGAAGTGGCGCGCCCCGGGGAACCGGTGACGCTGCGGGCCATCGTGGATGGTGAGAACATCGGCTACATCTACTTCTTCACCGGCTTTTACGACCGAAACGCCAACTCGATCTTTGTAGCCGACCAGGATTACCTGGATAGCGGCGACACCCGCATGGTGAACGGCGTCTACTATCCCGAATGGGGCGAGGGCGCGTTCACAGTGGAGTTTCCCTGGGAGCCGTTGATGTTCGCCATCGACGATGGCGCCAAGCGCGTAACAGTAGCGCTGCAACCGGAGAGCTATGGCGCCACCTACGAAGACGCCGTCTACACCGTGGATGGTCTCTACACCTACGCCGCCGACGGTGAGCAACGCCGCGCCCGTCTCTACTTCCGCGACGGCGCGCTGCAACAGGTCATGGGTTTCACCAATGCCACCGGCGATGCCACTACCGGCGCGCCGCGTGAGATCGTTCCGGCGATGGGCGACACCTTCACGCCAGACGAAAGTTGGCTTGACCTCGACGCCAGCGGCCAGGTGATCGGGCGGTACACCGAACCAGCCGACACGCTGACCTTCAGCGCTGAACCAATGCGGTGGGTTGAATTGGATGCGGCGGCGGGCGACTATGTAGTCGGCTTCATTGTAGAGGATTTGGATGGGAACAAACAGGAGGTTTACACGCAGTTGCGCGTCGAGTAAGCGTGAGAAACCGCTGGGCTGGCCGACCGCTCATACCAGCCAGCCCAGCCTCAACCGCTGCCGGCGCGCAGCAGGTGGAATGCAACGCATGCGACAATCATGCGCTGTGCAACTTCATCAATCCCCAATCGTCACCTCTGCGCTCATGCCCCAGCGCAGTTCCGGTGGTTGTTCATCGAGGTCAATCCAGACCGTGTAGACCACATCGCCGCCGATCGTGCTGGACTGGGGGGCGATGCGGACGACGCGCCCTGATAGCGTCACTGCCAGCGGCTCGATCAGCACACTGACGGGTTGACCGAGCGACACGAAGGCAATATCGCGTTCGCTGAGATCAACCGTCTCAACGCGCAGTGTATCGAGCGCCGCCAACGTCACGACGGGCGCGCCGGCTGCCACAAATTCGCCGACCGCTGCGTCCACCGCCGTCACAGTGCCGGTGAAAGGCGCCCGCAACGTCAAGTCGGCAAGCGATTGCTCGGCGCGCTGCACGGCGGCGCGTGCTTCCGCCACAGCGCCAGCGGCGACCGCCACCGTCTCGCT
>DMDA01000025.1:101263-103342 GCA_003451595.1 Chloroflexota bacterium | reverse complement strand
GCTTCCAGGTTGTTGGTCGCCTCTTGAAGCTGGCGACTCTGCGGCAGCGCGCCAGCGTCGTTGCGCCACTTTACCTCATTGAAAGCCGACTGCGCCTGCTGCACCGCCGCACGCGCATTGGCAAGCGCAGCCAGCGCGCTGATCCGCGCATCTTCATCCGGTTCGGCAAAGAGCGCCTGGTATGCCGCCTGCGCCGCCGCCAGTTCAGCCTCAGCCGCAGCAATGTCGGCAGGACGCGCCGGGTCGGCAAGCTGAGCCAGGCGCGCTTGTGCAGCGGCGACCTGTGATTGGGCGGCAGCCACCTGCGCCGAGGCTGGCTCAGCTTGCAGTTCCGCCAACTGCGCCTGCGCCCGGAAGTACGCCGCGCGCGCCTGGGTCAACGCAATCTCCGCCGCGGCCGTGTCCAACTGGACAAGAGGTGCGCCCACCGTCACGCTGTCGCCAACGGCGACGAAGACTTCGGCCACGCGTCCGGCTGTTGTCAATGCCAGGACGGCGCTTCGCGCGGGCGCAACGTTTGCCGAAGCTGTCACCTGGCCGCCTGCCGTACGCACCAGCGCAATCGGCGGAATCGGCGTCGGCGCTGGCGTAGGAGGGGGCGTCGGCGTGGTCTGGACGCAGCCAGCCGCCAGCAGCAGCGACAGCATCAGCAAAATCACTGTCGGTCGTGGCAAAACGATAATCCTAGCACGCATACATCTGCCCTTTCTACACGCTCCCAAGACTTACGCACCTGGTCATGCAACCTTCCCGGAAGCTGGCAGCTTCCGGGAAGGTGTCACACGAGAACCAGCGTAAGTTCTGTCTCCAAATCCGTTTAGAGATTCCCAATCTTTGACGCAGCGGCGCAGAGAGAGAACGCAGAGAAAAGCAGTATCCCTTGAGGCTTTTTTCTCTGCGCATCTCTGCAGCTTTGCGACCTGGCGTCGGAATTGGCAATGTTCAGACTCTCATCCTGATTTCCACAGTCAGTCCGCGGCGCCGTTTTCGACAATGCGACCGTCGACCATGCGGATCGTGCGTCGGGCAAAGCTCATCACGCGCGGATCGTGGGTGGCGAAGATAAACGCCGTGCCGGTCTGCTCATTGAGGCGCTGCATGATCTCCATCGCCTGTTCGCCATTGGCAGTGTCAAGGTTGGCAGTCGGCTCGTCGGCGAGCACCACCAACGGGCGCTTGACCAGGGAGCGCGCAATCGCCACACGTTGCTGTTGGCCGCCGCTGAGCTGGTCGGGGCGATGGTGGATGCGGTCGGACAGCCCCACGGCATCGAGCAACTCTAACACCCGTTCGCGGCGCTCTTTGGCGCTGACGCCACTGAGCAATAGCGGCAGCTCGACGTTTTCATACGCATCGAGCACCGGCACCAGCGCAAAAAACTGGAAGATGAAGCCGATTACATCACGGCGCAGGTCGGCGCGGCGGTTGGCGTCAAGCCGGGTCACGTCGCGGTTATCGATCAGGACGACGCCCTGGTCCGGCTTGTCCAGGCAGCCGATGATCTGCAACAGCGTGGTCTTGCCCGAACCGGACGGTCCCACCACGGCGGCGAATTCGCCCGGCTCGAACTTCAGCGAAACGCCATCCAGCGCGCGCGTCGCCACTTCGCCGATGCGGTAGGTCTTGCAGACATCAGAGAGTTCAATGATTGACATGGCAATGCCTCATGAGTGTATGGTTCGTGTTACGTGTAACGTGTTTTCGTGTTACGTGTGCGTGGTGCGTGTTTTGGGAGTGGACGAGCAGACGAACTCGCCCCTCGCAACTCGCAACTCGCAACTCCTAACTATTTCGCAGCGCGGTGACCGGCTCCAGGCGGGCAGCGAACCAGGCGGGATAGAGCGATGCGACCAGCGCAACGATGAAAGTCCACACGGCAAGCCAGGCGAAGGTGTCGGGCACGAAGCGTGCGTAGACTACGTTGCTGATCGGCATGTTGCCGGCGGCGGCGGCCATCTCGCCCATCACAAAGCCGTTTTGCGTTAAGAAATAGACGCCAAGCAGCCCCAGGATAATCCCGACCACGATGCCCGCCAGCGTGATGATCGACGCCTCGTAGAGCATCATGCGCATGATCTG
>DMDA01000025.1:100545-101024 GCA_003451595.1 Chloroflexota bacterium | reverse complement strand
ACGGCGACGATCAACATGACGATGCCATCAAAAAGGATGTAGAAGCTCATTGCCGCGCCGATGGTGTCCAGGAAGAAGGCGTTGAGCTGGCGCCAGGTCAGCACCTGCAAGCCCGGCTGCGCCAACGCCGCAGCCACGGCGTCGGCATCATCCTGATCATGCAACTGCACCATGACGGTGCTGGCGCGGTTGCCGGTCAAGGTAAAGGATTGCGCCTTTGCCAGCGGCATGAAGATCGTGGCCTCGTCGTAGACCAGCACACCGCTGGCGAAGAGACCGCGGATCACGAACGGCGCTTCTTCTGGCTCGCCGTTGGCGTTGATGGTGGTCAGCCGAATGGTGTCGCCCACCCCCAAGCCCAGGCTGTCGGCAAGCCGCTTCCCAAGCAGCACCCCGTTGCGATCGTCTGCTTCAAGAAATGTCCCCGCCACGAGTGCGCTGCGAATCGGGTCATAGAGCGGTGAGGTTACGTCAATGCC
>DMDA01000025.1:99881-100349 GCA_003451595.1 Chloroflexota bacterium | reverse complement strand
ACACCGGCAATATAGCCGTTGAGCGTGATCAACAACGCCAACCCCAGCGCCACCGCCAGCAACGTGAAAAAGGTGCGCCGTCGGTTGCGGGTCAAATCACGATAGGCAATCACCCACAATTTTGTCCAGGCCATGATGATTCTCCCTGCCATCCAAGAATAGTACGCGGTGAGACGCGAGGGGCGAGAGGCGCTTTCCACTGCAACATCTCTCCTTCCTCGCTTACGCTTCAGGTTCGGAGATGTCCGCCCCTCCTACACATGATGCAGCGCCACCGCCGGCTCCTTGCGCGACGCCTGCCAGGCCGGATAGAGCGAGGCAAGCGCGGCGATGAACACCACAACCACCCCGCGCACCACCACATCGGTCACCGTCAACACCGGCATCAGATGCGTACCCATCAACGCCGTCACTTCGCCCATGCCTTCGGCAAAGGCGAAGTTGATGCCGCCCGCCAGACGGATCAAC
>DMDA01000025.1:94697-99626 GCA_003451595.1 Chloroflexota bacterium | reverse complement strand
TCGAAGACCGCCATCAGTTGCAGGTTGAGGATGCCGATGCTGGCGATCAGCACGACAACGACGCCCAGCACTGTAGTGAATATCTGCTTGGTCGCCAGGGTTTCGGTGATCTCCGGCTTGAGCGTCTTCCATGAATCGACCTCGTAACCAGGCAGCGCCGCTTGTAGCGCGGGAATCACCGTCACCTCGTGTCCCACATCGCTCAACGAAATCGCCACCTCGGTGGATTGATCGCGCAGGTCGAAGAGGCTCTGCGCCTGCTCCAGCGTGATGAACGCAGTCGATTTCTCCAATTCCGGCGAACCGAGCGAGTAGAGACCGACCACCGTGACCGTGCGCTGGCGCATCGTCTCGTGCTTGCCGTGCCCAAGCAGCGTGATGCGATCGCCGACCTTGACGCCGAGCAGGTCAGCCAGCGCCTTGCCGATAAAGATGGCGTCCCCCTCGCCGTCGAGCAGGAAGCGTCCTGCGGTCACGTTGGCGGCTTGCAGGCTGATCGGCGCCTCGACCGACGGCTGGATCGCCGTGATCGCCACCGGCTGCGATTCACCGCCCTTCGCCAGCAGACCGCCGGTCTGGATGCGCTTCGCCGCTGCAATGACCGTTGGCTGCTCTAGCGCAACCTGCACCACGGTGTCGGCGTCCGCCAACGGCAGCAGCGGCATGCGATTGACCTTTTCGCGATAGCCGGGCGCGTGCACCTGCACTGCGCCGCCGTAGACCTTGACCGCATTGCCAAAAATCGCCTGATCCGACCCGTTGATCAGCGCGCTCAGCAGCAACAGCAAGATCAGTCCCAGCACAATCGCTACCAGCGCAATCGCCGTGCGCCGCCAGTTGCGCCACATGTTGCGCCACGCCAGCTTAACTGTCTTCTCCATGATCTCCCTCCTTGCGCCCTCATCTTGCCGGGCGCGAGCAAAGCCGTCCTACGCGGTCACGAACCAGGTGCGCAATTGTGCTGGCGTCAGAATCGAAATCGAACCAGGTGCAGCGCCCAACACTCGCTCCATACTGCGCTCGTAGGCCAACATCCGTCGCTCCAACGCCTGCAACGCCATTTCCTGCGTGACCCCAGGCGGTGGACCATGCAGCAGCAAATTGGCGACGGGCAACGCCAATGCCTGCCCCATTTCCAGAATGATCTCGGCGCATTCCTCCGGGTAGGCGACATCGTAGACCCCTTCACTGTTACCCTGCCGGATGATTTTTGCCAGCTGTGGCACCACAACCGGCATGGTGGCCGCAAGAATCTTCGTGCGCAGCACGGTGTTTTCATCACGATAAATGACTGCCATCACTTCGATCAGAAACTCGCGGTTGGCGAGTTTCCATCTCTGCGTCCGGCTGAAGAACTGGTCGAGCTTGGTGGGCGCATCGAGCGTTGGATCGTCGATCATCGGCTGCAACGACTGCAGAATCTGCCCTGTCATGCGCTCGATGATGGCGTCGAGCAAGTCGGCTTTGGTGGGGAAATAGTAATAAAACAGGCCCTTGGCGACCCCAATCTCGCGGATGATGTCTTGCACCGACGTCCGCGCATAGCCCTTTTGATAGAAGAGGCGTTGACCTACATTCAAGAATTCTTCGTAACGTTCGTCGTACTCTTTGACCGTGCGCGCCACACGCACCTCCCTACTCTATACTGACTGACGGTCAGTCAGTCAACAGTATAGAGCATGGCAGGTGGTATGTCTACTGGCCAGTTGGACTGTTTTGGGGTATGCGCCGCAGGTCACGCTGAAGACGATGATTTGATCTCTTCGGGTGTTTGATGTATAGTCTTGACCGTTGATAACGGGGAGCTCAGGATGCTGGGCTGAGAGGGTGGCCGTCTTGCCACCGACCCGCGAAACCTGATCTGGGTAATGCCAGCGTAGGGAGCAAAGTTGAGGTCAATCGACCGTTTCCGATGCGCTGGCTTTACCGTGGTGGTAAAGTCAGTTTTTTATTTTCAGGAGGGAAACCATGTCTCACCTTATTCTACACTGCAGGCCGCGAGCCTGGTTGATGGCGACGTTGTTGCTTGTCGCGCTGATGCTGGCGGCATGCCAGGCAATCGGCAAGGGTGATGGGGCGCCAGCCAGCCAGAACGCACCCTCTGCCGCGTCGACGCCTCTGGTGCTGGCTGCTCACGACTCATTCGCCATCGGCGAGGAGGTGCTGGCGGCGTTCGAGGCAGAACACGGCGTCACCGTGCAGGTGCTGACGCTGGGCGACGCTGGCGCCGCGCTCAACAAAATCATCCTCAGCAAGGACGCGCCACTGGCCGATCTCTTCTTCGGCGTTGACAACACCTTTCTCAGTCGTGCGCTGGCGGCTGACGTGTTCGAACCATATGCGTCGCCGCTACTGGCGCAGATCCCCGATAATCTACAGCTTGATCCGGAGCAGCGATTGCTGCCGGTGGACTATGGCTTCGTCAACCTCAACGCCGATAGCGAGTGGTTTGCCGCCCACGGCATCGCATTGCCGCAGACGCTTGAAGCGCTGACCGATCCTGTGTACAAAGGACTGCTTGTGGCGCCCAATCCGGCGACCTCTTCACCTGGGCTGGCCTTCTTGTTGGCGACCATCGATCACTTTGGCGAGGATGGCTACCTCAATTTCTGGCAAGCGTTGAAGGCGAACGACGTGCTGATCACTGACGGTTGGAGCGAAGCCTACTTCGAGCACTTCACAGTTGGGTCGGGCGGCGCCGGTGATCGACCGCTCGTCGTGAGCTACTCCACCAGCCCACCTGCGGACGTCGTCTACGCCAGCGATGGGCGCACCAAGCCAGCCAGCGTCAACCTCTTCCTGCCCGGCAGCGCCTTCCGCCAGGTTGAGTTTGTGGGTGTGCTCAAGGGCGCAGCGCAGCCGGAACTAGCGCGGCGCTTTATCGACTTCATGCTCGACACGCCATTCCAGAACGACATCCCGCTACAGATGTTCGTCTATCCGGCCAACCCCAACGCGACGCTGCCCGACCTGTTCACTGCCTACGCCCAGACGCCGCCTGACCCGGTAATCTTTGACCCTGCCGCGATCGAGGCGAATCGTGAACGGTGGGTGCAGGCGTGGACCGATGTGATGAGCCAGTAAAAGCACCTGATTGTTCAGAGACTCTCATCACATCTTCCCAGAAGGGAAGGATGGCTGGCGACGCTGATACAATACAATAAAAATGCTGCCCATCTTCCGAAAGATGGGCAGCTAATTAGAGGTCAGTAATCTCAGCGCTTCTATGCAAAGCCGCCAGTCTCGGCGCATAAGTGCAGAGATTCGCAACAGAAAAATCGCAAGGAACTGAACGTGCTTCCACCTTCCCATATTGCGTACACCTGGCTGGCCCTCGATCTGGCGCAGGAGTGGCTTGATGTCGCCGACACAACCGATTATCGCCTGATCGCGCTGGCAGCGACCGGACCGGATTGGGTCGATAAACCGTTGGCCGCCGTATACTTCTATCGACGCTACAAGTCGGCAGTGCTCTTTGCCCATACGTTGCTGGCGAACCTGGTCGTACTCTGGTTGGCGGTGGGGCGCTTTCCGCGCCTGGGCGCCTACGCGGCGGCCTGGCTCGGTCACGCCCTGCTCGACCGGCTCTGGCTCTTTCCCGATACCTTCTATTGGCCGTTGCGTGGCTGGCGCTTTCATGTCTGGGGCAAACGCGGCTCCGAACAGAGTGAGATCGGTAAAGCCTACTGGTTTGCCTTCACACGTCGCCCGGAGCTATGGGGATGGGAGCTAGGCGGGCTGCTGGCGCTGATCTTCTTCATGTGGCGGCGACGGCTATATCGCTGGCCGGCGCTGCGCACGTTTCTGCTGACCGGGCAACCACCGGCGCGGCGGAACAATGGACAACAAAAGTGAGTTGAAGGGGCGCAGCATTCCTGCGCCCTCTCCGGTCGATGCTACAATCTGTGCATGACTTCACCCGCTTCGCCAGCACCGTCGGACGCCACCCATACCGGGCGTCGCGTGCTGATTAACACCGGTGCATTGACCGGCGCCAGCCTATGGCGAATCGCCATCAGCTTCATCCTCCAAATCCTGATCGCGCGCTGGCTGGGCGTCGAAGGGCTTGGTCACTACACGATTGCGATGGCCTATCTGAATGTGAGCCAGGTGCTCGTTGAATTGGGCCTGCCCACATTGCTCGTGCGCGACCTGGCGCAAACGCCAACGCACCGACGCACGTATTTCCGCTGGTCGCTCGGCATCCAACTTGTGACCAGCCTGCTGACCTGGGGCGGGCTTATCCTGCTGAGCTTCGTGCTGCCCTACAGCCCGGTGACGGGCGCCTCGTTGTGGCTGGTGGGGGCGTCGCTGCCACTCTACGCCGTCACCGCCACTGTTGAGACGATCTTCCAGGCAGGCGAACGCATGGAACTGGTGATGGGCGTCGAGGTGACGATCAACACGCTCATTCTGCTCTTAAGTCTGGGCGTGCTGGGGCTGGGCGGCGACGAGCTAGCGCTGATCGCCGTGATTATTGTCACCCAGGCGATCTCAGCTGCCGGCTGCCTGCTGCTGCTGTGGCGTAGCCGGTTGCTGGCAGCGCCACAAGAAGCCGCTCCTGTTGCGCTGCCCGCATTGTTACGACGGACGACGCCGTTTTTGGGTCTGGCGCTCTCCGACGTGCTGCTACAGCGGCTGGACATCCTGCTGTTGAGCTTCATTGCCGGGCCGGCAGTGACAGGCCTTTATAGCGCGGCCTACAACGTGGTGCGCGTGCAGATGAAGCTGATCCAGAGCTTCTGGCGTGCCCTCTACCCAACGTTGAGCCGCCTACAGCGACATGCCACCGATCGCTACGTACGGCTGCAGGCATTGAGCCTGCGCATGGGCCTGCTTGCCGTGCTGCCGACGGCGGCGATCAGCTTTGGGGTGGCGCCCGACCTGATGCGCCTGTTTTTCGGCGGCGACTACACCGCATCGGCAGAG
>DMDA01000025.1:67478-94460 GCA_003451595.1 Chloroflexota bacterium | reverse complement strand
CTGCACATCGCCAGCATCGTAATCTGCGTGCCGCTGCTGACGCCGCTGGCAGGGGCGAACGGTGCGGCGGCAGGGGTTGTCATCAGCGGATTCGTAGGTGGCAGCGTGAGCGTTGGTCTAGTGCGTCGCCAGAGCATTCCCTGGCGCGTCGCCGCCATCGGCAAGATGGCAGCAGCGGCGGCGGTGGCGGGTGGCGTTGCATGGCTGCTGCCAACGCCCTGGCTGGTGAATAGCCTACTGGCAGTGGGTGCTTTTGGTGCGCTCAGTTGGATGACTGGTGTGCTAACAGCAGACGACTTCCGCACGTTGCGTCGAATCCTCTTGACTTCGCGACCAGAATGATTTGGAATGGTGTAGACGCCTGGACTACAATCGCGCGCTGGACAGCATATAAGCAGTATAAGCGGTGAAGACCAACAAGCGTCAACGAGCATGATTATGGAAAATCAGCAAGAGAACTCAACCGATAACCGCCACTATCGCGTGCTGATGATCGCACCGACAAGCTTCTTCTCGGATTATGGCTGTCATGTGCGCATCCTGGAAGAGGCGCGGTCGTTGCAACAGTTGGGGCACCGCGTCACGATCGTCACTTACCGCAACGGGCGCAATGTTCCTGATCTGGACATTCAGCGCACGCTGCCGATCCCATGGCGCCAACACTATGAAGTTGGCTCCAGCCGTCACAAAGTCGTCTTCGATGCGCTGCTGGGGCTAAAGACGTTGCAACTCATGGCGACCCGACGCTTTGATGTCATCCATGCACATCTGCATGAAGGCGCGCTGATCGGGCTTGTGCTGGGACGGCTCTTCGGTCTGCCCGTCGTCTTTGATTTCCAGGGCAGCCTGACCGAAGAGATGATCGATCACCATTTCCTGCAAAGAAATGGGAAAATACACGGTTTATTGCGCAAATTGGAGGTGTGGATTGATCACACTGCGCCGCTGATTCTGACCAGTACACACAATGCTGAGCGTATCTTGGTCGAGCAATTTGGCAGCAATCCATTGCGTATTCGCTCCCTGCCAGATTGTGTCAATATCGACGAGTTTCGCCCTGCAACACAATTTGACCCAACAGAGCTGGCTGCGTTGCGCAGCCGGCTTGGTATTCCAAAGGGTGCACGCGTCATTGTCTATCTCGGATTACTGGCAGAATACCAGGGCACCCCACATCTGTTGCGAGCAATGCAAAATCTACGCAGACGCCACAACGACGTCTACTTACTCCTCATGGGCTTTCCGGCCGTAGAGTACTATCAGCGGATGGCGCAGGAGCTTGGCATTCAGGATCGTGTGATCTTTACGGGGCGCGTTTTATATGAGCAGGCAGCTCATCATCTTGCCTTGGGCGACGTGGCAGTCTCGCCAAAACTAAGCCAAACTGAAGGTGCAGGCAAACTGCTCAACTACATGGCAATGGGTCTCCCAACTGTAGCATTTGACACACTAGTTGCACACGAATACCTGGGCCTGGCTGGATTGTACGCCGAGCCAGGGAATGTGGACAGCTTGAGCAGTCTGCTTGAGAGCGTATTGACGGATCGACAGATGGGGGAACACCTTGGCCGACAGTTACGCCAACGTGCGGTAGAGCACTTTCAATGGCGTCGCGCAGCTGCCCAGTTGGAAGCTGCATATACGGCATTGTGTGCGATACCATCTGCGTCGCAGATGACTCAACATTTCCAGTCACACCAGAAATAAACAAAACAAGCCTGGTCGTCACAACTTCATTTCTATTCACCACAGAAGTGTTGAGGTCTAGCGGCGCCTATAACAAGAAAATACTGCCAGCCTCCCAGAGGCTCAGCGTTTCCGGAAAGATGAGCAACCAAGCTATTTCAGAACAGTTGATAGAAGGCAGCGGACGCATGCGAATGCAGAAACTTATTTCCGTTTTGGTGTTGCTGGCAATCAGCCTGTTGCCTATACAAGACGCCAATGCAGTTAACATTGCTCAATTCGATGGTCTTTTTCGCACCTATACAGTACTTGGCAGCCCCAAACATGTGGTCGTCGAAACTGCAGGCAAGGTTTGGTTCACTGCGCCCAACGCAGATGCGATCGGCTTATTGTCCATAACAGAAGTCACCAGCCAAGTCGCCGAATATAGCACCCGCTATTTTCCGACAGGTGATGGCAGCAAGCCGTATGATCTGGCGCTGCATGATGGCGTCATCTGGTTTACGCTGGCAGGCGGAGATGCGCTAGGCAAATTGACCATTGCCACCGAGACATTGACGTATTATTCTCTACCCCCAAACAGCGGACCTCGCGGATTGGCCATAAATACCTCTGATAACACAATCTGGTGCGTAACCAATGCAGGCAACACTCTGATCAGATTCGATCCTGCCAGCGAGACTATTGAAGAATTTCAATATCCGGTGGTGAATGCCGGTCTCGAGGACCTGGCATTCAATGGTAGCGGTGCGTTGTGGATGACAGCAACTGCGCGCAATGAAGTAAGACAGTTCGATTTGAATACAATGGCATTCCAAATCCCAATCCCAACCGGCAGCAGCGGCGGTGCACCAGTCACTGTTGTCATCGACGCATTAAACTATCCTTGGGTCACTTTCTCAAGCCTGGGAGAAATCGGTCGCTATGCACCTGGAACACTGGCGCTTTGGCGCCGTTTTGCTGCACCCCAAAGCGATGGCGAACCGACAGGACTCCATATAGAGGGTGACAGTTTTTCGCAGCAGATTTGGTATACATTGAGAGCAGCGGGCGCCGTTGGGTATTTCCACACGCGTAACAGCGGTCAATTGATGACGCCACATCTGAATTTCCCACTGCCAGGCTCCAATTCTGCACCGTGGGGAATTACTGTGGGGTCTGGTAATGTTGCCTGGATCGCTGACAGTGGTGCAAATCAGCTTGTCGAATGGCGTCCGCCATACTTTGAAGCGATCTATCTACCTGCAATTACGCGATAAGGGCACAAAACGCCATCATACGTACGAAGGAGAGCAACATGAAACAACGCAACATGACACGCCCTCAAGAGCCTGGCCATGCCAGATCGGAATGGAGCCTCAAACTCGCGCTTCATGCATTCCTAATCATAATTATGCTTCTCGTCTTTTGCTTGACGCCGACACACGTTGCCCTAGCCCAAGAAGTGAGCGAAAATAGCAGCATATATTTGCCTCTCATTGAATATCGAACTAAAGACTGCCCAGTTCTGAGGACACCAACTATCTTTGGCATGCAAACTTACGGTGAGTCTGGTAGAAATACTCCGTACTTTGTAGACATGATGGATTCAGGCGCCAGTTGGTTTCGCATCGAAACCTACTGGGCGGGCGTTGAACCAGAAAACACCACACCAGAAAACTTCTACTGGACTAACATGGACAACCTCGTACGCGCAGCCAATGACGGATGTCTCAATGGCATCATCACAATCGATGGCAATCCAGCGTGGGCGGCATCAACCTCAGCGGGGCCGATCGATCGCGTCGATGTAAGGGAATTGGCAGAGTTTCTTGCTGCGGTCGTGGAGCGTTACGATGGTGACGGCATCAACGATGCACCGGGCGCGCCTGTCATCCAACATATTGAGCTATACAACGAGCCGGATCGCGCCAGTCTGCCGAACACTCCGGGATGGGGTGACCATGGTGCAGAGTACGCTGAAATGCTTAAGACGGTCTACCCAGCCATGAAGGCTGCGAATCCGAATGTCAACGTCATGCTCGGCGGCATTGCTTATGACAATTTTGTGGGCGAGGAGGCGGAGGGCGGTTTCATCAAATCGTTTCTCACCGATGTTCTGAACGCGGGTGGGGGAGCGTATTTCGACACGATGAACTTCCATTTCTACCCGTTGTTTGCGTCCCGTTGGACTGGGACTTCGGATGGGTCTCGCGGTATTGGACTTTACGAAAAATCCCAAGCCATCCGTAGTGTACTGCAGCAATATGGCATCAACAAACCATTGGTCATCACAGAGGGAGGATGGCATAGCAACGCCGATCAGGCACCGCTCAGCAGTGAACAGGCTCAAGCAGCTTACGTTGTCCAGATTTTCATGCAAAGCTATGCTGCCGGGATTGACTTCTCGATCTGGTGGACGCTCTACGACATTGACCTCAACTTTTATCCTTTCAAGAACGGGTTGGTCACGAGCATCAGTGAAAGTAACCCACCACGCCGAAAGCAGGCGTATTTTGCATATCAGACCTTAACCAGCCAGATCGCACCTTTGCAATTCAGCCAAAAATTGCCAGACACAGTCACCGGCACTAACCAGATTGAGGCATATCAATTCATTGGAGAGCGTGCAGTATACGCCGCCTGGCTCAATCCACTTTTGACAACTACAACCAAAACGTTTCGCATCAATGCATCTCAGGTCACAGAACGTAATATGACCTGGGGTATAGTCAGAACGATTCGCGATGGTGATGACGGGAACGTCGATGGACAGGTGCGCGTATCTGTAAATGGAACTCCGAAATACTTCGAGGTGAATCAATGATACAAGAAGGAGTTGCGATCCTCAAGGGCAAGCGAGTGGTGCTTTCAATTGCATTAACATTAGGCATTGCGATAGTTGTTGGCATGCTCATTGGGGGGCGACAAAGCGTCTTTGCGCAAACTAGCGACAACGATGGGACTGTTCCATCAGTAGTCGATGCAACAGCCGATGAGGGGATGTTTACACAGTTTCTACCACTGATTGAACACGACCATCGATATCTATGTCGCTTTGGCGTCAATGTCGTTGGCGCCGGCGACAAGGATATCAGCCGATTCAATGTGGGGGCATTGCGTGTGGGATGGTACATCAACTATCTTGCGGAGAGCAGTCCAACGCGTCCTGGTGGCATCGACTATACGCCGGTGATCCGTCTGCGCAAGTCCACCGATGGCACCACCTATACGTATTCGCCCAATGGAGCCGAATTGACGGCTGCCATCAACGCCAATCCGGGCGCAGCATGGATGATCGGCAATGAACCAGATCGCCGCGATGCTGGCCAGCCGGTCCAGGACGAAATGCCGCCAGCACTCTATGCGCAAGCGTATCATGAACTATACACATTGCTCAAGCAACAAGACCCAACCGCTAGGATTTTTGCGGGTTCAATTGTTCAGCCGACGCCGTTGCGCATCAAATATCTGGACCTGGTGCTGGAAAGTTATCAACAGCAATACGGGACAGCAATGCCTGTCGATGGTTGGGCTATCCACAACTTCATCTTGAATGAACGCAGTTGTGCCGCCTACAACAACGATCTCAACCTGTGTTGGGGCGCTGACATTCCCCCTGGGCTGAACGAAACTGACGGTCTCATTATCGAAAACACGCTAGCAGATTTACAAAAGACAGTAAGCCTTACGCTATTTAAGGAACAGATCGTACGTTTCCGCCAATGGATGTTGGATAATGGCTATCGCAACAAACCACTCTACCTTACCGAGTTCGGCGTGTTAATGCCAGCCGAATATGGCTTTCCGCCCAGCACGGTCAATACATTCATGAATCAGACGTTCGAATACCTCCTGACCGCAACCAATCCACAGAGTGGTTATCCACCAGATGGCAACCGTCTTGTACAACGGTTCTCTTGGTACAGCACAAGTGACAATGTCAGCTTCAACGGCTATTTATTTGAACAACCAGCACTGAATCAGCCCTATGTCATGACAGAAATGGGCCAGAATTACCGTACATTTAGCGCTGGCGTTACCGATCAGATTGACTTAACACCGATTGAACTGACTCCGGTAACGGTTACGACGGCTAGCGTTAACAACAACGTCACCGTCAACCTATCTGTCAAAGTAGCCAACAGCGCAAATCTGTTGACGCCTCAAAGATTCGTAGTGGATTTCTACCATGGCAATCCTGACGCTGGCGGCGTATTGCTCGGCGCATCATCGATCGTGCAAGTGAACGGCTGCGGCGAAAGTGCAACTGCAAACATGACATGGACGGATGTCGCCCCTGGCACATACACAGTGTATGCGCGTGTGCGCAGCTTGCGCAGGGAAGACGTTACAACAAACAACACGATCAGTACCAGTGTTGTTGTAACAGCGCCAATTCAGACACTGACGCAATCGAATCGGGTCAAGTGATGGTATACCGTGGAGTGCATTCAACTTTGATTAGCATCGTCGAGTCACTGTCACAATTGCACATCATTACTCGCGCCCGTGAGTTGTGGCGTTACCGCGAGTTAATTCGTAATCTGGTAATCAGTAACCTGAAGAGCCGTTATAAGAATAGCGCACTTGGCTTTGTGTGGAGCCTGCTCAATCCACTTGGGATGATGCTGGTGTTCACCATTGTCTTCGGTTTCTTAATGCCAGATGTGCGTGTAGAAAAGTATCCGCTGTTTGTGTTAACTGGGTTGTTGCCGTGGAACTTTTTCCAGGCCAGCATCAACGCTGGCATGTACAGTGTGGTTGGTGGCAGCAATCTGGTAAAAAAAGTCAGTTTTCCGCGCGAAGTATTGCCGATTGCAGCCGTCCTTGGTCAATTGGTGAATTTTCTGCTGGCGTTTGCAGTCCTGTTTATGGCACTGGTCGTCTTCCAGGCAAGCTTTAGCCCGTGGTTGTGGACCCTCCCCATTGTTATTTTGATCCAGACTGTGTTTTCTACCGGTGTAGTGCTTGTACTGAGTACACTTAATGTCTTCTATCGCGATACAGCGATGATCATGGAAGTCATCATGCTGGCCTGGTTCTTCTTAACGCCAGTTGTCTACTCGGTGGGCATGTTGCCAGAAACTCTTTCAACTGGGAGCCTGACCGTGCCTCTCCAACGCATGGTTTACATCTTGAACCCTCTTGCCTCCCTTATCGCCATCTATCGCGACCTGCTCTACTGGGGCTATCGCACCGATGTTGATTTCTTTGTTCGTACGGCAATAACCGCAGTCGCTGTCTTTGCATTCGGGTATTGGTTTTTCCTGCGCTACAGCGACCGCTTCGGTGAAGAATTATGACGGTAGTACGCCGGCCCCAAATTCAGCCAGACCGTCCAGTCGTTAGCCTCAAGAATGTCTCACGTGCCTATGACAAGCAACGCGAGTACAATCGCTCTCTACAGCAGCGCTTGTTGCGCATTATTACACGAAAACAACGCACTCCGACCGACTTATTCTACCCACTCCAAGACGTCTCACTATCGATCCATTCTGGCGATTTTCTAGGTATTATCGGACCGAACGGTGCCGGCAAGAGCACACTGCTCAAGCTGGTCACCGGAATCATTGTGCCCACCAGTGGCGACCTGACCGTGTGTGGTCGCGTCTGCTCCTTGCTGGAACTTGGTGCGGGCTTCCATCCTGACTTAACGGGTCGAGAGAATATCTACCTCAATGGTTCCATTTACGGATTGAATCGACGCGAAATCGATGAACGCGTCGAACGCATCATCGACTTTGCTGAATTGGGCAATTTTATTGACACCCCGGTCAAGCATTACTCATCGGGCATGTATGTGCGTCTTGGTTTTTCGGTCGCAATTCATACTGACCCGGACATCTTGCTTGTGGATGAGGTGTTGGCAGTTGGGGACGTCAACTTTCAACAGAAGTGCCTGCGCAGCATCGAAAATTTCCGCCAGCGCGGCGGCACTCTGATCCTGGTGTCGCATGATTTGACCACGCTCCAATCTATATGCACGCGTGCCATTTGGCTTGAAGACGGGCGCATCCAGGCTGACGGAGACCCGCTCGATGTAGGGATGGCATACCTAGAGAGCATGGCAAATCGCGAACAGACAGAAACATCACTGGCAAAAACTGAAGAAGACTCACGCAGGTGGGGAACCGGGCGGATTCGCATCATCGCCGTGGAAATGTATCGCACTAACGGGGAAATTGGCGGTTACTTCTACACTGGCGAACCGGTACGAATTCGCGTGAAATTTGAATCCGATGAAGCAGTTTCGTCTCCGGTTTTTGGCATTGCAATTCATCATCAGAACGGAACACACATTACAGGTCCTAACACTGCACATGCCGGGATCGAGCTAGGAACAATTCATGGCAGAGGCTGGATCGATTATATCGTACCACAACTGCCACTACTGGAAGGCGTCTATACCATCTCAGCCGCTGTCGTCAATCACAACGATACGGAGACTTACGATTACCGCGACCGCATCTGTAAGTTCCGTGTACTATCATCCCGAACATCTGAACGTTATGGGCTGGTCGTGTTCGGTGGCCACTGGCAACTCGAAACCAGTGCTGAGTCAGCAGCCCCAAATCATGACCATAGGCTGAGTCCTGATTCTCCCAGATCATCCACAGCCATACCCAACGCCTGAGTGCTGGGTGGGCTTATTGCAGTAAGGTATATGAAAGGCGTTGCCATCACTATGCACCCATCAGATCGCGTGCTTTTCATCAGCCAAGACGTAATCGGTCGATCAATGGCAGGACCCGGAATACGCACCTACCACCTGAGCGGAATCCTAGCCCGACATATGCCCACCGTTGTAGCTGTGCCCAACTCAAATGTCGATGACATTCCCCCAAATGGGGCTGAGTTTGTCCATTTTGATCTCAACCATCAAGAGTCGCTCGCACCATTGGTTCACCGCTCCTCAGTCTGCATTGCACAGGGCGATATCACAAATTTGTATCAGGAACTCGGAACAACATCGGCAGCTCTCGTTATCGATGGCTATACACCTCATCTGGCCGAATATCTCGCCACGTGGCAGCACCGCCCTCTGGCGGAACAAGTTTCCGGCTGGCAACAACGCCTGCAAATGCTCCATCGCCAATATAGTGTCGGCGATTTCTTCCTGTGCGCCAGCGAACGTCAACGCGACTGGTGGTTGGGTCTACTCGAAGCTCACGGTCGTGTCAACCCTGCCACACTCTGCGATGACCCGTCCCTCCGCCGTTTGATCGATGTAGTGCCCTATGGCCTGCACAACAAACCGATCCAACATACCGACAACGTGATCCGCAATGTCTGGCCAGGCATCGGCGAAGATGACAAAGTGCTGTTGTGGGGTGGAGGTCTCTGGCCCTGGCTCGATCCGTTGACCGCAATCCAGGCCGTCGCAAACCTCTGGATACAGCGGCAAGATGTCCGTTTAATCTTTCCGGGAACGCGTCATCCCAATCCCCTCGTGGAAACGATGCCTACCCATACCGCTGCCGCCAGGCAGTTGGCAGATGATCTTGGCCTGACCGATAAGGCTATTTTTTTTGGTGATTGGATCGCTTATGAAGATTGGGATAACGTACTGCTGGAAAGTGACATAGCGCTATCTCTTCACTTTGACACACTGGAGACGCGTCTGGCATTCCGTACCCGCATCCTGGATTATATCCGGGCTGGTCTGCCTTCAATCGTGAGCGCGGGCGATGCCACCGCCGAGATCATTGCCCAACGCAACTTGGGTATTGTCACGCCGATTGCCGATGTCGTCGCCGTCACGAGAGCTTTGGCGACCTTGCTCGACGCGCCGCGATCTCTGTACACCGCCAACTTCGCCGCCGCGCGTGCTCAGTTGACCTGGGAAGTAGCCGCAGAACCCCTCGTGCGCTTCTGCCTCAATCCCAGACATGCCCCGGACAAGAGCATCATGGGGGCACAACTCGGCAACCCGACGCAGGTGGCGCTTGCGGAACAACTGGCGCAGGCGCGCCGGATGATCGAAGCCTACGAATCCGGCAAATTCATACGCCTAATGCGTTGGCTAGATCGGCTTCGCCGTCGCTTTCAGTCAGCATCAACGAATGACGCCACACGAACCCTATGAATGCAACGCCTTTTGTCTCGGTAATCATTCCAGTTTGGAATGGCCGTCCGTACCTGCAACGCGCTCTGACCGCGCTATTGGCGCAACGCACGACGAACGACCAGACCTTCGAAGTTATTGCTGTAGACAACGCCTCGACCGATGATAGTGCGAACTTCATCGCTACGAACTTCCCAACCGTGCGACTGCTCCGCAATCGCACTAACCAAGGCTTCGCTGGCGGCTGTAATCGTGGCCTGGAGGCGGCCCAGGGATCTTTGTGTGTTGTGCTCAACCAGGATACACTGGTCCGACCAGGTTGGATAAATGAACTCATCATGGCCGCTGCCGACCCCCAAATTGGTATTGTTGGCTGCAAAATTCTCTACCCAGACGGCGTCACACTGCAGCATACAGGCGGTTGGCTGGAGTGGCCTCTTGGGCTGGCTCACCACACCGGCGCTGGTGAGATTGACCACGGTCAGTGGGATACACCGCGCACAGTAGAATTTGTCACAGGCGCGGCTTTGGCAATACGCAGGGAAGTGCTGACGCAAGTCGGAGCGTTCGATGAAGCGTTCTGGCCCGGCTACTTCGAGGACGTTGATCTCTGCCTCCGCGTCCAGCGCGCGGGTTGGCGCATCTACTATGCACCAACCGCTGTGCTTGAACATCAAGAGTCCACCACTGTGCGCGACCCTGCGCTGCGCACCTATTATTACCATTGTGGACGCTTACGCCTACTGCTCAAACATTTACTACCCGACCGCTGGCGTAGTGAGTTTGTCCCTGCAGAGCTAACTGCTTTACCCCAATTTGTGCGCGGTCAGGATGGATTTGCACTACAACTCGCTTATTCCACCCTGATCCTGACGGCAGCCTCCTCCTTGCTCAAGGCATGGCGCGTCGATATGGAGACCATCACACAGACCATCGACGCATTGCGCCTCCTCTACGATCAGGCCAATGTCGAAACAACGCGCATTCACGCCGAACGCCTGGCGTCCACCACTCCAGAATGGAGCGCCCATATAGCAGCGAATTCCACCATGTTGCGCGTACTGCCGCTTACCGAGCATCACTTCGAGTCACATCATCACATCTTTGGACTGTTCATTGGCGCCTTTCGGCGCTTCTGGTACAATATAGCTGCACGGTGGGGCGATCATTATTTACGACTGCAGCAAGACAGCATTAACTCTGGATTGGACATGGAGTTGACCCTGCATCGTCAACAGATTGACCTGTTAATTGCCGAGAATGCCAGGCTGGCGGCGAAACTCGCCTACCTGGAACAATCAAAAGCACCCATAGATTCCGCATGACCGCACGCGACATTCCACCTACCCACGACGCTAACTTGCCAACCAACAGCCTGATCGCAATCGATGATCCCGAAATCGACCCAGATGCAATTATGACAGAGATTCGTCGTCGCATCGTTATGCGACGTCAAGAGCTAGGTTATGACCAGCGTGCATTCCCCAGTTACGGGGCAGCCGTTTATCAAGGCGAGCCAGATGACATCCCTTACGACCACAACCTGCACCTTTTTCTCCGGTTAGCAAACGCT
The DNA here is from genome assembly GCA_003451595.1 of Chloroflexota bacterium. Classification (GTDB taxonomy): domain Bacteria; phylum Chloroflexota; class Anaerolineae; order Caldilineales; family Caldilineaceae; genus Caldilinea. The sequence goes on along the minus strand of DMDA01000025.1, from coordinate 83,154 downwards.
ACCTTTGCAGAAGCTGAAACCGAGCCAATCTTGGTCGACTCACCGGCACTACGCATCCCAGTGTTGGGGCAACTGTGGAGTATGATTCGCAGAGGCGCCCACAACCTGGTGCTCTTCTATGTCAATCGTGCAGTCACCCACCAGACGAACGTTAACAGCTACCTTGTCGGCGCCCTCAACCGCCTGACTGCTGTCGTCGAAGATCAGCAGCGCACAATTCAGAAACTACAAAGTGAGCTGGAGGCAGAACGCCAGCGCACGGAAGCGCCATGAGGCGCGGTAGACGGGTGTGGCGATGAAGTTTGCCATTGTGACACCGCGCTATGGCGCAGATCTCGGCGGCGGCGCCGAAATGTTGGCACGCGGGTTAGCGCGCGAATTGGCGCGTCAGTCTCACACTGTCGAAATCTGGACTTCCTGTGCGCGTGACCACTACACCTGGCAGAACGAGCTACCTCCCGGCGTAAGCGTACTCGACGATCTCCCAGTGCTGCGTTTCCCCATCGATCGCTGGTTACCGAATGTGCGCGCGCGGCTTGACACCAGACTCCACGCGTACCATCAACTTGATCGCGCTGACCAGTACGCATGGTTGGAGAGTGGCCCCATCAGTAGTGCGCTTTGTCGCCACCTGGCAATTCATGCGACTGCGTTCGACAGTATCATTGCTTTGCCCTACGCCAACCCGCTAGTGCATGCTGCCGTGTGGATGGCGCCTGAGCGCACCGTGCTCTGGCCCTGTCTTCACGACGAGCCATACGCCTATATGGAACCTGTAAGACTACTGCTGGAAAGCGTGGCTGGTGTGGTCTTCAACAGCCCAGAAGAGCAGAAACTAGCGTCTGACAAGCTTGCGGCGACCATAGTAAATCAGACAATATTGGGCGTGGGCGTTGAGTTTACACCCGCCTCCACGATAACAACTGCACGCCAGGGACTACTCTATGTGGGGCGGCTGGAAGGCGGCAAGAACGTTGCGTTACTATACCGCTATGTGCGGCGGCTGTTTACCGAGGACAGTGACATTTCGCTGACAGTTGCTGGTAGCGGACCGTTGCGACCCCCGACACATCCGGCCTTCCGAGATCTCGGCTTTGTCGATGAGGCGACAAAAGCTGTGCTTTACGCCGATGCACTTGCGCTAGTGCAACCTTCGGAAAATGAGAGCTTTTCCATCGTAGTCATGGAAGGCTGGCTGAGTGGTGCGCCCGCACTAGTGAATGACAGTTGCGCCGTCACTCGTGGCCATGTGCTACGCAGTTGTGGGGGGTTGGCTTATCAGGGTTACGCCGATTTTGCTGCAGCCGTGCGATGGTTGCAGGCGCATCCCGAACTGGCCAACCGCATGGGGATCAACGGTCGTCGTTATGTACAGGCAAACTATGCCTGGTCTACAATCGTGACGCGCTTTACCAACATTGTGACAGAATGGCTAGGCAAACAGACATCATGAACAAGCCGGTGCTCCATCAGTTCGCCGAAGGCGCCGCCCCTGGTGATGCCATCACTGGGCAGATGCTGTCGATCCGCCAGTGGTTGCGCGACGCTGGCTATACATCTGAGATCTATGCCGCCAGCATCCACCCTGCTATGACTCATGAAGTGGGTGACGCGCTGCGCTATCGCCCCCAATTCGGCGAAATGCAAGCCATTTACCATCACAGCATTGGCTCTGACGTAGTGGATCATCTGCGTCAGTTATCCATGCGCCTGCTGCTCATCTATCACAATGTGACACCACCGGAATTCTTCCAGCACAGCAACCCAGGGTTGGCAGCGCAACTTCAACGCGGCATCGAGCAATTGCCAAGTTTGCGCGAGCAAACCGGCCTGGCACTCGGCGACTCCAGCTATAACACGGCAGCGTTAATTGGCGCCGGATTTACGCACACAGGGACGCTACCCTTGCCACTCGACGAAACAGATTATCAGCACGCCGACGACCCAGAAGCGCTGGCAAAGCTGAATTCCAGCAACCCGTGGCTACTTTTTGTCGGGCGGTTGGCACCAAACAAGCGTCAGGATGATCTAGTCAAGCTTCTCTACTATGTGCGCCGTATCTTGCCGGAGGCGCAGCTGGCTTTGGTTGGCGCCTTATGGTCGCCGCCTTATGTGCGCTGGTTGCGCGACCTAGTGTACGATCTGCAGCTAGAGAATGCCGTCATCTTCACCGGCCATGTATCACAACAAACCATGGTGACCTACTATCGGCACTCGACCCTGTACGTTTCCATGAGCGAACATGAAGGCTTTGGCAAGCCGCTGGTCGAAAGCATGTACTTCAATCTCCCGGTATTGGCGTATGCTTCGACAGGTGTGCCTGACACCTTGGATGGTGCTGGTGTGCTCTTCCACGAAAAGCACTTCGAGGCGCTGGCCGAGCTGGTCGACCTGTTGGTCACAGATCAAAAGTTGCGGACGCGCGTGTTAGCGCGCCAAAGGGAACGTCTTTCTGCCTTTCTTGCGCCAACCGTGCGCTCACAATGGCAACACTACCTAAACCAGTTTATCAATAGAAGCTAGCAATCATGCCACCTTCAAAGGTTTAACCTTGTTCAGGCCGGTTTGTTACCAACAACGTAACTCTCAAAGGGGCGATGAACAGCCGTCAACACCATATGCAATGAGTGCTGGACCATTGCCACCTGTTCAGCTAACGCCTGGGTAGACTGAGAGTGCGTTGCCAGATCCTCGCCGAGTTGATCGTAATAAGGTTGCACCAACCATTTGATGCATGTCATCTTAAAGTGCCAAAGTAACCGACGCAACCAATTTGAAGGCTTAGGAATTACTTGGGTCGCAGGTCGATGTGCCACCTGCCCGGTCAGGTCTCTCGCCAGAAAATTGCTCAACTCTGGAAGCAATTGATCCAGTTTCGCTAGTGGCGATGATGCCGCTACATTCGTAGCACTGGTCATATGATTCTCGCCAAAGTCAACATTAACAAAACCCGAATACTGCATAAAAAACGCGAGTAGATTCGGATGATACATTGCCACGTGGCCAAAATGCATTGTGTACAATTCCAGGTGACTCACCAGCGCGCGTGGATTTGGCGTCACTAACAATAGACGCCCCCCGGGACGCAAAGCACGAAATGCAAGCTCGATTAACTCCATCACAACTTCATAGGGCAGATGCTCGACAAGATGCGCCGAAAAAACAGCGTCAAGGCTGCCAGGTGTGAGTGAGCGTAGGTGCGAAATCACATCGCTCTCCACAATCGGGATCCCGAGTGCACCAGCGTCAGCTACACACTGGGGATCAGCATCTACGCCATAAGCATCGAACCCATGGTCGCGTAAAAGTTTAACAAACCCACCTAATCCACAACCAAGATCGACAATGCGCCTGTAGCCCTGCAACAGTGGCAGATAGACGCCATGTCCAACTGCCTCACCCTCGACTGAGACGCCGATGTAGCGCAGAAATGCATAGTCAAGATCAGGATAACGGGGGGGCGATGAGGTGAATTGAGACGTCGTCATGATGTCCTTTTTGTACACAAAACCTGCACAATCGGTCAAAAACCATGTATTGATAGTACACTATAGCTGGATTGACGAACAAACCAGACCAGAACTTAAGCGATCTCGATTAGGGACGGTGTTGTGCAGCGTAAATTGACCATGAATTCGCCTCTACTGATGTTTGTCATTTCAGCAGCGCTCTACGTGTTACTGGTAATCTTCTTTTCACAACCGCCGGGCATGAGCATGACGAATGGTGATGAACCACATTATCTGCTTCAAGCACACAGCCTGCTCTATGATCATGATCTGGAGGTAGAGAATAACTACGCCAATCGCGACTATCTAGCATTTTTTAACGGCGGCATTCTGGATGTAGGCGCCTATCTGTATACATACAACGGGCGCACGATCCGCCATCACTTTGCGTTAGGCATGCCGCTGCTATTGACGCCAGCATATGCAATCGGAGGACGCATCGGCGTCCAGTTATTGCTGGCATTGTTGACAGCTGCTGGCATGAGCTGGCTGTTTCTAGTAATCCAACAATTCATCCCATCGCCAGTCGCCTTCATTACCGCTCTGCTCTGCGCACTAACCTATCCGATCGTGATCTACAGCCATCAGATCTATCCAGAAACGGTAATTATGGCGTTGGTGGCGCTGGTGTTGATGTTGACTTTAGCAGCTTCAGCCCAACATCGACGCAGGGATGCGCTCGCTGTTGGATTGACGGTCGGCGTGATGCCGCATTTTCAGAATAAATTCATTTTATTGGCATTGCTGCTTTACAGTTGGTACCTCTGGCAGACGCGCGACAATTTGCGCACGAGTGTGCGGTGGTCCCTGCCGCCGATTTTGCTACTAGCTGTAGCCCACCTCGCTTGGGCATATGTCGTCTACGGTGAGTTAGGGTGGAGTGCACTGATCTCACCTGGGTATGCACGACTTATCGACACCCGAATCGATGACGGCGTGCTGGGATTGTGGTTCGATCAGGAAGTTGGTCTCTTTTTCTTTGCACCGCTCTATCTACTTGCACTCCCGGGGGCCTGGATTCTGGCGCGTTGCCCTAATCGGCGCAGCACAGTGCTATGGCTTGCAATTATTTATGCCGGCTTTCACCTGCTTGGCGGCGCCTACTACGATTGGCCCGCCGGGCTTTCACCGGCGCCACGCTATCTTGTGCCGGTGATCCCAATTCTGGTGATTTTTGTCGGCGGGGCGTTGACGTGGTTGCTGCGATCCAGACAGTTTCTACAGCCACTAATGCTAATACTCATTACGGTCTATTTCACCTACCTGATCCTCTTCGTTCAGCGAGCATACATGTTTCCATTTTACCTTGGCAGCAACTCGATTTTGCGCGAACACTTCCGCTCGAACCAGGCCATAGTGTGGCTCGTCAATCAGCTCCCCTCATTCTTGACGGCAATTGACACAGCCTACCTCAAACTGACGTTGGTGACGATCGCTTTCAGCGTCACTATGCTTGCAGCGATTCCGCTGAATCGCCTGTTTCAACACATCCTACAGAATGATTCGCCAGACTTACACAATTCGTCGACGTCATCTTCCCGCTGCTGAATCGTAGCCAACAAATCCGGCAAAAGTGCTGATGTTTAATTAACGTATGCTAGATGTTCGCGCTGCCCTCGAGCGCGATGCTCGTTTTGCGATCAGGAATCGCACGAAATTCCCAAACCTCTCCCCCAAAGTGGGTGGAGCGACTTGAGGATTGTGACATCTAGATTTACAGGCGCTGCTCACCAGGGCTTTTGGCAATTCAAGTCGTCAACCTTGTGGATATAATATCGATACAGTTCAAGGAGCCTCAGCGAGCGCAGCACATTCCATTGCACAAAGGAAAAAACTATGAAATACATCCGACGAAACCTGATGCACTTGACCATATTGAGCGTTATGCTGGCAGTTTTGCTGAGTATAGACACCCTACCAGCGCAGGCACAATCCGAAGCGCCGGCCTCCTTGTCGTTTTCGTCCAGCAATGTCAAGCTATCGGGTGGACTTGTGATTCATTCTTCGCCAACATTAGCCGACTTGACGGGCGACGGCCTCCCAGAAATTTTGATTGGCACCACAGCACAAAATGGCGCAGACAATAACAAGCCAAATCGTCCAATTCAGCTCATCGCACTGCGCAGTAACGACAGTGAATTGTGGGCGGTCTCTGTCGATGCACCCATTAACTCCAGCCCGGCAGTCGGCGATATCGATGGCGACGGGCAACCGGAAGTCGTGATCACCACCGGTGGTGACGTCGGCGACCGCAAGCGACGTGGCGGCCTCCGGGTCTATGACCGCTACGGTAATCTCCGCTGGCGTTATGACACGCTCGATGATGCACCCAAAGACGGCTATCCTGATGGCGCTTTTTCTTCACCGACTCTATGTGATGTCGATGGCGACGGCAAACTGGAAATCGCCTTTGGCGGATGGGATCGCCAGATCTATCTATTCAACTATGATGGCTCTGCGCGCTGGAACAATCTGAATACCTATCCGAGTATGGCGCCGCGACCAGGCTATCACAATGCCGACACAGTTTGGTCGACTGCTGCGTGCGCCGACCTGAATGGTGATAGAAACAACGAAATCATCATTGGCGCCGACATCACAGGCGGTGGCAAATTGCCTGATGGCACAGTGACGCAAAATGGCGGTTTCATTTACGTTTTCGATAAGAATGGCGATGTTCTGGTGCGGCGGTTCGTCGACGAAGCCGTGTTCTCATCCCCGGCCATTGCTGACCTAGACGGCGACGGTGCATTAGAGATCGTGGTCGGCACGAGTTATTACTGGTGGAATGCAACCGGACGCAACAAAACAAACTATGTTTATGTCTTTCGCACCGATAACGTATTCAGCTCACTACCTTATGCGGACCCGAACAAACTACCCAACGCTCCTGGCTGGCCTCAGATTACACCCTATCCTGGTTTTAGTTCACCAGCTATCGGCGATCTGGACAATGACGGCGACCTGGAAGTAGTCATTGGCGCCGGCAATCCATTCATCAATACGGGTGATCCTATTCCCGGTGCAGGCATGGTGCATGCCTGGCATCACAACGGCGTGCCGGTTGCTGGCTGGCCGGTTTCGCCCAAAAACGATCTGAACATGGATGCTATGATTTTCGGATCACCAGTCATTGCCGACCTCAATGGCGATGGTAGTGTCGAGGTGCTCATCAGCATGGTGTGGGATATCCATGTATACAACGGTAATGGCGCCTTGCAAACGCGCCTCAAAACAATGTACACCGTTGCCTCTACACCGTCAGTGGGCGATACTGATGGAGACGGTAAAACTGATGTCTTTATTGGCAGTAGCAACGCCCTGGGTGATACATCTTCCGGCTACATGTGGCATTTCCGCTCTACCGAAGGGACACTAGGTGCAGCACCCTGGCCCATGTTTCATCGAAGCGCGGCGCTGGATGGCTATATTGCTGTTACCAGGCCGGCCGAATTAGCCCTGCTAGACGATGCTCTCCTGGCGTTAGCGGACATCAATCTTCCCTCAAATCTGGATCAGACAATCACTAGCCTGGGTTTTGCAAACCCAGGCGGCACTGCACTCACTTGGAGTGCACAATTTGTAGCTGCCGCCGGTCCGGGTCAGGCCAGAGTCTCTGTCACCCCTCCCAGCGGGGAATTGCCGCCACAAGAATCTACCTCTATACAAATCTTCATTGATGCCAGCCAGTTGAACCAAGGCACCTACTCGCTGGGGTGGCTCAGAATCGATGCCACTAGTGACGGTGATACATTACCTTCTGTAGAGGTGCCGCTCACTCTCTACGTAGGCCAGGTCAATTATTTATACTTGCCGATCCTGCGCAGGTAAAGGTCAGTAGTAGAGATACACCCAGTACGTCGTTGAGTCAGTCGACACTGACAAAAAACAGATACACCTACTATCAGCGCTAACTAACTCTTGCACATTCATGGGGGCGCACACTCGACCTTCGTGATGTGCCAACACAGGTAGTGTCTTTTCACAAAACCTGATACACAAGGTATGCTTGCGATCATGCGAATTTTGCATGTAACACAGCGTTACCTGCCTGCCGTTGGGGGCGCTGAGTTGTATTTGGCCGGATTGTCGATGCGCCTTGCCGCTGACGGCCATGCTGTCACCGTGGTCACCACCGACGCACAGGACTTCGAATTGTTCTGGAACCCCAACGCACGGCGCATCGCCCAAGCTGAATCCATCATCGATGGGGTGCGAGTGCTACGTTTTCCGGTGCATCACCTGCCGAAGCCGCAACTCAGTTATCCTGCGGTTCGCCGGTCGCTGTGGTTGCTCTCCAAGATGCCTTGGGTTCCAAATACATGGTTGCACAGTCTAGCGCGCTTCACCCCCTGGACACCAACACTTTATGAATGGTTGACTAAGACTACAGAAGAGTTCGACCTTGTAGCCGGCATGACGATTGTCTTTGAACCTTTGATTGCTGCCGCAGCCCGTTATGCAAAGCGCATCCAGAGACCCTTCGTCATCTATCCATTGACCCATCTCGGCGCCGGTTCAGCTCCCGGCGTCGATACCGTCAGCCGTTTCTATACCATGCGTCACCAGATCGAGTTAGTTACGCAAAGCGCGTTTCTGATCGCGATCAACCATGACGAGGCAGCGTTTTACGCACAGCACAACCTACCAGCCAGCCGTATACGCGTCGCCGGGCCAGGCGTCAGTCTGTCTGAATTAATGGGTGGCACCGGCGCCCGTTTGCGCCAGCGCTACGGACTAGAGGGAACCGTCGTGGGCGTGCTGTCGGCTATGGCTTACGACAAGGGCACAGTTCACGTCGTCGAAGCAGTGCGCGCGCTGTGGCGTCAAGGACGCGACATCCATCTTGTGCTGGCGGGGGCAGTATTGGCGCCCTTCCAGCATTATCTTGACTCATTGCCCACTGCTGAACGTGATCGCATCGTAGTGCTGGGGTCAATCGATCATCAGACCAAGCTCGACCTGCTCGATGCCATCGACATCCTGGCGCTGCCCTCACGCACCGACTCATTTGGAATTGTCTTTCTGGAAGCATGGGCTTATGGTAAACCCGTCATAGGGGCGCAGGCCTGGGGCGTTCGCACTGTCGTCAATGATGGCATGGATGGACTGCTTGTCCCTTTTGGCGATGTTGCCAAGCTTGCCAACGCCATCCGCACACTGGCCGACGACCCAGCTTTGCGTCAGCGCCTCGGTGAAGCCGGGCGCCGCAAAGTATACAGCCAGCACACCTGGGATCACAAGTACCCACTTGTCCAGCAGATTTACATGCAGCTCTGTCAAGAAGCGAGCCGCTCACGATGAAAGTGTTGCAGCTGGTGCATCAATATCCGCCCGAACACATCGGCGGCGTCGAACATTACACCCAGTCCCTGGCGCACGCGCTGGCGCACCGGGGATGGGAGATCGCCGTATTCCACCGCACCTATCGCAGCGGGCAACAACTGACAACTCACAGCGATGACAACGTCACGACCTTTGCCGCCAGCGACGGTGTGCTGACGCCCACGCGCCGCTTCCTGACCACCTGGCGCCAGCCAACATTGCACGCACACTGGCGGCAGGCGTTGGCGCACTTCCAGCCCGACCTGGTGCACGTGCAACACCTGATGGGGCTGCCCACCTCATTGTTGCATGAGCTGCGCGCACAGCGGATTCCCTATCTGATCACGCTGCACGATTACTGGTGGCAGTGCGCCAACGCTAATCTGCTTACCAACTACGCGGAGACAGCCTGCAACGGCCCGCACGCTTACCTGAACTGTACGCGCTGCGCTGTTGCTCGCACCGGGTCGCCGCTGGCATGGGGAACGGCGCCGGTGTTGTGGCCGCTCATGGCCGACCGCAACCGACGCCTACGTCCGTTGCTGGCACACGCCGCCGCTCTGCTCACGCCCTCGGAGTTCGTGCGCCGCTGGTATGCCGATCACGGTGCGCCGACGCACGCGCTGCGCGCAGCACCGCTCGGCGTAACGCCGCCGGCGGCGCCGTCGCCACACGTGACTGAACGCAGCGATGGCCTCCGCCTGCTGTACATCGGCGGGCTGGCGCCCAACAAGGGCGTGCACGTTGTCCTGGAAGCCTTACGCGGCGTGACAGGGCAGGTGCGCCTCGCCATTGCCGGCGACGCCAGCGCGCACCCAGCCTATGTCGCCAGCCTGCACCATCTGGCCGATCCGCGCGTCACCTGGCTCGGACGTCTGACCCGGCCGCAAGTCTGGGAGGCGCTGGCAAGTGCTGACGTGGTTGTCGTCCCCAGTCTCTGGCACGAAACCTATTGCTTTGCTGCACATGAGGCGCTGATGGCTGGCGTGCCGGTGCTGGCTTCGGCCATGGGTGCACTGACCGATGTGATCGTCGACGGCGTGAATGGCCGACTGCTGCCCCCAGGCGATGCACCGGCCTGGCAGCGCGCCATCCAGCTCTATGTTTCGGCGCCGGAGCGACTAGACGCTCTGCGGCGTGGCATCGCGCCGGTATTGCACTTTGCCGAACACGTCGCCGTCATCGAGTCCACCTACCACACCATCCTGACGCAGGCGACCGCATGAATTATTGGATTGCCGGCGCGACACTCGGTTTTGCCGCTGGCGTAAGCCCCGGGCCACTACTCACGCTGGTCATCACCAGAACGCTGGAGCGCGGACTGGGTGCGGGTGTGCGCGTGGCAATTGCGCCGCTGCTCACCGATCTGCCGATCATCGTCATAGCGATGACAGTTTTCGCTGCGTTGCCGTCGGCAATCGAGCGCGCGCTCACCATTGCCGGCGCCCTCTTCATCTTCTACCTGGCGTGGGAAATTCAGCGCGACGCACACCATGCGCGCCTTGCCACGGCCGCGTCAACGCCAGCAGCCGCCACGGCCGACCTCTGGCGCGGCATGCTGGTCAACTTTCTCAGTCCGCATCCCTGGCTCTTCTGGATTGGCGTGGCCGCGCCGCTGCTCACCAACGCCTGGCAGAGCAGCGCGTGGGCGGCGACGAGCTTTCTGGCCGGCTTTTACGGGCTGTTGGTCGGAAGTAAGGTGCTGGTGGCTTTTGGCGTCGCTGGCGGACGGCGCTTTCTCAACGACGCCTGGTATCGGCGCCTGCTCGTCGCCAGCGCGCTCCTGCTGGCATTCTTCGGTGTCACATTACTATGGCAGGCGATCACTGGTATAAAATAACTGTGTATCACGCATAACGCAGGCAGAGCGACCCATGACGAGCGACACCACCATCACCTATCGACCCACAGGTCAATATGGGTTGTTGACAGCATTCGGGGCAGCCGCCGCGCTGTTCTGCGCATGGGCCTTGTGGCGACAGTTCGACTGGATCACACTGATTTTCATGATTGGCTGTGTATATGCCGCGTTAGCTTTTGCCGACCAGTGGGCGGCGCATGTGGCGATCGACCGCCAGGGTTTCTGGCTGCGCACCCCCTTGCGCCGCCGGCGCGTTGAATTTCGCCAGCTCGACAGCGCGACCGAGGCCGGACGCCTCGTGCGCGGCATCGTTGTGACCTATCACCCACTATCGCCCAACGGCCTGCTCGACCTGGACACATTGCACAGCGTCACCCTGCCCGCCGTTGGCGATCAGAAGGCGTTGCTGGAAGTTCTGCAGGCAAAATGCCCGCATCGCGCTTAACTCGTCATCATGCTACCCTTTACACCCACGCTTTTTGTCCGGCCATTGACGCCCGCCGACAGCGAAGCCGCTACACCCATCGTGAATCGTTTGCTGGCGAGCAGCATCTATAGCCGCACCCTGACGCCCGCGGAAGTGCAGGCGCACTTTTTTGATGATGCAGCGCTCAGCCTCTATCCTGTGCGCTGGCAGCAACGCACCACGCTGGCGTTGCTGCGAGTTGGTGAACTGATCGGACTGCTCGACGCTGCTGTTGGTCTGGATAGTGACTCCCTCGATCAGCCCGACTATCAACCGCTGGGGCTGTTGCGCTGGCTGGCGCTGCCCGAGGATGAGGATGACGCACGTGCGGCCATGACGCACTTGTTGACAGCGGCAGAGGCCTTCTGGCGCCAGCATCACATTGCGCGGGTCAAGGCCTTCCACCCCAGCACAGGTTATCTGGCGTGGCAGGCCGGCTGCGGCCTGTTGCCCGCTGATTGGACGGTGTTGGTGCAGACGCTGACTGCGCACGAATTCCGCTTCACAGCGCGCTACTACTGCTTTGCACGCCCCCTGCACGACGAGCTGTTCGAGGAGGAAGCGCCGCATTCCGCCCTGACGCTGGTCATGCGCGGCGCCAACTACGATCGCCATTATCAGCTTTATTTTAGGCGCACCGAGTTGATTGCGACAGCGCGCGTCGTGCGCTGTCGCGTCGCACAGGAAGCGCACACATTCCCCATCGCGCACATCGTACACTGGGAGGTGGAGGAGCGTTGGCGCAATCAGAACATCGGACGCTGGCTGCTGCGGCGTATAATCAATGATGCTGTGCAACAAGCGCTGGAGCAAATCATCCTCTTTGTGCAGATGCACCAGGCCGCTGCAATCAATCTCCTGGCGCAACACGGCTTTGTCGAACAAGCGTTTCGGGGCTACGTGATGGAAAAGGAGTTGCGAGCATAGTCAATGCACATTCTCTTTGTGACCGGTGAATATCCCCCTATGCAGGGTGGGGTCGGCGCCTACACGCGTGAACTGGCGTGCGCGCTGCACGACCTGAACGTGCGCATCACCGTGTTAACCAGTCAGCGCGCTGCCCAACCGAACTGCGCCGCATTCGACGGCTGTATCCGCGTGCTGCCTGCCATCCAGCACTGGGACTGGCACATCTTGCATACGGTGCCGGCGCTGGCGGCAGAGCTAGGCGCTGACTGGGTGCACGTTCAGTACCAAACTGCCGCCTTCCACATGCACCCCGCCATCAACTTTGCGCCCTGGCAGTGGCAACGTCAGGGCATTCGCACCGCCTGGACCTATCATGACTTGCTGCCAATGTACCTCTTCCCCAAAGCAGGCTGGTTGCGCGCCTGGGTGACAGAGCGCCCCGCCCACTATGCTGAACGCGTTGTTACGACGACAGAGGCTGACCGCCAACGCCTGAGCCGACGCGGCATCAACGTCACCAGCATCCCGATCGGCAGCAATATCGTCAGCCGCACCTTTACACCGGAGCAACGTCGTGCGCGCCGTCAGCAACGCGGTTACAGCGACCAGGATTTTGTCCTAGCCTACTTCGGCTTTCTCAACCAGAGCAAGGGCGTCGTCGAATTACTCAAGGCGCTACATCAGTTTGCCCAAACTCACGCCACCGCGCGTCTGCTCATGATCGGCGAGCGCATCGGCGCCAGCGACGCCACCAATCACGCCTACGCGCAAAAAGTGGAATCGATCATCCACAAGCACCGCCTGGAGGCGCGCGTGCAGTGGACCGGCAATGAACCCGACGCAGAGGTCGCCGCCGACCTGAATGCGTGCGATGTGCTGGTGCTCCCCTTCCTGGATGGCGCCAGCCTGCGCCGCGGCACATTGATGGCTGGCCTGGCCAACGGTTGCGCCATCGTCACCACAACGCCGCAAGCGCCACTACCCGAACTGGTGGACGGACAGGATGTGCTCTATGCGCCGGCTGGCAATGTCAACGAGCTGGTCGCCGCCATTCAACGTCTCGCCGATGATCCTGTGCTGGCAGCAGCGCTACGTCAACATGCGCGCACACGCAGCCGCCTCTTCACCTGGCCGGAGATCGCCCGCGCCCACCTTGCGTTATATGCATAGCCCTCAAACACAGCGCGCACACTTCTTGCAGGCAGGACGTCGCCATCTCTGGCTTTTTCTGGCGCCGTTGCTTGCCCTGCCTGCGCTGGCGCCCTTGTATGTAGAAGGGCTGCCGCGCTCCTACGATGGCGGTTATCACCTGCTGCGGCTGGCCGTGCTGGAGCGCGCCGTGGCTGGCGGAACTTTCCTGCCACGTTGGGCGCCCGACATGCTGCTCGGCTTTGGCTACCCGGCATTCAACTTCTATGGCCCCGGCTCCTACTGGCTGGCGGAACTGCTGCACTGGACCGGTCTGGGGCTGCAGGCAGCCTTCACCTTGAGCTTCGTCCTCGCCGTAATGGCAGCTGGCTACGGCGCCGGCTTGCTTGCCCGCGACATCTTTGACGTCGATCAGCCCTGGCCTGCACTGACGGTCGCCGTGGCGTATCTATACGCTCCCTACGTGATGGACAACGTCTACATTCGCGGCGGACTGGCTGAAACAATGGCGCTGGCCGCGCTGCCGTGGATTTTATTCGGCTTCCGACGTTTGTTCTATGTCGCCGAAAAACGCCCGCCCTTTTTCGTAGCAACCTTTGCGCTGGCGTTGCTGGCGATCACACATAACATCACCTTGCTTTTCACGCCGCCGCTACTCATCGGCTATCTCTGGGTGCACTGGCGGCGCGTTGGCTACAAACTGGCGGCGCTCACCTGGCCGCTTGCCGCCGTGCTTGCAGCCATGGGGGTGAGCGCCTTCTTCTGGTTGCCACTGATCGCCGAACGCAGCGCGCTCTCCGAACAGGCGTACACGATAGCGCGCCAGGTCTGGCTGCCCCTCAGCGTGTGGACGTGGCAAAATTTTCTCGACACAGGCTTTGCCTTCACCCACACTTTTATCCGCCCCAACCGGTTGGGGATCGTACAGGTCGTGTTGGCGGCAGGCGGCTTCCTGACGGCGCGCCGCCGCGACGCCGAATGGCTCTATCTGGGCGCGGTGGCGCTCATCGCCAGTGCACTGATCGGTGCGTGGGCGCTGCCGCTCTGGCAAAGCAATGATATCCTCACGATTGCACAATTCCCCTGGCGCCTCCTCAGCATCATTTCCCTGCCGCTGGCGCTCTTTTCCGGCGGCTGGTTGCTGCACCTGCGCACGGGCTGGCGCCAGCCCGCCGCTGCGTTGCTCATCACCCTCATTATTCTTGCCCAACGGCCGCAATTGGCGTGGATCGACGTCTTTGCCCCACACGAACCCGATCTCTCCTCTGGCGTGATGGCGCAGATCGAACTGGAAAAAGGTGTGTTGGCAGGCGGCGAAGGCAACAGCCCGGGGTGACGCTGCACTGGGCAACCGCACAAGCGCTTGCCGAAAATTACCACGCTTTCGTGCACCTGGTCGATGGCAATGGGCATCCCATCGCCCAGGAAGATCACATCCCTGGCCCGCTCTTTGCACCGCCCGCAAGCTGGACGCCTGGGCGCAGCTACACCGACGCCTATCTACTGCGCGTCCCCGCCGACGCCCCGGGTGGCGTCTACTGGCCGGAAGTGGGCATATACACTTACGGTGATCAGGAACGTCTGCCGGCCTATGCGGACGCCGCCAGCCAGCAAGCCAACGTCCGCACCGATGCCGTGCGCCTGTCACCGCTCAAGATCGTTGGGGAAACACGCCGCCCGTCGCCCCAGCGACCTTTGCAGGCACGCGTGGGTGACACATTCGAGGTGCTCGGCTATGACATCACCGCGCTCGACCAGCGCGTACATCCCGGCGACACGGTGACGCTCACGCTCTACTATCGCAGCATTGCACCCACCAGCGCCGACCTGACGCGCTTCGTGCATCTCTATGCCCCGGCGCTGGGCATGGCCGCCCAACACGACAGCCCGCCCACCGATGGCCTCAACCCGACCTCGGCGTGGCGGCCCGGCGAGATCATCACGGACCGGGTGACGCTGACGGTCAACACTGACGCCGTCCCAGGAACCGCCCATTTGCTGCTAGGTTTCTATGACGCCGCCGCAGGTGCGGAACGCATTCCCGTGTTTGACGCCGAGGGTGCGCCCTTGCCAGACGCAGCGCTGCCCCTGGCCGAAGTAGAGATCGCGCCGTGACGTGGTACAATCTACAGCCTGTATGAACGTATCAACTCCTTCGTTCCAGGCAGCAATCCCTGCGCGCACGCTCCGTCGCCTGGGGCTGCTGGCGATTCTGCTGCTCGCCTTTGCGCTGCGCGCCTATCACCTCGACTTTCAGAGCCTGTGGAGCGATGAAGGCATTAGCCTGCAACGTGCGGCGCTGCCGCTCGCGCAGATGTTGGCGGAGCTGCCGGTGGAGCACCTGCCTGGCTATTTTCTCCTGCTGCATCTCTGGTTGCCGTGGGTGGGCGACCATGACTTTGCCTTGCGCTTCCTCTCTTTGTGGCCCAGCGTGACAAGCGTGGCGTTGCTCTATCG